>NZ_ANNV01000066.1 GCF_000346755.1 Pseudomonas sp. CBZ-4 | reverse complement strand
TGGGGCTTTTCCAAAGTGAGCCGCCGTAAGGGCGGAACCATAAGCTGCCGTTACCTAAATAACGGATATGCCCCCCCGACCAAACCACTAATCAGCAAAACTCCGATCAAAAAAATAAACCTCCCCAGGCTTCAAAACCGCGACCGTCGCCTGCGGCCGCCCACCGTCCCCGGGCTTCTTGCGCCCCGTCTCCCGCAAATACCCCGCCTCAGCCAACTTCAACAACCGCTGCCGAACACTGGTCTTCAACACCGGCCGCCCCAGCACCAGGGAAAAAATCGAGGTCGCCTGCGGCGCACTGAACTCCCCCCCCAAAAACATCAACGGCAAGCTGCTATAGAGCGACTTGGACAACAACCGCTCCTGCACCGCCGCCACAATCAGGTTGTGATCGAACGGCAGCTTGATACTGCCATCCGCCACCGCCTCCAGCGCAAACCAGGCCTGATGCTCGGCCAGCGCCACCTCATCCGCCACAATCGCCAGGTAATAAGTGGACGACGACCAACAACGCGGATCACGAAACGCATCCCCCACCGTACCCACCTGTTCGCTCCAGGCCAGCTCAAACCCCACCTTGTCACTGGCGCGCAACCGCTCCACGGCATCCTTGAGGCTCAGATCCTGCACGCCGCCATTCACCACCACCCCCGGCAGCGCCCAATGCCCGGCGAAGGGCTCGGCGTCGCGCTGGTTCAGCAGCAGTTTCAATTCGCCGGACGCGCGGCAGTAGAACAGGACGCAAAGGTCGACGGTATGCAGGTAGGCGCTGAGCGGCATGGAACATCCTTATAAGCAGTGGCGGGTCACAGTCTAACGGATCGAACAGATATGTCATGAACTCAATAAAGACTAGATAAACAAATGTTTCTTGCCATGAAAGTACATGACGTGTACTTTTGTTTCCAGGCCACAGGAGAACCGCCATGACCCTCGCAAAAACCGCCATTGCTTCATTCGACGTCGATGCCCAGAAGAGCTTCACGCCCCTGTGCCCCAACGAATTGCCGGTGGTCGGCGGTGACCGCATCGGCGCCGAGCTCAACTACATGGCCAGCCTCGCCGGCCACCGCGTTGGCAGCAAGGACGCCCACACCCCGCACGCACCCTGGGTCGTCGCGCAGCACAGCGAGATGCTGCAACCCACCGGCCTGGCCCACGCCGACGTGACCTGGGTCAGCCACTGCGTTCCGGGGACCGAGGGCTTCACGCTGCTGGACGAGTTGCCCACCCCGTACGACTACGACTACTTCATCTGGAAGGGCGTCGAACCCGACCTGCACCCCTACGGCGCCTGCTACCACGACCTGCACGACAAACTCTCCACCGGCGTCATCGAGTACCTGAAAGCTCACGGCGTGGTGCGTGTGATCGTCGGCGGCCTGGCCCTGGACTACTGCGTCAAGACTACCGCGTTGCAACTGCTCAAGGCGGGCCTGGAGGTGGTGCTGCACGTGCCGGCGTGCCGGGGGATCAGCGAGGAGGGCGGTATTCAAGCGCTCAATGAACTGCGCAAGGCCGGTGCCGCCATCAGCAGCACCCGCGAAGAACTGGCCGCGATGGCCACGCGTTAAGGAGACCCACCATGGAAAGTGCCTACGACTACAACGCCCCGGTGATTCAGGGCCTGCTCGACACCGACTACTACACCTTCACCATGATGCAGGCCGTGCTGCACCAGCACCCCAACGTCGATGTGGAATACAACTTCATCGTGCGTTCACGGGAAAAGCTCGGTCACTTGATCCCGGCACTGCGCGACGAGCTGGAAAAGCTCGCCGGCCTGCACATGCGTGAAGGCGAGTTGCGCTTTTTGTTCAACCCGCGCTTTCGCGAATACCTCACCCCGGATTACGAGCGCTTTCTCGGCCTGTTCCGGTTCAACCTGCGCTATATCCACGTCAGTGAAATCGATGGCCAACTGAACATCCGGGTCATCGGCCCGATGCTGCACTGCATCATGTTCGAACAACCGGTGCTGGCCCTGGTCAGCGAGTTGCGCAACCGTGACCAATACCCCGATGTGACCCTGGAAGACGTCACCCGCAAGCTCTATCAGAAGTTCGACTGGCTGGAGAAAAACCTCAGCCGCGACGAGTTGGCCGACCTGCGCGTGTCCGACTTTTCCACGCGCCGGCGCCTGTCGTTCAAGGCCCAGCGCGAAGTGATCGACATCATGCGCCGCGACTTCCCCGGCCAGTTCGTCGGCACCAGCAACGCGCACCTGGCTTATGAGTTCGACCTGCCGCTGATCGGCACCATGGCGCACCAATGGCTGATGGTGCACCAGCAACTGGGGCGCCTGCGCGAGAGCCAGAACGCCGCCCTGGAAAACTGGGTGCGCGAATACCGCGGCCGCCTCGGTATCGCGCTGACCGACTGCATCAGCACCGAGTTTTTCCTCAAGGACTTCGACCTGTACTTCGCCAAGCTCTACGACGGCCTGCGCCAGGACTCCGGCGATCCCATCGCCTGGGCCGACAAGGTGCTGGCCCGCTACAAGCAACTGGGCATCGATCCGATGACCAAGGACCTGATGTTCTCCGACGGCCTGAACTTCGAAAAATGCCTGCCGATCCTGCGCCACGTGCGCGGCAAGGCGCGGTTCGGCTTTGGCATGGGCACCAGCCTGGCGTGTGACGTCGACGGAGTGGAGCCATTGAGCATCGTGATGAAACTGGTGCGGGTGCACGGCGAACCGGTGGTGAAGTTCTCCGACGACCCGATCAAGAACGTCTGCGAAGACCCCTCGTTTTTGCAGTACGCGGCCAAGGTGTTCAACGTCGCCAGCGTGGAGGTGTGACATGCAAACCCAGGAACGTATCGCTCGGGAACTGAATATCGACCGCACGCTGGCCAGGGGCGGCGAGTCCCAGGCGATTCAACGGCGCATCGACTTCATCAAGACCACGTTGCACCAGTCGGGCTGCAAGGCCCTGGTGCTGGGTATCAGTGGCGGTGTTGACTCCCTCACGGCGGGGCGCCTGTGCCAGCTGGCGTGCGAGCAATTGCGCGAGGTAGGCTACGCCGCGCGGTTTATCGCCATGCGCTTGCCCTACAACACCCAGGCCGATGAAGGCGACGCCCAGGCTGCCCTGGGCTTTATCACCCCGGACCAGGTCGACACCCTGAACATCGCCGCCAGCGTCGACGGCCTGATGGCCAGCCTGACCGCCAGCGAAGCCAGTGCCGCCCACGTCGATTTCATCAAGGGCAACGTCAAGGCGCGCACCCGGATGATCGCGCAATACGCCGTGGCCAACCTGCACAACGGCCTGGTCGTCGGCACCGACCACGGCGCTGAAGCGCTGATGGGATTTTTCACCAAGTTCGGCGACGGCGCCTGCGACCTCGCGCCGCTGTCCGGCCTGACCAAGACCCAAGTGCGCCTGCTGGCCACGGCCCTGGGCGCGCCGGACAATCTGGTGCACAAACACCCGACCGCCGACCTGGAAGAGCTGCTGCCGGGCAAGTTGGATGAACACGCCTATGGCTGCACCTATGCCGAGATCGACGCATACCTGATGGGGCAACCGGTCAGCGAGCGGGTGAGGGGAATTGTAGAGGCGGCGTACGGCAAGACGGCGCACAAACGCGCGCTACCGATATCGCCTGATACATGTTTAGTCTGAGAGTCGCCAGTATCTGAAAGGGGGCAAGTACTTCCAGCGCTGCGCTTTTTTTGCTAACCCTATATTTATACGACGTATGACGCTGTGGAACTTGGTCGAACCATACGCCACATAAAATAGGTCCATTCCGTGCTGTTTATGACGCTTAAACGTCACGCGCATTTCAGAATGGAAACTGTCTTTCTTTATCGGGCTATCACGATGACTTATTCCTTTGGCAACACAATTGTTCCACATGCCGCCGCGCAAACCATGCTACCCCTGTCAGAAGTAGCTGCCTCCGCCGACGCCCGCCCCTTGCAACATGTAAGCAATAAAGAACTTGCTCGGCTGTTACTCGACAATAATCGAGCATTCCTGGGTGGCGGCAGCTTATCCAAGCGTCTCATCGAAGATGCCGCCGACAACAGATCCGCATTAAACGGTTCGTATAGCGACGAGCAGAAAAATATTGCCCGAGAATTGGTCGCCCGGCCTGAACTCCTTAAAACGTTGGGTACTGGCCTGACCCACCGCTTGATGAACACTAACGAGGTCAAACGCTCGGATCTGATTGAAGTGAGTGACTTGGCATTGGAGGCAGATCGGGCTGATTTGATGAGTGACAACTCGTTGATTCAACATACGTATCTTTACTTTAATGAGTACGCTGCCGGCGGCAGTGCAGATCGATATGTCAATTTTAATGAGTTGCGACAGGCAGCAGGCTTGGTACCGAGTGATCGAACCTTTTCCCCGAAGGCAAAGTCCGTTGCTGCCGAACTTCTAAAGCGTACCTCGCTGCTCAATGATTTGGATGTGGGGGTGGGATTGTGGGGGTTTTCAGGCAGTAAAGATGAGCGATTCGACAAAGAAAACCTCACCTATATGAATGGTAAAACCTCCCGAAGGGCTAGGTTTCCTTGATGCTTTGATCTGAGAAAGGGCCGACCCAACGGGTCGGCAGCACCTACAACCCTATACGGCGTGAATACCGCGAGTGTTCACAACAAATTTCTTGCAGGCGACAAGAATTCGACTAATATCACCCGGGTAAAACAAATATGACCCGGGTGATAAACCATGTCTACGCCAAACACTCCCCTGTGCACTGCCTTCGTCAGCCATCAACGTGTGGCGGCGGGTTCCTACGCCGATGTGGCCCACACGCTGTCAGGCCTTGACCTGGCCACCGGCAGTTTCCTGGTGTTCGATGACGCCACCGGCACCCAGGTCGATTACCCTTGGCCGGCTGGCTATGCGCCTGGCCAGCCAGTGCCGGCCGAGGTTGCTGATGAGCCGCCCGTTGCGCCCTCCGTGGGGCGGCCAAAGCTGGGCGTGGTCGCGCGCGAAGTCACCTTGTTGCCACGCCACTGGGAATGGCTGGGCCAGCAACGCGGTGGCGCCTCGGCGGCTTTGCGCCGGTTGGTGGATGACGCTCGCAACCTGCACGCCTCCCGTGATCAGATACGCCAGGCCAAGGAGGCCAGCTATCGTTTCATGGTTGCCATCGCTGGCAACCTGCCCGGTTTTGAAGACGCCTCGCGCGCACTGTTTGCCCAGGACGCCGCCGCCTTTGCCCACACGATCGCGCACTGGCCGCTGGACGTGCAGACGTACCTGGCCTGGCTGTCGCGCAATGCCTTTACCGCCCAACCATAATTCACGGATTCGAACCCCCATGGAAGTCACCCAGCAACGGCCGTTGTGGCAGATCTACCTGATCTTTCTGGCACCGATGGTGCTGTCCAACTTCCTGCAAAGTTTTTCCGGCACCCTCAACGGCATCTATGTCGGGCAAATGCTCGGCACCCAGGCGCTGGCGGCCGTGTCGGGGATGTTCCCCATTGTGTTTTTCTTTATCGCCCTGGTGATTGGCCTGGGGGCCGGCGCTTCGGTGCTGATCGGCCAGGCCTGGGGCGCGCAGGAGACCGGGTTGGTCAAGGTGATTACCGGTGCCACCCTGACCCTGGGCGCGTTGGTGGGCGTGATTGCTGCGGTGCTCGGCAGCCTGTTTGCGCGCCCGGCGTTGCAAGCGTTGGGCACGCCGATTGACGTGTTGGACGATGCGGTGGGCTATGCGCAGATGATGATGTTGATCATGCCGCTGCTGCTGGTTTTTATCCTCTATACCCAGTTGTTGCGCGGTGTCAGCGATACGGTGTCGCCGTTGCTGGCACTGGTGGTTTCCACCTTGGTGGGCCTGTTGCTGACCCCGGCGCTGATTCGCGGCTGGATCGGTTTGCCGCCCATGGGCATCCAGAGCGCGGTGTTCGCCGGGCTGGTGGGCAACGCCTTGGCCATGCTGTTTCTGGTCCTGCGCCTGCGCCACAAGAAGCACGTCATGGCGCCCGACCGCGAACTGCTCGCCGCCTTGCGCCTAGACCGCGTGATCCTCGGCAAAGTCCTGCGCATCGGCCTGCCTACCGGCTTACAGATGGTGGTGCTGTCGCTATCGGAACTGGTCATTCTCGCCCTGGTCAACGGTCACGGCTCCCAAGCCACGGCGGCCTACGGTGCGGTGACGCAGATCGTCAACTACGTGCAGTTCCCCGCGTTGTCGATTGCCATCACCGCGTCGATCCTCGGCGCCCAGGCCATTGGTGCGGGGCGCCTGGAGCGCATCGGGCCGATCCTGCGCACCGGGCTGCTGATCAACACCTGCCTCACCGGCGGCTTGATTGTGCTGGGTTATGTGTTGTCACACTGGCTGCTCGGCTTGTTCATCACCGACGACGCGGCGCGGGTCAACGCCGAGCACCTGCTGCATATCATGCTGTGGAGCATCCTGGTGTTCGGCTTCCAGGCGGTGGTGGGCGGCATCATGCGCGCCAGCGGCGTAGTGTTGATGCCGGTGGCGATCTCGATCTTCTGCGTGCTGTGCGTGGAGCTACCGATGGCGTACTTGTTCAACGCGCACTTCGGCCTGGAAGGCGTGTGGATGGCGTTTCCGGTGACTTACCTGGCGATGCTCGGGTTGCAGGTCGCGTATTACCGGCTGGTGTGGCGGCACAAGCAGATCACGCGGTTGGTGTGACTGTCAGGCCACGCAGCAGTAGCTCCAAACCGAGCAAACCTTCCTTCAGGCGCGCGTCCGGGTCTTCGTCCCGGGCGATCCACAGCGCGGTGCTGACCAGGCTGCCATTGATCAACTGAGCCAGCGCCTGGCTCGGCACCGGGTGGATCACCCCGGCCTGCATCAAGGCTTCCAGCAGTTGGCTCAGGGAGGCCACGCAATGTTGCTGGGCGCCGCTGTCTCCCAGCACGGCCGGGGCGTCCTGCAATACGATGCGCTGGATCTCGCTATCCTGGGCCATGCGCAGATACGTCTGGCAGCGCTCACAAAAACCGGCCCAGGGGTCAAGGGCCTGTTCGGTGATGCGTTGCAATCGCGCATCCATCTCGCTGTCGAGTTGCGCAACCACCGCGGCCAGCAGGCCTTTCTTGTCACCGAAGTGATGGTACAAAGCACCCCGGGTCAGCCCGGCGCGGGCGGTAAAGTCGTCCATCGAGGTGTTGGCGTACCCTTGTGTGGCGAACGCCTGGCGCGCGCTGGCGATCAGCCGGGCGCGGGTGTCTTCGATCATTTCGGCACGGGCTCGGCTCATGGGGTGGCTCGTTATGGGCAAGTGAGTGATTGACATACGCTGCGTATGTTAAGCATGATTCGTCACATACGCACCGTATGTATTTTGCCTTGATGACTTTAGATAGCAAGTCCCAAGGCGCAGAGGAAGAGGTCCAGCAAGATGGCAAACCCTTACGCCGCGTTGTTCCAGGTCCAAGGCGCCCGGGCTTTTGTACTGGCCGGGATGCTTGCGCGCATGCCGGTGTCGATGACCGGCATCGGCCTGATCACCATGCTTGCCCAGGTGCATGGCGGCTACGGCCTGGCAGGCTCGGTGGCGGCGGTGTTTGCGTTGGCCACGGCGTTTTGCGCGCCGCAGGTTTCCCGCCTGGTGGACCGTTACGGCCAGGGCAGGGTGCTGCCCATCGCCGCGTTGATCGGTGGCGGCGGTTTGTTGATGGTGCTGCTGTGTACCCGTTTGCAGGCGCCGAGCTGGACGTTGTTCCTGTTCGCCGCGCTGGCCGGCTGCATGCCGAACATGTCCGCCATGGTGCGGGCGCGCTGGACCGAGTTGTACCGCGGGCAACCCCAGCTGCAAACCGCGTTTGCCCTGGAATCGGTGCTGGATGAAGTGTGCTTCATCATCGGCCCGCCGATTTCGGTGGGCCTGAGCGTGGTGCTGTTCCCGGAGGCCGGGCCGCTGGTCGCCGCGCTGTTGCTGGCGGTGGGCGTCACCACCTTTGTGCTGCAACGTGAAACCGAACCGCCCGTGCATGCGCACCACGACCATCACAGCGGCTGGTTGATCGCCTCGCCGTCGGTGCTGATCCTGATGATCCTGTTGCTGGCCATGGGCGTGATCGTCGGCGTGGTCGACGTGGTCAGCGTGGCCTTCGCCCAGCACCAGGGCCAGCCGGCGGCGGCGAGCATCGTGCTGTCGGTGTACGCCATCGGCTCGTGCCTGGCGGGGCTGGCGTTTGGCACGCTCAAGCTCAAGGCGCCGTTGCCCAAGCAGTTTCTGTGCTGCGGCGTGGCCACGGCGTTGACCACCTTGCCGTTGTTGCTGGTGACCAACATCCCGGGCCTGGCGGTGGCGATCTTCATTTCCGGGCTGTTCTTCGCGCCGACCCTGATCGTGTCCATGGCCCTGGTGGAGCGCATCGTCCCGCCCAGCCGCCTGACCGAAGGCATGACCTGGCTGATTACTGGCCTGAGCATCGGCGTGGCCATCGGCGCCGCCAGCTCCGGCTGGATGATCGACCACTTTGGCGCCACCAGCGGGTTCTGGGTGGCGTTGGTGGCGGGGGCGGTGGTGTTGGGGTCAGCGGTGCTGGGGTACCGGCGGTTGGGGTGATGAACCCATCCACTGCTGCGCGAAAGGCAATCTCAAGTTCTTTTCGGGTTTGTCCTTCATAACTGTGCAGGGCGTCGATGTACAAAAGCTTGCCAGACAGGCAGTCGTCTTCGACGCTGATTTCTACTGAGTCGCAATGGCTCTCCGGTTTCTTGTAGGGCGGTTCCACGCAGCCTCCATCCCCCCGCTAATTTTTCCCCTTCCGGTTCGTTTTATAGGGACGACGTGCCTTTGTGCTTCCCGCCTATTGCCCCGGACTCCAAGAAATGAATGCTGAAGACTCCTTGAAACTTGCTCGCCGGTTTATCGGGTTGCCCCTGGAAAAACGCCAACTGTTCCTGCAAGCCTTGCAGAAAGAAGGCGTGGATTTTTCCCGGTTTCCGATTCCGGCAGGGGTGGAGACGGAGGATCGCCAGGCGCTGTCCTACGCGCAGCAGCGCATGTGGTTCCTGTGGCAATTGGACCCGGCCAGCGGCGCCTATAACTTGCCGGGCGCGGTGCGGCTCAAGGGCGCGCTGAACCTGGAGGCCATGGAACAGGCGTTCGCCAGCCTGGTGGCGCGGCACGAAACCTTGCGCACCGTGTTCCAGCGCCAGGCCGATGAGCGCCTGCTGCAAGTCGCCACGCCGACCTCGCTGGTCATCGAGCACCTGGATTTCAGCGCCCTGACCGCAGCCGAGCGCGAGCCCGCCGTCAATGCCGCCGCGACCGCACAATCGCTGCACCCGTTCGACCTGGAACACGGCCCGCTGCTGCGCGTGCAACTGCTCAAGCTCGACACCCAGGAGCACGTGCTTTTGCTGACCCTGCACCACATCGTCTCCGATGGCTGGTCGATGAACGTGCTGATCGACGAATTCATCCGCCTCTACGACGCCCATGAGCGCAACGAAGCACCACAACTGCCGCCGTTGCCGATCCAGTACAGTGACTACGCCCTGTGGCAGCGCCGCTGGCTGGAAGCGGGCGAGCAGGCGCGCCAGCTCGACTACTGGCAGGCGCGCCTGGGCGACGAACACCCGGTGCTGGAATTGCCCACCGACCGCTCGCGCCCGGCCATGCCCAGTTACCAGGGCACGCGGCATAATTTCGCGATCGAGCCGGCGCTGGCCGCGCAACTGCGCAGCTGTGCCCAGCAGCACAACGTCACCCTGTTCATGTTGCTGCTCGGCGCCTTCAACGTGCTGTTGCATCGTTACACCGGGCAGGGCGATATCCGTATCGGCGTGCCCATTGCCAACCGCAACCGCAGTGAAGTCGAGGGCCTGATCGGCTTTTTCGTCAACACCCAGGTGCTGCGCACCGAACTCACCGGGCAAACCCGCGTCGGCGAGTTGCTGCAAGGCATCAAGGAGCACGCGCTGGGTGCCCAGGATCATCAGGAGTTGCCGTTCGAGCGCCTGGTGGAAGCGCTGAAAGTCGAGCGCAGCCTCAGCCACACGCCGCTGTTCCAGGTCATGTACAACCACCAGCCGCTGGTGGCGGACATCGCCAGCATCCGCACCGCCTCCGGCCTGGAGCTGGCCGCTGTGGAGTGGCAAGGCCGCACCACCCAGTTTGACCTGACCCTCGACACCTACGAAAAGTCCGGCACCCTGCATGCGGCGCTGACCTACGCCAACGACCTGTTCGACGCGCCCTCCATCGCACGCATGGCCGCGCACTGGATCAGCCTGTTGCAGGCCATGGTCGCGGATGGCGAGCAACGCATTGGCGAGTTGCCGATGCTCAGCGCCGAGGACCGCCACGCGCAGGTCGTCGCCTGGAACCACACCGCCGAGGCCTATCCGACCGAGCGCGGCATTCATCACCTGATCGAAGACCAGGTGCAGCGCACCCCGGATGCTCCGGCGCTGACGTTCGCCAGCTCCACGCTGACCTACGCCCAGCTCGACGCCCGCGCTAACCGGCTGGCCAACCTGCTGCGCGAGAGCGGCGTTGGCCCGGACGTGCTGGTGGGTATCTGCATCGAGCGCTCCATCGACATGGTGGTGGGCCTGCTCGCCATTCTCAAGGCGGGCGGCGCGTATGTGCCGCTGGACCCCGAGTACCCCGAGGAACGCCTGGCGTACATGATCGAAGACAGCGGCATCACGCTGCTGCTCAGCCAGCACAGCCTGCTGGCGCAACTGCCGACCGCAGGCATCCGGGTGATCGCCCTGGACCAGCCCGCGCCGTGGCTTGACGGCTACAGCGCACAATCGCCTGCCGTGCCGATCCAGGCGCTGAACCTCGCCTACGTGATCTACACCTCCGGCTCCACCGGCAAACCCAAGGGCGCCGGCAACAGCCATCACGCGCTGGTCAACCGCCTGTGCTGGATGCAGCAGGCCTACGCACTGGACGACAGTGACGCGGTCCTGCAGAAAACCCCGTTCAGCTTTGATGTGTCGGTGTGGGAGTTCTTCTGGCCGCTGATGACCGGCGCGCGCCTGGTGGTCGCCGCCCCTGGCGAACACCGCGAGCCGGCGCGGCTGATCGAGACCATTGGCCGCCACGGCATCACCACCTTGCACTTTGTACCGTCGATGTTGCAGGCGTTTATCCATGAGCCGGGCGTGCACGCCTGCGCCAGCCTCAAGCGCATTGTGTGCAGCGGCGAAGCCTTGCCGCTGGATGCGCAAACCCAGGTCTTCGCCAAGTTGCCCCAGGCCGGTTTGTTCAACCTTTATGGCCCCACCGAAGCCGCCATCGACGTGACCCACTGGACCTGCATCGACGAAGGCGCCGACAGCGTGCCCATCGGGCGGCCCATCGCGAACCTCGCCACCTACGTACTCGACGCCCAACTCAACCCGGTACCGGCCGGCGTGTCCGGCGAGCTGTACCTGGGCGGCACGGGCCTGGCCCGCAGTTATCACCGGCGTCCGGCGCTTACCGCCGAGCGCTTTGTGCCGAGCCCGTTCGTGGCTGGCGAGCGCCTGTATCGCACCGGCGACCGTGTTTGCCAACGCGCCGACGGCGTCATCGAATACCTCGGCCGCCTCGACCATCAGGTCAAGCTGCGCGGCCTGCGCATCGAACTCGGTGAAATCGAGACGCGCCTGATGCAACACCCCGCGGTGCGTGAAGCCGTGGTGCTGGTGCACGGCGGCAAGCAACTGGTCGCGTACCTCGTCCACGAACAGGACGAGCCCGCCGACCTCAAGGCCTGGCTGCTCGGCAGCCTGCCGGAATACATGGTGCCGACCCACTTCATCGCCCTGGCCAAGCTGCCGGTGACCGCCAACGGCAAGCTCGACCGCAAGGCGCTGCCCTTGCCGGACGCCGCGCCGCAACAGGCCTACAGTGCCCCGGAAAACCCTTTGCAAAGCGCTTTGGCGGCGATCTGGAGCGATGTGCTGGGCATCGCGCAAGTCGGCCTGGACGACAACTTCTTCGAGCTGGGCGGCGACTCGATCATCTCCATCCAGGTGGTCAGCCGTGCCCGGCAGGCGGGGATTCGTCTCAGCCCGCGCGACCTGTTCCAGTACCAGAGCGTGCGCAGCCTGGCGCTGGTGGCGAGCTTCGAGCAGGCCGCGCTGATCGATCAAGGTCCGGTCAGCGGCGAGGTGATCCTGACCCCGGTGCAGCACGCCTTCTTCGCCCAGGCGATCCCGGCGCGTCAGTATTGGAACCAGTCACTGCTGTTGACCCCGCGTGAGGCCCTGGAGCCTGCGCGTCTTGCAGCGGCGTTGACCCAGGTGATCAACCATCACGATGCCCTGCGCCTGCGCTTCGTTCAGCAGGCCGATGGCTGGCAGCAAAGCCATGGCGCAGCCGTCACCGACGCGGCGTTGTGGCAATCCCACGCCAGCAGCGATGCCGAACTGGCCGCCCTGTGCGATGAAGCCCAGCGTAGCCTCGACCTGGAACACGGCCCGCTGCTGCGTGCCGCCTTGATCACGCTGGCCGATGGCACCCAGCGCCTGCTGCTGGTGGTCCATCACCTGGTGGTCGATGGCGTGTCGTGGCGCATCCTGCTGGAAGACCTGCAACAGGCTTACAACAGAGCCGCCTTGCCGGCCAAAACCAGCGCCTATCAAACCTGGGCGCAGCAGTTGCAGGCCCACGCCCACAGCCTCGACGCGCAACTGCCGTACTGGCAGGCGCAGTCGGTCGACGCCGACCTGCCGTGTGACAACCCCCAGGGCGGCCTGCAAAACCGTCTGGGCAGCAAAATCGACATCCGTCTCGACGCCGAGCAAACGCGCCAACTGCTGCAAGACGCCCCGGCGGCCTATCGCACCCAGGTCAACGACCTGCTGCTGACCGCGCTGGCGCGGGTGCTCAGCCGTTGGAGCGGCCAGCACGCGGCGCTGATCCAGCTGGAAGGCCATGGTCGCGAAGACCTGTTCGACGGCGTCGACCTGAGCCGCACCATCGGCTGGTTCACCAGCCTGTTCCCCGTGCGATTGCAGGCCGACGGCGAATTGTCGAGCGCGATCAAATCAGTCAAGGAGCAACTGCGCGCCGTGCCCGACAAGGGCCTGGGCTACGGCCTGCTGCGCTACCTGGGCACGCCTGAGTCCCGCGAAGCCCTGGCCGGCCTGGCAGTACCGCGCATCACCTTCAACTACCTGGGGCAGTTCGACCGGCAGTTCGACGCGTCCGCGCTGTTCGTTCCCGCCACACAAGGCAGCGGCCAGGCCCAGGACGCCGAGGCGCCGCTGGCCAACTGGCTGACGCTGGAAGGGCAGGTGTACGGCGGTGAACTGAGCCTGAGCTGGGGCTTCAGCCGCGAGATGTTCCAGGCGTCGACCATTCAACGCCTGGCAGACGATTACCAGCAGGAACTGCGGGCGCTGATCGCCCACTGCCTCGACCCGCAACACGGCGGCCTGACCCCGGCCGACGTGCCTCTGGCATGCCTGACCCAGGCGCAACTGGATGAGTTGGCGCTCACTCCCCGTGGCGTGCAGGACCTGTACCCGCTGTCGCCGATGCAGCAGGGCATGCTGTTCCACAGCCTGTACCAGCAAGGCCAGGACGACATCTACGTCAGCCAGCTGCGCGCCGACATCCACGGCCTCGACGTGCCGCGCTTCCAGCGGGCCTGGGAACAGGTGCTGGCGCGGCACGACATGTTGCGTACCGGGTTCATCTGGCAGGACGCGCAAGCGCAAGCGTTGCAAGCGGTCCATCGGGATGTCGCGTTGCCGTTCGCCGAATACGACTGGCAGGCGCGCCCCGATCAGCAAGCAGCGCTGGACGCACTGAGCGAATCCACCCGCGCCCAGGGTTTTGTGCTGGAACAGGCGCCGCTGCTCAGCCTGAAACTGGTACGCACCGGCCACGACTGCTTCCATCTGATCTACACCAACCACCACATCCTGCTGGATGGCTGGAGCCGTGCGCAGCTGTTCGGCGAAGTCTTGCAGCACTATGCCGGCCAGCCGTTGCCGGCGATCCACGGGCACTACCGCGATTACATCGGCTGGTTGCAGGCGCAGGACGCGTCCCTCAGCGAAGCGTTCTGGAAAAACCAGTTGGCAACGCTGCACACGCCGACGCAACTGGCGCGCGGCGTTTCGACGGCGCCCGCAGCGGCCAAGGGCAGCCAACACCTGCACCTGAGCCCGGCGCACAGCGCGCAACTCAAGGCCTTCGCGCAGTCGCACAAAGTCACCCTCAATACCCTGGTGCAAGCGGCCTGGCTGCTGTTGCTGCAACGCCACACCGGCCAGGATACCGTGGCCTTCGGCGCGACCGTTTCCGGGCGCCCGGCCGGTTTGCCGGGGGTTGAACAGCAAGTCGGCCTGTTCATCAACACCTTGCCGGTCATTGCCACGCCGAGCCCGCAACTGTGGGTCGGCGAGTGGTTGCAACAGGTGCAGGCCCTCAACCTCAGCCTGCGCGAACACGAGCACACGCCGCTGTTCGATATCCAGCGCTGGGCGGGGGCGGGCGGTGTGGCGTTGTTCGACACGCTGCTGGTGGTGGAAAACTATCCGGTCTCCGAGGCGTTGGCCCATGGTGCGCCTGCCGGGCTTGCGTTCAGCAATGTGCAAAACCTGGAGCAGACGCACTATCCGCTCACCGTGTTGCTCGGCGCGGGTACGACGTTGGAGTTTGAGTTCAGCTTCGATACGCAGCTGTTTGGCGAAGATGAAATCCGCCAACTGACCGAGTCCTTCCAGCACCTGCTGCACGGCTTGAGCCAGCCAGCACCTCGGCGCCTGGGGGATGTACCGGCGCTGACCGACGCCGTACACCAACAGGTGGTCTACGCCTGGAACGCCACCGCCCGCGACTATCCGTTGCAGCATTGCGTGCACCACCTGATCGAAGAACAAGCTGCCCGCACGCCGGATGCGCCGGCGCTGGCCTTCGCGCAACAACGCTTGACCTACGCCCAGCTGAACCGCCGCGCCAACCGCTTGGCGCACCGCTTGATCGAAGCCGGCGTGGGCCCGGACGTGCTGGTCGGTTTGGCAGTGGAGCGTTCCATCGAAATGGTCGTGGGCCTGCTCGCCGTGCTCAAGGCCGGTGGTGCCTATGTGCCGCTGGACCCGGAATACCCGCGCGAACGCCTGGCCTACATGCTGGAGGACAGCGGCGTCAAACTGCTGCTGACCCAGGCGCATTTACAGGTACAGCTGCCGATTCCGTCGACCCTCGACACCCTAGTGCTGGGTGAATCAGCCTTCGAAGGCTACAGCGACGTCAATCCGCACATTGAACTGCACGGCGAAAACCTCGCCTACGTGATCTACACCTCAGGTTCCACCGGCCAGCCCAAAGGCGCCGGCAACCGCCATGCCGCCCTGGCCAACCGCCTGCACTGGATGCAGGAGGCCTACGCGCTGGACGTCAGCGACAGCGTGTTGCAAAAGACCCCGTTCAGCTTCGACGTCTCCGTGTGGGAGTTCTTCTGGCCGCTGCTGACCGGCGCCCGCCTGGTGGTGGCAGCGCCGGGCGATCACCGTGATCCGGCCAAGCTGGTCAGCCTGATCAACGCCGAGCAAATCACCACGCTGCACTTTGTGCCGTCGATGTTGCAGGCGTTCCTGCAAGAACCGACCGTTGCCACCTGCCACACCCTGCACCGCATCGTGTGCAGCGGTGAAGCCCTGCCGGTGGACGCCCAGCAGCAAGTCTTCGCCAAACTGCCCGAGGCCGGGCTCTACAACCTCTACGGCCCGACCGAAGCCGCCATCGACGTGACCTATTGGACCTGCGTCGATGAAGGCCGCGACGCCGTGCCGATTGGCCGGCCGATTGCCAACGTCGGTTGCTACATCCTCGACAGCCACTTCGAACCCGCGCCCGTTGGCGTGCTGGGCGAGTTGTACCTCGGCGGCATCGGCCTGGCGCGCGGGTATCACCGTCGCCCGGCGCTGACGGCCGAGCGTTTTATCGCCCATCCGTTTGTTGCCGGTGAGCGCCTGTACCGCACGGGTGACCTGGCGCGTTACCGCGACGACGGCGTGATCGAATACGCCGGGCGCATCGACCATCAAGTCAAACTGCGTGGCCAACGCATCGAACTGGGGGAAATCGAAGCGCGCCTGCTGGAACACGACACGGTGCGCGAGAGCGCCGTGTTGGCGGTCGATGGCCACTACCTGGTGGCGTATGTGGTGCTGCATGACGCCGCTGATGACTGGCGTGAAGTGCTGGGCACCCATCTGGCCGCGCACCTGCCGGACTATATGGTCCCGGCGCAATGGCTGGCGCTTGAGCGCATGCCCGTGAGCCCCAACGGCAAGCTCGACCGCAAGGCCCTGCCGAAAGTCGACGTGCAGGCGCGTGAATACCTTGCGCCGCACACCGAGCGGGAACAACAGATCGCCGCGATCTGGGCCGAGGTGCTCGGCGTGGCGCAGGTCGGCCTCAACGATCAGTTCTTTGCGTTGGGCGGGCATTCCCTGCTGGCGACCCAGACCGTGTCGCGCATCCGCCACGATCTCGGCCTCGAGGTGGGCTTGAAGGCCCTGTTCGATCAACCCGTGCTCGGCGACTTCGTCCGCGCACTGGGTGAAACACAGGTGCAGATCAGTCAGATCCAACCCATCGAACGCGACCAGCCGCTGGCCCTGTCCTACGCCCAGGAACGCCAGTGGTTCCTCTGGCAACTGGACCCCCGCAGCGCCGCCTATCACGTGCCCAGCGCCTTGCGCCTCAAGGGCCCGCTGGATCACGCCGCCTTGCAGCGCGCCTTCGACACCCTGGCCGCGCGCCACGACAGCCTGCGCACCCATTTGCAGCAGGACGCCGACCGCACGGTGCAAGTGATCCGCCCGCACGTGGCGATCGAACTCACGCTGGTGGACGCCGATGAGGCACGCTTGAAAGCCCTGGTCGAGGCGCGCATCACTGCGCCGTTCGACCTGCGCCAGGGCCCGCTGATGCGCGTCAGCCTGCTGCGCCTGGCGGCGGACGAACATGTGCTGGTGCTGGTGCAGCACCACATCATCTCCGATGGCTGGTCGATGCAAGTGATGGTGGATGAACTGGTGCAGCTCTACGCCGCCTACAACCAGGGGCAAAGCCTGCAACTGCCGGCGCTGGCGGTGCAATACGCCGACTACGCGGCGTGGCAACGCCAGTGGATGGAAGCGGGGGAGAAGGCCCGTCAGCTCGATTACTGGCGCGAACTGCTCGGCGGCGAACAGCCGGTGCTGGAACTGCCGTTCGATCACCAACGCCCGGCGGTGCCGACCCATCGTGGCGCGCGCCTCGATGTGCCGCTGCCTGCGCAGCTATTGGACGGCCTCAAAGCCCTGGCCCAGCGCGAAGGCGTGACGCTGTTCATGCTGTTGCTGGCGTCCTACCAGGTGCTTCTGCACCGCTACAGCGGCCAGCAGGACATCCGCGTCGGCGTGCCTATCGCCAACCGCAACCGGGTCGAGACCGAGCGCCTGATCGGCTTCTTCGTCAACACCCAGGTGCTCAAGGCGGATATCGACGGGCACACCACCGTGCGTGAACTGCTGGCCCAGGTCAAACAGCGCGCCCTTGAAGCCCAGGCCCATCAGGACCTGCCGTTCGAGCAACTGGTGGAGGCACTGCAACCGGAACGCAGCCTCAGCCTGAGCCCGCTGTTCCAGGTAGCGTTCAACCACCATATCAGCCTGGCGGGCGGGCATTTGCAGCGCCTGGGCGAGTTGGCTATCAGTCCGGTCGCCTGGGACGAAGCGGTCGCCCAGTTCGACCTGACACTGGATATCGAAGAGTCGGCGGCGCAACTGCGCGCCTCGCTGAGCTACGCCACCGACCTGTTTGACGCCACGACCATCGCACGCATGGCGCGGCATTGGCAGAACCTGTTGCAGGCGATGGTTGCCGATCAGCAACAGAGCATTGGCCAACTGAACCTGCTGGATGCGGACGAGCAGCAGCACATTCTGCAACTGTGGGATCGCAGCGAGTCTGGCTTCCCGAGTGTCCGTTTGGCGCATGAACTGTTCGCCGATCGCGCCCGTGAAAATCCCCAGGCCGTGGCGGTCAAGTTCGACTCGCAAACCCTCAGCTACGGCGAGCTGGAGCGTCAGGCCAACCGTTTGGCCCACGCGCTGATCGCCCGTGGCGTCGGCCCCGAAGTGCGCGTGGCCATCGCCATGCCGCGCTGTGCCGAAAGCCTGGTAGCGTTCCTCGGCGTGATGAAATCCGGTGGCGTGTATGTGCCTCTGGATATCGAATATCCGCGTGATCGCCTGCTGTACATGATGGAAGACAGCCGCGCGAAATTGCTGCTGACCCACAGCAGCGCGTTGCAGCAATTGCCGATTCCCGACGGCCTGGAGGTGTTGGCGATTGATCGCACCGAGGGCTACGCCGAGACCGCGCCAGAGGTGGAATTGGATGGCGACAACCTCGCCTACGTGATCTACACCTCCGGCTCTACCGGCATGCCTAAAGGCGTGGCGGTGTCCCACGGGCCTTTGGTGGCGCACATCATCGCCACCGGTGAACGCTACGAAACCAGCCCAAGCGACTGCGAATTGCACTTCATGTCCTTTGCCTTCGACGGCTCCCACGAAGGCTGGATGCACCCGCTGATCAACGGCGCCAGCGTGCTGATCCGTGACGACAGCCTGTGGCTGCCGGAACACACCTACGCGCAGATGCATCGGCATAACGTGACCATGGCCGTGTTCCCACCGGTGTACCTGCAACAGCTGGCCGAGCACGCCGAGCGCGACGGCAATCCACCGGCCGTGCGGGTCTACTGCTTCGGCGGCGATGCAGTGGCGCAGGCCAGTTACGACCTGGCTTGGCGTGCATTACGTCCAACCTACCTGTTCAACGGCTACGGCCCGACTGAAACCGTGGTCACACCGCTGTTGTGGAAAGCCCGCAAAGGCGACCCTTGCGGCGCCGTTTACGCACCGATTGGCACCTTGCTGGGCAACCGCAGCGGCTACGTACTGGATGCCCAACTCAACCTGCAACCCATCGGCGTCGCCGGCGAGTTGTACCTGGGCGGCGAGGGCGTTGCGCGGGGTTACCTGGAGCGTCCAGCACTCACCGCCGAACGCTTTGTACCGGACCCGTTCGGCAAACCCGGCAGCCGCGTGTACCGCAGCGGCGACCTGACCCGTGGGCGTCCCGACGGCGTCGTCGACTACCTCGGCCGCGTCGATCACCAAGTGAAAATCCGTGGCTTCCGCATCGAACTGGGGGAAATCGAAGCGCGCCTGCGGGAACAGGACAGCGTCGGCGAAACCGTGGTGGTGGCCCAGGACGGCCCGACCGGCAAGCAGCTAGTGGCTTACGTCGTCCCGGCCGATGCGTCGCTGGCCAACGAAACCGAGTTCCGCGACACCCTGCGCCGCGCCCTGAAAACCCGCCTGCCGGACTACATGGTGCCCGCGCACTTCATGTTCCTCGCGCAAATGCCGCTGACCCCCAACGGCAAGCTCGACCGCAAGGGCCTGCCCGAGCCGGACGCCAGCCAGTTGCAGCAACACTACGTGGCCCCCGAAACCGAGCTGGAACAGCAGATCGCCGCCATCTGGGCCGATGTGCTGCGCCTTGAACAAGTGGGCCTGAACGACAACTTCTTCGAAGTCGGCGGCCATTCGCTGCTGGCGATCCAGATCACCTCGCGGGTGCAGGCCGAACTGGGCCTGGAAGTGCCGCTGGTGGAAGTGTTCCAGACCGAAACGCTGCGCGCCTATGTCCAGGCCGCCGCGACATTCCGTGCCGGCAGCGCGGAAGACTTTGATGATCTTCGTGACTTTTTGAGCGAACTAGAGGCGATTTGAACCATGCTTTCCAACCCTAATATCGACCTGGTGTCGCGCTTTCTTCGCCTGCCTCTGGAACAACGCCAGCAGTTCTACCAACGTTTGCAAACCCGTGGCATGAGCTTCGGGCAACTGCCGATTGCCGCGGCCCGCGAGGCCGGTGAAGCGCTGCCGCTGTCCTACGCCCAGGAGCGCCAATGGTTCCTCTGGCAACTGGACCCGCACAGCGCCGCCTACCACATCCCCGGCGTGCTGCGCCTGAGCGGGCGCCTGGATAAAAGCGCCTTGCAGCGCAGCTTCGACAGCCTGCTGGCGCGCCATGAAAGCCTGCGCACGCGCCTGCACCTGGACGGCGACCACCGCTCCCAGGTGGTGCTCGCCCACGCCGTCGTCGAGATCGATGAAAGCGCGGTCAGCGAAGCCGGGCTGCAAGCGCGGGTGCAGGCGCTGATCGCCGAACCCTTCGATTTACAGCAGGGTGCCTTGCTGCGGGTGAACCTGCTCAACCTGGGCGAAGACGAGCAGGTGTTGGTGCTGGTGCAGCACCATATCGTCTCCGATGGTTGGTCGATGGGCGTGATGGTGCAGGAGCTGATGCAGCTCTACGCCGCCTACAGCCAGGGCCAGGACTGCCAGCTCGGTGCACTGCCGATTCAATACGCCGACTACGCCCTGTGGCAGCGGCGCTGGATGGAAGCGGGGGAGAAGGAACGCCAACTCGGTTACTGGCGCGAACAACTCGGCGGCAGCCAGCCGGTGCTGGAACTGCCGTTCGATCACCCACGGCCAGCGCGCCAGAGTTATCGCGGCGCGCGTCAGGATATGGCGCTGGAACCGGCGCTGGTCGCCGGCCTCAAGGCCCTCGCGCAGCGCGAAGGCGTGACCCTGTTCATGCTGTTGCTGGCGTCGTTCCAGACCCTGCTGTACCGCTACAGCGGGCAGTCGGACATCCGTGTCGGCGTGCCGACCGCCAACCGCAACCGCGCCGAGACCGAGCGCCTGATCGGCTTTTTCGTCAACACCCAGGTGCTCAAGGCCGACCTTGACGGCCAGATGACCTTTCGCCAGTTGCTGGCCCAGGTCAAGGAACGCACGTTGCAGGCCCAGAGTCACCAGGACCTGCCGTTCGAACAACTGGTGGAGGCGCTGCAACCGGAACGCAGCCTGAGCCACAACCCGCTGTTCCAGGTGATGTTCAACCACCAGGCGCAAACCCGCAAAGACGCCGGCGCGCAGCAATTGCCGGGGCTGGGCGTGACGTCACTGGAGTGGGCCAGCGAGAGCGCGCAGTTCGACTTGAGCCTGGACACCGAAGAAACCGACAGCGGCCTGTGGGCCTCCTGGACCTTTGCCACTGACCTGTTCGAGGCGGCCACCGTGGCGCGCATGGCGCAGCATTGGCAAACCGTGCTGCACGGGATGGTCGCCAGCGCTGGCAACCGTCTCGCGCAACTGACGTTGCTGGCCGACGCTGAACAGCGCGACATGCTGAACGCCTGGAACAGCGGCGGTGCATCCTTCGAAAGCCCGCTGGGTGTGCACGGCCTGTTTGAGGGGCAAGCCCAACGACGTCCCGACGCGATTGCCCTGTGTTTGGATGAGCAGACGCTGACCTACGCCGAACTGAATCGCCAGGCCAACCAGTTGGCCCACTACCTGATCGGCCAGGGCGTTGGCCCGGAAGTCATGGTGGGCGTCGCGGTGGAGCGTTCGTTCGCCATGGTGGTCAGCCTGTTGGCGGTTCTCAAGGCCGGTGGCGCCTATGTGCCGCTGGACCCGCAATACCCGCGCGAACGCCTGCTGCACATGCTCGAAGACAGCCATGTGCGCCTGGTGTTGTGCCAGTCCGCCCAGCAATTGCCGCTGCCCGCCGACGTGGCGCGGCTGGATATCGACAACGCCGCAGACGCGTTGCAGCGGTGTGCCGAGGGCAATCCGCAGGTGTCGGTCGATCCGCAGAACCTGGCCTATGTGATCTACACCTCGGGCTCCACCGGCAAACCGAAAGGCGTGGCGATCAACCACGCGGCGTTGACCGAGTTCTCCAACATCGCGGCCGGTTATTCGCAGTTGAGCGAGGATGATCGTGTCCTGCAATTCGCCACGTTGAACTTTGACGGCTTCGTCGAGCAGCTGTATCCGGCGCTGACCCATGGCGCGACCGTGGTATTGCGCGGTGCAGAGCTGTGGGACAGCGGCCGTTTGTACGCGGAAATCATCCGCCAAGGCATCACCCTGGCCGACTTGCCGACGGCTTACTGGAACCTGTTCCTTCTCGACTGCCTGGCAGCGGGGCCGCGTTCCTACGGGGCGTTGCGTCAGATTCATATCGGCGGCGAAGCGATGCCGCTGGACGGTCCGGCGCAGTGGCTCAAGGCTGGGCTGGGGCATGTGCGCTTGTTGAACACCTACGGCCCGACCGAAGCCACCGTGGTGTCGAGCGTATTGGATTGCACCAGCGGCGCGGAAACCATAGGTGCCACCGCCAGCCCGATTGGTCGTTCGTTGCCGGGGCGTGCGCTGTACGTGCTGGATCGCGATTTGAATCTGGCGCCGTTGGGCGCTGTCGGCGAGTTGTATATCGGCAGCGAGTGCGGTCTGGCTCGCGCTTACCTGAATCGCCCGTTACTGACTGCTGAGCGCTTCGTGCCCGATCCCTTCGGCGGCGACCGCCTGTATCGCACCGGCGACTTGGCCCGCTACCGCGCCGATGGCGTGATCGAGTACGTCGGCCGTGTGGACCATCAGGTGAAGATCCGCGGTTTCCGTATCGAACTGGGGGAAATCGAGGCGCTGTTGCTGGCCCAGGACGGCGTGCGCGAAACCTTGGTGTTGGCGGCGGACAATCAATTGGTCGCTTATCTTGTGGCCGCCGAAACAGACGCCGAAGCCCTGAAAGCCGTGCTGCGCGAGCAGTTGCCGGACTACATGGTGCCCGCGCACCTGATCTTCCTCGACCGCATGCCGCTCAACCCGAACGGCAAGCTGGACCGCCAGGCGCTGCCAAAACCGGACGCCAGCCAAGCGCAACAGGCGTGGGTCGCGCCAGTCACCGAACTGGAGCAACAAGTCGCCGCGATCTGGGCCGACATCCTTGGCGCCGAACGCGTCGGCCTGAGCGACCACTTCTTTGAAATGGGCGGTCACTCGTTGCTGGCGATGCAAGTGGTCTCACGCCTGCGTCACGTCCTGTCGCAGGAAGTGCCGTTGAAACTGGTGTTCGAACAACCCCGGCTGGCCGGTTTTGTCGCGGCGGTGCAGGCGCTGGAAAGCGTCGAACAGGCACCACCGCTGCTGGCGCGCAATCGCCTGCAACCGCTGCTGCTGTCTTACGCCCAGGAGCGCCAGTGGTTCCTCTGGCAACTGGACCCCGCCAGCGCCGCCTACCATATCCCCAGCGCCTTGCGCCTTAGCGGCCAGCTGGACAGCGAAGCCTTGCAGCGCAGCTTCAACACCCTGATCGCGCGTCACGATAGCCTGCGCACCTATGTGCAGCAGGAAGGCGAGGGCGCGGTGCAGGTGATTGGTGCGCAGGTCACGCTGCCTATCGAGCTGGCCGATATCGACGAGGCCGACCTGCACGCGCGGGTCGCCACCGAAATCGCGCGGCCGTTCAACTTGCAACAAGGCCCGCTGCTGCGTGTGACCTTGCTGCGCCTGGCGGCGGATGAGCATGTGCTGGTGCTGGTGCAGCACCACATCATCTCCGATGGCGGCTCGATGGCCGTGATGGTGGATGAGCTGGTGCAGCTCTACAGCGCCTACAGCAGGGGCGAAGTGGCGCAGTTGCCGGCCATGCCGATCCAGTACGCCGACTATGCGCTGTGGCAACGCGACTGGATGGAGGCTGGCGAACAGCAACGCCAGTTGAGCTACTGGCGCGACCTGCTGGGCGGCGAGCAACCGGTGCTGGAACTGCCGTTCGATCACCAGCGCCCGGCCCAGCAAAGCCATCGCGGCGCGCGCCTCGACGTGCCGTTGCCGGCGGCGCTGGCGGCCAGTCTCAAGGCCCTGGCCCAGCGCGAAGGTGTGACGATGTTCATGCTGCTATTGGCGTCGTTCCAGACCTTGCTGCACCGCTACAGCGGCCAACAGGACATCCGCGTCGGCGTGCCTATCGCCAACCGCAACCGGGTCGAGACCGAGCGCCTGATCGGCTTCTTCGTCAACACCCAGGTGCTCAAGGCGGATATCGACGGCCAGACCACCGTTGCGCAGCTGCTGCAACAGGTCAAGCAACGGGCGCTGGACGCCCAGGCCCATCAGGACCTGCCGTTCGAACAACTGGTGGAAGCCCTGCAACCGGAACGCAGCTTGAGCCTCAACCCGCTGTTCCAGGTGATGTTCAACTACCAGACCGACGGCCCGCGTGAGCCGCTGGCACTGGCGCACCTGAACATTGAAAACCTGGCCTGGGAGCGGCGCACCGCGCACTTTGACCTCGACCTGGACACCCACGACAGCCGCGACGGCCTGTGGGCGTCCCTCGGCTACAGCACCGACCTGTTCGACGCGCCGACCATTGCGCGCATGGCGCGGCATTGGCAGAACCTGTTGCAGGCGATGGTTGCCGATCAGCAGCAGAACGTGGCGCAGTTGAACCTGCTTGATAGCGACGAGCAGCAGCACATCCTGCAACTGTGGGATCGCAGCGGGTCGGGCTTCTCCAGTGCCCGCTTGGTGCATGAGCTGTTCGCTGACCGCGCCCGTGAAAATCCCCAGGCGGTGGCGGTCAAGTTCGACGCGCAAACCCTCAGCTACGGCGAGCTGGACCGTCAGGCCAACCGTTTGGCCCATGCGCTGATCGCCCGTGGCGTCGGCCCGGAAGTGCGTGTGGCCATCGCCATGCCGCGCTGTGCCGAAAGCCTGGTGGCGTTCCTCGGCGTGATGAAGTCCGGTGGCGTGTATGTGCCGCTGGACATCGAGTATCCGCGTGATCGCCTGCTGTACATGATGGAAGACAGCCGCGCGAAGTTGCTGCTGAGCCACAGCAGTGCGGTGCCGCAACTGCCGATTCCTGAAGGTCTTGCAGTGCTGGCGATTGATCACACCGAGGATTACGCCGAGACGGCGCCGCAAGTGGCGTTGGACGGCGACAACCTCGCCTATGTGATCTACACCTCTGGCTCCACCGGCATGCCCAAAGGTGTCGCCGTCTCCCACGGCCCGTTGGTGGCACACATCATCGCCACCGGCGAACGCTACGAAACCAGCCCGAGCGACTGTGAACTGCACTTCATGTCCTTCGCCTTCGACGGTTCCCACGAAGGCTGGATGCACCCGCTGATCAACGGTGCCAGCGTGCTGATCCGTGACGACAGCCTATGGTTGCCGGAATACACCTACGCGCAGATGCATCGCCACAACGTGACCATGGCGGTGTTCCCGCCGGTGTACCTGCAACAGCTGGCCGAGCACGCCGAGCGCGACGGCAACCCACCGGCTGTGCGGGTCTACTGCTTCGGTGGAGATGCAGTGGCGCAGGCCAGTTACGATCTGGCCTGGCGTGCGCTCAAGCCGACGTATCTGTTCAACGGCTACGGCCCCACTGAAACCGTGGTCACACCGCTGTTGTGGAAGGCCCGCCGTGGCGATCCATGCGGCGCCGTTTACGCACCGATTGGCACACTGTTGGGCAATCGCAGCGGCTACGTATTGGACGCCCAACTCAACCTGCAACCCATCGGCGTGGCCGGTGAGTTGTACCTGGGCGGCGAGGGCGTGGCGCGGGGTTACCTGGAGCGTCCGGCGCTCACCGCCGAACGCTTCGTGCCGGACCCGTTCGGCAAACCCGGCAGCCGTGTGTACCGCAGCGGCGACCTGACCCGTGGCCGCCCGGACGGCGTGGTGGACTATCTTGGCCGCGTCGATCACCAAGTGAAAATCCGTGGTTTCCGCATCGAGTTGGGCGAGATCGAAGCACGCCTGCGGGAACAGGACAGCGTCGGTGAAACCGTCGTCGTCGCGCAAGACAGCCCGACCGGCAAGCAACTGGTAGCCTACGTCGTGCCCGCCGATGCGCCGCTGGCCAACGAAACCGAGTTCCGCGAAACCCTGCGCCGCGCCCTGAAAACCCACCTGCCGGACTATATGGTGCCGGCGCACTTCATGTTCCTCAGCAAAATGCCGCTGACCCCCAACGGCAAACTCGACCGCAAGGGCCTGCCGCAACCTGATGCCGCGCAGTCTCAAGGCGTGTGGGTCGCGCCGGTCACCGCGTTGCAGCAGCAAGTCGCCGCGATCTGGGCCGATGTGCTCGGCGCCGAACGCATTGGCCTGAGCGATCACTTCTTCGAGCTGGGCGGGCATTCCCTGCTGGCCATGCAAGTAATCTCGCGGGTGCGCCAATTGCTGGCGCGGGAAATCGCCTTGCGTACGTTGTTTGAACAGCCGCAACTGGAAGGTTTTGTGCTGGCCTTGCAGGCCCTGCAAACCGATGAAACGCCGTTGGCGCCGCCGATGCTGGCGGTGGGGCGCGATCAGCCGTTGAGCCTGTCCTACGCCCAGGAACGCCAGTGGTTCCTCTGGCAACTGGAGCCGCAAAGCGCCGCCTATCACGTGCCCAACGCCTTGCGCCTGAGCGGTGAACTGGACCGCGCGGCGTTGCAGCGCAGCTTCGACAGCCTGCTTGCGCGCCATGAAACCCTGCGCACCGTATTTGTCAGCGCCGGCGAGCGCACCTTGCAACAGGTGCTGCCGGCGGCCACGCTGCACATCGACAGCGTTACCCTCGACCACCCGAGCGCCGAACAGGTGCAAGCGCTGGTGGAAGCGGAAATCGCCCGCCCGTTCGATCTGCGCCAGGGCCCGTTGCTGCGGGTCACGCTGTTGCAATTGAGCGCGCAGGAACATGTGCTGGTGCTGGTGCAGCACCATATCGTCTCGGACGGCTGGTCGATGCAGGTGATGGTTGATGAGTTGGTGCAGCTGTACGCCGCGTACAGCCAGGGCCATGACGCGCAGTTGCCGGCCATGCCCCTGCAATACGCCGACTACGCTCTGTGGCAACGCGCCTGGATGGACGCCGGCGAGAAGCAACGCCAGCTGCACTATTGGCGCGAGCTGTTGGGCGCCGAGCAACCGGTGTTGGAATTGCCCCTCGACCATCCGCGCCCGGCCGTGCAGAGCTATCGCGGCGCGCGCCTGGATGTGGCGCTGGAGGCGAATACCGTCGCCGGTCTCAAGGCCCTGGCGCAGCGTGAAGGCGTGACCCTGTTCATGCTGTTGCTGGCCTCGTTCCAGACCTTGCTGCACCGCTACAGCGGCCAGTCGGACATCCGCGTCGGCGTGCCGATTGCCAACCGCAACCGCGTGGAGACCGAGCGCCTGATCGGCTTCTTCGTCAACACCCAGGTGCTCAAGGCCGATCTCGACGGGCAGATGAGCTTTGCCCAGGTGCTGCAACAGACCAAGCGCCGCGCGCTGGAAGCCCAGGCGCACCAGGATTTGCCGTTCGAACAACTGGTGGAAGCGCTGCAACCGGAGCGCAGCCTGAGCCACAACCCGCTGTTCCAGGTGATGTTCAACCACCAGTCCGAGCTGCGTGTGCAGCGCGGCGAACAACTGCCGGGCCTGCGTCTGGAGGGGTTGGAGTCCAACAACCATCCGGCGCATTTCGACTTGAGCCTGGATACCCAGGCCTCGGCCGATGGCCTGTTTGCGACGCTGACTTACGCCACCGACCTGTTCACCGACGCGACCATCGCGCGCATGGCGCAGCATTGGCAGCACCTGCTGCACGCGGTGGCCGCCGATGCGCACCAACGGGTCGCCGAGCTGCCGCTGCTGGCCGGTGTCGAGCAAGTGCAGTGGAACAACGGCGCCGCCGCGTTCCAAAGCCCGTTGGGTGTGCAGGGTCTGTTTGAGCAGCAAGCCCAACGGCGTCCCGACGCGATTGCGCTGTGTCTCGATGAGCAGACGCTGACTTACGCCGAGCTGAATCGGCAGGCTAACCAGTTGGCGCATTATCTGATCGCCCAAGGCGTCGGCCCCGAGGTGTTGGTCGGTGTTGCGGTGGAGCGTTCGTTTGCCATGGTGGTCAGCCTGCTGGCGATCCTCAAGGCTGGCGGCGCCTATGTGCCGCTGGACCCGCAGTACCCGCGCGAACGCCTGCTGCACATGCTCGAAGACAGCGGCGTCAGCCTGGTGCTGACCCAATCCCATGTGCCGATGCCGTTGCCCGAAGGGCTGCGCAGCGTGGCGATTGATCAGGTCGTTCTGTTTGCCGAGGATAATCCGCAGGCAGTGGTTGATCCGCAGAACCTCGCCTATGTGATCTACACCTCGGGCTCCACCGGCAAACCGAAAGGCGTGGCGATCAACCACGCGGCGTTGACCGAGTTTTCCAGCATTGCGGCGGGTTATTCGCGGTTGACCGAGGATGATCGTGTCCTGCAATTCGCTACCCTGAACTTCGATGGTTTCGTCGAGCAGTTGTATCCGGCGCTGACCCATGGCGCGACCGTGGTTTTGCGCGGTGCGGAGTTGTGGGACAGCGGCCGCCTGTACGCGGAAATCATCCGCCAAGGCATCACCCTGGCGGACTTGCCGACCGCTTATTGGAACCTGTTCCTGCTCGATTGCCTGGCAGCGGGGCCGCGTTCTTATGGGGCGTTGCGTCAGATCCATATCGGCGGCGAAGCGATGCCGCTGGACGGTCCGGCGCAGTGGCTCAAGGCGGGTCTTGGTCATGTACGTCTGCTGAACACCTACGGCCCGACGGAAGCCACCGTGGTGTCGAGCGTATTGGATTGCACCAGCGGCGCGGAAACCATAGGTGCCACCGCCAGCCCGATTGGTCGTTCGTTGCCGGGGCGTGCGCTGTACGTGCTGGATCGCGATTTGAATCTGGCGCCGTTGGGTGCTGTCGGCGAGTTGTACATCGGCAGCGAGTGCGGTCTGGCCCGGGCGTACTTGAATCGTCCGTTGCTGACTGCCGAACGTTTTGTCCCCGATCCGTTCGGCGGTGATCGCTTGTATCGCACTGGTGATCTTGCGCGTTACCGCGCCGACGGCGTGATCGAATACGTTGGCCGCGTGGACCATCAGGTGAAGATCCGCGGTTTCCGTATCGAACTGGGGGAAATCGAGGCGCTGTTGCTGGCCCAGGAAGGTGTGCGCGAAACCCTGGTGTTGGCCGCTGACAATCAATTGGTCGCCTATCTTGTCGCCGCCTCAACAGATGCCGAAGCCCTGAAAGCCGTGCTGCGCGAGCAACTGCCGGACTACATGGTGCCCGCGCACCTGATCTTCCTCGACCGCATGCCGCTCAACCCGAACGGCAAGCTGGACCGCCAGGCGTTGCCTAAGCCGGACGCCAGCCAGTCGCAACAGGATTGGGTCGCACCGGTCACCGCACTGGAACAACAAGTCGCCGCAATCTGGGCCGACATCCTCGGCGCCGAACGCATCGGCCTGAGCGACCACTTCTTTGAAATGGGCGGCCACTCGTTGCTGGCGATGCAAGTGATCTCGCGCCTGCGCAATCTGCTCGGTCGCGAAGTGCCGCTGCGCAGCCTGTTTGAACAGCCGCGCCTGCACGGCTTCGTCGCCAGCGTGCTGGCCGACGCCGTGAACGCCCAGCCGTTGGCGCCGCCGATGCTGGCGGTGGGGCGTGAAGAGCCGTTGCCGCTGTCCTATGCCCAGGAGCGCCAGTGGTTCCTCTGGCAGCTGGACCCGCACAGCGCTGCTTACCATATCCCCGGGACCTTGCGCCTGAAGGGGCACCTCGACACGGCCGCGTTGCAGCGCAGTTTCGACACCCTGGTGGCCCGTCATGAAAGCCTGCGCACCCACGTGCAACAGGACGGCGAGCGCGCGGTGCAGGTGATTGCCGCGCACGCCGACGTCGAGATCCTGCGACTGGAGGCCGATGAGGCGGGCTTGCAGGCGCTGGTGGAAGCACAGATCGCCGAGCCGTTCGACTTGCAACACGGCCCGCTGATGCGTGTGAGCCTGGTGCGTTTGGCCGAGGATGAGCACGTGCTGGTGCTGGTGCAGCACCATATCGTCTCCGATGGTGCGTCGATGCAGGTGATGGTCGATGAGCTGGTGCACCTGTATGCGGCCTACAGCCAGGGCCAGGCCCTGCAACTGCCGGACATGGCGCTGCAATACGCCGACTACGCGAGCTGGCAGCGCGGCTGGATGGAAGCCGGCGAAAAACACCGCCAGCTCGACTACTGGCGCGAGCGCCTGGGCGGTGAGCAACCGGTGCTGGAATTGCCGTTGGACCATGCGCGCCCGACCCTGCAAAGCCATCGCGGCGCGAGCCTCGACATCAGCGTGCCGCCGGCCTTGCTGGCGAAGCTGCGGCAGGTGGCGCAACGTGAGGAAGTCACGCTGTTCATGCTGCTGCTGGCCTCGTTCCAGACCTTGCTGCACCGCTACAGCGGGCAGCAGGACATCCGCGTCGGCGTGCCAGTTGCCAACCGCAACCGTGAGGAAACCGAGCGGTTGATCGGCTTCTTCGTCAACACCCAGGTACTCAAGGCCGACATCGACGGGCAACTGACCGTCCGCCAACTGCTGCAACAGGTCAAGCAACGGGCGCTGGAAGCCCAGGCGCACCAGGATTTGCCGTTCGAACAGTTGGTTGAGGCGTTGCACCCCGAGCGCAACCTGAGTTTCAACCCGTTGTTCCAGGTGATGTTCAATCACCAGACCGACAGCACCGACCAGCTGCAACAGCTGCCGGGCCTGCACGTCAGCGGTTTGGAGTGGGAGACCCGCACCGCGCAGTTCGACCTGAGCCTCAGCACCCAGGAATCCAGTGATGCGTTGTTCGCCTCGCTGATCTATGCCACGGACTTGTTCGACGCGGCCACCCCGGCGCGGATGGCACGCCACTGGCTGAACCTGCTGGAAGGCATGGCCGGCGATGCACAGCAGCACATCGGCCAGTTGCCGTTGCTGGACGAGGGCGAGCAGCAAGTGTCGGTCCACGACTGGAACGCCACCGCGCAGGCTTATCCGCTGCAACGCGGTGTACACCAGTTGATGGAAGAGCAAGTCGTCCGCACCCCGGATGCGCCGGCGCTGGCGTTTGGCGAAACCCGTCTGAGCTATGCCGAACTGAACCGTCGCGCCAACCGCCTGGCCCATCGCTTGATCGAAGCGGGCGTGGGGCCGGATGTGTTGGTGGGCGTGGCGGTGGAGCGATCCATCGAAATGGTCGTCGGCTTGCTGGCGATCCTCAAGGCGGGCGGTGCCTATGTGCCGCTGGACCCGGACTATCCGCGTGAACGCCTGGCCTACATGCTCGAAGACAGCGGCGTGAAGCTGCTGCTGACCCAGGCGCATTTGTTGGCACAACTGCCGATTCCGGTGGGGCTGCACAGCCTGGTGCTGGGTGAGTCGTGGTTCGACGGTTATGGCGAGCACAACCCGGGCATCGTGATCGACCCGGAAAACCTCGCCTATGTGATCTACACCTCCGGCTCCACCGGCCAACCCAAAGGCGCGGGCAATCGCCATTCGGCACTGACCAACCGGCTGTGCTGGATGCAGCAGGCCTATGGTTTGGATGGGCAGGATACGGTGCTGCAAAAGACCCCGTTCAGCTTTGACGTGTCGGTGTGGGAGTTCTTCTGGCCGCTGATGACCGGCGCACGCCTGGTGGTGGCAGCGCCGGGCGATCATCGCGATCCGGCCAGGCTGGTCAGCCTGATCAACGCCGAGCACGTCACCACGCTGCACTTTGTGCCGTCGATGTTGCAGGCTTTCCTGCAAGACCCGGCCGTGTCCACCTGCCACAGCCTGCAACGCATTGTGTGCAGTGGCGAAGCGTTGCCGGTGGATGCGCAGCAACAGGTCTTCGCCAAGCTGCCGGAGGCTGGACTGTACAACCTGTACGGCCCGACCGAAGCGGCCATCGACGTGACCCATTGGACTTGTATCGATGAAGGCAGCGACACCGTGCCTATCGGCGAACCCATCGCCAACCTGCGCACCCATGTGCTGGATGCGCAGCTGCTGCCGGTGCCGGTCGGTGTTGCCGGCGAGTTGTACCTGGGCGGCGAAGGCCTGGCGCGCAGTTATCACCGGCGTCCGGCGTTGACGGCCGAGCGGTTTGTGCCATGCCCGTTCCACAGCGGCGCGCGTCTGTACCGCACCGGCGACCGCGTGCGCCAGCGTGGCGACGGGGTGATCGAATACCTCGGGCGCCTCGATCATCAGGTCAAGTTGCGCGGCCTGCGTATTGAGCTGGGTGAAATCGAAGCGCGTCTGCTGGAGCACCCATCGGTGCGCGAAGCCACGGTGCTGGTGGTCGATAACAAACAGCTGGTGGGCTATGTGGTGCTGCACGCCGCCGACGTCGAGTGGCGTGGGGACGTCAGCGGCCATCTGGCCAAGCACTTGCCGGATTACATGGTGCCCGCGCAATGGGTGGTGCTGGAGCAGATGCCGTTGAGTCCCAACGGCAAGCTGGACCGCAAGGCGCTGCCCAAGCCGGATGCCGCTGGCCAAGGCCGTGAATTCGCGGCGCCGCAAACCGCGTTGCAGCAGCGGATTGCGGGGATTTGGGCCGAAGTGCTGGAGGTTGAGCGCGTCGGTGTGCACGACAACTTCTTTGAGTTGGGTGGCCATTCGTTGTTGGTGTTGCTGCTCAAGGAACGGATCAACCGTCTCTGCGGCGCCGCGCTGGCGGTCAACCAGCTGATGCTGAACCCTACGGTGGCCGGGCAAGCCCGTTGCATCGAGGGTGATGCGCCCAGTTCGTTGATCGTGCCGCTCAACAGCCAGACCCAAGGTACGCCGCTGTACCTGTTCCACCCCAGTTTCGGCTCGGTGCATTGCTACAAGCCGATTGCCTTGGCGTTGCGTGAGCAACGGCCGGTGTTCGGCATCATTTGCCGGGCCCTGGTGACGGAGGACGGTACGGTGCCGGGCTGGACGCAGATGGTCGCGGACTATGCGCAGCAACTGCTGGACGCGCAGCCGCAGGGTACATTCCGCCTGGCGGGGTGGTCGCTGGGTGGCAACCTGGCGATGGAAGTGGCTTACCAGCTGGAGCAGGCCGGGCGCACGGTGGAGTTTGTCGGCTGGATCGACGCACCACCGCCGGCGCGGTTTACCGCGTTCTGGGAGCAGGGCGCTGCACAGTCGCAGCCGGAATCGAGTGCGGTTGAACGCCGGGCACAGATGCTGGAAGTGATGTTCCCGGCGTCTGCCGAGCAGATCCAGGCGCAGTGGCAGCAGGCTCAGCAGGTGGATGACGATGAGGAGCAGCAGTGGCAGCACCTGTGCGACTGGGCGGATGGGGCATTGGGCGCCAGCTTCCAGGCGCTCAAGGCCGAGCTGAAAAGCGGTGGTGAAACCGAGCGGTCGTGGGCGATCAAGCAGATCCTCGATGAGCGTTTGCAGGCTACCGATTTCCGGCCGATCAAGGCCTCGGTCAGTTGCTGGTGGGCGGCGCGCAGCGAAGCGGGGATGCACCAGACGTTGATTGAAAGTGGTTTGCGTGAAGTGATTGGGCAGGCGGGGATCGAGCGTTCGGTGGTGATCGACACGACTCACCACCGGATTGTCGATAATGCCGAGTTCATCAAGAGCCTGGTGGCCGCGCTGGCATAAAACGGCGGCACAGGCGATATCTCTATTGTCTGTGCCGCCGCCTTCGCAGCCTCGCTAAAGCTCGACAGCTCCCACAGGGGATTGGGTTTACAGGCTGTGTCAGGTGTACACCGTTCAAAATGTGGGAGCTGGCTTGCCTGCGATGGCGGCGGCACAGACGACATCCTTGTTACCTGACTCACCGTGTTTTTGCAGGCACAAAAAAAGCCCCGTATCTCGCGATACGGGGCTTTTGTTTGGACGCCGGGTTTAGAAGTTGTAGCGGGTGGTGACCATGAAGTTGCGCGGGTCGCCAGGGTAGGCGGAGTCATAGAAACCGATGTTGGTGTAGTAGTTCTTGTCGAACACGTTGTTGACGTTGACGCTCGCCGACAGGTTCTTGGTGATCTGGTAGCGGGCCATCAGGTCAACCAGCCAGTACGGGTCTTGGGTGAGGATTTCGGAGCGGCGCAGGCCAGAGTTGCGGATCGACTTCCAACCCTCGCTCTGCCAGCGTGCGCCACCGCCGATGGTCAGTTTGTCCAGCGGGCCGGTGAGTTTGTAGGTGGTGTAGAGGTTGACCTGGTCTTCCGGTTCCCAGGTGGAGATCTTGTTGCCGCTGTCGTCGCGTGCCACCTTGTGCGTGTAACCCGCCTGCAACTGCCAGCCGGTGGCGATTTCGCCGGAGATTTCCGCTTCGTAGCCCTTGGTCTTGGACTTGATGCCGTAGTACGGCGAGTCGTTGATCAGGCTCGCACCCTCAGAAGTATCGAGTTCCGGCCGGTTGGTCTCGTGCACTTCGAAGTAGGCGAGGCTGGTGTTCAGGGCGCCGTTGAAGAACTCGCCCTTGATACCGACTTCGTAGTTTTTGCCTTCATCCGGTTCGAGCATCTGGTCGTTGCGGTCGCGGTAGTCGGTCTGCGGCTGGAAGATCTCGGTGTAGCTGGTGTAGGCGGTGAAGTTGTCGTTCAGGTCGTAGGTCAGGCCGGCATACGGCACGACTTTGCCACTTTCGGTAGAGCGGCTGGTGCCAGTGACCTGGTAGTTGGCCAGGCGCGCGCCGAGCAGCAGGTGCATTTCGTCGGTCAGGCTGAAACGGCTGGTGACGTAGCTGCCGGTCTGGCGGCTGGTCTGGTCGAGGACGCGGGTGAGGTACCACGCCGGTTCCGGAATGTTGCCGTTCCAGTTGTAGAAGTCCGCAGAGTTGGTGCCCGGCGCAAAGGTGGCGTCGTAGCTCTTGCCTTTCCATTTGCTGATGGAGACGGACTGGCCCACCACCAGTTCGTGTTCGCGGCCAAACAGTTCAAACGGCCCGGTGGCGTAGCCATCCAGGCTGTCGCTGGTGGTTTCGCCGACGTGTTTACGTGCGTAAAGCGAGCTTTGGTTGCCTCGATCCTGGGACAGGGCGGCCAGCGGCGCGTGGTAGCCGTTGATCTGGTGGTTGTACTGGCCTTTGGCGACCCAGCCATTGCTGAAGTTGTGTTCCAGGGTGGCGAAGGCGGTGCGGGTGTACTGCGCCCACGAACCCCATTTCGGCCCGTTGTTGAACGAGCGTGGCAAGTCCAGTTCTTTGCCTTCGGCGTCGAAGATCATGCGGCTGCCGGTCCAGCTGGAACCTTTGGGGTCGCTGTCCTGGTAGTCGGCGCCGACGGTCAGCAGGGTGTCTTCGTCGAGGTCGGCTTCAAGAATCCCGTAGAACACACTGGTCTTGCGTGTGTAGTGGTCGAGAAACGAGTGCTTGTCGTTGTAGGCCGCGACCGCACGCGCACGGATGTTGCCGGATTCGGTCAACGGGCCGCTGACGTCGATCTGCGAGCGGTAGTTGTCCCAGGAGCCGGCGCCGAGCTCGATGTTGCCCTGGAACTCGGCGGTCGGTTTCTTGCGGATCAGGTTGAGCGTGCCACCCACGCCGCCGGCGCCAGTGAGCAGGCCGGTGGCACCCTTGAGCACTTCGACGCGGTCGTAGAGGGCCATGTCGGTAAGGGTCTGGCCGGCGGAGTACTGGGCGTCACGCAGGGTCGGGATGCCATCGTACTGGAAGGTGTTGATGGAGAAGCCGCGCGAGTAGTAGTTGGTACGCTCGCTGTCATAGGTCGACACAGTAATGCCGGGCGTATGACGCATCACGTCGTCAATCGAGTTGAGGGCGAAGTCGTCCATCGCCTGGCGGGTAACCACGGAGATCGATTGCGGCGTCTCCCGTGGGGTCAGTACCAGGCGCGTTGCAGTGGCGATGGTGCCCGGCGTGTAGGAACCGGTGCCTTCGGTCACGGTGCCGAGTTGGTTGGCGGTCACCTGGGTCGCGCCCAGTTCCATGCCGGAAGCGGCATGGGCGCTGATGCTGATGGTGTTGCCTTGCAGGCCGTAACCGACGCCGGTGCCCTTGAGCAGGCTGGTGATGGCGCGGTCCGGGTCGAGCTTGCCCTTGACCGCATTGCTGCGCTTGCCTTCCACGTCGGTCGGGCTGTACAGCACTTGCAGGTTGGTCTGGCGACCAAATTCTTGCAGTGCGCTCCCCAGGGACTGGGCCGGAACGTCGATCTCAAGTTCCTGTGCCTGCACATAGCCAGCAATCGGCAGCGACACGGCCAGGGCCAGCGCGCTGGGCAACAGGTTGAAGTGCAGGGCCCGGCGCATGGACAGCGCTTTGCTCAGGGGGCTCAGACCGAGTCGTACTGACATGAATGCTTTCTCTTCTATGTTTTAGTGGGCAGATTATAGATGTTTATTGAGTTAGATTCTCATTACCACTAGTGAGACGTTCCTACTTGGAGAAACCGGAAAACTTTTTTCACGCCGGCTCCATTTCGTGCACCACTTTGCCCGCGCGCAGGCGTACCAACTGGTCGGCGATGTCGAAATAGCGGTCGTCGTGGCTGATCACGATGATGGTCTTGCCCAGGCGCTTGAGGTCCGGCAGCAGCTCGGTGTAGAAAATCTTGCGGAAGGCCGGGTCCTGGTCGGCGGCCCATTCGTCGAACACCAGCACCGGGCGTTCTTCGAGCCAGGCGTTGACCAGCGCTAGGCGCTTTCGCTGGCCGGTGGACAGGTCGGTGGTGCTGAACACGCCGTCCTTGACGCTGACCTTGTGCGCAATTTCCAGGCGCTCCAGGTATTTGGTCGCACTGTCCAGCGACTGCGTGGCGCTGCCTTGCACCAGGTCATCGAACAAGTAGTAGTCGGCAAATACGGTAGTGAACAACTGGCGATAGTCGTCGCGTACCGGGTCGGTCACGGTGTCGCCATTGAGGCGGATTTCCCCGGCCTGGGGTTGATACAAACCCAGCAGCAGCTTGATCAGGGTGGTCTTGCCGCAGCCGTTTTCGCCGACGATAAACACGATATCGCCCTGCTTGATGCTCAGGTTGATCGGCCCCAGGTGGAACGGCTCGCTGCCTTCCACCGGCGGCGGGCTGTAGCTCACGCCGCGCAGTTCCAGGCTGTGCACCTGCGGGTGCGGGGCTTCGCTGGCGTCCATCAGCAAGTGCGGTTCCGGCGATGAGAACCGGTCGGCCAGCTCGGTAATGCGGGCAAAGGCGATGCGCGCCTTGCCGATGATCGGCAGGTAACCCACCACATGTTCCAGCGGGCCTTTCATGTACAGCAGCACCAGCACGAAACCGGTGATCACCGCCGGATCCGGGTTGGGGCTGTAGGCCTGCAGGGCGAGGGCCAGGCCAATGACCACGAAGAACAGCATCGAGCCAAAGGTCTTGGCGACGATGTAGATGTTCACCGAACGCACCTGGATATCGCTGATCCGGTCGGCGGTTTCCTGGATGCGGTGGGTGTTCATGCGGTAGCGTCGTGGCCGGTGGATACGCAGTTCCTTGGCCCCCGAGGCGATTGCCGAGTAGTAGCGTTGCAGTTCGTCTTCGAGGTCGCGGGCTTCGTCAAAGCCACGAATACCCTTGGCCCCGGCGATGAACTGCACGCTGCAACCAATGGCGATGGCGACAATCATCAGCAGGAACATCGGCACCGACAGGTACGCCAGGTAGCCCAGGCAGCCGAGGGTCACGGTGGTGGCGATGGCCAGCGGGGTGAAGGCGAAGGAGAAATCGCTGATGGTGTCGACGTCGTGGGTCAGCACCGGAATCAGGCGGTGGGAGCGATAGCGTTCGATCTGTTCGATGGGCGCCGACAGCACCTTCTCACCCAGCTCCTTGCGCAACGCCGCGATGATGCGCTGGCCGACATAGTTGGTGCCGATGTCGGACACAATCGAACTGGTCAGGGCCAGCACACACAGGGCGGCAAACGTCAGCACCACGCCCTGGGTCATGCCGGTGGAGGAGTGCAGGGCGTTGTTGATGGTGGCCAGCAAGAAGGTGATGGCCAGGCCACCCGCCATGCCCAGGGCGACGGACACCGTCACCAGGGTTCGAAAGGGTCTGAGCAATGCGAGCAGACCATTGAAGGCGCCGCGCTTGGGGTCGGTCATAAATACTTCCCGGAGAGTGAATAGAGGGGCTGGGCACACAGACCCTTACCCATGACAAACGAAGCATCGCGGCGAGTATTTAGCGCGGCGTGCCCGGCGGTGGCCGGCGTGGATAAATTGGCGGCGGGCTGGTTCGTTCTTGTGGTGTAGGCGCACGCGTACCGACGCAGCGCGCAGTCCATCCAGCGAGAGCGAAATAATGACGAAAAAGAATCTGGTGTACGTGTGGTCCCTGAGAAACGCCGCCGCCGACAAGGCCGGGCAGCCGGTGGCCTACAAGGATCACGAGCGTTATATGAAGTCGGTGCTGGAGTTCCTCGCGGGTTCGCTGAACGACACGCCGCTGGGCGAGGCCTACAACCTGGTCGGCGTGGTGTACGACGATGACGAGCAGAATCCACGGGACCAGCAACTGGTCAAGGATTACGGGTTTGCCTACCAACCTGGCCGCCAATGGCTGTACCCGGCGGAACTGCGGGTGCAGGGCAAGCTGGTCAACGACCTGCTGCTGAGCGTGCCATCCACCTATCGCCGCCTGCCACGGGGCAGTGCGGAACACATCGCTGGCAAGCAGGACTTCGAACGCCGCCTGCATGACACGCTGGTGGAATTGAAGGCTGACATCGTGGTGCTGGATGGCCTGCTGGTGATCCTCGATGAACTGGTGCGGCCGGGTGCACCGTTTGCGCGGCGCATCATGAACATTCACCCCGGTATTACCCGCATCGAATCGCCCTACGAGCGTCGCGGCGCGTATGCCACGTGGAATGCGCTGTACGGCGCGCGCGGGTTGACGGTGACGGATTGGGCGACCAAGGCCACCACGCCGTCGGAGCCGCTGTACCTCACCGGTGCATCGTTTCATTACGTGGATAACGGCATTGATTCGGGGGAGGTGTTTCACGATGTGTTGAAGACGGAGATTTCGCCTGAGGACACCATCCTCGAATTGCGCTGGAACAATTTCAATAACAGCCTGTTCCCGGCGTTGCATGAAGGTTTGGCGCTGTTGGCAAAAGCGTAAGGCAGACACAGTTCTAAATGTGGGAGCTGGCTTGCCTGCGATAGCGGTGGGTCAGTTTGCACATCAATCACTGATAGACCGCTATCGCAGGCAAGCCAGCTCCCACATTCGGATATTCAGTGCTTCAGAGGTCGCGCACTACCCGGAAACCAATCCAATCCCCCCGCGTCTGCGGATAGATATTGTTGCGGTTGCCCGAGCGCGAAAACACCGGCGCTTCGCCCCAGTCATTGCCGCGAATGATATAGGCCTCGCACGTCTGCTCCGACCAGGCACTGCCATCAGTCGGCGCGCCCACATAGTTCTCGTGGTAGCAGTCGGCAACCCGTTCATAGACGTTGCCGTGCATGTCATACAGGCCAAACCCATTCGGTGCGTAGCTGCCCACCGGCGAGGAATAGCTGTAGCCGTCCGCCGGGCCGTAGGTGTTGGCGTGCTCGGCGATGCTGTAGCCCTTGCCTGCGTCAAACGGGAACGGGAAGGGCCCCTTGGTGCCGGCGCGCGCGGCGTATTCGCGCTGGGCTTCGCTGACCATGTGGTACTGCTGGCCGGTCTTTTTCGACAGCCAACTGACGTACTGCTTGATGTCGTCCATGTCCATGCACACCGCCGGCTGGCGCGGCCCTTGCGGGTAGCGGGGTTTGCTGGCGATGCATTCGCGGCCGGGGCGGGTGTCGCCGTTGGCGATCTTCACGCCGGTCTGGCGCACGTAGCTGTCCCATTCGCCGGCGGTGATGTGGAAGCGGCTCATGGCGAAGGGCTTGGCGAAGGTCACGTCGTGCATCGGGCCTTCGTCGGGCTCGCGGCCGACTTCATCCTCGGGCGTGCCCATGGTGAAGGTGCCGGCGGGCAGCACGACCATTTCCGGGCAGTCCTTGCAGTCCTTGAATACCTTGCCCGGCTGCGGCGTGGCGGCCTGGGCCAGGCCCGGCAACAGGGCGCCGCACAGGGTCGCCAGCGTCAGGGCGGCCAGGGGTTTGAGTCGGGATGGAATCATGTGGGCCTCTTGTCAAAAGGAAAAATGGACATCACAGCAGCGGGCTCAGCAGGGCCATGAAGCGCTGGATCTCGTCGGAGGAATTAAGCAGGCCAGGCGCGGTGCGGATCACCGGGCCGGCATCGCGGTTCACCGCATCGATGACCACGCGCTGTTTCATCAGGTCATCGGCGATGTCGTTGCTGTCGCGGTCCTTGACCCGGAAGAAGGTGAAACCGGCCGACAGTTCAGGGCTGCGCGGCGTGACCAGTTCGATCTGCGGGTGGGCCAGCAGGTGCTCTTTCAGCTCGCTGTTGAGGGCATGGATGCGCGCCTGCACCGGCGCCTTGCCCAATTGCAGGTGCAGCTTGAAGGCCTCATCCGCCGCCCAGCGATGTTCGAACGCATGGAAACCGCCGGGCGTCATGGTGGTGGCGAAATTGGTGTCTTCGGAGAAGGTCGGCACCATCGGCGTGACGTATTTGTTCTCGCTGTCGCGGGCGCAGACCAGCCCGGTGCCGCGTGGGCCGAACATCCACTTGTGGGTGCCAGCGATAAAGAAGTCGCAGTGCATGTCCGGGAAATCGAGGTTTTCCACGCCAAAGCCATGCACGCCATCGACCACGTAGAGGATGCGGTCGTTGTCATCGCGGTGGCGGTTGTGTTCATTGACCAGTTGGCCGATCTCGCCGATGGGCAGCTTCACGCCGCTGCCGGACTGCACCCAGGTCATGCCCAGCACGCGGGTGTTGGGGCGGATGTTGCGCTGGATATTGCCGAGCACTTCGTCGGCCGAGATGCGGTTGGCGCTCTCGAACAGCTGGAACCGGCGCACCTGGGTGCCTTGCTTGCGCACGCGAAAATCCAGCACGTTCTGGGTCGCGTAATGCTCATGCACGGTGGTGAGGATTTCCTGGTCGGCGCGCAGCTGGAGGCCGCCGTAGATCATCGCCAGGCCCTCGGAGGTACTGCCGGTGAGGGCGATCTGCGCGGGTGCGGCCTTTAGATAACGGCCGGCCCATTCGCGCACCTGGCCTTCGCGTTTCCAGGTTTCCTCCAGGCCCCAATCCATCGCCAGCCCGGGGTTGCGGTCGATCTGCTGGCGGTAGCGTTCAATGGCGTCGCGCACCGGTTTGGGGTGCGATGCGACGAGGAAGTTGGAGAAGTGCAGGTAGCTCGGGTCCTGGTTGAATAGCTGCTTGAGGTCCGTCCATGGGTTCTTTGCCGCAGGCGCGGCAGTGGCGGCCAGCGCCTCGGGCAGCAGCGGCAGGCTGGCGGCAAAGACGCCGGCCTGCTTGAGAAATGTACGGCGGTCGGTCATGGACGTGCTTCTAGGTAATTAGCGATTGGCCAAGGGCTTGGCGGCTTTTTGTACCTGGTCCCACACCCGCAGGAAGTTGCCTCCCCACAGCTTGGCAATATCGGCTTCGGAGTAGCCGCGCTGGATCAGCTCGGCGGTGACGTTGCGCACCTCGCCGACGTTTTCCCAGCCGTCGATACCGCCGCCGTCGTTGAAGTCCGACGCGATGCCGACGTGATCGATGCCGATCTTGCGCACGGTGTAGTCGATGGCGTCGCCCCAATCCTTGAGGCTGGCCTTGGGTTCTTCCTCGAGGATGCCGTACAGGCCCTGGGCGTACTGGCCGAATTTCTGCTCGGGCCAGGCGGCGATGATTGCGTCGCCGGGCATCAAGGCCATGGCCAGATTTGGCAGCGGCGGCAAGTCGAAACGCGCGCGCAGGGTGTTGAGCTTGTCCTGGGTCGGCTGGCTCAACGGGCGCAGGTACGCCGGGAAGCCGACGACTTGCACCACACCGCCGCTGTGCTTGATCAGTTGCAGTTCCTTGTCGCTGAGGTTGCGCGGAATATCCACCGACGCACGCGGTGCCGAATGGGACGCGATCATCGGCGTGCGGCTCAATTGCGCCACTTGTTCCAGGGCCTTGGTCGACATCTGCGACACATCGATGATCACCCCCAGGTCATTGAGGCGGTGCACGGCTTGCTGGCCAATCGGCGACAGGCCGTCGAGGGCATCGGTGGAGTCATTGAAAAACGGCAGCGGCCGCGACGAGTCGGACCAGGCGTTGTTGCCGATATAGCTGAAGCCGAACATGCGCATGCCGCGCGCCGCCCAGAAATCCAGCTGGTTCAGGTCATTGCCCAACGGATAGGCGTTGAGCATGCTGATAAAGATCGCGAACTTGCCTTCGCCATGCAGGCGGCGGAAGTCGTCCGGGGTGTAGGCGATGCCCACCTGGTTGGGAAAGTCGCGCACCATGCCGGAGATGATCTTGTAGCGCACTTCCTGTTCGTGGCGGGCCTCTTCGACAAAACCCTCGGTGGGTTTGTGTGGCGCGTTTTCGCCGTTCCAGATTTCCGGCCAGCCGAAGATGGTCAGCGCCGCGCCGGACAAGCGCCCGCGTGCCGCCTTGGCCAAGTCGAACTGGCCGCTGCCATCCTTGTCGGCCTCGCTGCCGACGCCGCCGAAATCCAGGGGCACGGTGATATGGCTGTCGAACGACAACAGGCGATCCTGCATCTCATTGGCCTGCTTGATCACCTCCAGCGGGTAGCCGGCGTTGCCCCTGAACCAGTGATCCCAGGCCAGGAAACCGGCCCCGGCGCCGATGGCCAGTGCCAGCGGCAAGCCGATGTACAGCGCCTTTTTCGAACGTGGTTTTGTCATTGCCATCTCAGTCAGTTGCGGCCTTTGCTATCAGGGAAGAACGAGCGCTGGGGGCAAAAATTTAGGCGCCAAAGGGCGCGCGGTAAATTTCCCCGGCCAGCAAACGTTCTAGCTCTGATTAAGCCGTTTCCTAAGGTAGACAATGACGATCTCTCGACGTGGGTTCATCGCAGGCCTGGCCCTGACCGGCGCGGCCGTGCCGGCGGCCTTCTATGCCCATCGCGAGCTGACGCGTGAAGAAGAATTCCCCATTACACCGGGCGAAGCCACGGTGGACCTGGCCGACACCACCGGCCAGCACCTGGCGAACAGCCTGCGCGGGGTCTGGAGCCTGCGCCTGGAAGGTCGCGATGCCGGCCTCAAAGGCCTGCCGCTGCAAGGCCTGGAACTGCTGCTGGACATCGCCCCGCGTGGCCGTGGCCTGCGCGGTTACCTCGACACCGCCGCCAACCTGCGCGCGGCCGGGGAGCCGCGCTACCGCATCCTTGGCGACCTGCTTACGGGGGAGGGCGCCACGCTCTATTGGCGCCTGATCGACCGCGACGCCCCCGGCGGTGTGCCCGCCTATGAATTCAAGATGACCCTCGACGAAGTCTGGGGCGTGTTCGGCAACGCCGGCAGCGGCACCCTCAGCGGGCAGATCCTCAACCTTGATCGCCCGCTGGCCCTGACCGAGCGCGACCACCGTTTCGTCGCGCACAAACAACTGTTCCCCGAAGCCCGCGAGCGCATCGGCCTGAATCCAACCCTGCTGGCCTGGCTGATCTCCGCCGAACACCGCTTGTTCCACCAACTCTGGCACGCGACCCGTGACCAATGGCACAAGCTCTCCGAAGAAAAACGCGATGCTCTGCGCGGTATCGGTTGGCAACCCGGCCCGCGTGGCCAGGAGCGCGATGCACGGGGCAAACGCAAGGACCGCAACGGCTCGGGCATCGACTTCTTCTTTATGCACCGCCATATGCTCGGCACGGCGCGCTCGATGCAAGACCTGCCATCCTGGCCGCAATTTCCAGAGCCACAACCGGCGCTGGAGGGTGATCGCCTAGGCTTCGTTCGCTACTTCGATAACCACGACGGCTTCGCCTTGCCGCCCACCTGGTCGGCGCCCGAAGACGGTGACTACACCCAGTGGGTCAGCGACATCAAGGCGGCCGAGACCTACCACAGCAATTTCCAGGTGTGGGAATCCCAATACCGCGATCCCCGCTACCTGGCCAAATTGACCCTGGGCCAGCTCGGTTCCGAAATGGAACTGGGCTTGCACGACTGGCTGCACATGCGCTGGGCCTCGGTGCCGCGCGACCCCTCCAGCGGCGGCCCGGTGCCGTTCGCCCGCGACCCCGCAGACTTTGCCGCGCGCTGGTATGCGGCGGAAAACGACTTTCTCGGCGATCCGTTTTCGTCCCATGTGAACCCGGTGTTCTGGCATTTCCACGGCTGGATCGACGACCGTGTCGAAGACTGGTTCCGTGCCCACGAACGCTTCAATCCGGGCGAAGTCAGCCGCCTTGAGGTCAACGGCGTGGCGTGGTTTGCGCCGGGGCGCTGGGTGGAAGTCGGTGACCCGTGGCTAGGCCCGGATACCCATGGTTGCAGCACCACGCCAGGGTTGCAGATGGGGCGGTCGATGGAGATGGACCCGGAGACCATGAAACTGGCGTTGCGCATCACCTTTGGCACGGAGGATGACGTGCTGCAGGGGTTGTTCAAGCGGGTGCCGCAACGGCCCTGGTATGCGCGGCATTTGAAGGTGAAGCGGCCAGAGGCCTGATTGCGCTGCACCTAACTACAACTATTACGATGTCAATGAACCGCAGTGGGGCGTTAATGTGCCCACTGCGGTAGCGGTCGTGTATCGCCTTTTGAAAGGCGGGCGGTCGTTCTCTTCCCCTTCCTGTATTTGTAGGACTCACGCCTGCTGATGCTAGGAAATATCTGTCTATACCCAAATTTATTAATCGAGTTGTAGTTTGTTATCTGGGTGATAGCTCTTCTTCTGACAGATATTTCGTGGTTTGTTGTTTGTGAATAAATGAAAAGTTGAAATAAAGTTTATCTGGGTACTTTGTAGGATGGATCCTCAAAACTCTGGCGAAAGTTCCCGTGCGTGTTTCGGGGGCTGGTAAAAAATATCCGGGATACTCCATTCTTGCGGCGACAGACATCGGTACGGCAGGGGCAGACTATAAAGTCTCTCTTCGGCTGATTTATTAGTTCGCCATACGGCAAGGAAGGGGTTATGACGCTCGATAGTTTTCAAAATGAAGTGCCCAAGGCGCGGGTAAATATCAAGCTGGACTTACATACCGGCGGCGCCCAGAAGAAAGTTGAGTTGCCCTTGAAGTTGATGGTGATGGGCGACTACAGCAACGGCAAGGAACAACGCCCGCTGTCGGAGCGGGGCAAGATCAATATCAATAAGAACAACGTTGACAGCGTCCTCGGCGAATTCTCGCCAGGGCTCAAACTGGTGGTGGAAAACACCTTGCCGGATGAGGCCGCCGACACCGCCGTCGAGTTGAGCTTCCAGCGCCTGAAGGACTTCGAGCCGGAGCAGGTCGCGCGGCAGGTCCCGCAGCTGCGTGCACTGCTGGCGATGCGCAATCTGTTGCGCGATCTCAAATCCAACCTGTTGGATAACGTGACCTTTCGCCATGAGTTGGAACGCATCCTCAAGGACGATGCGCTCAGTGATGAACTTCGGGCTGAATTGGCTGCACTGGCGCCAAGCCGTTAATTCATTTCTATCGGTTTAAAGGGAGGTTTGACTATGTCGGTAGAACATTCTGGATCTCAATCCAACGGCAATGCTGCCGTGTCGGAAAACAGTGGCGGGGTCTACGCTGCGCTGTTCAGCAAGATCAACTTGAATCCCGTGATGGAGCTGGGCGGGCTTGAAGTGTTTCAAAATACCGAAGCGCTTTCCGAAGTGTCTGTTGATGAGCGGGTTACTGCGGCGGTTAATGTGTTTTTGCAATTGCTGAAACGGTCTTCACATAAAGTCGAGCGTTTGGACAAGGTGCTGTTGGATGAACATATCGCGGCGCTGGACCGGCAAATAAGCCGTCAACTCGATGCAATCATGCACCACCCGGACTTTCAACGCGTCGAATCGACCTGGCGTGGGGTGAAATCGCTGATCGACCAGACGGATTTCCGCCAGAACGTGCGCATCGAACTGTTGGATATCAGTAAAGAGCATCTGGTACAGGACTTTGAAGACGCGCCGGAAATTGCCCAGAGTGGCCTCTTCCTGCATACCTACACCCAGGAATACGACACGCCGGGCGGTGAACCCATCGCTGCCGCCATCTCCAACTACGAATTCGACCGCAGCCCCCAGGACATAGCTCTGCTGCGCAATATCTCCAAAGTGGCGGCCGCTGCCCATATGCCATTCGTGGGGGCCGTGGGGCCAGCGTTCTTTGGCAAGGCGTCCATGGAAGAAGTGGCCGCGATCAAGGATATCGGCAATTATTTTGACCGTGCCGAATACATCAAGTGGAAGTCGTTCCGGGACAGTGATGATGCGCGCTACATCGGCCTGACGATGCCGCGTGTGCTGGGGCGGCTGCCCTATGGTCCCGACACCGTTCCCGTGCGCAGTTTCAACTACATCGAAAGCGTCAAGGGGCCGGATCACCACAAGTACCTGTGGACCAACGCCTCCTTCGCGTTCGCCGCCAACATGGTCAAGAGCTTCATCGCCAATGGCTGGTGTGTGCAGATCCGGGGGCCGCAGTCCGGTGGTGCGGTCACCGAATTGCCCATTCACCTGTACGACCTGGGCACTGGCAACCAGGTGAAGATTCCGTCGGAGGTGATGATCCCGGAAACCCGCGAGTTCGAATTTGCCAACCTCGGGTTTATCCCCCTGTCCTACTACAAGAATCGCGATTATGCATGCTTCTTTTCTGCCAACTCCGCGCAGAAACCCGCCCTGTACGACACCGCCGATGCCACGGCAAACAGCCGCATCAACGCGCGGCTGCCGTACATCTTCTTGCTGTCGCGCATCGCCCACTACCTGAAGTTGATCCAGCGCGAAAACATCGGCACCACCAAAGACCGGCGCCTGCTGGAGCTGGAACTCAACAAATGGATTGGCGGGCTTGTCACCGAAATGACCGATCCCGGCGATGACCTGCAGGCCTCGCACCCGCTGCGCGAGGCGAAGGTGACGGTGGAGGACATTGACGACAACCCGGGCTTCTTCCGCGTCAAGTTGTACGCCGTGCCGCATTTCCAGGTGGAGGGCATGGACGTGAACCTCTCGCTGGTTTCGCAAATGCCCAAGGCCAAGGCCTGAGTCCATCGTAGGGAAACGATGCCATGAAGATTGATCGCCCACTATGGGCCAGCGGCGTATTGCTGTCGGCGCAGCAGTTCCAGCAACAGGCCCGATGGGAGGCCTGGGCCCACCAACAGCTCGCTCATCTGAGCCTGGTGCACCCGTGGGGTGTCCAGGCGGTCGGGTTTGATCTGGACGCCTTGCGCCTGGGCAAACTCAAGGCCAGCCAATTGTGTGTACGCCTGCCTGACGGTACGTGGGTCGATACCGACGCTGTGGACCGCCTGCCGCCTGCCTTGGAGTTGGCACCGTTGCCGGCCGATCAAGCGGTGCTCGTGCACGTGGCGTTGCCGCTGGAACAGGCCAATGGCAACAACTGCCTGTTTGACGGTGGCAACCCCGACCGGCCCACCCGCTATCGCCAGGACTGGCGCGAAGTCCAGGACCTCTACGCCGATGAGAAGCAATCCATCGGCGTGCTGGAGCACACCCTGAGCCTGCGCCTGCACAGTGATGACAACGCCGATTACGTCACCTGTCCCATTGCGCGCCTGGCCCGCGACGGGCAGGGCGCCTGGAGCCTTGACCCGGTCTATGTGCCGCCGCTGCTGAGTTTTGCGGCGCATCCAGGCTTGCTGCGCCAGCTGGACAACCTGTTGACGCAATTGGCCGCGAAACGGCAGCGGCTCATGGGCATGCGGCGTGAGAGCAACCAACGCATGGCCGACTTTGCCGTGGCCGACGTTTCGTTGTTCTGGCTGCTCAATGCGCTGAATACCTACCAGCCGGTACTGGCCGATCTGCGGGACTTTCCTGCCAGGCATCCCGAGCAGGTCTATGGGGAACTGATCAAACTCGCAGGCAGCCTGCTGACGTTTTCGTTGGAACACGATATCGACAAGGTGCCGGCCTACCATCACGACCAGCTGGAAGTGGTGTTCGCGCCCCTGATGAACACCATTTCGTTGTTGCTGGAAGCCAGCCTGCCGTCGCGGGTGGTTGCCCTGGAACTGGAGGTGCACGGCGCCAATCGTTGGCAGGTCAAATTGCATGACCCGCGCCTGCGCGAGCCTGACGGCGCGGATTTCTACTTGTCGGTACGCAGCCGCCTGCCGGCTGCGCAGTTGCAGGAGCAGTTCCCGCAGCTGTGCAAGGTGGGAACGCCGGACGAGGTCGATTACCTGATCAACGCGGCACTCGACGGTGTGCCCTTGCTGGCGCTCGCTCATGTGCCCGCGGCGATTCCCCTGCGGCTGGAAAACCAGTATTTCGCGCTCAATTTTGCGCATCCGAAAGGGCAGGCGGTATTGGCCGAAGGGGTGTGTGCGTTCTACGTCCCCAGCACATTGGTCGAGGTCAAACTCGAACTGTTTGCGGTGTTGCGCACATGAGCCGAGTCAATTCGAGCGGGCGCAGCGTATTGCCTGTGGACATCGATGAGCTGTTGCAGGACACCTATCTCCTGGTGGTCGAGTTGCGCCAGGGCGCTTTCTCCGAGGGTCAGCCGCCGCTGTGGCCGCTTTGTGTCGAGCAGGTCGAACGGGTACGGCAGCGGCTCGCAGCGGCGGGCATGGCCCCGCGCGCCATCGACTACATCTCCCACGCGCAGTGCGCGTTGCTGGACGAGACGGTGCTCACCTTTGCGAAAAAAGACGATCAGGCCGCGTGGGCAAAACCGCTCCAGGCCGAGTTCTTCAACCATCACCAGGCGGGCGAGTTCCTATACGAGGACATGCAGGCCGTATTAGGCGAACCCGCGCCTGATCGGCAGGTCCTGACGGTGTTCCAGCGTGTGCTGATGCTCGGGTTCCAGGGTCGCTACCGTGACCCGAACGACCCCGAACGCGAGCGCCTGTTGAACGCGCTCAATGCCCATGTCGCACCCTTGAGGCTCAGCCAGAGCCTGATTACCCAGGCGCGTGGCGGCGTGGTCTGGGGGCTAGGCTGGCTGCGATCGCCGTTGCTGCATGTGCTCGCTGCCGCCGTGATGTTGGCGGCGATGTGGTGGGGGTTGGATCAACTGTTGAGCGATACGGTGGTTTCGCTCTTGCCTGATCAAGCGTGAGGGCCAGATGAGCATCACTTCTCATCGAGTGCTCGTCCTGTGGGGTGGGGGATTGCTCCTGGCGCTGCTGGCCATCGTTCCACTCACCGTCTGGGTGCGCGCTACCGGGGTCTTGCTCGGGCTGAGTGGCATCGGCTTGGCCTGGGTCGCCGTGAACCGCAGGGCAGCCGCGTTGCGCGCATCCGTGCAGCTTGACGATGCGGCCGCCTTGCCGGCGGCGTCCTTCCGGCATCCGGTGCTGCTGGTCTGTGGCGATGGGCTCGATGCACTGTTTGGCCCGGCCTGCGCCGAGCGGCTGGAGCTGCGGGTGATTCCGTCGGGTTGTTATGTGCGCGTGCCAAGCCTGGAACAATTGCCGTCGATCAGCGACGCCATCCTCGCGTTGCGTCCCGGTTGGGGGGCTCAACTTTGCGTGATGTTTGTCGTCAACCCCAGTGCCCATGCTGACAGCGCGGCGTTGTTGGGGCGGGTGCGAACCTTTGGCTACCAGGCCGCCCTGGTGCGCAAGCGTGGGATCAAGCTGCCGCTCTTGCTGGTGAGTTACCTGCAAACCTCGCAAGGTGCTGACCCGTGGTTCAGCTGGGAGCAGGGTGAGGCCAAGGCTTTTGCCCGGGACAACAACCAGTGCGCCACGCTGGACGAGTGGCAGCAGCAAGTCGTTGATACGCCCTCCCGCGCCGCACGTCTGCATGCCTGCGTTCAACTGAACAGTGTCGCGCAGTGGCTGCACGATGGAGTGTTGCCCAGCCTCGTTCAGCACGACACGGATGCAGCCTTTGTGTGCGCGATCAAAATGGTCCCGGCGCTTGCCCATGGGGTGGAAGGGAACCTGTGGTGCCAATGGCTTGCGCAAAAGGTGGCGCTGGTCGACAGCCGGGTGAGCGATGCGAGTGCGGCTTTGCCCTTTCCCGATGCGTTGCTCAGCGCGTTCGAGCGCGGCCCCGCGTACACGTCACTGCAACGGGCAAGCGTCGTGGCGTTGTGGTTATGGGTGAGCGCCAGCGCCGTTGCCCTGGCCAGTTCGGCTTGGCAGAACACCCTTTTGCTGCGCCAGGTCAGCGATGACCTGCGCCGCTATACCTCGATCCCACCGCCGACACACCGTGAACAACGCGCGTTCCTGCTCCGTGAAGACGCTATCACCGCGCTGCGTCATGCGGCCCGGCGCCTGGACACTTACTACCGACAGGGCGAGCCCCTGGCCCTGGGGCTGGGCCTGTATCGCGGCGAGCATTTGCGCGCGCCTTTGCTGGCCGTGTTGGCCGCCCATGTCGAGCCGCCAATGACTGTCTTGCCTACGGGGCCGGCCCGTGCCGTGCGGTTGGACAGCCTTTCGCTGTTTGCCAGCGGCAGCGCCCGGCTCAAGCCGGGTTCGACCAAGGTCCTGATCAACGCGTTGGTCGACATCAAGGCGCAGCCCGGCCTTCTGATTGTGATCGCCGGGCACACCGATGCGACCGGCGACGCCGAGAAAAATCTCCGACTTTCCTACGCCCGCGCCGCTGCCGTCCATGGCTGGATGCAGCAAATGGGCGGGATCCCCGACAGCTGCTTTGCGGTGCAGGGGTTCGGCGCCAGCCAGCCGATTGCAAGCAACGACACTGACGCGGGGCGAGCAGCCAACCGCCGCGTCGATATCCGTCTGGTGCCTTCGGCGGGAGCGTGCTCGCACCCGGCCCAGGCACCCGACAGGCAACCCCCTGTCGCTTATCGCGACGTTTGAGTCCCAAGAAAAGGAGCTTCACATGGCAATTCCCGTTTACCTCTGGCTACAAGACGACGGCGGCGCCGACATCAAAGGTTCGGTGGATGTGCAAAAGCGCGAGGGCAGTATCGAAGTGATCGCCCAGGACCACAGCCTGTACATCCCGACGGACAACAACACCGGCAAGTTGACCGGGACGCGGGTGCACACCCCGTTCCTGTTCTGCAAGGAGATCGATGCTTCCAGCCCCTACCTCTACAAAGCCGTCACCACCGGGCAAACCCTCAAGAGTGCCGAGTTCAAGTGGTATCGCATCGACGATGCGGGGCAGGAGGTCGAGTACTTCATCACCAAGCTGGAGCAAGTCAAGGTGGTGAAGGTCGCGCCGAAAATGCATGACGTCAAAGACCCCGGCAAAGAGAAACACAACCACCTTGAACAGATCGAGTTGCGCTACGAGAAGGTCACCTGGACCTACAAGGACGGCAACATCATTCACTCCGATGCCTGGAGCGAACGCCAAAGCGCCTGATGACGGTGATGGGTTGAGCGTGCTTGCGCGGGCGCTCAACCGAACACATCGCGTTTCAAGACTGAAGGCACAACCAGCCCCTTGGTAAGGACGTATTTCGTATGGTTCATGACTCCACCCGCTTGCTGCGGCGACTCAATCCCTACTGTGCCCAGGCGTTGAGTGCGGCAGCCTCGTTGTGCCACGGCAGTGCGCACGCGCAGGTCACGATCGAGCACTGGCTGCTCAAGCTGCTGGGCCAGGGGGAGGGCGACCTGACGGTCATCGCGCGGCGTTACGAGTGGGATCTGGACGCGCTGTGGCATGGCTTGCTTGAACACCTCGACAGCCAGCCACGCAGCATGCGGGGCAAGCCGCGGCTGTCCGAGCCCTTACAACAACTGATCAGGAATGCCTGGCTGCGCGCCTCGCTCGACGACAACCAGGACAGCCTGCGCTCGGCACACCTGCTGGGGGCATTGATCGAGACGCCCAGCCTGTTGGCATGTGAAGCCGCATGGCCGTTGCTCAGTCTCAGCCAGGCGCAACTGCAGCGCTTGATGGTGCTGCTGGATCAAACCTCGGAGGAGCGTCCCGAGTTGAAGAGTGCCACTGAACCGGTAGCCATTGAGCCGATGCAACATACCGCCGGGCAGGCAACGCTCGACCGGTTCACCCAAGACCTCACCGCCAAGGCAGCACAAGGCAAGATCGACCCGGTGTTTGGCCGTGACGATGAAATCCGCCAGGTCATCGACATCCTCAGTCGGCGGCGGAAAAACAACCCGCTGCTGGTGGGCGAACCCGGCGTTGGCAAAACGGCCCTGGTGGAAGGCCTGGCCTTGAGCATCGCCCAGGGGCGTGTGCCTGACAGCCTCAAATCCGTTTGCGTACGCACCCTGGACCTGGGCTTGTTGCAAGCAGGCGCCGGTGTCAAAGGCGAGTTCGAACAGCGCCTGAAAAGCGTGATCGATGCCGTGCAACAGTCCGAAATCCCCGTGTTGTTGTTTATTGACGAGGCCCACACCCTGATCGGCGCTGGCAACCAGGCCGGTGGCACCGACGCGGCCAATCTGCTCAAGCCGGCCTTGGCCCGTGGGGAGTTGCGTACCATCGCCGCGACCACCTGGGGTGAATACAAACAGTACTTCGAGCGCGATGCGGCCCTTGAACGGCGCTTCCAAATGGTCAAGGTCGATGAGCCGGACGACACCAACGCCAGCCTGATGCTGCGCGGCCTGAAGGTGCGCTACGCCAGCCACCATGGCGTGCATATCCAGGACGCGGCAGTGCAGGCTGCGGTGAGCCTGTCGCGGCGCTACCTGACCGGGCGTCAACTGCCGGACAAGGCGGTGGACCTGCTGGATACCGCCAGCGCCCGGGTGCGCATGAGCCTGGACTGTGAGCCGCAAGCGCTTGTGCGTCTGCACGCCCGTTGCATGGCGTTGGCGTTGGAGCGCCAGGCACTGGAGCAAGACCAGGCCCTCAGTGGCGAGAGCGTCGAAGAACGCCTGACGTTGATTGACGCACAGTCCGCTGATTTGCAACGTGAGTACACCGCACTGGAACAGCAACACCGGCAAGAACTCGACCTGATCAAGCAACTGCTGGAAGCGCGCCAAGCGCAGCCGTTGCAGCGGGACACATGTGCGCAGTTGCAACAACAACTGCACAGTATTCAAGGCGCTCAGCCGTTGCTGTCACTGGATGTCGATGTGCGCAGCGTGGCGCACGTCGTTGCCGATTGGACCGGGGTTCCGCTGGGCAGCCTGCTCAAGGACGAACAAACCCACCTCTTGGCGCTGGAACAACAATTGGCGCAACGCGTGATCGGCCAGGCCCCAGCGCTCAACGCACTGGCACAACGGCTGCGCGCGGCCAAGACCGGGCTGACCCATGAGCACGCACCGCTGGGGGTGTTCCTGCTGGTGGGCACCAGCGGCGTGGGGAAAACCGAAACCGCCCTGGCCCTCGCCGACAGCCTGTTCGGCGGTGATAGATCCCTGATCACCCTCAACTTTTCCGAATATCAGGAAGCCCACACCGTCAGCCAACTCAAAGGCTCGCCGCCCGGTTACGTCGGCTACGGCAAGGGCGGTGTCCTGACCGAAGCCGTACGGCAGCGGCCCTACAGTGTCGTGCTGCTGGACGAAGTCGAAAAGGCCCACCGCGACGTGCTCAATCTGTTCTATCAAGTGTTTGATCGCGGCTTCATGCGCGATGGCGAAGGGCGCGAGATCGACTTTCGCAACACCGTCATCCTCATGACCTCCAACCTCGGCAGCGATTTGCTGCACAACTGCTTGCAGGCCCAGCCCGACGCCCCCGACAGCGTGCTGCACGAACAACTGCGGCCAATCCTGCGGGAGCACTTCCAGCCGGCGTTGCTCGCACGGTTCCAGACCTTGATCTATCGCCCGCTGCAAGCCGACGCACTCAAGCGCATCGTCGCGCTCAAGTTGGCCCAGGTGGCCAAGCGTCTGCGCCTGCACTACGACCTCGACTGCCGGCTGGGCGACTCACTCAACGACGCCCTGGTTGCCGCCTGCCTGCTGCCCGACACGGGAGCACGCAACATCGACAGCCTGCTCAACGAACAGATCCTGCCCGTACTCAGCCAGCAACTGCTGGAAAGGCGGGCGGCGCAACAGCGCTGCCAAAGCGTCAGCCTTGAGTACAGCGAAGAGGAGGGCATCAGCCTGAGCTTCACCGATGACGATCCTGAATCTCAAACCGCCATCATGGAGGCCTGAGGATGAGTGTTTTCTTCGATCACAGCCGGCACACAGTTTGGGTGAGCAAGGTTGCAGCGCAGCTTGACGTCCTGGCCTTCAAGGGTACCGAGCAGCTCAGCGAGCCTTTCAGCTACTGCGTGGAATTCACCAGCCCCGACCTCGACCTCGCCGCCGACTCCCTGCTGGGCAAAACAGCCAGCTTCAGCCTGCACGCTCCACCGCAAAAACTGCCGTTGCTGAGCATGACGCCACCCAAGATCAACCCCCTGCGTGTGCTGCACGGCGTCGTCACCGCCTTCGCCCGCCAGTCCGGCTCCAACGACCAGGCCACCTACATACTCACCCTGCAACCCCGTCTCGCTCTGCTCGCACGCGGCCGACAGTTGCGCATCTACCAACACCAATCCGTGCCCGAAATCGTCGAACACATCCTGCGCACCCGCCACGGTTTCGAAGGCCAGGACTTCCTCTTCAACCTCAAACGCGACTACCCCCGACGCGAACAGGTCATGCAATACGGCGAAAGCGACCTGGCCTTCATCAGCCGGCTGCTGGCCGACGTGGGCATCTGGTATCGCTTCACCAGCGACGAACGCCTGCGCATCGACGTCGTCGAGTTTTTCGATAGCCAGCGCGGTTACCAGTTCGACATTGAGCTGCCACATCGCCCGCAATCCGGGCTGGGCAGCAGCGGACAGGACGGCGTGTGGGCGTTGCAATCCAGCCACCAGGTGGTCGAGCAACACGTCAGCGTGCGCGCCTACCACCACCGTGACGCCAGCGCCCAGCTCAACGGCGAGGTCGACTACACAACCAGTACCTACGGCGATGCGTACCACTACGCCGAACCCTACACGGTCCTCGGCAATCGACTCGATCAAGACGAAGACCTGCAAAGCGAAAGCGGCTACTTCTACGCACGCCTGCGCCACGAGCAGTACCTGAACCAGCAGACGCTTTTGAGTGGCGTCAGCAGCAGCGCCACCCTCGCGCCGGGCCAGGCCCTCAAGATCAGCGGCGGCGCGCCCCAGGCCTTCAACCCGGGCGCGCTGATCACGTGCATGACCACCACAGCGGCCCGCGACAGCAGTTTCGAAGCCACATTCAAGGCCATCCCCTATTCGGAAACCCTCTGCTTTCGCCCAGCCCCACAAGCCAAACCGCAAATCGCCGGCACCGTCCCGGCCCGCATCACCAGCCCCCAGGCGAACGACCCCTACGCTCATATCGATATGGAAGGCCGCTACCGCGTGAGCTTCCTCTTCGACCGCGACACCTGGAAACCCGGCGAAGAAAGCCTCTGGCTGCGCCTGGCCCGTCCCTACGCCGGTGACACCCACGGCCTGCACCTGCCCCTGATCCCCGGCACCGAAGTGGCCATCGCCTTCGAACAAGGCGACCCGGACCGCCCCTACATCGCCCACGCCCTGCATGACAGCCAGCATGTGGACCACGTGACCTTGCGCAACTACAAACGCAATGTGCTGCGCACCCCGGCCAACAACAAGTTGCGCATGGACGACACGCAGGGGCAGGAGCACATCAAGTTGAGTACGGAGCACAGTGGCAAGAGCCAGTTGAACCTGGGGCATCTGGTGGATGCACGGAAGCAAAAACGCGGCGAAGGGTTTGAGCTGCGCACGGATGGCTGGGGGGCTATTCGGGGTGGGAAAGGATTGTTTATCAGTGCGGATGAGCAGGGCCAGGCCGAAGGGCAGCAACTCGATATGGCCGCTGCCATCGGGCAACTTGAAAGCGCGTTGTCCCTGGCTCGCTCCATGGCCCAGGCAGCCAGCAGCGCTCAAGTGGCCCCCGGTGACATCGACAGCCAACAAGGCTTGCACGAGCGACTCAAAGGTCTGGCGCAACCCTGTGTTTTGCTTCATGCGCCAGAGGGGATTGGCATGCTCAGCCCCAAGGCCGTCTGCCTGTCATCGGGTGCGGAAAGCATCGGCATCATGGCGGCACACAACACCGACATCAGCGCCGGGCGCAACATCACCGCCGCAGCGGAGGGCGGTGTCAGCGTGCTTGCACAACAGGCCGACCTGCAACTGAAGGCGGATCAAGGCAAAGTCCAATTGCATGCCCGAGGCAACAGCCTCCACGCGTTGGCCAAGACCGACATCAAGATCGAAAGCGTTGCAGGTCGCGTTGAGATCAGCGCCCCACAAGAGCTGCTGCTCAACTGCGGCGGCGCCTACATCCGCCTCAAGGGCGGCGATATCGAGCTGGGGGCACCGGGCAATATCTACCTGAAAGCCACCGCCGTACAGAAGCTAGGTGGCACTCGTCTCGATACACCCGCATCACCGTTACCAACGGGTTATGCCGGTGGCTACACGCTGAAAGATGCGACAGAGGCGGTCATGCGCTTCAGCCGTTACCGGATTACCACGGCGCAAGGCGAGGTGTTCAGTGGGGTGACGGATAAAGACGGCAAGACGATGAGTGTTCATACGCTTTTGCCGGGGGCGCTGAGCATTGAATTTCCAGGCTCAGCAACCTTTGACGAACAACTGCGCTTGATCGGTCCGAGCGGTGAGCCAGCCAGCGAACTGAAGTATTTGGCGACGCTCGCAGATGGTCTGACGTTCGAGGGGGTTACGGACGCTCAAGGTTATACGCAGCGCATCGAGACCAAGACACCGACGCCGATTACCCAGGTCGCGCTATACCCGCCGGAGACTGCCGGGGTTTTCTGTTGCGCGGCGTTAACCGATCAAGCGCCGGTTGTTATTGACCTGGCATCCAGCAGTGTCTCCACAAATGACATTGACGTGGGACGTTCAACCAAAGAGGTGTCATTGCCTAAAGGCAAAAAACGTTCTTTGACGCCAGGAGAGATTGCAATGGCCGGCACCCTGTTCAGGGATGCCATCGATTACACCAAGGTCAAGGTGCATCACAGTGGTTGGTGGGTGTTCGCAGGCATACAAAATACAGCGGTAACGCCTAATGGTGAAATGTACTACCCCGTAGGTACCGGGTATTACAGGGATGACTTCTCCACGACGGCCAGTGATAAAGACAAAGCATTGTTCATGCATGAAATGACCCATGTGTGGCAATACCAGCTGGGTTATTCAGTCAAGTTAATGGGCCTGTTTGTTACCAGCCGCGGAGCGCCGGCTTATCGTTATACCTTGACTGAAACAAGTGCGCTTTGCGACTACAACATGGAACAACAAGGCGAAATCATCTCCGACTACTACGTGATCTGTGTGTTGGGTAATCCCAGTGCTGTGTGGAGCGCTTCCAATAGCAGCAAGAGTCCGGTGCTCCTGGCTGCAACGCTTGAGTCGTTTTTGAGAAATCCTGCGGATAAAAAGCATCTTCCAAGGTGAAAGGGGGTTGTATGAAGCGTGTGACGGTTTTGATGTTTGTTATTTACTGGATGGTTTCCTCTTTTACCTATGCAACTTCATTTGGGCGCAGGGAGGTTGGCAATATTGTTTCGATCAATGATGGGCCGGCAATTTGTCTGCCTGACAATGCGCGTGAAGGGTTTGCAGTGGGTGGGTTTTCGTTGACCGAAAGTTATAGGCGAAACCCGCCTTCCTGGGGGGCATCACTTTTGCCGGCGGGCGAGCCACTGAAACTAATGCCCGGCGCCTGTTTAGTGTTTGGTCACTTGCCTGAGGGCTACAAGTTAAATGACTTTAAAACTAACGAAGTGCTTCAGGTGCTTGTGGTCAATCGAACTTATGTCTTTACGTTGAGTAGCGCAGACCATCCGACAGATAGCTATGAAGCCATTTTTTGTGTCGTGCAGACGGCGACGGGCACGCTGGAGTTTCTTCAGTACAGGCGCTTGGCGGATGGTAGCCAGGTCGTTCCTTCATGCGGTGGCAAACGTAACGCTTATGGATCGAGTCGGGCTCACAGGAGAGGTCTTGAACAATGAACGACTCCCTGCATTACACGGATACGCTCAATCCCTTTAAGGACGTTATTGGCGGCAAGCAGATACAGCATTGGGTCGAGTTCCAGTTGCTGGATGAACGAGGTCAACCTTTGGCGAATCTGCCCTATCGTGCGTCGAACGAGGCTTCGCGTGGCGGCTATGTGCCTGCGTTCGTGGGATACAGCGATGCCGAGGGCGTGATTCGTCTGGAGGGGCTGCACCCACTGGCCATTACGTTGCGGATGGAGGCAGACCCGTTGGCGGAGCAACTGCAAACCCGACGTTTGCGTGCTGTACGTGCGGAGCCGCCCCGACCGGGAATCGGGGATTGTACGCCGATGTACGGGCCGCAGCGCGCGGGGTTTTCGCCGATTGAGGAGGAGGCGCTTGCGCAAGGTCACGCTTATCACTATGTGCGGATTGGGCAATTAAGCGACGACTTGCCGACGCTTGACCCACCGGCGGCGGACCCGAAGCTTTCCCCGGAATTTCATTTTCCAGACCCGGAGTTTGGTGGCTTTACTGTAGGTGACGATCAGTTGGATCGTCGGCATGTGCTGGAAGTCTGCCCGTTTCGTGCTTGGTCGCTGGTTTTGCATCATCAGGAGGAGTACAGCCTGGTGAATGCTTACAACCTGGGGTTGATGAGTATTTTGGCGTATAGCAATCGGGGTGAAGAAGATCTGGGTTCCGTGAAGGAGCTTTTCGAACGTCAATGTCTGGATTTATCGCGTACGCTGCGTGTTTGGGATAGTGGTCAGGCGTGGCCTTGCGTTGTGGTGGATGTGCCGTTCAGTGATCGCTATTTAGAAGTCGAAGCTCTGGACACTGCTAAAGCTGATCCGCCGGAAGGGCATACCCAACTTTTTTACGCTATCAGTGCATCTCAAGTGTTGGTTGCTTGGCGCGGTACTGAAATGGAGGGGCTTGCTGATCTAATTACTGATGCTACTTTTCGTCCTGTGAAGCCGGAGATTGCGGCGCTATGCGAGCCTAAGGTCCCTTGTGCAGATCTAACTTCGCTAGGCCGTGTTCATCTAGGTTTTCGTGATGCATTTGAGGTTGCGAGAAGGATTTTTGCCAAGGGGCTTGGTGAAACGATTCCTGAAAAGGCGCTCGACAGAAAGCTCTTCATCTGCGGCCACAGCCTCGGCGGTGCTCTCGGCTTAATCCACGCCGCCTCGCTGCTGAAACACAACCCGCTGCTCTACACCTACGGCATGCCCCGCACCTTCACTCTTCTCGCCGTGCAATATTTGGGCGACCTTTGGCACTTCCGCCACGTCAACGATACCGATGCCATCCCGCGGGTCCCCCCCGAAGCCGATCTGGACAACGACCTGTATGACCGATACGGCCCACTTGGCAACGTACTCGGACTTCAACGATCACTACGCCAAGCGTTAATTGGCATGGTGTACAAGCACGAGGATGCGTTCAGCCATCACGGCAAGATCGCCATGTTCTTCAGGGCGGAACAACACCACTACCAAGAGATCGTGGCATACCCTGCCTATCGTAGGCCGGATGGCGCACCCATTCGCGGCACGATCACTGCTGCATTACCTGAAAAAGCCAAGCTTTATCTGGTCCCCAGTCTCAGTGAAACCGATGAGCAAGAAGCCGAGGAGGCCACGCGGCGTTTCAACGCTTCGCTGAGTCCTGAAAACCGTGCCCGGTACTTTCCGCACTACAGCAACACTCCTGTGGGCCGCGTGTTGCGGATTGGCGACCACTTCATGTCGCAGTACCAACCCTATATCCACAACCAACTGCTGGAGTCCATCAACCCCGCGCGTGAACCCTTGCTGGAACGCCAGATACAACGACGAAAATTCGAACAACAGATCAAGGATTACTACGGGCGTGTTCCTGAGGAAGAGTTGGCTCGCAATCGTGTGTTTCTCGACTTGCAACGCCTCGTAGATAAAGCCCTGCATGTCACCAAGCAAGCCGATGGAGGCAACGAAGCACTAGAGCGTTTTGATGCCATCGCCGATCCACGGGCCTATTACGAGAAAACCTATGGTTAAGCAAATCAATATGCTCAAGAACCCAACCAGCGCCCTTCGATTGGCCATAGTTTTGTGCGCACTTCTTTTCACTCTTGGTGGTTGCCGTCAGGACTACAGCCTGTCGCCGCCTGCCGACAGTGAAAAGATAACCGTGACAGTAAAGCTGCCTGAGGGACTGAAAAATAAAACAATCTGGGTCATGTATCGTTCGGCCACCTGTAAACACATCGGCACTGGAGCCAGCGGCCAGCGCACCGAGCGGGATGGCTATCACTCGGTTTATAAGGAGTTGGAACGTCAAGGACAGAGCGATCTCTACCAGGTAGAGCTACCAAAGGATGGGGGGGGCGCGTGCCGCTGGCACCTGGCGAATGTGACCTTTGGCGTGGAGTATGCCGACCTGACACGTTTTGGCGAGAACGTGATTTGGGGCGGCGGCGGCGGTGTCGTTGTGATGTTTGACCGCAATAACTCACCACGCGGTGGTGCGGATTTCAACGTTGATGGGGATCTCACAATCCGCAGGGACTATTATCCGTGGCTGAGTGAAGCCTTTATTGGCGGTTATAGAAAACATATCAGTCTTGCCGGGGAGGGCGATATATATCTGATGTATCGGGCATTACAAGCTCGCAATGTGTATTTCGAACCCGTGTTTCACTCCGACTTCCTAGTAAAGTCAGAGGGCGTAAAGGTTAAGAGCGATAGGAACTACATTACATTCACCTATCCCGACGGCAGTGTCGTATCCGATCGCCGATCACAACCCGATTTCTTAAAACTCCAAACCCTACGCACCGGCCGCGCCCGCGAGTG
>NZ_ANNV01000065.1 GCF_000346755.1 Pseudomonas sp. CBZ-4 | reverse complement strand
GTATCAGATGCACTGAGGTGATGCTATCGCAGGCAAGCCAGCTCCCACACAAGCCAACTCCCACATTTGCGGGGCTAATGAGAATGTTTTTTGATCACACCGCCCCGATATGGAATAGTAGCCGCCGTTTTCCCAGGCCTGTCTAGCCTGGGTGTTTCAACGCCGAGGTCCTCTTCATGCGAATGCTGCGCTCCATCCCCACCCTGGCCGCCTGCCTCCTGGCGTTTTCTTCAAGCGTGCTTAGCGCTGCACCCATCGACCTCAATGACGGCCAACACGCCGTGCACCTGCCGGATGCGCCCAAGCGCGTGGTGGTGCTGGAATTCTCCTTTCTCGACAGCCTCGCCGCCGTTGAAGTGACGCCCGTGGGCGCCGCCGATGATGGCGACGCCAACCGCGTGTTGCCCCGTGTGCGCCAGGCCATCGGCCAATGGAAGTCCGTGGGCCTGCGCTCGCAGCCGAGCATCGAGGAAATCGCCCGGCTCAAGCCGGACCTGATCGTCGCCGACCTCAACCGCCACCAGGCGTTGTACAGCGACCTGTCGAGCATCGCGCCGACGTTGCTGTTGCCGTCACGCGGTGAGGATTACCAGGGCAGCCTGAAATCCGCCGAGCTGATCGGCAAGGCGCTGGGCAAGAGCGCAGAGATGGAGGCGCGTATCCAGCAGAACCGCGAAAACCTCAAGGTCATTGCGCAACAGATCCCCGCCGGCGCCAGCGTGCTGTTTGGCGTCGCCCGTGAAGACAGCTTTTCCGTGCACGGTCCGGACTCCTACGCCGGCAGCGTGCTGCAAGCCATCGGCCTGAAAGTGCCATCGGTACGCGCCAACGCCGCGCCAACCGAGTTCGTCAGCCTGGAACAACTGCTGGCCCTCGACCCCGGCTGGTTGCTGGTGGGTCATTACCGTCGCCCGAGCATCGTCGATAGCTGGAGCAAACAGCCGCTGTGGCAAGTGCTCGGCGCTGTGCGCAATCAGCACGTCGCTGAAGTGGACGGCGACAGCTGGGCGCGCAACCGTGGCGTGCTGGCGTCGGAGCAGATCGCCGAAGACGCCTTGGCGATTCTCAAAGGCGGCAAAGCCGTATTGAGTCAATAAGCGTGCGGCGCAGTTTCGCGGCGGCGGGCATCGTGCTGCTGGGCGCCGTGTTGTTCTGGTACTCGCTGTACAGCTGGTCGCCGTTCACGATCACGGCGACGGACGCGTGGAATGGCCTGGTCCATCAGGGCAGTGTCGGCGGCAATATGGCCTACATCGTGGCCCAACTGCGCGTGCCACGAGCGGTGTGTGCGGCGTTGGTCGGCGCCTGCCTGGGTCTGGCCGGGGCGCTGATGCAGGGCATTACGCGCAATCGCCTGGCTTCGCCGTCCTTGTTTGGGGTGACGGCCGGCGCGGCGTTGGGCTTGGCGTTGTTCTCGACGGGTCTGGTCGCGCCGCCGTTTGCCGGTGGCGCGTTATTGATGACGTGCGTGGGCGGCGCGTTGGCCTGGGTCACGGTGTTCAGCCTTGGCGGCGCCTGGTCGCCGACCACCGCCCAGGGTCGCCTGGTATTGGCCGGCGTGGCCGTCGCCGCATTGTGCGCGGCCTTGACCCGGCTCACGGTGATCCTGGTCGAGGCCCAGGCGCAAAGCGTGCTCAACTGGCTGGCCGGTTCGCTGGCCAACGTCGGCGCCGCGCAAGTGCAGTTGCTCTGGCCGTGCACCTTGATCGGCGGCCTGTGGGCGCTGTGGTGTGCACCGCGGCTGAACCTGATCAACCTCGGCGAAGACGCCGCGCGCTCGTTGGGCGTGGGCATCGCCAGCCTGCGTTTGCAGGTGTTTGTCGCCAGCCTGTTGCTGGTGGGGGCGAGCGTCTGCGCGGTGGGGCCGATTGGTTTTGTCGGGCTGATTGCGCCGAATATCCTGCGCCAGTTCCTTGGCAATGATTACCGCTGGCTGATCCCGCTGAGTGCCGCCTTGGGCGCGGTGATCGTGCTGGGCGCCGACCTGCTCAGCCGCGCCGTGGCCTTCCCGGTGGAAACCCCGGCGGGCGTGGTCACCGCGTTGATCGGCGCGCCGTTTTTCCTCTTCCTTGCCAGGCGCGCCCTATGATCCGCCCGACCTTGCGTCTGTGGCTGTTGCTCGGCCTGTTGTTGCTGGCGACGTTTATCAGCCTCAGCGCGGGCACCTTGTGGCTCAAGCCCGCCACCGTGCTGGAGCGCCTGCTGGCCCACGACGCCCTCGACTTTGAAGTGTGGAACCACCGCCTGCCGCGCAGCCTGATCGCGATCCTTGCCGGTGCCGCCTTCGGCCTGGCCGGGGCGATTGTGCAGGGCGTGATCCGCAACCCGCTGGCCTCGCCGGAAATCCTCGGCGTGACCCAGGGCGCCGGGCTGGCGCTGACCGTGGCGATCGTCAGCTGGCCGCAGTTGCCGATTGCCTGGCTGCCGTTGGTGGCGTGCCTGGGCGGGGCGGGCGGCGCGTTGCTGCTGGCGCTGTACAACACCGGCGTGAGTTTTTCCGGGGTGCGTTTTGCGCTGTCCGGGGTGGCGATTGCGGTGACCTTGTCCAGCGTCACCGAGTTCCTGATCCTGTCCCACCCGCTGGATATCAACACCGCGCTGCTCGCCCTCACCGGCAGCCTGTGGAGCCGCAACTGGCACCATGTGGCGCTGGTGTTGCCGTTCCTCGTATTGATCCCGCTGGGCCTGTGCCTGGCCAAGCCGCTGAACCTGATCGCCCTTGGCGACGAAGCCGCCCACAGCCTGGGCACTGCGCTGAACCGCACGCGCTGGTTGGCGATGGCCTGCGCGGTGTTGCTGACCAGCCTGGGCGTAGGCGTGATCGGACCGATTGGTTTTATTGGCCTGGTCGCACCGCATATGGCGCGCAGGCTGGTGGGCGGGCATCACCAGTGTTTACTGCCGGCGGCGATGCTGATCGGTGCACTGTTGCTGGTGCTGGCCGACACGCTGGGACGCACCTTGATCGCGCCCAGCGAAATCCCCGCCGGGGTGCTCACGGCGGTGATTGGCGCGCCGTATTTTCTTTGGTTGCTGGCACGGTTCAAGGGCTGATCACATGAGTATTCTGCAGGCACACCAGCTCGATATCGGTTACGGCGCGACGCGCATCGTGCAAGGGCTGTCGTTCACGCCGCCGGCGGGCAAGGTCACGGCGCTGATCGGCCCCAATGGCTGCGGCAAGTCCACCTTGCTCAAGGCGTTTGCGCGCATTCTCAAGCCGACCCAGGGTGAGCTGACCCTGGATGGCCAGGCCTACGGCAGCCTTTCCGCGCGCGAGTTGGCACGACAGATCGCGTTTTTGCCGCAAGTCTTGCCGGTGCCGGAAGGGGTCAGCGTGCGCCAGTTGGTTGCTTATGGCCGCAGCCCGCATAACTCGTTGTGGGGGCGTTTGAGTGGCAACGATCAGTCCCACGTGACCCAAGCCATGCAACGCCTGGAGCTGGACGTGCTGGCGGATCGCGCCTTGGCGGATTTGTCCGGTGGGCAACGTCAGCGTGCATGGCTGGCGATGGTGTTGGCGCAGAACGCGCCGGTGGTGTTGCTGGATGAGCCGACCACTTACCTCGATATCAGTCATCAGGTTGAGCTGTTGGATCTGATGGGGGAATTGGCGGCGGAAGGCAAGACGGTGATTACGGTGCTGCACGATATCAACCAGGCGTGTCGGTATGCCGACCATTTGGCGGTGATGCATGGCGGCAGGTTGGTGGCCGATGGCGCTCCGGGAGATGTGATCAGTATTGAGTTGATGCGCCAGGTGTTTGATGTGCAGGTGCAGATCATGCAGGAGCCGGTAGCCGGCACCCCCATGTGCCTGATCGAAAAAAGCACCCGCCCTCAAGCCTGACTCGGTTCAAAAAATGTGGGAGCTGGCTTGCCTGCGATAGCGGTTTATCAGTCACA
>NZ_ANNV01000064.1 GCF_000346755.1 Pseudomonas sp. CBZ-4 | reverse complement strand
TGGGGCTCTTTTCCAAAAGTGACCCGCCGTAAGGGCGGAACCAATATCAGCCGTTACCTAAATAACGGATATGTACTCCGGCCAAAAAGCCTCGGCGCCTAACATATCGCTATCGCAGGCAAGCCAGCTCCCACAAAGGCCAGCTCCCACAGTAGAGCCGGTTTACACCCGGTAAAAATCGCCCGACTGCCAAGCCGTCACGGGAGCAAGCTCCCTCGCCACAGGTCCAGCAGCAATGCTCAAAGTTGTGTAGATACCTATAGCGTCCATCTGTACGCGTTCTAATAGGTGTCACGGGTGTTTCGACCTTTTCCAGCCGAGTACAACAATGCCCGGCTGGCTATGACAGTAGCTCGCCCTCTACACTGGTCGGCCACGTGTCTTTCAAAGGATGAAACACCATGCACACGCCTGAAGCCCATATCGTCATCCAGCGCTTTACCGAGGCCCATCTTGAGGGCGTCGCCGCGCTCTATAACGAACCGGCGGTGTGCCGACAGGTGCTGCAGATGCCTTTCCAGTCGGTGCAGGCGTGGCGCAACAAGCTGGAGCTGGACAACGAGCGGCGCCTGCAACTGGTGGCGGTGCATGGCGGCGAGGTGATCGGCCAACTGGGCCTGGAACAGCTGCTGCGCGTGCGTCGCAGCCATGTCGGCTCGTTCGGCATGGGCGTGGCGCCGGCCTGGCAGGGCAAGGGTGTGGGCTCGCGCCTGCTGGCGGCCGCGCTGGACGTGGCCGACAACTGGATGAACCTGCGTCGCGTGGAACTGACGGTGTACGCCGACAACAAAGCCGCGCAGCAGCTGTATCGCAAATTCGGCTTCGAGGTTGAAGGCCGCATGCGCGATTTCGCCCTGCGCGACGGCGTGTTCGTCGATACCGTGAGCATGGCGCGCCTGCGCCAATCGGCTTAGTCCTGCAACGCAAACGCCACCGCAGCCTGCGCATGCAGCTCGGTGGTGTCCAACAGCGGCAGGTCGCTGTGCTCTGGTTTGATCAGCAGGCCGATTTCCGTACAACCCAGAATGATCGCCTGGGCGCCACGTGCGGCCAGGGACTCGATCACCCGCTGGTAGACCTGGCGCGACGCGTCGCTGATCACGCCGACACACAACTCCTCGTAAATGATCCGGTGCACGGCCTGGCGCTCGTCCGCTTCAGGCACCAACACGGTCAAACCATGCCCAGCCAGGCGCGATTTGAGAAAGTCCTGCTCCATGGTGAACGCCGTGCCCAGCAGGCCGACCGTCAACGTGCCGGCTGCCACCGCCGCCAACCCGGCGGCATCGGCAATATGCAGGAACGGAATCGACACCGCCGCTTCGATACGCGGCGCGACCAAGTGCATGGTGTTGGTACACAGCACCACGCAATCGGCGCCGCCGGCTTGCAGGCGGCGGGCGGCGTCTTCGAGGATCAGCGCGGTGTCGTCCCAGCGCCCGGCGTGCTGGGCTTGTTCCACCGGGCCGAAGTCCACGCTGTACATCAACAGTTGCGCCGAGCGCAGCGGGCCCAACTGGTCGCGTACGCGCTGGTTGATGATGCGGTAATACTCGGCGCTGGATTCCCAGCTCATGCCGCCGATCAGGCCGATGGTGCGCATGCGATGCTCCTTACACGGAAAGTCGCTTCACCTTACCCATCGGCCGCCGAATAGTCATACGCAGTTGTCCAGCAAATCACCGGAGCAGTTTTACATGTCCAGGTTGATCCAGCCCGGTTTGGCCTGCTCCGGCGCGACGGCGTTGACCTGTTTGCCGGTGGCCTGTTCCACCCGCCGCGCCACGTCCGGGTCGTCGGCGAAAGGGATCAGGCTGGCTTCATCCAGGCTTTTCTCGGATTGCCCGCGCAAGCAATACTCCACGGCGCCATACAGGCACAGCAGCATCAGCCAGCCCCACATCAGGCGATCCGCGCGTCGAGTTGCGCCATGCGCACATCCGCCACACGCACTGTTCGCCAGGTGTTGTAGGCCATCAGCAGCATGCCCGTGAGGAAAAATACGCCGCCGGCGAAACGCACCACAAACCCCGGATGACTGGCCTGCAACGCCTCGACAAACGAGTAGGTGAGGGTGCCGTCATCGTTCACCGCCCGCCACATCAGGCCCTGGGTAATACCGTTGACCCACATCGACGCGATGTACAGCACCGTGCCAATGGTGGCCAGCCAGAAGTGCAGGTTGATCAGCGGCACGCTGTGCATCTGCTCGCGGCCGAACACCTTGGGGATCATGTGGTACAGCGCGCCGAACGTGATCATCGCCACCCAGCCCAGCGCGCCGGCATGGACGTGGCCGATGGTCCAGTCGGTGTAGTGGGAGAGGGCGTTGACGGTCTTGATCGCCATCATCGGGCCTTCAAAGGTGGACATGCCATAGAACGCCAATGACAGCACCAGAAAGCGCAGGATCGGGTCGGTGCGCAACTGATGCCAGCCACCGGACAAGGTCATCATGCCGTTGATCATCCCGCCCCAGCTGGGGGCCAGCAGGATCAGCGACATCGCCATGCCCAGTGACTGCGCCCAATCCGGCAGTGCGGTGTAGTGCAGATGGTGCGGGCCGGCCCAGATATACAAGGTAATCAGCGCCCAAAAATGCACGATGGACAGGCGATAGGAATACACCGGCCGCCCGACTTGTTTCGGCACGAAGTAGTACATCATCCCCAAAAAGCCCGTCGTCAGGAAAAACCCCACGGCGTTGTGCCCATACCACCACTGCACCATCGCATCGGTCGCCCCGGCATACACCGGGTAGGACTTGAACCAATCCACCGGAATCGCCAAGTGATTGACCACGTGCAACATGGCGATCACCAGGATGAACGCGCCAAAAAACCAGTTGCCCACGTAGATGTGCCTGGCCTTGCGCCGCACTACGGTAGTGAAGAACACCACCGCGTACGCCACCCAGACCACCGCCATCCACACCGCGCCGGAGAACTCGATCTCGGCGTATTCCTTGGTGGTGGTGTAGCCCAGCGGCAGGCTGACCAGCATGATCACGATCACCGACTGCCAACCCCAGAACGTAAACGCAGCCAGGCGATCGGAAAACAGGCGCACCTGGCAGGTGCGCTGTACCGCGTAGTAGCTGGCGGCAAACTGGGCGCTGCCGGCAAAACCAAAGATCACCAGGCTGGTATGCAAAGGGCGCAGGCGGCCAAAGGTGGTCCAGGGCAGGTCCAGGTTCATCTCGGGCCACACCAGTTGCGAGGCGATCCACACGCCCATGGCCATGCCGACCACGCCCCAAACAATGGTGGCGATGACGAATTGACGGACGACTTTATAGTTATAGGCCTGCCCGATTGTTGCTGTGCTCATGCTCAGTCCTCCCACGGTTCCAAGTGGCGGGAACTGTAGGAAGGGCGGACAAAACAAAACAGGCTCAGAAAATGCTCATTCCTGCGGATCAGTTGTTTCTGCCTGAAATCGCGGCTTTCAGGCGATCTGATCCGCTTTTTATCACTGCACCTGCATCTTCAATGCGCTGCGCCGTAGGTGCATAGTCGCCCCCATCATTTGATGAGGCCGTGATATGTACCAATACGATGCATACGACCGGGCGCTGGTGTTCGAGCGCGTGGCGCAGTTTCGTGACCAGGTCCGGCGCTATATCGCGGGGGACTTGAGTGACGCGGAGTTTTTGCCACTGCGCCTGCAAAACGGCCTGTACCTGCAAAAGCATGCCTACATGCTGCGGGTGGCGATTCCCTACGGCACCCTGAGCGCCGAACAACTGCGCACCCTGGCCAGCATCGCGCGGGATTACGACCGCGGCTACGGCCACTTCACCACGCGGCAGAACCTGCAATTCAACTGGATCGAACTGCACCAGGTGCCCGACATCCTCGAACGCCTGGCCCACGTCAACATGCATGCCATCCAGACCTCCGGCAACTGCGTGCGCAACATCACCACCGAAGCCTTTGCCGGGGTGGCCGCCGACGAACTGTTGGACCCACGCCCACTGGCGGAGATCCTGCGCCAATGGTCAACCATCAACCCGGAATTCCTGTTCCTGCCACGCAAGTTCAAGATCGCCATCTGCGCGGCCCGTGACGACCGCGCCGCGATCATGATGCATGACATCGGCCTGTACCTTTACCACGACCGCCAGGGCAACAAGCTGTTACGCATGATGGTGGGCGGTGGCCTGGGGCGCACGCCGATCCTCGGGGTGCAGATCCGCGAAGGCTTGCCGTGGCAGCACCTGTTGTCCTATGTCGAGGCGGTGCTGCGGGTGTACAACCGCCATGGCCGACGGGACAACAAATACAAGGCGCGCATCAAGATCCTGGTCAAGGCCCTGGGCATCGAGGCGTTTGCCCGCGAGGTGGAGGAGGAGTGGCAGTACCTGCGCGACGGCCCGGCACAATTGACCGACGCCGAGTACGCGCGTGTGGCCGCGGCTTTCGTCCCGCCCACCTATGCAAACCTGCCGGGTACCAGCCTGGCCTACGGCACTGCGCTGACGGAAAGTCCCGCGTTTGCCCGCTGGGTCAGCCGCAATGTGATGCCGCACAAAGTCCCGGGCTACACCAGCGTGGTGCTGTCCACCAAACCGGGGATCAGCGCACCGCCCGGTGACGTCACGGCCGAGCAAATGGACGCGGTGGCGCAATGGTCGGAACGCTTCGGCTTTGGCGAAATCCGCATCGCCCATGAACAGAACATCGTCCTGCCGGATGTGCCCAAGGAACACCTGCATGCCTTGTGGACACTGGCCTGCGCCCACGGCCTGGAGGCGGCGAACGTCGGCCTACTGACCGATATCATCGCCTGCCCGGGCGGCGACTTCTGCGCCCTGGCCAACGCCAGATCCATCCCCATTGCCCAGGCGATCCAGCAGCGTTTCGACCACCTGGACTACCTGCATGACCTGGGCGAGATCAGCCTGAACATCTCCGGCTGTATCAATGCCTGCGGCCATCACCATATCGGCAATATCGGCATCCTCGGCGTGGATAAAAATGGCAGCGAGTGGTTCCAGGTCACCCTGGGCGGCGCCCAGGGCAATCACAGCGCCCTGGGCAAGGTGATCGGCCCGTCGTTCAGCGCCGCCGAGATTCCCGATGTGATCGCACGGGTGATCCACACCTTTGTGCGCTACCGCGAGAGTGAAGAGCGCTTTGTCGACACCGTGCAGCGCATCGGCCTGGAACCGTTCAAGGAGCGGGTCTACGCGGGGCGGTTGGTGGACGCGTGAGGCGTTAGTCATACGCGGCAGTGTTGCATCTGCCATGATCGGCCTTCGCAACCTGGCTCACCGGAGGAAATCCGCAATGGACGACGTACAACACCTGGGCGAGATGCTTCGTCATTACGCCGACAGCGAAGCGCACAAAAAGCAGCAATTCGACGTGCAATCCGCCCGTTGGACGCAAAAGCTCGGCGAGTTGTTCGGCCAGATCGAGCTGTGGCTGGAGCCGGTCAAGCAGGTGGGCTTGCTGGAGGTGCACCGTGAAGCCTACGTCGCCAGCGGCCCCAGCGTGCCGCTGGAGACCTCGACCTTCAGGACCGAGAAGCTCAACGTGCACATCACCGGCAAGACCGTCGAGTTTGTGCCCGAAGTGATGGGCGCAGGCGGGCTGATCTCGGTGTCGGTAATGGGCCTGACCGCCGCCCGCCACGGCAGCGTGTCGCTCGTGCTGCCGGCGGACAAGAACGACTGGCTGTGGAAGAAGACCAACGGCCTCAAGGACCCGGACACCTTTGGTTTTGACGCGAACTTCCTGGCGTCGCAGTTGCAGAGCCTGATTCCACGCGAACGCATGTAAGGCTCAGGCTGCCGAGCAACCTGTGTGGCGAGGTGCGGTGTGCGCCCGGCGTCTATTTCAGCGCAGGGTCGCCGGGGTTGAGCTTTTTCCAACTCTGCATGACCCCCTGCGCTTTCGGCTCCTGGCCGTTTTCCAGGTAGTACTGGATCAGCGACAGCCGTGCATTGCGGTTGTACGGCTGACGCTGGAGCAGGTTTTCCAGTTGTTCGCAGGCTTCGTCGACCTTGCCACTGTCATGCAAGGCCACCGCAAGGACAAAGGCGTACTGGGCGTTGGCCGGGTCCAGGCGCACGACGTTGCGCAAGTACGCCATGGCGCTCGCCGGATCACCTGCGCGAATCGCCATCAACCCTCGGGTATGTTGTAGCAGGGCCGCGTCCGGGTGCTGCGTCATCTGATCCGCGATCAAGCTGCGCGCATCCGGCCCACGGCCATTGGCTTCCAGCCACTGCGCCAGGGTCACCAGCGCCGGGAAGAAATCCGGGTCGCGCAGCAGAGCCGTGCGCAACTGCGCTTCGACTTTGTCGCCACGGCCACTGGCCTGGTAGAGCATCGCCAGGTTGAGGTTGGCTTCGGCGCGCTCCAGCAGGCTCAATTGCACCTGTTCGTATTCGACGATGGCGTTGTTCCACGCCAGGCCCTGGCCTGGAACACCGAGCAGGTCCCGCGCGGCGAGGATGCGCACAGCGCGCACCGGATCACGCAGCAACGGCCCATAGAGGGCGACACGCTCCGGGGGCGGGAGCAGGGCGCTGACGGCACGCACGGCGCTTTCACGCACCTGCGGCGCCGGGTGGCCAAGGTCCAGGGTGGCGAGTTTCAATGCCTGTTCACTGGGGTAATTGGGCAGTTCGACCAGCAACGTTGCGCGCTGGATTGCTGGCAGGTTGCCACGGGCCAGTTGCTCATACAGCGCCTGGGCGGCGCCCGGTTGGCCGCCTCGTATCAACGTCATGCTCTCGGCATAGCCCGGCGCCCTGAGTACATCACGGGCGCCGGGCGGGATGCTGAAACTGTGGTCATGGCGCAAATCATTGCCCATGTAGACCTTGCCGGGCATATGGCAGTCCACACAGAACGCGCCGGCCTTGCCCATGTGCTGGGCGGAGTCGTAGTCCTTGGCCTGCAAGCCGCGCCCATCCACCGTGGCGATGGGGGTCTTGCCGGCGGTGTTGTGGCATTGCAGGCACACCCCATTGCCCGGCGCCTTGAGTTCAGCGCTGTGGGGGTTGTGGCAGTTGCTGCAGCGCACACCTTTGTCGGCCATCTTGCTTTGGGCGAAGGAGCCGTGTTCGAACACTTCGTCCTTGATCTTGCCGTCCAGGGCATACAGCTCGCGGGTCAGTACGCTGGGCAGGTAGTCGTCCATCAGCCGTTTGCCAACGGTAAACCCATCCCCCAATGGCGCGCGGCGCGCGTGGCAGCGGGCGCAGGTTTCGAGTTCGACGGTGGCGTCCTTGTCCTTCAGGTCCACGGCGAAGCCCATGTGCAGCAGGTCGCCTTTTTTCGCCGCCCATTGCAGGTGGTTGGACGCCGGGCCGTGGCATGCCTGGCAACCCACGCCCAGGCTGTTCCACTGGCTGTCGAAGGTGTTTTTCACCGCGTCGAAATTACGTTTGTAGCCGGTGGTATGGCATTCCACACACATGAAGTTGGCGTTCTGGCTGGGTTTGCTCCAGTGCAGCGGGTTCTTGAAGTTCACGCCCTGGCCCGGGTACAGGTGAAACCAGCGGTTCTGCTGCATATCCCACGCCACGCCAAGGGCTTGCAGGCGACCGTCGCCGACCTCGATCAGGTATTGCTGCAACGGCGCGATGCCAAAGGTGTACGCCACCTTGAAGTCGGCGGGCCGGCCGTCGGCCCCCGGGGTATTGACCCAGAACTCGGCGCCCCGTTGATAAAACCGCGTGGTCTCGCCTTCGGCGCTGAACGTGACGTCATTGAAGTCGGCCGGCACCGTCTGCACCGTCGCTACCTGCATCGCCAATTGGTGGTGGGAACTTTGCCAATCCTTGGCCTGGGCCTGGTGGCAGCCCTGGCATTGCTGCTCATCGACCATCTGCGCGGGGGCGATGACTGCGGGTTTGGCGGCGACAACGGGCGCGGCCAGCCGAGGCGTGCTGGCTTGCAGGAAAAACCAGATCCCGGCCATGGCCAACAGCAGCAACATAATCAATACGGGGTAGAGGTAACGACGGGATGGATCACGGTGGGGTACGGCTTTTTTGGGCTCTGGCATTCCGACTTCCGCTGTCTTGATGCGTGGACGCTCTACGGCGCGCTTAAGCTGTGTGCAGCTTTGACGCAGGTCACACGTCTGTCAAACCCGGGGCATGAAATAACGGTTATTTCCCCAGAGTTGGCTATACCTACAGCTCAATGTTTCAGTGATGACCGCCAGGGAGTTCAATGATGAAACTAAGGCTAGTGATCAGCACGCTGTGTGTCGCCTCGCTCGGAATGGCAGGCTGTGCCAGCAAAGTCACCCAACCGGACGAGTATTCCGGCTTTCTCTCGGACTACAGCCACCTCAAGCAAGCCAAGTCTCCGTCCGGTGCCGAGGTGATGCGCTGGGTCGATCCCAAACTTGACCTGAGCCGCTACACCGCCGTCTACGTCGAGCCGACCCAGTTCTATCCCAAGCCCCAGGCCACCGCGAAGATCCCGGAAAGCACCCTCAACGGTATCAACACCTACTACAACCAGGCGCTCAAGCGTGAGCTGGAGAAATCCCTGCCACTGGCCAACGCGCCCGGCCCCGGGGTGATAGTGGTGCGTGCGGCGATCACCGCCGTGAGCAGCAAGACCGAAGCCCTCGCGCCCTACGAATACATCCCCGTCGCGCTGGTCGTGGCCGCCGCCAGTACCGCGTCCGGCCACCGTGACCAGGAAACCACCCTGGGCACCGAGGCGCAATTCCTCGACGGTGCCAGTGGCAAGGTGATCGCCCAGGTGGTGCGCAAAGGCACCGGCAAGCCGCTGGCCAATGAAGCCCAAGTGATGAAGGCCGACGATGTGAAAAGCGTTATCGACGGCTGGGCGTCGGACTTGCACCAGTCCTATGTAAAGCTGAAAAAACACTAAACCCGCAACACCACAAAACCAATGTGGGAGCGGGCTTGCCCGCGATAGCGGCCTGCCAGCTAACACCGATGCAGCAGACCCACCGCCATCGCAGGCAAGCCAGCTCCCACGGTGCCAACCTGATCTGGCGTGTAAACCCAATCCCCTGTGGGAGCGGGCTTGCCCGCGATAGCGCCCGTTCAGTCACCTGAAGTATTGGCTGACACTCCGCCTTCGCGGGCAAGCCCGCTCCCACAAGGGGCTGCGCAAAACCAGCGGTAGTACGGGTTGGCACTGTCCTGCTGCAACACCTCCCGGATGTCCCGTCCCCAGGCATCGCGATCACCGTCATAGGCATGCAAACTGGCCTGGTAGAACTGCATCAGGCGCTGCTGTTCGGCGGCGAGGGTGCGGGTGAAGGCGGCGTCGGCATTGCGCAGCGGCGCGGGCACGCGCAGGTCAAGCAGGGCCGGCAAGACACGGGTGATCTCTTTGCTGCGCACCCACGGCGCATATTCGATGCGCGGCTGGTCATCGGTGACCGGCAATGCAGCCGCGGCGAAGCGTTCCAGGCCCTGGCGATCGGTGACCCAGGTCGCCAGCAAGGTAGCGGCCGAATCGATGCCCACCTCGGCCAACGCGCTGCTGACGCCCGGCTGGGCGAAACGCTGGCGGATGCGCGCCGCGTCCAACTCGATGGGCTCACGGGAACCCACCAGCAGCATCTCGTGGAATTCGCTCGTCCACAGCGAGGCATACGGGAACACATTCAGGAAACTGCGTACCAGCGCACGGGAGTCGTCGATGTTTTGCGTGGGCAGCGGCAGCCACTGGGCCAGCAGGCCGTTTTTCTCCAGGCGCGACGCGGCCAATTGGTAGAAGTCCTGGGAATACAGGTTCACCACGCCCGCAGCGGAGGGCGGCGGCGGTTCCAGGGTGATCAGGTCGTAGGCGTGCGGATTGCGCAGCAACTCCTGGCGACCATCGCGCAGGCGCAGGTCGATGCCGGGGTCAGTGGCCGCATTGAAATTACCCTTGAACAACGGCGCCGCGTCGATCACTGCGGGCAGCAGTTCGGCGACCACACGCTGTTCCAGGCCGGGATAACGCAGCAGTGCGCCTGCGGTAATCCCGGTGCCGAAGCCGATCACCAGCGCCGCCGTGGGTTCGCCGTTGTGGATCAACAGCGGCAGCAACGCCTGCACCCGCATGTAACGCAGGGACGGCATGGCGTCACCGGTATTGGACACACCCTGGATATACAGGCGCTGAAACGCCCGCGCCCCCTGGCCTTGGCTGACCACCGCGACCGTCGCGCCACGGCCTTCCTGATAAAACGCCAGGCTGGCATGACGCGCCCCGGGCAGCAATTTCGCCAGGCGATCCACTGGCGTCAACAGCGCCACGGCCAGTGACACCAGGCCCAGCGCAACCACCGCCTGGCGCCGGCCCTTTTTCACGCCATGGCCCCGGCGCACGGCCAGGTAACCCACACCGGCAGCGATCACCGCCAGCCCCCCCAGGGTGCGCACCAAGCCCAGCCAGGGGATCAGCACAAAGCCGCAGAGCATCACCCCGACGATCCCGCCCAGGGTGTTGAAGGCCACGACGGCGCCCACATCACGGCCCACGTGGCGGTGGCCGACACTCAGGCGCAGCGCCAGGGGAAACGCCGCGCCCAACAGCAGCGTCGGTACAAACACCATGCACAGCGCCGCCACTGCAAAGCGCGCGCTCATCCCCGGCAACTCGCTGCCGCCCAGGTTCAACACCAGCGCCTCGGCCTGGGTTTGCAGCAGCACCAGCCAGCGCCCGAGCAGGGCGATTTCCAGCAACGCGACCAGCCCCGCACCGGCGATCAACAGGCCGAATACACCCCAGGGATCACGAATCCGTTCCACCCGCCGCGACATCAGTTGGCTGCCGATAAACAACCCACTCAAATAAGTGGCGAGCACCACCGCAAACGCGTAGGTGCGCGTGCTCATAAATTGCACGATGGATTGCGACCACACCACCTCATACCCCAACGCCACGCCACCGGCGATGGCGTACAGCACCAGGGCCAGGCGCGCAGGCGGTTCACTGCGTGTGGGCGCGACCACCACCGGCGCGTGATGGCGCACAGCGGCCAATGCGCCCGCCGCCGCGACGAGGTTGAACAACGCCGCGACCAGCGCACTGCCACGCACACCAAACTGCGCGATCAGCACAAATGCCGCGAGCAAGGTGCCGACAATCGCGCCCGCCGTGTTCGCCGCATACAAACGCCCGCCGGCCTGACTCAAGCCTTTGGCCTCGATGTTCAGCGCGCGCACCAGCACCGGCAGCGTACCGCCCATCAACAACGCCGGCAGGCCGACCAGGGTAAACGGCAGCGCCCAGGCCAACAGGCCGATGCGTGCTTCCAGCCAGGCAAACGGCTCGGCCGCCGTGCCCAGCGCCCAGGTGGCGCCAACGCCGAACAGGGCGACCAATAATTCCAGACCTGCATACAACAAAAGGGGCCGCGCAAAGCGATCCGCCAGACGCCCGAACAACAACCCGCCGAGGGCCAGTCCGGCAAAAAACGCGCTGATGCCGGTGGTGATCGCGTACACCTCCACGCCGACCACCAGCGACAGTTGCTTGATCCACAGCACCTGGTACACCAACGCCGCGCCGCCGGAGATGAACAGGAGGAGGGCGGGGATGAGGATTGAGGGGGTGTTGACGGTTTCTATCGGTTTGCTGGCGGTGCGTGCAGTCATGACCAAATCCCAGAATGCGCAGAGAACCCTGTGGGAGCTGCTTTGTGTGGGAGCTGGCTTGCCTGCGATAGCATCACCTCGG
>NZ_ANNV01000063.1 GCF_000346755.1 Pseudomonas sp. CBZ-4 | reverse complement strand
TGTGGGAGCTGGCTTGCCTGCGATAGCGGTGGGTCAGCTACACAGACTTGGCTGACCCACCGCTATCGCAGGCAAGCCAGCTCCCACCTTTGACCTCCCGTGTTCTAAAAACCCTATCCACAGGCTGAATCGCATCAGTAACACGGGTAACACCCCCCTCGTAACAATGCGGTAACACATCCAATTGACTTCCCGTGCCCTCCTCACGACTATAGGCGTCCCGCTGCCGCCAACCCGGCGCTAAAGGGCGCAATCCAGGCCTTATAAGCACTGCTCTCAAGACAGTGCGCCTGTATAAACGAAGACTCACGCGCGTTACTCGCTGTTTCCAAGCGCCTGAACGAGGACCCTTTTCATGCCAGACATTACCCTGACCACCTTGCAGAGCCTCAAGCTCAAAGGTGAAAAAATCACCATGCTGACCTGCTATGACGCCACCTTCGCCCACGCCAGCTGCCAGGCCGGGGTTGAAGTGTTACTGGTGGGCGACTCCCTGGGCATGGTTCTTCAAGGGAATGACAGCACCTTGCCTGTTACCACCGATGAACTTGCCTACCACACCGCCAGCGTCAAGCGCGGCAACGATGGTGCCTTCATCATCGCCGACCTGCCGTTCATGGCGTACGCCACCCTCGAACAGACCTTCCAGAACGCGGGCAAGCTGATGCAGGCCGGCGCGCACATGATCAAGGTCGAAGGCGCCCTGTGGCTCGCCGAGTCGGTGCGCCTGCTCGCTGAGCGCGGCGTACCGGTGTGCGTACACATGGGCCTGACGCCGCAGTCGGTGAATGTCCTCGGTGGCTACAAGGTGCAAGGCCGCAACGAAGCGCAGGCGCGGCAGATGCGTGCCGATGCCATCGCTCTGGAACAAGCGGGCGCGGCGATGATCTTGCTGGAGTGCGTGCCGAGTGAGTTGGCCGCCGAGATCACCCAGGCCGTCAAGGTGCCGGTGATCGGCATTGGCGCGGGCTCGGCCACCGATGGCCAAGTGCTCGTGGTTCACGACATGCTCGGCCTGTCGATTTCCGGCCGCGTGCCGAAGTTCGTGAAGAACTTCATGACCGGCCAGGACAGCATCCACGCCGCCCTCAGCGCCTACGTCAGCGAAGTCAAAGGCGTGACCTTCCCCGGCGCCGAACACGGATTCTCTGCATGAACACGGTCAAAACCCTACGCGAACTGCGGGCCGCAGTAACCCACGCCCGCAACGCCGGCAAACGCATCGGCTTTGTACCGACCATGGGCAACCTGCACAGCGGCCACGCCACCCTGGTGACCAAGGCCGCGCAGCAAGCGGACTTCGTGGTCGCGAGTATTTTCGTCAACCCGCTGCAGTTCGGCGCCGGCGAAGACCTGGATACCTATCCGCGCACCCTGGCCGCTGACCAGGAAAAGCTCCTGCAAGCCGGCTGCAACCTGCTGTTCGCGCCCACCGTCGAGGAAATGTACCCCGGCGGCACCACTGGCCAGACTCGCGTCAGCGTGCCACACCTGTCGGAAGGCCTGTGCGGCGCCAGCCGTCCGGGGCACTTCGAAGGCGTGGCGACCGTGGTGAGCAAGCTGTTCAACATGGTCCAGCCGGACATCGCGGTATTTGGCCAGAAGGACTACCAGCAACTGGCCGTGATCCGCGCCATGGTGCAGGACCTGAACATGCCGATCCAGATCATCGGCGAGCCCACCGTGCGCGCCGAGGACGGCCTGGCGCTGTCGTCGCGCAACGGTTACCTCAGCGCAGAACAGCGCGCCATCGCGCCGGTGCTGTACCGCAGCCTCAGCCAGATTGCCGCAGCCATCCAAGCCGGTGACCACGACTTCGCCAAGCTGCGCGCCGAACAGATCCAGCAGATCGAAGCCGCCGGCCTGCGCATGGACTACCTCGAAGTGCGTCAAGGCGTAAACCTGCGCCCGGCAACCCCTGAAGACCGCGATGTGGTGATCCTCGTCGCAGCCTACCTGGGCACAACTCGCCTCATCGATAACCTGCATCTGAACCTCAACTGACCCTCGCCTGTTGCCCTCCCTGCCGTGCCGGTATAAAAAAGTACCGGCCACAGCGCAGACAAAGCCAAGACAAGTTCACACGCTAGGTTTAATGTAATCGCCCTGCGCTCTTGGTTAGCGCTGTCTGGAACCCGCCGCTTGATGAGAGGCAGGACGTTCCGGGCTTTGAAGTGTCCTAAAGGCAGTCCCCGTAATAAAAGGAAACCCGCAGCGATGGCGTACTACCGCACTCCTCATGACGTTACCGCTCTGCCCGCCTGGCAAGCGCTCAATCAACACCGCCAAGCCATGCAGGATTTCAGCATGCGCGACGCGTTCAATGCCGATCCCCAGCGTTTTTCCCAATTCACCTTGAGCAGCTGCGGACTTTTCCTCGATTACTCGAAAAACCTGATCACCAGCGAAACCCGTGATTTGCTGGTGGCCCTGGCCAAGGAAGTCGACCTCAAGGCCGCGATCAACTCGCTGTACGCGGGCGAGCCGGTCAACTCGTCCGAGGGCCGCCCTGCCCTGCACACCGCGCTGCGCCGCCCGGTGGGTGACAAGCTGTCGGTCAACGGCGTGAACATCATGCCGGACGTGCACAAGGTGCTGAACCAGATCACTGACCTGGTCGGCCGCATCCACGACGGCCTGTGGCGTGGCTACACCGAGAAGCCGATCACCGACGTGGTGAACATCGGCATCGGTGGCTCGTTCCTCGGCCCGGAGCTGGTCTCCGAAGCGCTGCTGTCCTACGCCCACAAAGGCGTGCGCTGCCACTACCTGGCGAATATCGACGGCAGTGAGTTCCACGAACTGACCATGAAGCTGCGCGCCGAGACCACGCTGTTTATCGTCTCGTCGAAATCCTTCAACACCCTCGAAACCCTGAAAAATGCCCAGGCCGCCCGCGCCTGGTACCTGGCCCAGGGTGGCTCGGAAGCCGAGTTATACCGCCACTTCATCGCCGTATCGAGCAACAACGCGGCGGCCGTGGCGTTCGGTATCCGCGAAGAAAACATCTTCCCGATGTGGGACTGGGTCGGCGGCCGTTACTCGCTGTGGTCGGCCATCGGTTTGCCGATTGCCCTGGCCATCGGTATGTCCAACTTCAAGGAACTGCTGTCCGGTGCCTACACCATGGACCAGCACTTCCAGAACGCCCCGTTCGAACAGAACATGCCGGTGCTGCTGGGCCTGCTGGGCGTGTGGTACGGCAACTTCTGGGGCGCGCAGAGCCACGCGATCCTGCCGTACGACCACTACCTGCGCAACATCACCAAGCACTTGCAACAGCTGGACATGGAATCCAACGGCAAGAGCGTGCGCCAGGACGGCACGCCGGTGTCCACCGATACCGGCCCGGTGATCTGGGGCGGCGTCGGCTGTAACGGCCAGCACGCTTACCACCAGTTGCTGCACCAGGGGACCCAACTGATCCCGGCCGACTTTATCGTGCCGATTGTCAGCTTCAACCCGGTGTCCGACCACCATCAGTGGCTGTACGCCAACTGCCTGTCGCAAAGCCAGGCGCTGATGCTCGGCAAGACCCGCAGCGAAGCCGAAGCCGAGCTGCGCGACAAGGGCATCGCCGAAGAAGACGTGCAGAAGCTGGCGCCGCACAAGGTGATCCCGGGCAACCGCCCGAGCAACACCCTGGTGGTGGAACGCATCAGCCCGCGTCGCCTCGGCGCACTGGTGGCCATGTACGAGCACAAGGTGTTCGTGCAGAGCGTGATCTGGGGCATCAACGCCTTCGACCAATGGGGCGTGGAGTTGGGCAAAGAGCTGGGCAAGGGCGTGTACAACCGCCTGACCGGCGCCGAAGAAGCCGTGGCAGATGACGCCTCGACCCAAGGCTTGATCAACTATTTCCGCGGTCGTCACCGCGGCTGATCCTGCCCCTTCAAGGCCAACGTCCGTTTGGAGGTTGGCCTTGAACCCTCCCCCCACAGCGTGCATCTTTATGTCTTGTGCCTAAAACAAGAATAAGGACCGCTCATGTTCGATATCAGCACTTTCCCCACTGCCGATGCCGTGCGCCGCGCTGCGCAACTCAGCCAAGAGGACTACAGGCGCCTCTATCGCCAATCCATCGAGCAACCCGATACCTTCTGGGCCGAACAGGCCGAGGCTTTTCTCGACTGGATCACTCCCTGGCACACCGTTCAGCAATCGGACATCCACACCGGCGCTGCGCAATGGTTCGCCGGCGGCCAACTGAACGTCAGCTACAACTGCATCGACCGTCACCTCGCGCACCGCGCTGAGCAAACGGCCTTCATCTGGGAAGGCGACGATCCGACACAATCCTCCAACATCACCTACCGCCAACTGCACCAAAACGTCAGCCGCCTGGCCAACGTGCTGAAAGGCCGTGGCGTGAAGAAAGGCGACCGGGTGTGCATCTACATGCCGATGATCCCGGAAGCGGCCTACGCCATGCTGGCCTGCACCCGCATTGGCGCGGTGCACTCGGTGGTGTTTGGTGGGTTCTCGCCGGATGCCCTGCGTGACCGCATCCTCGACGCCGACTGCCGCACGGTGATCACCGCCGACGAAGGCGTGCGCGGCGGCAAGCCGGTGGCATTGAAGCAGAATGTCGATAAAGCCCTGGCCAGTTGCCCGAATGTCAGCACCGTGTTGGTGGTGCAACGCACCGGCGCGAACGTGAACTGGAGCGAAGGCCGCGACCTCAAGTATCAACACGCCCTCGACGCCGCCAGCGCCGACTGCCCACCCGAGCCGATGGACGCCGAAGACCCGCTGTTCATCCTCTACACCTCCGGCAGCACCGGCAAACCCAAAGGCGTGCTGCACACCACCGGCGGCTATCTGCTGCAAGCGGCGATGACCTTCAAGTACGTGCTCGACTACCGCGACGGCGAAGTGTTCTGGTGCACCGCCGACGTGGGCTGGGTCACCGGCCACAGCTACATCGTGTACGGCCCGCTGGCCAATGGCGCGACGTCGCTGATGTTCGAAGGCGTGCCGAGCTACCCGGACAGCTCGCGCTTCTGGCAGGTGATCGACAAGCATCAGGTCAACATCTTCTACACCGCGCCGACGGCCCTGCGCGCGCTGATGCGTGAAGGCCACGGCCCGCTGGAGAATACATCCCGCGCCAGCCTGCGGTTGCTCGGCAGCGTGGGCGAGCCCATCAACCCCGAAGCCTGGGACTGGTATTTCAATGCCGTCGGCGAGCAGCGCTGCCCGATTGTCGATACCTGGTGGCAGACCGAGACCGGCGGCATCATGCTCAGCCCGCTGGTCAGCGCGCAGCGGATCAAGCCGGGCTGCGCGACCCAGCCGATGTTCGGCGTACAACCGGTGTTGCTGGATGAGCACGGTAAAGCTTTTGACGGCGCCGGCAGTGGCGTACTTGCGATCAAGGCCAGTTGGCCGGGGCAGATCCGCAGCGTCTACGGTGACCCGCAGCGCATGATCGACACCTATTTCAAACCCTACCCCGGCTACTACTTCACCGGCGACGGCGCGCGACGTGATGAAGATGGCGACTATTGGATCACCGGGCGTATTGACGACGTGATCAACGTCTCCGGGCACCGCATCGGCACTGCTGAAGTGGAAAGCGCCCTGGTCCTCCACGACCTGGTGGCCGAGGCCGCCGTGGTGGGCTACCCCCATGATGTCAAAGGCCAGGGCATCTACGCCTTTGTCACCCCGATGAATGGCGTCACGCCCGACGATGGGCTAAAAAAATACCTGTTGGAGCTGGTCAGCAAGGAAATCGGCAGCTTTGCCAAGCCGGAACTGATCCAATGGGCGCCGGCCTTGCCGAAGACCCGATCCGGCAAAATCATGCGCAGGATTTTGCGCAAGATCGCCTGCAACGAACTGGACAGCCTCGGTGACACGTCCACCCTGGCCGATCCCAGCGTGGTCGATGGCCTGATCGACAAACGCCTGAACCGATAGGAAAACCTGAGTCGCCATGGAATTTATCCGCAGCCGTATCGAAACCCAGTTGATGAGCCTCACGGGCTTGTCACTGGGCCAACTGGACCTGGAAAACCCCAAGGGCGACCCCGGCCTGTTCGGGCCGGACTCGGTCAGCTGGCAAGTCCATGGCGACTTCAGCAGCATGTTGATCGGCGGCATCAGCGCCTTGATGCTGCAAGCCTTGCACCCGCTGGCCCTGGCCGGCGTGTGGGATCACTCGAACTTTCGCCAGGACATGCTCGGGCGCTTGCGGCGCACGTCGCAGTTCATTTCCGGCACCACCTTTGGTTCGCGCAAGGACGCCGAATGGCTGATCGAAAAAGTGCGCACCATTCACCTGCAAGTGGTCGGCCATGCGCCGGACGGGCGGGCGTATGCGGCCAGCGACCCGGAGTTGCTGACCTGGGTGCATGTGGCGGAAGTGAGCAACTTTCTCGCCGCCCACCTGCGCTACCGCAACCCGCACCTGTCGGGGCGTGACCAGGACCGCTACTACGCCGAAATCGCCCTGGTCGCCGAACAACTGGGCGCGCGGCATGTGCCGCGTTCGCGGCAGGAAGTGTCGGATTACCTGGCGCGTATCCGCCCACAACTCTTGTGCGACGAGCGCAGCCGCGAAGTGTTGCGCCTGCTGCTCGATGCCCCGGCGCCAAGCACCCTGGCCAAACCGTTTGGCGCGCTGATGATGCAGGCCGGGATCGACCTGTTGCCGGACTGGGCCAGCGCCATGCTTGACCAGCACCAGAGCCCGCTGCAACGCCAGATGATCCGCGCCGGGGTCAAGCGCAGTGCACCGCTGCTGCGCTGGGCGATGCGCAATGGTTCGGTACAACGGGCGCATCGGCGGATGGGGCTGATGTAGGCCAGGCCCTATAGCTGTTAAACTCCGCGCCCACATTTACCCCCATTACTTAAGCAAGGCGCGCTCCATGTCTCCCTTGAATCAGGCGCTGCGCGCCGCCCTCGATCATCGCCAAGACCTGATCAACGAGCTGCACGCCCAAGGCACCGACTGCTACCGCTTGTTCCATGGCAGCCAGGAAGGCGCCGGCGGCCTGACCATCGACCGCTACGGCCCGCAATTGCTGGTGCAGAGCTTCCACCAGTCGCTGCAAACCGACGAGTTGCTGGACCTGCACCAACTGATCAACCAGTACATCGGCCTGGAATTGCTGCTGGTGTACAACGACCGTTCCCGTGGCAACTCGCGGATCGATCGCGAAGACACGGTGTACCGCGCCGAACCTGCAGCACTGGAAGACTTGGTCGGCCACGAATGGGGCCTCAACTACCGTGTACGCGGGCGCCATGCCGGGCAGGACCCGCTGCTGTTCCTCGACCTGCGCAACACCCGCGGCTGGGTCAAGGCCCACAGCGCCGGCAAAAGCGTGTTGAACCTGTTCGCCTACACCTGCGGCGTCGGCCTCAGCGCGGCGGCGGGTGGTGCCCGCGAGGTGTGCAACCTGGACTTTGCCGAGGGCAACCTGGCGGTTGGTCGCGAAAACGGCGAGCTGAACCCGCAATTGCCAGCCATGGAATTCGTGCAGTCCGACTACTTCCCGGCGATCCGCCAACTGGCCGGCCTGCCCATTACCCAGCGTCGCGGCCAGAAACTGCCGAGCTACCCACGCCTGGAACAGCGTCAGTACGACCTCGTATTGCTCGACCCTCCGGCCTGGGCCAAGAGCGCCTTTGGCACCGTCGACCTGTTGCGTGACTACCAAAGCCTGCTCAAGCCCGCACTGCTCGCCACGGCCGACAATGGCGTGCTGATCTGCTGCAACAACCTGGCGAAGGTCAGCATGGATGACTGGCGCGAACAGGTTCTGCGCTGCGCGGAGAAGGCCGGGCGCCCGGTACGCGACTGGAAAATCATGACGCCGGGGGTGGATTTCCCTTCACAAGACCAGCAGCCACCGCTGAAAACTCTGATACTGCAGCTGTAGGACGTTTCCCAATAGCCCTGCTCTTCGGAACCGAAAACCCGTGCCATACTCCAAGGCACTCCTGTTTGACATAGATGGCGCCGCCCCATGCCCAAAGGATTGATTCGCGCCACTGGCGCCTTGTTGACCGCCGTTGCCCTGTACAGCTTGCTGGGCTTTCTGATTTTGCCCGGCATTGCCCTGCGCATTGCCAACCAGCAACTGGCCAATTACGCCACGGTGCCGGCACGGATCGAGCGCATCGAGCTCAACCCGTTCAGCCTGGAACTGACGGTCTGGGGCCTGAAGATCGGCGAGCCGGGCAAAGAACAGATCGGTTTCGAACGCCTCTACGCCAACCTGCAGATCGACAGCCTGTGGACCCGCGCGCTGCACCTGGCCGATGTGCAATTGGACCAGCCGAAGACGCAGCTGCTGTTCGACAAGTCCGGCCAGTTGAACCTGGCGCAACTGTTCAAGATTCCGCCCAGCGAGCCCACCCCGGCCGACCCGAATGCCAAGCCCTTTCCCTTGCGGATCGACGCCATCAAGCTGGCCGGCGGCTATGTGCACTTCGAAGACTTGCGTCCCAGCGAGCCCATCGAATTCCTCTACGACAAACTCGACTTCGAGCTGAAAAACCTCAGCACCCTGCCCGAAGACAATGCCGACATGACCCTGGTCGCCGCCGGCCCGGAAGGCGGGCAGATCGACTGGAAAGGCAACTTCAGCCTGGTGCCGATCACGTCCGAAGGTACGCTGAAAGTCACCGACGGCAAGATGAAGGCCTGGTGGCCGTATGTCCGTGATGCGCTGCCGCTGGTGCTTGAGGACGGCGTGCTGAACTTCAGCACCGACTACAAATTCAGCCTGGACAAAGAGACCGAGCTGAACCTGACCAACACCGCCGCCAGCATCGCACCGTTTGCCCTCAAGGCCCCGGATGGCCGGCCGCTGGTGCGCCTGGAGCGCCTGGACGTCAGCGAAACCACCGTGGACCTGGCCAAGCAACAAGTGGTGGTGGGCAAGATCCGTAGCAACAAATTGGAAACCTGGGCCGCCCGCGAAGCCGACGGTCAACTGGACTGGCAGAAACTGTTTGCCAGCCAACCGAGCAAGTCGGCCCAGAAGCCGGAAGCCGCCACAGCGCCGGCTACCGCCGACTCCCCCAAACCGGCACCGGCAGCGCCCAGCAAACCGTGGCAAGTGCTGCTCAAGGACGTGCAACTGCGTAACTATCAGGTGCATCTGGCCGACCGCCAGGTCAAACCTGCCGTCGCGTTGGAGCTGGGCCCGCTGAACGTCGACGTGCAGAACTTCGACAGCCTCAACCAAAGCCCGTTTACCCTGAAGGTCGATACCGGCCTGGGCAAGCAGGGCAAGATCCTCGCGACGGGCGAGGTCAACCTGAACCCGATCAGCGCCAAGCTCAAGGTCAATACCCAGGACATCGACCTGCGGGTTGCCCAGGCCTATATCAGCCCGTTCATACGCCTGGAACTGCGTAGCGGCATGCTCGGCAGCAACCTGGACGTGAACCTCAAAAGCGCCGATCCACTCAAGCTGCAAATCACCGGACGCGCCCAGGTCGACCAGCTGCATACCCTCGACACCCTCAAGACCCGCGACTTCCTCAAATGGCAGCGCCTGGTGGTCGAAGGCGTCAACTACCAGCACGGCGAGAGCCTGTCGATCGACAAGGTCAACCTGCTGCAACCCTATGCGCGTTTCATGATCAACGACGACCGCACCACCAACGTCGATGACTTGCTGATTCCACAGGCGCCCGATAAGAGTCCGAAACCGGCCAGCAAAGACAAGCCGCTGGGCATTCGTATCGGGCAGATTGCGATCAACGACGGTTCGGCCAACTTTGCCGACTTCAGCCTGACCCCCAACTTTGCCACCGCCATTCAACAGCTCAACGGGCAGATCGGTACGATCGACAGCCGCCAGGCCAAACCGGCCAGCGTCGACATCAAGGGCAAGGTGGATCGCTACGCGCCGGTGACAATCAAGGGCAGCGTGAACCCGTTTGATCCGATGGCGGCGCTGGATATCGCCACCAGCTTCAAACGGGTCGAGTTGACGACCCTGACCCCCTACTCCGGCAAGTTCGCCGGTTTCCGTATCCGCAAGGGCCGGCTCAATCTCGACCTGCATTACGTGATCACCAAAGGCCAGCTGAAAGCCGAAAACAAAGTGGTGGTCGAGCAACTGCAACTGGGTGAGAAAGTCGACAGCGCCGACGCCGTGGACTTGCCGATCCGCCTGGCCATCGCGTTACTCAAGGACTCCGATGGCAAAATCTCCATCGAGCTGCCAGTGACGGGCGACCTCAACAACCCACAGTTCAGCGTGATGCCGATCGTGTGGCAGACCCTGCGCAACCTGGTGGTACGCGCCGCAACGGCACCGTTCAAGTTTATCGGTGGGTTGGTTACCGGCGGTGGCGCGGAGGACTTGGGCAATGTGTCCTTCGCCGCAGGTTCCAGCGAACTGAACAAGGATGCCGAAGGCGCCTTGAACACGCTGGCCAAGGCGCTGAAAGAACGCCCGGCCCTGCGCCTGGAAATCGAAGGCACGGCCGCTGCCAGCAGCGACGGGCCGTTCCTGGCCGCAGAGCGTCTGGAGCGTGAATACCAATACAACTACTACAAGATCCTTCAGCGCCGTGGCGACAAGGTTCCCGCCCAGGCTTCGCTGCTGGTTGTACCGGAGAAGGAAAAGGCGCCATTGCTGGAAGGCATCTACCGCACCCGCCTGAAACAGCAACCTCCGGCGGAATGGAAGGACCTGAGCGACAGTGACCGCACTGCGAAGCTGCGTGACGGCGTGATCAAGTTCTGGAGCGCCAGTGACGTACTGCTGCGCCAACTTGGCCAGGACCGTGCGAGCACGATCAAGGACTACCTGGTGGACAAGGGCCAGCTGGAAGATGACCGGGTGTACTTCATTGATGCCAACCTGGGTCAGGCGGAGAAAGATGGGCGGGTGGTGACACCGATGCATCTGGATGCCGAGTAAGCCACAAACATGTGGGTGGGCTTGTGTGGGAGCGGGCTTGCCCGCGATAGCGGTGGGTCAGCTTGAACAGCTTTGACTGATCCACTGCAATCGCGGGCAAGCCCGCTCCCACATTTGATCTTCATCGACTTATCGTCGGTATTCCAAGCCACAATAGAACAGGCCCCGACACAAGTGCCGGGGCCTGTAATGACCACATCCCTGTGGTCGGTCGCATGAACACGTGAGGTGCATTGAGTGGATATCTGGCTCACTCGTTGCCGCCGACGTTTTGTTCAAGACGATACGTTGGGCATTACTCTGCTTTCAGGCCATCGGCCGATACAGCTTTAACGCCTTTGATTTGCTTGGTGATGTTCACCGCGGTGGTTTTCTGTGCTTCGGTCACTGCGGCGGTCGAAGACAGGGAAACAACACCTTTGTTGGTTTCGACTTTGATGTCGGTGCCAGGAATGCCTTTCTCGGTCACCAGGTCAGCTTTCACTTTGGTGGTGATCCAGGTATCGGAAGTAGACTCTTTGGCGCCGGCGGCAGCGCTCTTGGTCTTGTCGACATTGTCGGCTTTGTAGGCGCCGCCTGCATGCAGGCTGTCGGCAGAGACCGCTTTCACGCCTTTGATTTTCTTGGTGATAGCGACAGCGGTCGCTTTCTGCGATTCGGAGATTTCTACGTCAGACGACAGGGTAACCACACCTTTGTTGGTTTCAACCTTGATGTCCGAACCTGGAATACCTTTTTCGGTCAGCAGATCAGCTTTTACCTTGGTGGTGATCCAAGTGTCCGAGGTGGACTCCTTGGCTTTGGTCACTTCGCCGGCTGCCAGAGTCATAGGCGCTTGGGAAGTCTGAGCAAAGGCTACGTTAGCAGCCATGGCCATGGTCAGAGCGGTAGCAGTAGCGAGAGCGAACTTCTTCATACGAGTAACTCCTGTTTTATTAAAAGTCTGCAGTGTGTGTACCTTGATGCTGCAGCGTTAACAGAGATATTGCAAGCGCTGTGCCAAGTTTTGCAGACCTATAAAATCCTTTTAAAACAACAAGTTAGAAAATCTCTCAATTTTCGGAATCGTGCAACTTGCATGAAGCCCATCGTGCCTGCGTGCAAGTTGCGGCTTTTTCCACAGCGTGGGCGGTGTTGATTTTCCTGCACTTTTTGCGCGCCCATAAAAAAAGGACTCCGAAGAGTCCTTTTTTTCAGCGTGAAGCCTGGGGGTGATTAAACGCCCGAAGCCTTGGCTGCTGCTACGTCCTTGATGGACAGCTTGATACGGCCGCGGTTGTCCACGTCCAGTACCAGCACTTCCACTTCCTGGCCTTCTTTCAGAATGTCGGTCACTTTCTCGACACGAGCGTCGCTCAGCATGGAGATGTGCACCAGACCGTCTTTGCCCGGCAGGATGTTGACGAACGCGCCGAAGTCGACGATACGCTCAACCTTACCGACGTAGATCTTGCCGATCTCGGCTTCAGCGGTAATGCCCAGGACGCGCTGGCGTGCAGCCTCAGCCGCTTCCTTGGTTTCGCCGAAGATCTTGATCGAGCCGTCGTCTTCGATGTCGATCGAAGCCTTGGTCTCTTCACAGATCGCACGGATAGTCGCGCCGCCTTTACCGATGACATCACGGATTTTGTCGGTGTCGATTTTCATCGCGATCATGGTCGGAGCATTTTCCGACAGTTCGGTGCGGGACTGACCAATGATCTGGTTCATCTGGCCGAGGATGTTCAGGCGCGCTTCCAGGGCTTGGCCCAGGGCGATCTCCATGATCTCTTCGGTGATGCCTTTGATCTTGATGTCCATCTGCAGCGCGGTCACACCTTTGGAGGTACCGGCTACTTTGAAGTCCATGTCGCCCAGGTGGTCTTCGTCACCCAGGATGTCGGTCAGGATGGCGAACTTCTCGCCTTCTTTAACCAGGCCCATGGCGATACCGGCAACCGGCGCCTTCATCGGCACACCGGCGTCCATCAGGGCCAGGGAAGCACCGCAAACGGAAGCCATGGAGCTGGAACCGTTGGACTCGGTGATTTCCGATACAACACGGATGGTGTATGGGAACACGTCGGCAGCCGGCAGCATGGCGGCGATCGAACGACGGGCCAGACGGCCGTGACCGATTTCACGACGACCAGCGCCACCCATGCGACCACACTCGCCCACCGAGAACGGCGGGAAGTTGTAGTGCAGCATGAACGGGTCTTTTTTCTCGCCTTCCAGGGTGTCCAGCAGCTGTGCGTCACGGGCGGTGCCCAGAGTCGCGACTACCAGGGCCTGGGTTTCACCACGGGTGAACAGCGCCGAACCGTGAGTCTTCGGCAGAACGCCGACTTCGATATTCAGCGGGCGTACGGTGCGAGTGTCGCGACCGTCGATACGTGGCTTGCCGTTAACGATGTTTTCGCGAACGGTGCGGTATTCGATTTCGCCGAAAGCGGCTTTGACTTCGCTGGACGAAGGCTGGCCTTCTTCACCGGACAGCTTGGCAACAACCTGATCCTTCAACTCGCCCAGGCGAGCGTAGCGATCGGCCTTGACGGTGATGGTGTAGGCGTCGGAGATCGCAGCGCCGAACTCGGAGCGGATAGCGCCCAGCAGTTCGGTCGCTTCGGCCTGTGGAGCCCAGGTCCAGGTTGGCTTGGCAGCTTCGGCAGCCAGCTCGGTGACAGCCTTGATAACAGACTGGAACTCGTCGTGGGCGAACAGTACTGCACCCAGCATCTGGTCTTCGGTCAGCTCTTTGGCTTCCGATTCAACCATCAATACGGCTTCCGAGGTACCGGCAACGACCATGTCCAGGCTCGATGCTTTCTGTTGCTCGTAAGTCGGGTTCAGCAGGTAGCCGGTGCTTTCGTGGAAAGCAACACGGGCGGCGCCGATCGGGCCGTCGAACGGAATGCCCGAGATAGCCAGGGCAGCCGAGGTACCGATCATCGCAGCGATGTCCGGATCGGTTTTCTTGCTGGTGGAAACGACGGTGCAGACAACCTGCACTTCGTTCATGAAGCCTTCTGGGAACAGCGGACGGATCGGACGGTCGATCAGTCGGGAAGTCAGGGTTTCTTTCTCGGAAGGACGGCCTTCGCGCTTGAAGAAACCACCAGGGATCTTACCGGCAGCGTAAGTCTTTTCCTGGTAGTGAACGGAAAGAGGGAAGAAGCCTTTGCTTGGGTCAGCGGTCTTGGCGCCAACAACGGTCACCAATACGGTAACGTCGTCGTCAACGGTAACCAGCACTGCGCCGGAGGCTTGACGGGCGATACGGCCTGTCTCAAGGGTAACGGTCGACTGACCGAACTGGAACTTTTTGATAACCGGGTTCACGGTGTCCTACCTTCTTTGTGGCTCTTGGGGAACTTGTCTTCTTGCGAAATTCTTGGGCAATCTCGGGAATCGGCCCGAGCCTCGTCCAGGGTAAAACGTGTATCCAGATAAAACTTGAGGCTGGGAGCCTGCCATGGGCCAGCGGGAATCCCACTGACACACGGCAGACAACCAACCTCTAGCGCAATCGCTTATTAGCGACGCAGACCCAGGCGACCGATCAGAGCCTGATAACGACCCAGATCCTTGCCTTTCAGGTAGTCCAGCAGCTTACGACGCTGGTTTACCATGCGGATCAGACCACGACGGGAGTGGTGGTCTTTACCGTTGGCCTTGAAGTGACCTTGCAGCTTGTTGATGTTGTGAGTCAGCAGTGCAACTTGCACTTCTGGCGAACCAGTGTCACCAACAGCTTGCTGATAGTCAGCAACGATTTGTGCTTTTTCTTGAACGTCGAGAGCCATGAGGCAATCCTTTTTTCAGGAAACCGCCCAAAGGGCAGTCTCAACAGGCCAGGGACAAATCCCTGTATCTAAAAATGAGTGTTGACCGTGCCTGTTAACAGCCACACTCGTTCGGTCATTCTGACCGAATCAGTCGACGCGGCGCGATGCGCCCGTCTTCGCTCACTTCACCGATACCGATAAAGCGACCGTTATGATCTTGTACCCGCACCATGCCGAACTTCGGCGCGTCCGGGGCACGTACCGGCTGGCCGTTGAGCCAGTAGAACGCGCTGTGCTCCGAGAAGTGCAGCAATGGCCAATCCAGCAAACCGCTGTCCGATGGCATCAGGAAGCGATCAACTGCTTCATTGCCGCCTTCGGCATGCACCGCTTCCAACTCTTCCAGCGTGACCGTCTGGGCCAGGGTGAAAGGGCCGGCCTGGGTGCGTCGCAGTTCTGCAACGTACGCGCCGCAACCGAGCTTTTCACCAATATCTTCCACCAGGGTACGGATATAGGTGCCTTTGCTGCAGTCCACGGCCAGGCGCGCAGTGTCACCTTCACAGGCGAGCAATTCCAAGCGCGCAATAGTAACAGAACGCGGTTCGCGCTCCACTACTTCGCCCGCACGTGCCAGCTTGTAAAGAGGCTGCCCATCACGCTTGAGCGCCGAGTACATGGGCGGTATCTGACTGATTTGCCCACGAAAACCGGGTAAAGCCGCTTCAATATCTGCACGACCAACGGTCACGTCGCGAACCTGCAAAACATCACCTTCGGCATCGGCCGTGGTGGTGGTCTTGCCCAGTTGCATCAGGGTTTCGTAACCCTTGTCGGAATCGAGCAGGTATTGCGAGAACTTGGTGGCCTCGCCAAAGCACAACGGCAACACACCGGTGGCCAGGGGATCGAGGCTGCCGGTGTGCCCGGCCTTCTCGGCATTGAGCAGCCAGCGAACCTTCTGCAAGGCGGCATTGGAGGTAAAGCCAATGGGCTTGTCGAGCAGAATGATGCCGCTGACGTTGCGACGGATACGTTTGACCTGAGCCACCACTTACTCCTTGGCGTCTTCAGGTGTGGACGGGTGCTGGCTGTCTTCAGCCACGGCGCGCTCGATCAGTGCCGACAGGTGCGCACCACGCACGACACTTTCGTCGTAGTGGAAGTGCAACTGGGGAACACTGCGCAGCTTCATTTCACGGGCCAACTGCATGCGCAGGAAGCCTGCGGCCGAGTTGAGCACCTTGATGCTTTGCGCGATTTCTTCGCTGTTGTCCTGCCCCATCACGGTGATGAAGATCTTGGCGTGACCAACGTCACGGCTCACTTCAACGGCGGTGATGGTCACCAGGCCAACGCGCGGGTCTTTGACTTCACGACGGATCAGTTGGGCCAGCTCGCGCTGCATCTGATCGCCGATACGCTGGGTACGGCTGTATTCTTTTGCCATGTCTTGTTACCTGTTACTGCCACACGGTGAAACCCGTGGGGTCTGAAAGCGGCAAACGCCCGGCCTGACAAAAGCCAGACCGGGCGTTGCGTTTAGAGTCCGTACGCTGCACGGGGCATTTGCATGCCCACACGCTGCGTGGCTCCGGAAGTGCGCGAGTTAGAGGCTGCGAGCAACCTGAACCTTCTCGAAGACTTCGATCTTGTCGCCAACCTTGACGTCGTTGTAGCTCTTGACGCCGATACCGCATTCCATGCCGGCACGTACTTCGGAAGCGTCATCCTTGAAGCGGCGCAGGGATTCCAGCTCGCCTTCGAAGATAACGATGTCTTCACGCAGTACACGGATTGGACGGTTACGGTACACGGTGCCTTCGACAACCATGCAACCGGCGATCGCGCCGAATTTCGGCGAGCGGAACACGTCACGTACTTCGGCGATACCCAGGATGTTCTCCCGGACGTCGCTGCCAAGCATGCCGGTAAGGGCTTTCTTGACGTCTTCGATGATGTCGTAGATGACGTTGTAGTAACGCATGTCCAGGCCTTCCTGCTCGACGATCTTGCGAGCGCCAGCATCGGCACGCACGTTGAAGCCGAACAGTACAGCGTTGGAAGCCAGTGCCAGGTTGGCGTCGGATTCGGTGATACCACCGACACCGCCACCGACAACGCGCACTTGCACTTCGTCGTTACCCAGGCCGTTCAAGGCGCCGTTCAACGCTTCGAGGGAACCACGTACGTCAGATTTGAGGACGATATTAAGCGTCTTCTTCTCTTCCTGGCCCATGTTCTCGAAGATGTTTTCCAGCTTGCCGGCGTGAGCACGGGCCAGCTTGACTTCGCGGAACTTGCCTTGACGGAACAGAGCCACTTCACGGGCTTTCTTCTCGTCGGCCACTACGCTCATCTCGTCGCCAGCGTCCGGCGTACCGTCCAGGCCGAGGATCTCGACCGGGATAGCAGGACCTGCTTCCTTGATTGGCTTGCCGTTCTCGTCGAGCATGGCACGTACACGGCCGTAGTTCGAACCGACCAGGACCATGTCGCCTTGGCGCAGGGTACCGTCTTGAACCAGTACGGTCGCAACCGGGCCACGGCCCTTGTCGAGACGGGACTCAACCACGACACCACGACCAGGGGCCGATGGGGTAGCGGTCAGTTCCAGGACTTCGGCTTGCAGCAGAACGGCTTCGAGCAGTTCGTCAACGCCGGTACCCATCTTCGCGGAAACCGATACGAATGGCGTCTCGCCGCCCCACTCTTCGGACGTCACGCCGTGAACCGACAGTTCGCTACGGATGCGATCGAGATCAGCGCCCGGCTTGTCGATTTTGTTCACGGCAACGACCAGCGGAACACCGGCAGCCTTGGCGTGCTGGACAGCTTCAATGGTCTGCGGCATCACGCCGTCGTCCGCTGCAACGACCAGGATCACGATGTCGGTCGCCTTGGCACCACGGGCACGCATTGCGGTAAACGCAGCGTGACCAGGGGTGTCGAGGAAGGTGACCATGCCGCGCTCGGTTTCTACGTGGTACGCACCGATGTGCTGGGTGATACCGCCGGCTTCGCCAGCAGCAACCTTGGCACGACGGATGTAGTCGAGCAGGGAAGTCTTACCGTGGTCAACGTGGCCCATTACGGTCACGACCGGCGCACGGGAAACTGCCTCACCTTCAAACTTCAGGGACTCGGCCAGGGAATCTTCCAGGGCGGTGTCGCTGACCAGGGTCACTTTGTGGCCCAGCTCTTCAGCAACCAGTTGGGCAGTTTCCTGATCCAGTACCTGGTTGATGGTGGCCGGAGTGCCCAGCTTGAACATGAACTTGATGATTTCAGCTGCCTTGACCGACATCTGCTGGGCAAGATCGCCAACAGTGATGGTCTCGCCGATCTTCACTTCACGCACGACAGGGCCGGTTGGGCTCTGGAAACCGTGGGCGTTGCGTTTTTTCAGCTTGGCCTTGCCGCGACCACCACGACGGAAGCCATCGCTTTCTTCGTCGGTAGTCCGTGGGGCAACGCGTGGAGCAGGCGCTTTCTCTTTGACCGAAGCACGATGCGGAGCGTTTTTGCGCTCGCCATCGCCACCGCCGCTACGACGATTGTTATCGTCGGCACGTGGTTTGTCCGGGCGACGAGGTTCGTCACGCTTGCGAGCGTCGGCTGCAGGAGCAGGTGCAGCGGCAACCGGAGCGGCCTCACGCACAGCTTCAACAGGCGCAGCGACCGCTTCAGTACCAGCAGTTTGCGCAGCAGCAGGCTGGCGACGCGCTTCTTCTTCGGCGCGACGCTTGGACTCTTCTTCAGCCTTCTGACGAGCAGCATTTTCTACTGCGCGACGTTCTTCCAGTTCGCGCTTGCGCTCGGCTTCGATTTCTTCCGGGCTGCGTTGTACGAAGACTTTCTTCTTGCGTACTTCAACGCTGATGCTCTTGCTACCAGCAACACGCAGGGTGCTGGTGGTTTTGCGCTGCAATGTAATCTTGCGCGGTTCTTCCACTTTCGCCTTGTGGCTGCTCTTCAAGTGAGTCAGCAAAGACTGCTTCTCACTATCGCTCACACCTTCATCGGCGGCGGTGTGCGGCAGACCTGCCTCACGCATCTGCTGCAACAGGCGCTCTACCGGTGTTTTGACCTCATCGGCCAGTTGTTTCACCGTGACTTGCGTCATGCACTTCTCTCCTCAGGCCGCGCCTAGTTACTCGAACCAATGGGCTCGGGCGGCCATGATCAACTTGCCGGCACGATCATCGTCAATGCCGTCGATGTCGAGCAGATCGTCAATAGACTGCTCGGCCAGGTCTTCGCGGGTAATTACGCCGCGCACCGCCAGTTCCATCGCCAAATCCTTGTCCATACCCTCAAGCGAGAGCAGGTCTTCGGCCGGATGGGCGTCTGCCAGCTTTTCCTCAGTAGCGATGGCTTTAGTCAACAAACGATCCTTGGCCCGAGCGCGAAGCTCGTTGACGGTGTCTTCGTCAAAGCCGTCGATGTTGAGCATTTCTTCCAACGGTACGTAGGCAATCTCTTCCAGACTGGTGAAGCCTTCATCTACCAGCACCTGCGCCAGGTCTTCGTCGACTTCCAGCTCGTCGATGAAGTTGCGCAGGATGTCACCGGTTTCAGCTTGCTGCTTAGCCTGGATGTCCGATTCGGTCATCACGTTCAGGGTCCAGCCGGTCAGTTGGCTGGCCAGACGCACGTTCTGACCACCACGACCAATGGCCTGAGCCAGATTGTCTGCGCCAACGGCGATGTCCATTGCATGGGCATCTTCGTCAACGATAATTGCCGCCACTTCAGCCGGCGACATGGCGTTGATCACGAACTGCGCCGGGTTGTCGTCCCACAGGACGATGTCCACACGCTCACCGCCCAATTCGCCCGACACTGCCTGGACGCGCGAACCGCGCATACCAATGCAAGCGCCTTGCGGGTCGATGCGTTTGTCCTTGGAACGGACCGCGATCTTGGCACGCGAACCCGGGTCGCGGGACGCAGCCATGACTTCGATCAGGCCTTCGGCGATTTCCGGCACTTCGATACGGAACAGCTCGATCAGCATTTCCGGCGCGGTACGCGACAGGATCAACTGAGGGCCGCGGTTCTCGGTGCGGATTTCCTTGAGCAGCGCACGCAGACGCACGCCAACACGGAAGGTTTCGCGAGAGATGATGTCTTCACGGGCCAGCAACGCTTCGGCGTTGTTGCCCAGGTCGACGATCACGTTGTCGCGGGTCACTTTTTTCACGGTGCCGGAGATGATTTCACCCAGGCGCTCGCGATAAGCGTCAACGACTTGCGCGCGCTCGGCTTCGCGGACTTTTTGCACGATGACTTGCTTGGCAGTCTGTGCAGCAATGCGGCCGAACTCGATGGACTCGATCTTTTCTTCGACAACATCACCGACCTTGGCGCCAGGGTGCGTTTGCGCAACCTTGCTTGGCCAGGTTTCGATGGCCGGATCATCAAGATCGTCCTCTTCGACAACCGTCCAGCGACGGAAAGTCTCGTAGGCACCGGTGTGGCGGTTGATTTCCACACGCAGATCAACTTCGTCTTCAAAACGCTTTTTGGTAGCAGTGGCCAGGGCCAGCTCCAACGCTTCAAAAATCACGCTTGCCGGTACACCCTTTTCGTTGGATACCGACTCAACAACCAGCAGTACTTCTTTGCTCATCGTACGCCTCGCCTTTCGCAAGCCATTGGATCCGCGGGATCCGCGTCTCAGTCAAAACTGGGAATAATGTTGGCCTTGTCGATCATATCGATCGGCAACAGGAACTCATGGTCGTCTACCTGCACCACGACATCCTGTTCTTCTACACCGCGCAGAAGGCCCTGAAAATTGCGTCGCCCTTCAAAAGGGGAGCGCAGCTTGATCTTCACTTGGTCACCGGCATATTTGGCAAACTGCTCGATAGTGAACAGTGGGCGTTCCATGCCTGGCGAGGAAACTTCGAGGGTGTATTCAACGGAGATTGGATCTTCAACATCCAGGACACCGCTGATCTGACGGCTGACAATGGCGCAATCGTCCACCAGCACACCGCCCTCTTTATCGATATAAACGCGCAACATTGAGTGGCGACCTTGAGCCGAAAACTCAATACCCCAGCATTCATAGCCTAGGGCCACGACCACCGGGGCCAGCAAGGCCTGCAACTCTTCTAGCTTGCTCGACACCTGAACCCCCTCGTGCATGTATGTGCATGCTGTGCAAAATAAAAAAATGGGCGAAACGCCCATCCTTGAAACGCCGTCGAACAGCGGCGTTGAAAGTGTCCAGCTAACAAAAAGCCCCTTAAAAGGGGCTCCGCTAAAACTGGTTGCGGGGGCCGGATTTGAACCGACGACCTTCGGGTTATGAGCCCGACGAGCTACCAGACTGCTCCACCCCGCGACAAAGCTGGGGCGGAAGTATACGACCGATCCCTTGCAGGGTCAATGTAACCTTCCACCTACAAGAAAGCCCGCAACAGCGGGCTCTCCTGATAATTGGTACCGAGAAGGGGACTCGAACCCCTACACCCTATGGGCACAACCACCTCAAGGTTGCGTGTCTACCAATTCCACCACCTCGGCAATACAGCGTTTACAACCCTTCTTACTTCTGCTCTTGAGCTTGAGGTACGTCAGTCGCTGGAGTAGCCGACTTTTGCTCTTGAAGCACCGGGACATCGTCAGAAGCCGGTTTTGCTTTTGGTACTTCCAGCACCGCTGGGTTTGGCAAGCCTACTTGAGTCAGCACATGAGCTTTCTCTTTAGCAAAGTAACCTAACCCTAAGCTGGTTATGAAAAAACCTGCGGCAAGTATAGCAGTAAACTTACTAAGAAAGGTAGAGGAACCTTGGCTTCCGAACACAGTATTTGAAGCACCTGCACCGAAAGACGCACCAGCATCCGCACCTTTACCCTGTTGCAACAAAACCAGGGCAACTACGCCCAGGGCAGCCAACAGATGAAAAACGACTACGACTGTTTCCAGCATTTTTTCAGTTTCCCGCGGCGCGACAGATCGCACCGAACTCATCTGCATTCAGGGAAGCTCCACCAATGAGCCCCCCATCGATATCCGGCATGCCGAACAGTTCGACCGCATTGGCCGCCTTCACGCTGCCGCCGTATAGAAGCCGCACACCTTGTGCGACCTCAGAATTCTCTGCCGCCAACTGCGCGCGGATGGCTGCGTGCACATCCTGCGCCTGTTGCGGTGTAGCAGTCAGCCCGGTACCAATGGCCCAGACCGGCTCGTAAGCAATTACTGCCTTTGCAAACGCACCAACACCCAGCTCCTCGATGATGCTGCCCAGCTGACGCGAGACAACTTCAAGAGTCTTGCCCGATTCGCGCTCCGCCAAGGTTTCCCCTACGCACAACACTGGAATCAAGCCACAAGCCTGTGCCGCTGCGAACTTGCGGTTGAGTGTTCCATCACGCTCGCCCATCATCTGACGACGCTCGGAGTGCCCAACGAGCACATAGGAACAACCCACATCAACCAGCTGACTCGGCGAAATCTCACCGGTCAACGCACCTTGCATCGCTTCCACCGCAGAGTTCTGCGCGCCGACCTGAATCGACTTGCCTTTCAAGCCATCAACCACTTGGGCGATATGCAAGCAAGGCGGAAATACAGCGATATCAACACCGCTAGGCAAGGCCAAGTGACGAAGGCCATTTACCAGCTCAGCGACACTGGCGCGGGTACCGTGCATCTTCCAGTTACCAGCTACCATAGTGCGACGCATGCTGTACCTCGTCGGTCAAAGTGGGCGCAGATGTTACCCAACCACATCATCACTGGCAAGCCGAATTCAGGCGCAAACTTCACTTACCAGTTTTGCCAGGCTTTCAGCGTGCTCGCGAACCTGTGTTTCATCGTCACCTTCGACCATGACACGCACCAGAGGCTCTGTGCCGGACTTGCGCAACAACACGCGCCCACGCCCCGCCATTGCTAGCGTTACGCGCTCGCACGCCTCTTTGACAGCCGGGTGCTCGATCGGGTTTTCGCCACCCGCGAAGCGCACATTGAGGAGCACCTGCGGACACTTGCGCAGCGCCTGACGCGCCTGGGCAAGACTCTCTTCACGGCGGCGCAACGACAGCAACACCTGCAGCGCAGCAATAATCGCGTCGCCCGTGGTGGTGTGCTGGAAGCAGACCACATGCCCGGAGTTCTCGCCGCCGACCTGCCAGTTACGTTCCAGCAACTCGGCAATCACATAACGGTCACCCACGTTGGCGCGAACGAAAGGTATGCCGAGATCTGCCAAGGCCAGCTCCAGCCCCAGATTACTCATTAACGTGCCGACTACACCGCCTTGCAGCTTGTCACGCTCATGCAAATCACGCGCAATGATGAACAACAGATCATCGCCATCGACCACGGCCCCCGTGTGATCGACCATCAGCACGCGATCGCCATCACCATCAAAGGCAATACCGAGGTCGGCATGTTTGGCGAGTACGGCGGCCTGCAACTGCTCCATATGAGTGGAGCCGCAGTTTTCGTTGATGTTCAAACCATCCGGCTGAGCCGACAACACGGTGACATCCGCGCCCAACTCCTTGAAGACACTCGGGGCTACCTTGTAGGTCGCACCATGCGCGCAATCGACGACGATTTTCAGCCCGGCAAAATTGGTGCTGGTCGGCACGCTGCTCTTGCAGAACTCGATATAGCGGCCCGAGGCGTCGTTGATGCGCGACACCTTGCCCAATTTGCTGGACTCGACCACGGTCATCGGCGCATCCAGCAACTCTTCGATCATCAGTTCGATTTCATCAGGCAACTTGGTGCCCTGACCGGAGAAGAACTTGATGCCGTTGTCATCATGGGGATTGTGCGAAGCACTGATCACGATACCGGCTTCAGCGTGAAAGGTACGCGTCAGGTAGGCGATCGCAGGCGTCGGCATCGGCCCCAGCAACATCACATCAGCACCGGCGGCAGATAAACCCGCCTCCAGCGCAGACTCAAACATATAACCCGAAATCCGGGTGTCCTTGCCCACCAGGATGCGGCACGCGCCCATACTGCGGAACGCCATGCCTGCCGCCCAACCCAGTTTGAGCATGAAATCAGGGGTAATCGGGAACTCGCCGACCCGACCACGGATACCGTCGGTACCAAAGTATTTTTTAGTCATAAGTGCTCCATCATTCTTATTCGGCGGATTCTACAGCGGCCAGCATGCGCACCACATCGACCGTCTCGGCGACGTCATGTACGCGCAAGATGCGCGCGCCCTTGGTCACGGCAAGCGCCGCAAGCGCCAGGCCACCATACAACCGCTCACCCACTGGACGATTCAAGGCCAGCCCTATCATGCTCTTGCGCGAAACCCCTACCAACAGCGGGCGACCAAGGGCATGGAGGGATTCGATGTGCTTAAACAGACTCAGATTATGTTGCAGGGTCTTGGCAAAACCAAACCCGGGGTCAAGGATGATCTTCTCGGCGGCGATCCCTGCACTGGCGCACTGGGCGATCCTTTCAGCCAGGAAACCACTCACCTCGCCAACCAGGTCGTCGTAATGCGGGCTGTCCTGCATATCCCCAGGCTCCCCCAGCATATGCATCAGGCACACAGGCAAACCGGTGGCTGCCGCCGCATCCAGGGCACCATCACGCCGCAATGAGCGTACATCGTTGATCAGCCCAGCCCCAAGGCGCGCAGTTTCACGCATCACCGCCGGGGTGGACGTATCAACCGAGATAATCACATCCAGTTCACGGGCGATGCGCTCAACAATCGGCGCAACCCGCTCCAGCTCCTCCAAAGGAGAAACCACACGCGCACCGGGACGAGTGGACTCACCACCCACATCAATCAACGTAGCCCCAGCCGCCACCATCGCCTCGGCATGGCGCAAGGCAGCATCAAGCTGACTGAAGCGGCCACCGTCGGAAAAGGAGTCGGGGGTTACATTAAGAATGCCCATCACGTGCGTATGGGCCAAATCAAGAACCCGATTGCCGCAAGGCAACCGGGTGGAGGACAACACAGAAGTCATTTCAAACCTTAAAGGTCAGCCGCAGGGCCGCCGATCGGGGTTTCCGGGCGTTCATTCTGAGCCACTGGCGGGGTACCCGAAGTACCCGAGCCACCTTCCCAATCGCGTGGTTCACGCGGGGCGCGACCCGCCATGATGTCGTCGATCTGGTCGGCATCGATGGTTTCATACTTCATCAGCGCGTCAGCCATCGCATCCAGCTTGTCGCGATTGTCGGTCAGGATCTGCTTGGCCGTGCCGTAGCATTGGTCAATGATGCTGCGCACCTCGGAGTCGATCAGCTTGGCTGTCTCGCCGGAGAAGCTTGCGCTTTGACCACCGCCGCCACGACCCAGGAACACTTCGCCCTCTTCCTCGGCATACATCAACGGACCGAGTTTTTCCGACAGGCCCCACTTGGTCACCATGTTTCGTGCAATCTGGCTGGCACGCATGATGTCGTTGGAAGCACCGGTGGTCACACCGTCGAAGCCCAAGGTCATTTCTTCAGCGATACGGCCACCGTACAGCGAACAGATCTGACTGATCAGTGCACGCTTGGAGAGGCTGTAGCGATCCTCTTCCGGCAGGAACATGGTGACACCCAATGCCCGGCCGCGAGGAATGATCGACACCTTGTAGACCGGATCATGCTCAGGCACAACGCGCCCCACAATGGCGTGACCGGCTTCGTGGTAAGCGGTGTTCTGCTTCTCTTTCTCGGACATGACCATGGATTTGCGCTCAGCGCCCATCATGATCTTGTCTTTCGCCAGTTCGAATTCCTTCATTTCCACGATGCGCTTGCCAGTACGGGCGGCAAACAGCGAGGCCTCGTTCACCAGGTTGGCCAGGTCGGCACCGGAGAAGCCTGGAGTACCTCGGGCAATCACGGCCGGAGCCACGTCGTCGCCCATTGGCACTTTGCGCATATGCACTTTGAGGATCTGCTCGCGACCACGGATGTCCGGCAAACCAACCACCACCTGGCGGTCGAAACGGCCTGGACGCAGCAATGCAGGGTCCAATACGTCTGGACGGTTGGTCGCAGCGATGACGATGATGCCGTCATTCATCTCGAAACCGTCCATCTCGACCAGCAACTGGTTGAGGGTCTGTTCACGTTCATCGTGACCGCCACCCATGCCCGCGCCACGATGGCGACCAACGGCGTCGATCTCATCGATGAAGATGATGCAAGGCGCGTGCTTCTTGGCCTGTTCGAACATGTCGCGAACACGGCTGGCGCCCACACCGACGAACATCTCGACGAAGTCAGAACCGGAAATGGTAAAGAAAGGCACCTTGGCTTCGCCGGCAATCGCCTTGGCCAGCAAGGTTTTACCGGTACCCGGCGGGCCCACCATCAGCACGCCGCGAGGAATACGGCCACCCAGGCGCTGGAACTTGCCCGGATCGCGCAGGAACTCGACCAGCTCACCCACTTCTTCCTTGGCTTCATCGCAACCTGCGACGTCAGCCAGGGTGGTCTTCACCTGGTCTTCGGAAAGCAGGCGCGCCTTGCTCTTGCCAAAGCTCATCGGCCCGCCCTTGCCTCCCGCACCACCTTGCATCTGGCGCATGAAGAACATGAACACGGCGATAATCACCAGGATCGGGAAGCTGGCTACCAGGAGCTGCGTCCAGATGCTCTGCTGCTCTGGCTGCTTGCCTTCGACAACCACGTGGTTGTCCACCAGATCGCCAATCAGGCCGTTGTCCGGGATATTCGGGCGAATGGTCTTGAAGCTATCGCCATCGCTGCGCTTGCCGTTGATCACAAAGCCATCAATCGCTACACGCTCGACCTTGCCATCCTTGACCTGCTGGATGAAGTCGGAATAGTTGAGGGTCTGCGGCTCGTTAGGGCTGGAGAAGTTGTTCATCACCGTCACCAGGACAGCTGCGATGATCAACCACAGGATCAGATTCTTTGCCATATCGTTCAATTAACTACCCTCTGAAGCAAGCTCCGCTACTGGCGCGCGCTTCGCATGATATTCACCGGCCTAACTTACTACATTACCTACAACACTGGCAGGCGCCGTCTGTAACCCTTTGTGAAACTTTGACTACACAATATTCGTAAAGCTTCGTGACGAAAGCGACATAAAAAAACCTATCGCCTTCCTCGGCTTTCTTAAAAACGCTCTTCGCTCGTCGCACCTTCGACGCCACGGAAGCCGCGGCACAGCAGGTATTGTTCCCTGGAGCGGTCTCGGGAAGAGTCTGGCTTACGCGTCTGCACCTTATCGAACAACTTGCGTATGTTCTTGTGGTACTCGTCGAAACCTTCACCCTGGAAGACTTTCACCAGGAAATCGCCACCAGGGCGCAATACCCGACCCGCCAAATCCAGCGCCAGCTCGCAAAGGAACATTGCACGCGGCATATCGACGGCCGGTAATCCACTCATATTGGGGGCCATGTCGGAAATCACAAGGTCTACCTGCGAATTTCCCACCGCCTCGAGGATTTCAGCGAGCACCGTGTCCTGGGTAAAGTCACCATGAACAAAGGTCACGTCAGGGATGCTGTCCATCTCAAGGATGTCGGAAGCGATAAGGCGACCTTGCCCACCAATCAGACGACTGGTCACCTGGGACCAGCCACCGGGGGCGGCACCAAGGTCGATAACGCTCATGCCTGGACGAATCAACTTGTCCTTGTCCTGGATCTCCAGCAGCTTGTAGCTGGCGCGGGAACGGTAGCCGTCCTTCTGCGCCTTTTTGACGTAAGGGTCGTTGAAATGCTCTTGCAGCCACTTAAGGCTAGTTTTGGAACGGGCCACGGGCCACCTCGAAAATAAAACGGGTCGTGATTAACTGGGCGGTCCCGGACTCGCTCGGGTAAACTGGCCGCCGCTTTTTACAAGATCAGACGCAGGGGTCAGATTATGCCGCTCACTCAAGAGCAGAAGAAACAGTACAAATCCATTGGCCACCATCTGAAACCAGTTCTGATTGTGGCAGACAACGGTTTGACTGAAGGTGTGTTAGCCGAACTTGAACGCGCATTGGGCGATCACGAACTGATCAAGATCAAGGTCAACATCCTTGACCGCGAAGCGCGCCTGGCCGCCATTGCAGAACTGTGCAAGGTGGGCAAAGCGGACCTGGTTCAGGTCATCGGCAAGATGGCGCTGCTGTATCGCAAGAATTTCAGCGTCAACAAGCAACTGTCGAACGTTCATCGCTTCAAATGATTCAAAGGGTCACGGGCGTGCTTCGCGCGCCCTGCCACTCCATCCCGGCGCCGGCTGTACCACCAGCACCAAGCCAGAGAACCCCAATACAAGATAGCTGAACAACTGCCAGCGCAACGCTTCCGGCAGCCACACATGCACGATGCAGAACATTGCACACGCATACAGCGCCATCAACAGCAGTTGGCCGCGAATATCCCGCCACAAACTCCCCCAGCCTTCGGCCTTGACCAGCACCAGCGCCTGGAGTGTCACGCACGCCGCCGCAAAACCCACCAGCAGTGCACTCAGTAATCCGCCGATCTCATCGATCAGCAACGGTGCCAGGCCAATCAGGCCCAGCGCCGGCAAAACACCAATGTGCAACAACCACAGGCCGCCTACCCAGAGCATCTGGGAGAGCTGCCAAAGCATGGCGCCCGCACGAAGCGGGCGCCGCCGTTCAGACGTGACGAACTTCAACAATCTCGTACTCGATCACGCCACCCGGCGTCTTGACAGCCACCACATCACCCTCTTCCTTGGCAATCAAGGCGCGAGCGAGCGGCGAGCCGACGGAGATTTTGCCGAGTTTGAAGTCAGCTTCATCTTCACCAACGATGTGGTAAACCACGCTCTCGTCAGTCTCGACGTTGGCGATTTCCACGGTGGTGCCGAAAATCACCTTGCCCGTCTTCGGAATGGTCGTCACATCGATGACCACCGAATTCTGCAGGCGACCTTCGATGTCACGGATCCGCGCCTCGACCATACCCTGCTGCTCACGGGCAGCGTGGTATTCGGCGTTTTCCTTCAAGTCACCCAGCTCGCGGGCCGTACCGATGTCCTGGCTCAGCTTTGGACGTACGACCTTGGTCAGGTGGGCGTGCTCCTCTTCCAGGGCCTTGAAGCCCTGGACGGTCATTGGGTATTTGGTCATGCCTTCAATCCTGCGTGTAGATCCTGCAAGCGGCGCACGGTTTTTTCAGGACCGAACTTGAGCGCTTCGCAGATGGCTTCGCCAGCAGCAATGGTGGTGGTGCAGTAGATCTTGTGCTGCAAGGCGTTACGGCGAATGGAGTAGGAATCCGCGATCGACTGGCGACCTTCGGTGGTGTTGATGATCAGGGTGACTTCGTCATTCTTGATCATGTCGACCACGTGCGGACGGCCTTCCGTCACCTTGTTCACGCGACGCACTTTCAGGCCGGCAGCTTCGATCAGCTTGGCGGTCCCGGCAGTGGCCACGACTTCGAAGCCCAAGTTGATCAGATCACGGGCCACGCCTGCAACCAGTGGCTTGTCGTCATCACGCACGCTGATAAACGCAGTACCGCCGGTCGGCAGCACTTCGCTGGCGCCCATCTGGGCCTTGGCGAAGGCTTCACCGAAGGTATCGCCCACACCCATCACTTCACCGGTGGACTTCATCTCTGGGCCCAGGATCGGGTCCACACCAGGGAATTTGGCGAATGGGAACACCGCCTCTTTCACACTGTAGAAGTTCGGAATGATTTCCTTGGTGAAGCCGATTTCCTTCAGGGTCTTACCGGCCATCACGCGGGCAGCGATCATGGCCAGGGACACACCGATGCACTTGGAAACAAACGGCACGGTACGCGAAGCACGCGGGTTGACTTCGATGACGTAGATGTCTTCGCCTTGCAGCGCCAACTGTACGTTCATCAGGCCGACCACGCCCAGCTCCAGGGCCATTTTCTTGACCTGTTCACGCATCTCGTCCTGGATGTGCAGGGGCAGCGAGTACGGCGGCAGCGAGCACGCGGAGTCACCGGAGTGAACGCCCGCTTGTTCGATGTGCTGCATGATCGCGCCGATCACCACATCAGTACCGTCGCAGACAGCATCCACGTCCATTTCAATGGCGCAGTTGAGGAAGTGGTCCAGCAGCACCGGGCTGTCGTTGGACACTTTCACCGCATCACGCAGGTAACGCTTGAGCTCTTCTTCTTCGTAGACGATTTCCATCGCACGACCGCCCAGTACGTAGGACGGACGCACCACCAACGGGTAGCCGATCTTGCTGGCGGCACGAATGGCCTCGTCTTCGCTGCGCACGGTGGCGTTTGGCGGCTGACGCAGGTTCAGGCGCTCAACCATTTGCTGGAAGCGCTCACGGTCTTCGGCACGGTCGATGGCGTCAGGGCTGGTACCGATGATCGGTACGCCAGCGGCCTCAAGGGCGCGGGCCAGTTTCAACGGGGTCTGGCCGCCGTACTGGACGATCACGCCTTTCGGCTTCTCGACGCGCACGATTTCCAGCACGTCTTCCAGGGTCACTGGCTCGAAGTACAGGCGATCGGAGGTGTCGTAGTCGGTGGAAACAGTTTCCGGGTTGCAGTTGACCATGATGGTCTCGTACCCGTCTGCGCGCAGGGCCAGAGCGGCGTGCACACAGCAGTAGTCGAACTCGATGCCTTGGCCGATACGGTTCGGACCGCCACCCAGGATCATGATCTTGTCGCGACCCGACGGCGCAGCTTCGCACTCTTCCTCGTAGGTGGAGTACAGGTATGCGGTGTCGGTGGAGAACTCGGCGGCGCAGGTGTCAACGCGCTTGTAGACCGGGAAGATCTCCAGCTTGTGGCGATGGGTGCGCAGGTTCTTCTCGGTCACACCCAGCAGCTTGGCCAGACGCTGGTCGGAGAAACCCTTGCGCTTGAGGTGGAACATCATGTCGCGGTCGATGCTGGCCAGACCCAGGGTCTTGACCTTCTCTTCTTCCTTGATCAGATCTTCGATCTGTACCAGGAACCACGGGTCGATCATGTTCATGCCGAAGATGTCTTCGACGGTCATGCCGGCACGGAAGGCGTCAGCCACGTACCAGATACGCTCGGCACCCGGCACGGTCAGCTCGCGCTTGAGCACGCTCATGCTTTCCGGGTTGCTCAGGTCGAGCTTCTCGTCCAGGCCGCAAACGCCCACTTCCAGGCCGCGCAGGGCTTTCTGCAGGGATTCCTGGAAAGTCCGGCCGATGGCCATGACTTCACCCACGGACTTCATCTGCGTGGTCAGGCGTGCGTCAGCCTTGGCGAACTTCTCGAAGGCGAAACGTGGCAGCTTGGTCACAACGTAGTCGATGGACGGCTCGAAGGACGCCGGGGTCTTGCCGCCGGTGATGTCGTTCGACAGCTCGTCCAGGGTGTAACCCACCGCCAGCTTGGCCGCGACCTTGGCGATCGGGAAGCCGGTGGCTTTCGAAGCCAGGGCCGACGAGCGGGATACACGCGGGTTCATCTCGATCACGACCATGCGGCCGGTGTCCGGGCAGATGCCGAACTGAACGTTGGAACCACCGGTCTCCACGCCGATCTCGCGCAATACCGCCAGGGAGGCGTTACGCAGGATCTGGTATTCCTTGTCGGTCAGGGTCTGTGCCGGAGCCACAGTGATCGAGTCACCGGTGTGCACGCCCATCGGGTCGAAGTTTTCGATGGAGCAGACGATGATGCAGTTGTCCTTCTTATCGCGGACAACCTCCATCTCATATTCTTTCCAGCCGATCAGGGATTCGTCGATCAGCAGCTCTTTGGTCGGCGAAAGGTCCAGGCCACGGGCGCAGATTTCTTCGAATTCTTCACGGTTGTACGCGATGCCACCACCGGTGCCGCCCATGGTGAAGGACGGACGGATGATGCACGGGAAGCCCAGGGTCTCGAGGACCGCATTGGCCTCTTCCATGCTGTGGGCGATACCGGAACGCGGGCACGCCAGGCCGATGGACTTCATCGCCTTGTCGAAACGCGAACGGTCTTCAGCCTTGTCGATGGTGTCGGCATTGGCACCGATCATCTCTACGCCGAACTTCTCCAGGACGCCTTCGCGCTCCAGGTCCAGGGCGCAGTTCAGGGCGGTCTGGCCGCCCATGGTTGGCAGCAGCGCGTCCGGGCGCTCCTTCTCGATGATCTTGGCAACGGTCTGCCATTTGATCGGTTCGATGTAGGTGGCGTCGGCCATGTCCGGGTCGGTCATGATGGTGGCCGGGTTGGAGTTCACCAGGATGACGCGGTAACCCTCTTCGCGCAGAGCCTTGCAGGCCTGAGCGCCGGAGTAGTCGAATTCGCAGGCCTGGCCGATCACGATCGGGCCAGCGCCGAGAATCAGGATGCTTTTTATGTCTGTACGTTTTGGCATGGGTTTGTCACTCAAATCCGCAGGTCAGTCGGCAAGCCGTCTTGAACAATCCTTGAAGTGCCCGCGGGGGCCACCGAAATTCGGGGCCGCCCGCAGGTCGCTCAGTCAGCGTCGCTTGGCCATCTCATTGATGAAACGGTCGAACAGCGGCGCTACGTCGTTCGGGCCCGGGCTGGCTTCAGGGTGGCCCTGGAAGCTGAACGCGCTCTTGTCAGTGCGCTCGATGCCTTGCAGGGAACCGTCGAACAGCGACTTGTGAATGGCGCGGACGTTGCCCGGCAAAGTCGCTTCATCCACCGCAAAACCGTGGTTCTGGCTGGTGATCATCACAACGCCAGTGTCCAGATCCTGCACAGGGTGGTTGGCACCGTGATGGCCGTGACCCATTTTCAGGGTCTTGGCGCCGGAGGCCAGGGCCAGCAGTTGGTGACCGAGGCAGATACCGAATACCGGAATCTCGGTCTCCAGCACTTCCTTGATCGCCTGGATGGCGTAGTCGCACGGCTCAGGATCGCCCGGGCCGTTGGACAGGAACACGCCGTCCGGCTGCAGGGCCAGGACATCGCTGGCCGGGGTTTGCGCCGGCACCACGGTCACGCGGCAGCCGCGCTCGACCAGCATGCGCAGGATGTTGTACTTGACGCCGTAGTCGTAGGCCACAACGTGGTATGGCAGGTCAGCGGCTTCGAGGGTCGCGTGGCTGTCGGTCTTCAAGTCCCAGACAGTGGAGCGCCACTCGTAGGATTCCTTGGTGCTGACGACTTTCGCCAGGTCCATGCCTTTCAGGCCAGGGAAACCCTGTGCTGCAGCAATCGCCGCGGCTTCGGAAATGTTGTCACCGACCATGATGCAGCCGTTCTGCGAGCCTTTTTCACGCAGGATGCGTGTCAGGCGGCGCGTATCGATACCGGCGATCGCCACAACGTTGTTGGCTTTCAGGTAATCGGACAGCGACATCGTGTTACGCCAGTTGCTCGCAACCAGTGGCAGGTCACGAATCACCAGGCCGGCCGACCAGATACGATCAGACTCGACGTCTTCCGGTGTAGTGCCGGTGTTGCCGATGTGCGGATAGGTCAGGGTAACAATCTGTTGGGCGTAGGAAGGATCGGTAAGGATTTCCTGATAGCCGGTCATGGCAGTGTTAAACACCACCTCTCCAACGGTCTGACCGTCGGCTCCAATGGCTTCGCCGCGAAAAATGCTGCCATCAGCAAGGGCGAGTATGGCTGGCTTAGTCAAGAAGACCTCCCGTAAATAAAGCCTGAAAGGGCGATCGCAGGTTGTAAAAAAGCGGAGTGACGTATGGACACGTCACCCCGCTTCTTCACTGAATTATTCTGCGCGCTTTTAGTGGACACACTAAAGCTGTAGCTTACAGAAAAAGGCTTTTTTGGTCCACCGCTAATGAGCCTAAAAGGCAGGGGAATGCGACAGGACGTCGCTTAGCGGGTAAAAACGGGGCCTCAGGATAATCCTGAGGCCCCGTTTTAGCTACTGATTAGTGCAGATCCAGCACGTCGCGCATGTCATACAGACCCGGTTCGCGACCTTCCAACCACAGCGCAGCACGTACCGCACCCTTGGCAAAGGTCATGCGACTGGATGCCTTGTGCGTGATTTCCAGGCGCTCGCCCTCAGTGGCGAACAGCACCGTGTGATCACCGACCACATCACCCCCGCGCACGGTCGCAAAACCAATGGTGTCACGCGCACGCTCACCGGTATGGCCTTCACGGCCGTACACCGCCACCTTCGACAGATCACGACCCAGCGCGTCGGCAATTGCCTCACCCATGCGCAGCGCAGTACCCGACGGCGCGTCGATCTTGTGACGGTGATGGGTTTCGATAATCTCGATATCCGCTTCATCGCCCAGCACACGAGCGGCCAGGTCCAGCAACTTGAGCGACAGATTCACGCCGACACTGAAGTTGGCGGCAAATACGACCGGAATCTCCTTGCCCGCCTCCACCAGCAACTGCTTCTGCTCAGCGCTCAAACCTGTAGTACCGATAACCATGGCCTTGCCCGCCTTGCGGCAGAACGCCAGGTTTTTCAGCATCACGTCCGGCAGCGTGAAGTCGATCAGCACGTCAAACTCATCGGCCACCTGCGCCAGGTCGCCCGACAACGGCACACCGATACGCCCCAACGAGGCCAACTCACCGGCGTCCGCACCGATCAGCGTGCTGCCGGGGCGAACGATCGCCGCCGTCAGCCCGGAGACCGGCGAGCGCTGCTGCACCGCCTCGATCAGCGTTTTTCCCATGCGCCCGGCAGCGCCCATCACGGCTATACGTCGCATATTCATTCCTTACAGGTCGCCGAAGAAGCGCTTCACACCATCGAAAAAGCCCGTGGTCTTCGGCGAGTGGGAGTCATCACCCGCCAGCGAACCGCGGAACTCTTCAAGCAGTTCGCGCTGGCGACGGTTCAGGTTGACCGGCGTCTCGATCGCCACACGGCACATCAGGTCGCCAGCACCGCCACCGCGCACCGGCGCAACGCCTTTGCCACGGATACGGAACTGCTTGCCGGTCTGCGTCCCCTCAGGAATCTTGAGCTTCACCCGGCCGTCAAGGGTCGGAATCTCCAACTCGCCGCCCAAGGCTGCATCGACAAAGCTGATAGGCACTTCGCAGAACAGGTGCTTGCCGTCACGCTGGAAGATCGAGTGCTCACGCACATTGATCACCACGTACAGGTCGCCCGTTGGTCCGCCCTGGGTACCCGCCTCGCCCTCGCCCGACAGGCGGATGCGATCACCAGTATCGACGCCCGCCGGCACTTTCACCGAAAGGGTCTTGTACTCTTCGACGCGGCCTTCGCCGTGGCAAGCGTCGCATGGATCGGAAATGATCTTGCCCTGGCCATGGCAACGCGGGCAGGTCTGCTGCACCGAGAAGAAGCCTTGCTGCATACGGACCTGACCAATACCACCACACGTCGGGCAGGTGATCGGCGAGGAGCCTTTCTTCGCGCCCGAGCCATCGCATGGCGTGCAGTTGACCAGCGTTGGCACGCGAATATTGACGCTGGTGCCGCGCACAGCTTCTTCCAGGTTCAGCTCCAGGGTGTAGCGCAAGTCGCTGCCACGCTGGGCGCCACCACGCTGGCCACCACGGCCACCGCCGAAGAAGTCACTGAAGACATCGCCGAAGATATCGGAGAAGTTCTGACCACCAAAACCGGCGCCGCCGCCACCCATACTTGGGTCGACACCGGCATGGCCGTACTGGTCGTAGGCCGCACGCTTGTTGGGATCAGACAGGCATTCGTAGGCCTCGTTGGCCTCTTTGAACAGCTCTTCGGATTCTTTGCTATCCGGGTTACGGTCCGGGTGATGCTTCATCGCCAGGCGACGGTAAGCCTTCTTCAGGTCCGCCTCGCTGGAGCTGCGCTCCACACCCAACACAATGTAATAGTCACGCTTTGCCATAAGTCTTTGCACTCTTAAGGACGTTCGGCCAGACCCTCCTGAGCCCTGCCAAACTCGTTGAGCCCCAATACAGGCCCGGACCCAACTCACGTCAATTCAACGATCCTGGTCATTACTACTTTTAGCCAGGTGCCCGGCCAAAATGCGGTATTTACTGCTCGGAAAGCAGGAGCATTCCCGATCACACCGCCAGCACCCGAACGCTGTCGCATGCTGTAAAAATTCGTATACCCCAGACACGCCAACGCGGGAGCAAGCTCCCGCGCGGCGACATCCTACCAGTCACCGCTTGATAGCGGTCAACCGGGCGACCAACTTACTTCTGGTCTTTGACTTCTTCGAACTCGGCATCGACAACGTCGTCGTGCTTGGCTTCAGGCTCTGCCTGTTGCGCGCCGCCCTCAGGCTGAGCCTGTTGTTCGGCGTACATTTTCTGAGCAACCGGCGCGGAGACTTTCGACAGCTCCTCAACCTTGGCATCGATGGCAGCCTTGTCGTCGCCTTTGACAGCGGCTTCCAGGGCAACCACGGCAGCTTCGATTGCGGTCTTCTCTTCGGCAGTCACTTTGTCGCCTGCATCAGCAACCATTTTGCGCGTCGAGTGAACCAGGGCATCACCTTGGTTGCGAGCAGCGGCCAACGCTACAAACTCCTCATCCTTGGCAGCGTTGGCTTCACCATCACGAACCATCTGTTGAATTTCTTCATCAGTCAGACCGGAGCTGGCCTTGATCGTGATCTTCTGCTCTTTGCCAGTCGCCTTGTCTTTCGCGCCGACATGCAGGATGCCGTTGGCATCGATGTCGAAGGTCACTTCGATCTGTGGCACGCCACGTGGTGCTGGTGGAATCTCGGCCAGGTCGAACTTGCCCAGGGACTTGTTCTGAGCAGCCTGTTTGCGCTCACCTTGCAGCACGTGAATGGTCACAGCGCCCTGGTTGTCATCGGCAGTCGAGAACACTTGCGATTTCTTGGTAGGAATCGTGGTGTTTTTCTCGATCAGCGCGGTCATCACGCCGCCCATGGTTTCGATACCCAGGGTCAGCGGGCTGACGTCCAGCAGCAGCACGTCTTTCACGTCGCCGGCCAATACCGCGCCCTGGATAGCAGCACCCATGGCAACCGCTTCGTCCGGATTCACGTCTTTACGTGCTTCCTTGCCGAAGAACTCGGTGACCTTCTGCTGAACCAGTGGCATACGGGTCTGACCGCCCACCAGGATCACGTCGTTGATCGCGCCAACGTCGATACCGGCGTCTTTCAGAGCAATGCGGCAAGGTTCGATGGTGCGCTGAACCAGGTCTTCAACCAGCGATTCCAACTTGGCGCGAGAAATCTTCACGTTCAAGTGCTTAGGACCGGTGGCGTCTGCAGTGATGTACGGCAGGTTCACGTCGGTCGCATTGCTGGACGACAGTTCGATCTTGGCCTTTTCAGCAGCTTCTTTCAGGCGCTGCATCGCCAGCGGGTCACCCTTGAGGTTCATGCCGCTTTCTTTCTTGAATTCGTCGACGAGGTAGTCGATCAGACGAATGTCAAAGTCTTCACCACCCAGGAAGGTGTCGCCGTTGGTGGCCAACACTTCGAACTGGTGCTCGCCGTCAACTTCAGCGATCTCGATTACGGAGACGTCGAAAGTACCACCACCCAGGTCATAAACGATCACGGTGTGGTCGCCTTTGGCCTTGTCCATACCGTAAGCCAGAGCAGCTGCGGTTGGTTCGTTGATGATACGTTTTACTTCCAGGCCCGCGATGCGGCCGGCGTCTTTGGTCGCCTGGCGCTGGCTGTCGTTGAAGTAGGCCGGAACGGTGATCACCGCCTCGGTCACTGGCTCACCCAGGTAGTCTTCGGCAGTCTTCTTCATCTTTTTCAAGACTTCAGCCGAGATCTGTGGAGCCGACATTTTATTGCCGTTCACTTCAACCCAGGCGTCACCGTTGTCAGCCTTGGCGATTTTGTACGGAACCATCTTGATGTCTTTCTGTACGACTTCTTCGTCGAACTTACGACCGATCAGACGCTTTACTGCGTACAGGGTGTTGTGCGGGTTGGTTACAGCCTGGCGCTTGGCCGACTGACCAACCAGGATCTCACCGTCATTGGCGTAAGCAATGATCGACGGCGTAGTACGCGCGCCTTCGGCGTTTTCGATAACTTTAGCTTTACCGTTTTCCATAACGGAGACACACGAGTTGGTGGTCCCCAGGTCGATACCGATAATTTTGCCCATGATTTACTCTCCCGAAACTTGAATTTGGTTGCCGCAGCAGTGGTGGCTAACTGCGGTAGCACTTAAACGCTTGACTTATAAATGGGGGCCTTGCGGCGGATTTCAAGCCTGCTCATCAATAGAAGGTGCAACAGGTGCAGGAGCCTTGCTCACCACCACCATTGCCGGGCGCAACAAGCGACCGTTGAGCAGATAACCCTTCTGGAACACTTTCAGCACGCTGTTCGGCTCAAGATCATGGCTTTCCTGCATGGCCATGGCCTGGTGATGCTCAGCGTTGAACGGCTCGCCGCCTTGTGGATCAATGGCTTCCAGCTGATAACGCTTCAGGGTGTCCTGGAACATTTTCAGGGTCAGCTCGATCCCTTCGCGCATTGGGCGGATGTTTTCGTCGTCCGCGTTGGACAACTCCAGGCCACGTTCCAGGCTGTCGATGATCGGCAGCAAGTCACCGGCGAATTTTTCCAGTGCGAACTTGTGGGCCTTTTCTACATCCTGCTCGGCACGGCGGCGGACGTTCTGCAGATCGGCGGCAACACGCAAAGCCTGATCATTCGCAGCGGCCAATTGCTCTTCGAGCACTTGCACACGAGTTGCCATGTCATCGCCGGCAGCCGCATTAGCGTCTGGAGTTTGCGTATCCTGCGTCTGTTCGTCAGCCATAGTTTTCTCCTTTCAAAATCATGCGCGAACTCAACTCGCGCTTCTGTTCCGGTATATGGGGCCACAATTTCCAGGTTCAAGGGCGCGAGCATTACCAAAAGTCTTTCGTGTGTCCCGGATCAATTCCGCCACGGTCATTCCTGATTGCGCTAAAAAAATAAGCCATTCAAGCAAATCGAGCTAAGCGTCAGGATTGTCAGCCCAGAACAAAACACTGTATAAATAACCAGACCTAACGCCTGGGAGCGGCCGTCATGCTCGTGCACCTGTCTGTACATAACTACGCCATCGTTGAACACCTGGATCTCGAACTGGATCGCGGGATGAGCGTAATCACAGGCGAAACCGGCGCCGGCAAGTCGATCATGCTCGACGCCCTGGGCCTTACCCTCGGCGACCGCGCCGACAGCGGCGTTGTGCGCCCAGGCGCCGACAAGGCCGACATCCTGGCGACCTTCGACCTGGCGGATATCCCAGAAGCCGAAGCCTGGCTCGCCGAACGCGACCTGAATAACGACGGCCCGTGCATCCTGCGCCGGGTCATCACCGCCGAAGGCCGCTCCCGCGGCTACATCAACGGCACGCCCTGCCCCCTTGGCGATTTGAAAGCCCTGGGCGAGCTGCTGATCGACATCCACAGCCAGCACGAACACCAGTCCCTGCTGAAAACCGACACTCACCGCCGCCTGCTCGACGAGTACGCCGGCGCCACCGACCTTGCGCGCCAAGTCCAGTTGGCCGCCCAGCGCTGGCGCCAGACGCGCCAGGAACTGGAACGCCTGTCCAATTCCGGTGACGAGCAGCGCGCTCGCCACCAATTGCTCAGCTATCAACTCGAAGAACTCGAAAGCCTGGGTCTGGGCGAAACCGAACTGGAGCAACTTGAGCAGGAACACAAGAACCTCACCAACGCCGAAACCCTGCTGGGCATTTGCCGCCAGGTGGTCGAGCAATGCAGCGAGAGCGATTCGGGCAATGTACTCAACGCGCTGACCGCCAGCCTCAATCGTCTGTCCAGCGTGAACAATGCGTCCGGCTCGCTGAACGAAGCGACCACCCTGCTGACCAGCGCGCAGATCCAGGTCGAGGAAGCCGTTGGCGAACTGAATCGCTTTCTGGACCACTTCGATGCCGACCCAGCGCGACTACAGGAAATCGAAGAGCGCCTGGACACTATCTATACCCTGGCGCGCAAACATCGAATCCAACCCACCGAAGTGGCGACGATGCAGCAAAAGCTGCTGGATGAAATCGAAACCCTGAACGCCAACGACGAATCCATTGAACGCCTTGCCGATGAGCTTGCTGCTTTTGCCCGACACTACCAAGAGAAGGCACGAGAGCTGAGCGATCTGCGACAACAGGCCGCCAGCAGCCTCGCCAGCGCCGTGGAACAGGAAATCCAGCGACTGGGCATGCCTGGCGGACGCTTCACCATTGAGCTGCGGGCCAATACCAACAATGAACTGCAACCTCACGGCCTCGAACAGGTAGAGCTGCTGGTCAGCGCCAACCCTGGGCAACCGCTCAAGGCACTGGCAAAAGTGGCGTCCGGCGGCGAGTTGTCGCGGATCAGCCTGGCGATCCAGGTCATTACGGCGCAAACGTCTCGCGTACCAACGCTGGTATTCGACGAAGTGGACGTGGGCATTGGCGGGCCGACAGCGGAAATTGTCGGCCAACTGCTACGTCGCCTGGGGGATCGCGGCCAGGTACTGACGGTCACTCACTTGCCACAAGTAGCGGCCCAGGGGCATCAACACCTGTTTGTACATAAAGTGCGCGGCAGCGATGCGACGCACACGGCCGTGTCCAAGCTGAATAAATCGGAACGCGTGGAAGAAGTGGCGCGGATGCTCGGCGGCATCGACCTGACCAAAGAGTCTTTGGCGCATGCGAAGAAAATGGTGGTGGCGTCAAAAGCCTGATCTGCGATTTTCACCTTTTATAGAAAGCACGAAGGCGACCCTAGGGTCGCCTTCGATCGTTTCACAGGGCAAATCTGCGCTGTTTTTACTTTTTCTTACGGATGTACAACACGAGATTGTGGTCAACCAGATCGAAGCCATGCTCCTCAGCAATTTTGTGCTGGAGCCTTTCGATTTCCGGGCTGGTGAACTCGATAACCTCATTGGTATCCAGGTCAACCATATGGTCGTGATGACCACCGTCAGCCAATTCAAACACCGCATGGCCACCGTCGAAATTGTGACGAACCACCAGCCCTGCGGCCTCAAACTGGGTCAGTACACGGTAAACCGTGGCCAGGCCAACGTCTTCGTTTGAGTCCATCAGCGCCTTGTAGACATCTTCGGCACTCATGTGGCGCTGCTCAGCAGAATCGAGCATTTGTAGAATCTTGACTCGTGGCAGAGTCACTTTAAGACCGGCTTTGCGTAGTTCGCTATTTTCAACCATGGTTAGCTTTCTCGCGGATGCTGCTTCGCAGCTTCTCTTAATACGGGTATGATCGGCGTTTACGTTGTCCCAGCCAAGATAGTGGAAGTCGCCCACCGATGCAAAACACCAAGCTCTTGCTAACCAGTTTCACCTTTGTGGGACTGCTCGCACTCGCCGGTTGTTCATTCCCCGGGGTTTACAAAATCGACATCCAGCAGGGCAATGTCGTCACGCAGGACATGATAGACCAGTTACGCCCGGGAATGACCCGACGGCAAGTACGGTTTATCATGGGCAACCCCCTGCTGACCGACACTTTCCATGCTGATCGCTGGGATTATCTCTACAGCATCCAGCCTGGTGGCGGTGAACGCCAACAGGAACGCGTCAGCGTCATTTTTAATGGCAATGACCAGCTTGTGAGCCTGTCCGGCGACTTCATGCCCGGTGTAAGCCGTGATGAAGCCTTGCTCGGCAAGGACAACGGCACCACCCCGACTGCGCCAGCGCAGGAAGGCGAGAAGCCGAAGTCCGAAGTACCGGCCAAGCCGGGCTCCCTGCTCGACAAGATCCAGAAAGACGTCGACGGCGTGGAAACTGTTCCAGTTCCGACGCCGCAGCCTCTGGACACCAGCCCGCAGTAAGTTTGCGGCGCTCAACAAAAAGCCCGGCATGCCGGGCTTTTTGTTGCCTGCCATTTGGCAAGCCTAGGAATTCTGCTGCCTGGCCAACGCTGCCTTGGCAGCACGCAACCGACGCACCTCCTTTGGGTCCGCCAGCAAGGGCCGATAGATCTCAATCCGATCTCCCGCTTGCACAGCCCGAACCTCAGGGTCCGCAACCACCTTGCCAAATATCCCCAACGGGCATTCCGCCAGCACCACTTCAGGAAACTGCGCCGCGATCCCCGATGCCTGCACCGCCGCCCGCAGGCTGGTGCCCGACGGCACCGCCACCACTCGCAAGACCTGGCGATCCTCGGCGGCGTACACCACTTCAATCTCAACCATGCAGTTGCTTGGCACGCTGGCAGAACGCGTCCACCAGGGTATTGGCCGCCTGATTGAACAAAGGACCCAACGTCGCGCGCACAAGCGGCCCCGCGTAATCAAAGGAAAGATCCAGGCTGATCTTGCACGCCTTGTCAGTCAACGCCTTGAATACCCACACACCGTGAAGCTGGGTAAACGGCCCTTCCTGCAGATTCATTTCGATGGACTTCCCAGGCACCAGGACATTGCGCGTAACAAAGTGCTGGCCAATCCCGCCCTTCGCCACGCCGACACTGGCCACCATGTGTTCATCACTGCTCTCCAGCACCTCGGCGGCCGAACACCACGGCAAGAATTCCGGGTAACGCGCCACGTCGTTGACCAGGTCATAGAGCGCCTGCGCCGGATAGGGCAGCAGGGCCGAACGTTGAATGTGCGTCGTCATGTGAGCGTTATTTCCACTGCTGAGGCAAACATCGCGAAACAACAGGCCGATCCGCGAGAGAAAAAAACCAAAGAACTGCCCGTATTGTCCGGGATTCATCCAACACGCTCAAGCACGCAGGTTGACCGTAGCCGACACGCTCGCAACTCCCTATAATGCCGCCCCTATGGCTAAACAAAAGAAACACCCCACAGGGACCATCGCGCAAAACAAAAAGGCGCGACACGATTACTTCATCGAACATCGGTTCGAGGCTGGCTTGGTCCTGGCCGGCTGGGAAGTAAAGAGTCTGCGTGCCAGCAAGCTGCAACTGGTTGACAGCTACGTGCTGCTCAAGGATGGCGAGGCGTGGCTGCTGGGCAGTCATATCACCCCGCTGACCACCGCGAGCACCCACGTGATTGCCGACCCGGTGCGCACACGCAAGCTATTGCTCAATGCGCGCGAACTGGAAAAGCTCGCCGCTGCCGTACAGCAGAAAGGCTATGCCTGCGTCTGCCTGTCCTGGTACTGGAGCAAGCACCTGGTCAAGTGCGAAATCGCACTGGGCAAGGGCAAGAAGGAATACGACAAACGCGATACCGAGCGCGAACGCGACTCCAATCGCGAGCTGCACCGCGCCGTGCGCAACAAAGGCAAGGAAGAATAGTCCTTGCCGCGCTGTAGCCTTGGGTGAGTCACCCTTGGCTACATGCCTTTGCGCCGCTCTGCCCGCGCCACACGCTGAACCTCCTGACGCACTTCCTCCAAGACTTCCTGCACATACTGCAAATGACGTGTGGAGACTTCGCGCGCCTCCTCCGCCCGCCCTTCGATAATCGCCAGGTACAAATCCCGGTGCTGATTGATCAGCATGTCGCGGGTTTCCGTACGCTGTTGATACATGCCACCGATATTGGTCACCACATTGCGCTTGAGCAAATCGAACAGCCCACGAATGGTATGCAGCAACACGGCGTTATGACTGGCCTCGGCAATCGCCAGGTGAAAGCTCGCATCTGCCGCGCCTTCTTCCGCGCGACTGACCTCATCGACACGCGTATAGCAATCCTGCAGCGCCTCAAACGCCGCAGTCAGCCGTTCACGATCAACCTCGGTGGCACGCAACGCCGCGTAATAGGCGCATGACGCTTCAAGGGTCTGGCGAAACTCCAACAGATCACGTTGCGCCTCGGGATTGTTTTCCAACAGGTGCAGCAACGGATCGCTGAACGTAGACCCCAACGAATCAACAACGTAGTTCCCCCCGCCCTGGCGACTGACCAGCAAGCCCTTGGCCGCCAGCTTCTGGATCGCCTCACGCAACGACGGGCGCGACACACCAAACTGCTCCGCCAGTGCGCGCTCGGCCGGCAAGCGCTCGCCCGACTTCAGCGTGCCCTCGAGGATCATGCCCTCAAGCTGCTCGACAATATCGTCGGACAAACGGCGCTGACGCACCTGATCAAACCCCATAACTCACTCTCCACCATCCCGACCACTCGCCGGGCCCTCTATTCTCGCCTATCGCAGCGCTTGCAGCACCTATCAGAGCACCCTGGATTTAGCCGATCAGATCCCCTCACCCACCGACCTACGACCAAAGTTTCGCGGGCGGCAAATTGACACACCACCCCGAAGACTCTTAACCTAGCCAACAGCGATTGTAAATTGGTATTACCAATTAACCAAGCTAACAAAAAAATGCATGACCAACAACAATTAGGGGCCACCCCATATGCAAACCTGGCAACAGCTCTACAGCCCTCTCGGCAGCCTCGGCCTGTCCGCACTGGCCGCCGTTATTCCCATCGTATTCTTCTTTCTGGCCCTGGCCGTGTTCCGCCTCAAAGGCCACGTGGCCGGCAGTATCACCCTGGCCCTTTCGATCCTGGTGGCGATCTTTGCCTTCCAGATGCCCGTGGACATGGCGCTCGCCGCCGCCGGCTACGGTTTTGCCTACGGCCTGTGGCCCATCGCGTGGATCATCGTCGCTGCCGTATTCCTCTACAAATTGACCGTCAAGAGCGGCCAGTTCGAAGTCATCCGCAGTTCGGTCCTGTCGATCACTGACGACCAACGCCTGCAAGTATTGTTGATTGGCTTCTGCTTCGGCGCCTTCCTCGAAGGTGCTGCCGGCTTTGGCGCCCCCGTGGCCATCACCGCCGCGCTGTTGGTGGGCCTGGGTTTCAACCCGTTGTACGCCGCCGGCCTGTGCCTGATCGCCAACACCGCACCAGTGGCGTTCGGCGCCCTGGGCATCCCGATCATCGTTGCTGGCCAAGTAACCGGCATCGACGCGTTCAAGATTGGCGCCATGACCGGCCGCCAACTGCCGCTGCTGTCGCTGTTCGTACCGTTCTGGCTGGTGTTCATGATGGACGGCCTGCGCGGCGTGCGTGAAACCTGGCCGGCCGCACTGGTCGCGGGCCTGAGCTTCGCCATCACGCAGTACTTCACGTCCAACTTCATCGGCCCGGAACTGCCGGACATCACCTCGGCCCTGGCCAGCCTGATCTCCCTGACCCTGTTCCTGAAAGTCTGGCAACCCAAGCGCACCGCAGGCGCACAGATTGCCGGCGCGACCACCAGCGCCGCCGTGACCGCCAGTGCCGGCGGCTTCGGTCTGCCGCGCAGCACCGTGGCATCGCCTTACAGCCTGGGGGAAATTTTCAAGGCCTGGTCGCCGTTCTTGATCCTGACCGTGCTGGTCACCATCTGGACCCTCAAGCCGTTCAAGGCCATGTTCGCCGCTGGCGGCTCGATGTACAGCTGGGTGTTCAACTTCGCGATCCCGCACCTGGACCAACTGGTGGTCAAGGTGGCCCCGATCGTGACCAACCCGACCGCGATTCCAGCCGTGTTCAAACTGGACCCGATCTCCGCGACCGGTACAGCGATTTTCTTCTCGGCGCTGATCTCGATGCTGGTGCTGAAAATCGACATCAAAACTGGTCTGACCACTTTAAAAGAAACCTTCTACGAGCTGCGCTGGCCGATCCTGTCCATCGGCATGGTGCTGGCCTTCGCCTTCGTCACCAACTACTCCGGCATGTCGTCCACCATGGCGCTGGTATTGGCCGGCACGGGCGCAGCCTTCCCGTTCTTCTCGCCTTTCCTCGGCTGGCTGGGGGTTTTCCTGACAGGCTCGGACACCTCGTCCAACGCCCTGTTCAGCTCGCTGCAAGCCACCACTGCGCACCAGATCGGCGTCAATGACACCCTGCTGGTCGCGGCAAACACCAGCGGCGGCGTGACCGGCAAGATGATCTCGCCGCAATCGATCGCCGTGGCCTGCGCAGCCACCGGCCTGGTCGGCAAGGAATCGGACCTGTTCCGCTTCACGCTCAAGCACAGCCTGTTCTTTGCCACCATCGTCGGCCTGATCACCCTGGCCCAGGCCTACTGGTTCACCGGTATGCTGGTGCACTAAGGCCTGCACGCAATAGAGTAAGAATCGACGCCGGACCACGATTCCGGCGTCAGCTATTTCTGGAGGACCGATGAGCCTGCCTGCTGCTTTCCTGCACGACGTCGCACACCTGATCCCGAACGATCGGCGCTTCGACGACCCGCTTTCCACCCTCGCATTCGGCACCGACGCCAGCTTTTACCGATTGATCCCACAGTTGGTTATCCGCGTGGAGTCAGAAGACGAAGTCGTCGCCCTGCTGCAACTGGCCCAGCGCGACCGCGTGCCCGTGACCTTCCGCGCAGCCGGCACCAGCCTGTCTGGGCAAGCGATCAGCGACTCCGTGCTGATCGTCCTGGGTGATAACTGGAACGGCCGCGAAATTCGCGGGCAAGGCACGCAGATCCGCCTGCAACCCGGCGTCATCGGCGCCCAGGCCAACGCGTGGCTAGCGCCATTCGGACGCAAGATCGGCCCGGACCCGGCGTCGATCAACGCCTGCAAAATTGGCGGCATCGTCGCCAACAACGCCAGCGGCATGTGCTGCGGCACGGCGCAAAACACCTACCACACCCTCGCGGGTATCCGCCTGGTATTGGCTGACGGCAGCCGTCTGGATACCGAAGATGCGGCCAGCGTTGCGGCCTTTCGTGAACAGCAGGGTCCACTGCTTGAACGCCTGGCGACACTCGGTCACGAGACGCGGGCAAATACTGAATTGGCGGCCAAGATCCGCCACAAATACCGTCTGAAAAACACCACCGGCCTGTCCCTCAACGCCCTGGTGGATTTCGATGACCCGCTGGACATCCTCAGCCACCTGCTGGTGGGCTCCGAGGGCACCCTGGGGTTTATCAGCGCCGTGACCTACGACACGGTGATCGACCACCCGAACAAAGCCTCCGCACTGATTGTGTTCCCGGACGTCGAGACGTGCTGCAACGCAGTGACAGTGCTGAAAACCCAACCAGTCTCCGCCGTCGAGCTGCTGGATCGGCGCAGTATGCGTTCGGTGCAGAACAAACCCGGCATGCCCGCATTCGTACAGCACCTGTCGGAAAACGCCTGCGCACTGCTGATCGAATCCCGCGCCGCGTCGTCATCGCTACTGCAGGAACAACTGGCACTGATCATGGCGTCACTGGCGGCGTTTCCAGTAGAAAAACAGGTCGACTTCACTGAAGACCCGCTGGAAAACGCGCGCCTGTGGGCCATCCGCAAAGACACCTTCCCGGCCGTCGGCGCCGTGCGTAAAACCGGCACCACGGTGATCATCGAGGACGTGACCTTCCCAGTCGAACAACTGGCCATCGGTGTAAACCGCTTGATCGAACTGTTCGACAAACATCACTACGACGAAGCCATCCTTTTCGGACACGCCCTGGAAGGCAATCTGCACTTTGTGTTCACCCAAGGCTTCAACAGCGCGCAAGAAGTCACACGCTACCAGGCGTTCATGGATGACGTGGCACAGTTGGTGGCCGTGGAGTTCGGCGGTTCGCTGAAGGCCGAACACGGCACCGGCCGCAACATGGCGCCGTTTGTCGAGCTGGAATGGGGCAGCGATGCCTATCAGCTGATGTGGCAACTCAAGCGCCTGCTCGACCCCAACGGCATCCTCAACCCGGACGTGGTCCTCAGCGAGGACCCGCAAATCCACCTCAAACACCTCAAGCCGCTGCCCGCCGCCGACGAGCTTGTGGATAAGTGCATCGAGTGCGGGTTTTGCGAGCCGGTGTGCCCGTCCAAAGGGCTGACGCTAAGCCCGCGCCAGCGCATTGTGATCTGGCGCGACATCCAGGCGAAACAACGCGCCGGCATCGACACCAGCGAACTGGAAGCGGCCTATCACTACCAAGGCATCGAGACGTGCGCCGCCACCGGTCTATGCGCCCAGCGCTGCCCTGTAGGAATCAACACCGGCGACCTGGTGAAAAAGCTGCGTAGCCGCGACGCCGACCGTACGAAAACCGCTGAATGGTTGGCCACCCATTTCTCCACCGCACTGCAAGGCGCACGCTTCACCTTGCACGTAGCCAATGGCGCACGGATGCTCTTGGGCGCGCCTCGCCTGGCGAAGCTGTCAGCCACGGTCACCAAACTGTCCAAGGGGCAGATCCCGCAGTGGTCCAACGCCATGCCGCAACCGGAAAAAGCCATCCGTTTCAGCCCTCCCGTGACCGACGAGCGGCCACGCGTGGTCTACCTGGCCGCCTGCGTCTCACGCGCCATGGGCCCGGCAGCTGGGGATAAAGAGCAGATGTCGCTGTACGACAAAACCCGTGGCTTGCTGGAAAAGGCCGGCTATCAAGTCGTCTCCCCCGACAACCAGGACAACCTCTGCTGCGGCCAGCCCTTCGCCTCAAAAGGCTATGCCGAACAAGCCGAACACAAGCGCCAGGAACTGATCGGCGCGCTGCTCCACGCCAGCCGTGGCGGCCTGGACCCGATCTATTGCGACACCAGCCCCTGCACCTTGCGCCTAGTGCAAGACCTGGGCAACACACGCCTGGACCTTTACGACCCCGTGCGTTTCATCCGCACCCACCTGATGGATCGCCTCGACTTCACACCGCAGGAAGCCCCCATCGCCGTCCACGTGACCTGCAGCACCCAACACCTGGGCGAAAGCCAGGCCCTGATCGACCTGGCCCGACGCTGCGCAAAAACCGTGGTCATCCCGGAAGGAATCCATTGCTGCGGCTTTGCCGGCGACAAAGGCTTTACCACGCCGCAACTCAACGCCCACTCACTGCGCTCCCTCAAGGACGCCGTGCAATATTGCAGCGAAGGCATCTCCACCAGCCGCACCTGCGAAATCGGCCTGAGCCAGCATGGCGGCATTGATTACCACGGGCTGGTCTACCTCGTGGACCGCGTCACCCAGGCCCGCGCCCACTGAGCCAGCAAAAAAACCGAACCCCTGCGCGCCCACGCAGTCATCTGCATAGGCCTCGGCGAACGAGGCCCCTCAGTGATGTCGCTGGCAGCCCGTGAACGCCAGCAGCGTCGAGCCCTTTTGCGCAAGGAGATACCCTATGAAGCGTTCCGCTCTTGCTGGCTTGTTCATCACCGCTGCGATGCTGGCCTCCCCCGTTTTCGCTGCCGGTGACAAAGACCTGTGCGAGATCAATCTCAACAAAATCAACGACGGTAAAGCGACACTCGCCACCGACAGCACTGGCAAAAGTGGCGAGATCGACACAGCCGTCGCGTCGGCCAAGGCTGCCCATGCCGCAGGTGATGACAAAAAGTGCATCGAGATCACCTCCAAGGCCCTGCAGGATCTGCAGAACAGCGAGAAAGGCGGCCAATAGGCGCCTCACCCGCTCGAGGCCAACCTTCGGGTTGGCCTTCCGTGACGGTTTGGCGTACACTGCACAGGCTTGTCACTCACTATGAAACAACGAGTTACAAGCACGGGGCCGTTTAGGATTCGACGCCGGTTGCGAAACTTTAGGTGCATGCCGAGTTGGTAACAGAACTCGTAAATCCACTGTTGCAACTTCTTATAGTTGCCAATGACGAAAACTACGGCCAGGAATTCGCTCTCGCTGCGTAAGCAGCCTTAGCCCTGAGCTTCTGGTACCTTCGGGTCCAGCAATCACCAGGGGATGTCTGTAAACCCAAAGTGATTGTCATATAGAACAGAATCGCCGTGCAGTACGTTGTGGACGAAGCGGCTAAAACTTACACAACTCGCCCAAAGCACCCTGCCCTTCGGGTCGCTGAGGGTTAACTTAATAGAAACGGCTACGCATGTAGTACCGACAGCGGAGTACTGGCGGACGGGGGTTCAAATCCCCCCGGCTCCACCATTTAGTCTTCCCAGGAAGACCCAGAAAAGCCGTAAAGCCTAGAGAAATCAAAGCTTTACGGCTTTTTTCTTGCCCGCGTTTTCCCACCTGATCCCAGGGCATCCCACAGTTGACGGGGGCATATATGGGGGCATAAAACGCTCATCAGCTCGCTCGGAGAGGATGTGCCCCCAATGCCCCTGAAAGACACCAACTGCCGCAACGCTAAGCCCCAGGACAAGCCCTATCGGCTATACGACGAACAGGGTCTGTACCTTGAAGTGCAGCCCAACGGAGGCCGTTACTGGCGCTTGAAATACCGTTTTTTGGGAAAGGAAAAACGCCTGGCTCTTGGTGTTTACCCTGAGGTCGGCTTGCAGGAAGCTCGGCGCAAACGTGATGACGCTCGCGTCCAACTTGCCAGCGGCCAAGATCCTTCGCTGCAAAGACGCATGGCCAAGGTGGTCAGCCAACTTGATCACCAGCACACTTTTGAATCGGTTGCCACGCAGTGGCTCAATATTCGCGAATCCTCCTGGGACCCGGAGTACACCCGGACTGTACGGCAGCGCCTTGAGCTCAATGCCTTCCCCTGGCTGGGAAAACTCCCGATTAGCAGCATCAGCACGCCCATGCTGGTCGAAAACCTCCAGCGCATTATCAAGCGCGGCGCTCGCGAGACGGCGCGTCGTGTTGCCCAGATCTACAAACAGATTTTTGAGTTCGCCGAAGCTGCCGGCATCACCCCGCCCAACCAGATAGGGAATCTCTCACGGACGCTCCCAGCCAAGCGGGTGAAACACTTTGCTGCCGTGACCGATCCTGAAAAACTCGGGGCACTGCTCAAAGCACTGGATAGCTACACGGGAACAATGCCTGTTTGTTGTGCACTCAAACTGGCCCCATTGCTGTTCTGCCGGCCCGGTGACCTGCGCCACATGGAGTGGTCGGAGGTCAATCTGGATGCGGGCGAGTGGTTGATTCCCGGCCACAAGATGAAAGGGCTCACTGCCACCAAACAGGATCGGCCGGATCATTTGGTTCCTCTCAGCCAACAAGCAATCGCGGTTCTGCGCGAGCTGAAACCACTCACCGGCAGACATCGGTACGCCTTCCCCTCGGCACGAGGAGGCGACCGGCCGATGTCCAACAATGCAGTACTCAGCGCGTTACGCCGCATGGACATCAGCGGCGACGAAATGACTGGGCACGGCTTTCGTGCGACAGCGAGAACCATAGGCGCTGAGGTGCTGGGGTTTCGCCCCGATCTTCTGGAGCATCAGCTTGCTCACACGGTAAAAAATCCGCTGGGACGTGCGTACGATCGAACCACCTTCTTGCCGGAGCGGCGTGAAATGATGCAGATCTGGGCCGACTTTTTGGACTCGATAAAACGCTGAATGCAAGCGCCCCCATCAGCCAGCAAGCCTTCAAGCTAATACGAGCACTATCTTATCGCTCCAGTACTGGCTGAATTGCTAAACTGCGCCGATTTGGCGCCTGTAATGCGCCAGGCGCAGTCCAAAAGGAATTCCTACCGATGTCAGCCTTATCAGCTTTGCTGAATACCTACCGCAGCGCTTCTGTCACCGAACGCGAAAAAGGTACTTACTTCGAAGAGCTGATTTGCACTTACCTCCGCAACGAAGCCACCTACCGTGACCTTTACGACAGAGTATGGACGTATGCGGAGTGGGCGAAGGAACAAAGCCTCAGTGGCAAGGATGCGGGCATTGATTTAGTGGCTCGCACCCAAGGCACCGGCGAGTACCACGCCATCCAGTGCAAGCTGTACGCCGAGGACTACAAGGTCCAGAAGAAGGACATAGACAGTTTCTTCACCGCCTCGGGCAAGGCACCGTTCTCGCACCGCTTCATCGTCGCCACCACCAACAACTGGAGCGAGCACGCTGAGGACGCGTTGCAGGGCCAGCAGCCTCCGGTCAGTAAAATCGACCTGCAAGCCCTGGAAGACAGCCAGATAGACTGGGCCAAGTACCAGCCCAATCAGGCAGTCGCTCTCAAGGCCAAGAAGCAGCTGCGAGAGCACCAGCAAACCGCGTTGAATGCCGTGGCCGCTGGCCTCAAGGACGCAGAACGCGGCAAGCTGATCATGGCCTGCGGCACCGGCAAGACCTTCACCAGCCTGAAAATTGCCGAGCAGCAGGCCGGTAAGGGTAAGCGTGTACTGTTCTTGGTGCCCAGCCTGTCGCTGCTATCGCAGACCCTTACCGAATGGACGCAGGAAAGCGCAACCCCGCTCCACAGCTTTGCCGTCTGCTCCGACAGCGACGTTGGCAAGAAGCGCAAAGCAGAGGATGACGCGGTTCAGGTGTTCACCCACGAGCTACGCTACCCAGCCACCACTAAGGCAGATCGCCTCGCAGCGGAAATGCTCAAGCGCCATGATGCCGAGCACATGAGCGTAGTGTTCTCCACCTATCACTCCATCGACGTGATCAGCCGTGCCCAGGCTGATCATGGCCTGGCCGCTTTCGATCTGGTGATCTGCGACGAAGCGCACCGCACCACGGGCGCCACCTTTGGCGACGATGACGAAAGCAACTTTGTGCGCGTTCATGATGCCGACTACATCCGCGCCACCAAACGTCTGTACATGACCGCCACGCCGCGCATCTACGGTGACAACGCGAAGCTCAAGGCCGAGTCCGGTGAAGTCACCCTGTGCTCGATGGATGACGACGCGCTCTACGGCAAAGAGCTGTTCGTCATCAACTTCTCCGAGGCCGTTCAGCGGGGCCTGCTCACCGATTACAAGGTGCTGGTACTCACCGTCGAGGAGAGCACCATCAGCCGGCGCCTTCAGGAGATGCTGAAGGACGAGAACAACCAGCTCAAGGTAGACGACGCCGCCAAGATAGTCGGTTGCTGGAAGGCGCTGGCCAAGCAGGGATTGGCCGAAAACCTGGTGGGTGATGATCAGCCCATGAGGCGCGCTGTAGCTTTCTGCCAGGTCATCTCGCCCAACTACAAGGGCACCAAGCACAAGGTCAGCTCGATCAACATCGCCAGCATGTTCCAGTCGGTGGTGGAGGCTTATCAGGAGTCAGAAAACATCGATGAGGCCTCACGCATCATCTGCGAAGCCGCACATGTCGATGGCGGCATGAACGCCAGCGCCAAGGAAGCCAAGCTCAACTGGCTTAAGGAAGAACCGCCAGCCAACACCTGCCGCATCCTCAGTAACGTGCGCTGCCTGTCGGAAGGTGTGGACGTACCGGCGCTTGACGCCGTGCTCTTCCTCACCCCGCGCAATTCCCAGGTCGACGTTGTGCAATCGGTGGGCCGGGTGATGCGCAACGCACCGGGTAAAAAACGCGGCTACGTGGTGCTGCCCGTGGTCATTCCGGCCGGCATGGAGCCCCACGAAGCGCTTAATGACAACCAGACCTACAAAGTGGTCTGGCAGGTGCTTCAGGCACTGCGTTCGCACGACGACAGCTTCGACGCCATGGTCAACAAGCTCGACCTGATCGGCTCTGACCCGCGCAAGATGGAAGTCATCGCCATCACCGACAAGGCCGATAAAAAAGCCAGGAAAACTAGCGGCACCAGCAACGGCCAGGCAGGCAAAGGCCAGTACGGCATTGGTGAGAAACGCGCTAAGTACGATGTCGAAGGCCAGATGACCCAGCAGGCGGAGCTGGCCTATGAGGTGGGGGAAATCGAGAAGGCCATCTACGCCAAAATCGTCGACAAGTGCGGCAACCGCCATCACTGGGAAGACTGGGCAAACGACATTGCCAAGATCGCCCGCACCCATATTGACCGCATCCAGGGCATCTTGGAGAACCCGGCCAACATCCAAGAAAAGGCTGCCTTCAACGCCTTCGCCGCCGAGCTGCGCGACGACCTCAACGACAGCATCAGCGATGGCGAGATTGTCGAAATGCTCGCCCAGCACCTGGTAACCAAGCCGGTATTCGATGCGCTGTTTGACGAGTACAGTTTTGCCAGCAACAACCCCATGTCCAAGGCCATGCAAGGCGTGCTGGACGCGCTTCATGAGCACCACCTGGCCAAGGAAGCTGACACCTTGGAGAAGTTCTACGCCAGCGTGCGTCAGCGCGCTGCCGGCATCAACAACGCCCAAGGCAAGCAGAAGATCATCGTCGAGCTGTACGACAAGTTCTTCCGCAACGCCTTCCCCAAGATGACCGAGCGCCTGGGTATCGTTTACACCCCGGTCGAGGTGGTGGACTTCATCCTTCACAGCGTCAACCACCTGCTGCAACAAGAGTTCGGTCAGACCCTGGGCAGTAAGGGCGTCCACATCATCGACCCCTTTACCGGCACCGGTACTTTTATCACCCGCCTGATTCAGTCAGGTCTAATTAAACCGGAAGAGCTGCCGCATAAGTACAAGAATGAAATCCACGCCAACGAGTTGGTTTTGCTGGCCTACTACATAGCTGCCATCAATATCGAAGCTGCCTACCACGGCGAAGTAATCGATGAGTACGCGCCGTTTGAAGGTATCTGTCTGACCGACACCTTCCAAATGTACGAGAAAGACGACCTGGTGGACGCCCTGTTGGAGGACAACAGCGCTCGGCGTAAGCGTCAGAAGGCGCTGGATATTCGGGTGATTGTGGGTAATCCACCGTATTCGGCGAAGCAGGATAGCGGTAATGACAACAATGCTAATTTGGCCTATCTCAATCTCGATTCCTCCATTCGTGAAAGTTATGCTGCGCGCTCAGCTGCGACCAATAAAAACGCCTTGTACGACAGCTACATTCGAGCTATTCGATGGGCCAGTGATCGTATAGGGGGAGCAGGCATTATCGGATTTGTAACCAATGCGGGGTTTGTTGAATCCAACACAGCAGATGGCGTTCGCAAGTGTTTGGTGGATGAGTTCTCCAGCCTCTATGTGTTCCATTTACGTGGTAATCAGCGCACAAGCGGCGAAACCTCCCGCAAGGAAGGTGGCAAGATTTTCGGCAGTGGCAGTCGCGCCCCTATCGCAATCTCATTGTTGGTCAAGAACCCTCAATCACCGGCTCACGGTCAGATTTATTTCCACGATATTGGTGACTATCTCAGCCGCGAGGAAAAACTAGAGCTGATCGCCAGCTACGTCAGCGTGGAAGGCATTAGGAATTGGCAAACCATCACCCCGGATGAGCACGGTGACTGGCTCAAACAGCGTGACGACAGCTTCAACCATTTCATAGTTTTGGGCGATAAGGAGGACAAATCAGCACCGAGCTTGTTTGAGAACTACTCACGAGGAGTTGAATCGGGACGAGACGTTTGGGTTTACAACTCAAGCAAAATCGCTGTGGCTGAGAATGTCAGCGATATGCTGGCCGTCTATCACAAAGAGGTGACGGCTCTCACCAACGCCGATCTGAAAGGAACAAAGAAAGATCGGATTGCCCAAGCTGTTCAATTGGTTTGTAACGACCCCACAAAAATTAGCTGGACAAGTAGCTTGTTAGCCGATGCGGCGAGCGGTATTCAGCATAGCTTCGATGGCGATGCTCTATGTCATGCCCTCTACCGACCATTTACCAAACAGTGGCTGGTTTATGATGCGTCTGTTATTCATCGAGTAGGCCAGATGCCACGAATTTTTCCAAGATCGCCTAGTCAGAATATAGGAATTTGTGTTCCTGGCTTAGGCGGGGATAAAGGATTCTCGGCACTAATAGTTAATCGTATTCCGGATCTGAATTTGGCTCCAGGCATGGGGGGATACCAATGCTTCCCCCTCTACCTCTACGACGAAGCCCCCCACCCCGCAGAGAACGATCTCTTTTCCAAGTCAACTGAAGGTGGCTTGCGCAGCCGCAATGCAATTACTGACACCGGCCTTGCTCATTTCCAAGCAGCCTACCCTGGCGAGCAGATCAGCAAAGAAGACCTGTTCTACTACGTCTACGGTATCCTCCATTCCCCGGACTACCGCGAGCGCTTTGCCGACAATCTGAGCAAGGAGCTGCCGCGTATCCCGGCAGTGAAGAACGCCGTCGACTTCTGGGCGTTCAGCAAGGCTGGCCGTGCCCTGGCCGAGCTTCACCTGAACTACGAAACCGTCGAGCCCTACCCGCTGACCATCGAGGCCAAGAGCACGCTCACCGACGCAGATTACCGCGTGGAGAAGATGAAGTTCGCCAAGAAGGGCGACAAGAGCGCCGTCATCTACAACCACCGCATCACCCTCAAGGGCATCCCTGAGGCGGCATGGGACTATGTGGTCAACGGCAAGGCCGCGTTGGACTGGGTGATGGAGCGCCAAGCCGTGCGCACCGACAAAGCCAGCGGCATCGTCAACGACGCCAACGACTGGGCCGTGGAAACCATGGGCAACCCCAAGTACCCTCTGGAGCTGTTCCAGCGCGTGGTCACTGTTAGCCTGGAAACCCAGAGAATCGTCAAGGCGCTGCCCAAGCTCGATATCGCTACAGATAACTAGTTGAGCCCGATAAACGCTGAGCTCTCAGATAACCACTGCCCTGGTTGGGCACCCTTTCCCAACCAAGGCAGAGCACTGCTGATTGCCAGCCCGGCACTCTCATGTTAAAAAGTCTCCGTCCCAAGCGATCCCTATCGATCCGCAAAGGTCCGCCACGTCGCCTTGGTAACGACGTTAAAAACTTTCGCCTCGTTCGCATCCGCTGAACGGGCCGCAGCAACTGCAATTGGTTGATTTGCGTATCTGGCAGAACACTCTCAGTCCGTTGTGCCCCTAGAAGCCTTACGGCCCTAGAATTTCTGTAGCCCACAACGACCTCCGACGCTACCGAACATTAATCTCGGAAACGCGCATATACCTATGCGTGTGGCAAATGCCCCTGCTCGCTATATAGCCAGCCGATATCCGTCTTTTACCCTTTTTAGCAGTAGTGCCGGAGGACGCTGCCTCACGCTTCAGGACCTAGGACTCAAATCTATGGCAATGCACGTTAGCAACTTTGACGACGTCAGCGACGATGACAAAATTCTTCGTTTACGCGATGTCGAGGCAATCGTCGGACTAAAACGCTCAACGATCTACCGCAAAATATCGGAGGGCCTTTTCCCGCGACAACGTCTTTTGTGCGGTTCCAGCGTCGGCTGGCGTAACAGCGAAGTCCAGGCTTGGATTCGGCAAAGGGAGGCTTTGTAATGCAGCCCCAAACACCTCAACAGCCAGGCTGGATGGTGGAACTCACAGCAGCGGTCGATATTCCAGTGGAAAAGATCCAGTGGATTTGGCCAGGCTGGCTGCCAAGGGCAAAGCTATCCATTCTTGCCGGCGCTGGTGGGTGCGGCAAAACCACGTTGGCAATCTCGCTGGCAGCCAGGCTTAGTAAAGGAGATGCCTGGCCAGATGGCAGCAAATGTGAGGCCGCAGGCAACGTCATAATCTGGAGTGGTGAGGATGGTATAGCTGACACGATAATTCCTCGCCTTACGGCTGCAGATGCAGACCTAAACCGCGTGCACATTATCGAAGGGCTCAGGGATCAGAGTGGGAATAGGCGACAATTTGATCCTGCAGCCAACTTTGCCCTTTTGAACGAGGCAGCCACACGGATTAACGGCGTTTCATTGCTGATTTTCGACCCACTGATCAACCTCATTCGGGGGGACATGCACCGAGCAAACGAAGTTCGACAGGGGCTACAAATGGTAGTGGATTTTGCAGAGCGGCATTGTTGCGCTGTCCTCGGCATATCTCACCTGAGCAAAGGTACGGCCCAGTCCTCCGCAGCTAATCGTGTAATCGGCAGCCAGGCATTCTCCGCGCTCGCTCGCACTGTACTGGTGGCAGAGAAGGATCAGAATTCAGAAGCCAGGGTGCTTGTCCGAGCCAAGTCTAACGTTTCGATTGATAGCGGGGGGATCGAGTATTTCGTTGAGCCCATCGTTATAGACGAGCAGTTGGAGACAACCTGCATCCGATGGGGAGAGGCCATCGAAGGAAGCGCTGAAGCCATTCTGGCTGCTATCGAGCAAACGAACAGCCCAATACCAGCATCAGCCATTCAAGAAGCGTGCAGCTTTCTGGAGGAGACGTTACAAGCTGGGCCTGTTGCAATCACTGCGTTGAAGTCTCTAGCTGAAGAGTCTTGCATTTCGTGGGCATCAGTTCGTAGAGCTCGGAAAAAGCTCGGTATACGGTCACACAAAACAGGTATGCAGGGCGGATGGGCATTGGGACTGCCCACCTCTTCCTGAAGGTGCTCAACGAATATCGAAGGTGCTCAATACTCGTCTTGAGCGCCTTCGCTTTTATTGAACACCTTCGACTCGCGCGAGAGTCTGTATGACTGATTCCGCAGATAAAATCCCGACACGCCAGTAGCACTGGTCGACCACGAACTACTTCCCAATGAAATAGAGATTGCCGTTCTTGTTGTAAATCGCGGCAGGCCGGAAGTCCTTAGGCCAATTCCGCCCAGGATAGTATGCATACATCCATTCGGGCAGGTGACGAGCAATACCCGCCAGCGCATCCATGCCGTCCTTATCAGCTCTGCTAGCGTCAGCAAATAGTTCGCCTGAGGGATCGGTCAGGAAAATCGGGCCGTAGGCTTTCTCGGCCGAAATGAACGCTGGCGCAGCGCTCGCCGGAGCGTCGAACGGCGCGGGGTTCCCAGCAGCCAAATCTGCAAGCCTGTCGTATTTCTTGCCTGATCCGTCAGCGTACTTAGCCGGCTCATGACGCAACTTTGAGATTTTTCCACCAAAGTATTTTTCTCTCGCATCAAGCCAGGCCGACCTGACCAACGCAGATGCCTCCTTCGGGTTAGACGCGAGTTCCTCAGGCACCCACGCAGCAACCTGGTAGCGATAGACAGGGCCAGCACTGCCACCACCCAGCAAGAATAACCCGACGCCAAGAGAGGCTGCGCCTGCGCTGCTAAAACCAGTTGGAGGCGACACGTATCCCAAACCCGCCGTTGCTAAACCTCCAGAGCTTCCCGAAGATCGCGGCGCGCTCAGGTTATCTACTTCATTCCCGACCATTACCCTTGGAATATCGCGCTGACCATCGATGCGCATGGCTTCCAGAACCAACATGGCATCGGACCATTTTTCGCGAGGAACATCTTTAGGTTCTGGCAACGTTACCTTCGGGGTACTGGAGCAACCCACCAACGCAACCAACAGCAAGGTACCAACGCATCCCTTCACAGAAAAAAGCACCGACATGAAAACGCCCTATTTTTATTCAGTGGTAGTCCGGCACACTTAGAACGCCGGAGATATCCTTCACTTGCCTGCTAGGTCATAGCGCCCAAAATTTTCTGGGCAACTTCAGCGGAAAACAACACCACCACTTAAACGACCGCAGATGATTTCGGCGAACCGACGTAGCGGTAAAGCGTTGTTCGAGAAACGCCATACCGTCGGGCAACATCGGTTACCTGTATCTCAGGATCTCTGAGAAGAGCTCGTATCTCACGCACCTGACGATCATCCAGCGCAGGCTTGCGTCCACCTTTTCTCCCACGGGCACGAGCCGCAGCCAGTCCTGCACGAGTTCGTTCTCGAATGAGGTTGCGCTCAAACTCAGCCAGGGCAGCGAACACGTGAAAAATCAGCTTGCCGGCAGCGCTGGTGGTTTCGATTCGTTCAGTTATGGATTCGAAGGCCACCCCTTCCTGCTCCAAGCTACTGACAATCCCAACCAAGTCAGGCAAAGAGCGACCGAGGCGGTCCAGTCGCCAGACAACCAGAGTGTCACCGTTACGCAGAGCTTTAAGGCAATGCCCCAGCTCCGGCCTGTCCGCCGACTTGCCGCTCATGGTCTCCTCGTAGACTGTTGAGCACCCAGCCAGAGCAAGTGCATCTCGCTGCAGGTCGAGGTTCTGATCATCAGTCGACACTCGGGCATATCCAATCCGCTTTCCCATACGTTTTTCTCTCACTGATTTCGGTACAGGAAAAGTGACAGGAAAGCGGTAAATCCCAAGTCCAAAAGATCAGCTGGAATATGTGTGCCGTAAACGACCGTTTACGGGACGGATGCGCTCGTCAATTTCAGGTGCTGAAAGCGACCGAAAACGAACCACAGGATATTTTTTCTTCCTCAACATTCCCTACAGCAGCTCAGCACCTGAGCTGATTGGAGGAATGACCATGAAGCAGAGTTTCCACCTACATTTTGATCGGGACTTGAGCAAGGCCGGTTCGGCGATCCTCAGGGAGGCAGTCCGGCGCGGCCTCCTCAGCCAACACGAGGCAATGATCCACGACCAGCAGTGGGCCCAGTTTAGTATTTACGCCAAGGAGTCTCATGAGGTGGACATCCTGGAGCTCGTCAATAAAAAACTGGTGCGGCAATACGGCGAAGAACTCTGTATCCAGGTGTACCACGGGAATCTCTCGCAGCAAGGCGCGGCGAACTTGCTTGAGACCGTGTATTCAGTAATGGCCCTTGCAACCGATGGTGGCTGGAAAGTCGCGACAGCTGACGTTGGCGACCGTATTGGCTTTCCTAACCATGCACGGATTACCGTCCCGCGCAGCCTTGATCAAGCGAGGTTCGAGGCAGCTGTAGAAGACGTTCAAACTCGCCTCTCTGAGCACCTGGCGGTGGTGATTATGTTAGTGCGGTATCTGGGCATTTCGCTGCGTGAAGCGTTTTTCTTCGATGCCCGAATAGCTCTGAATGACGCCAAAGCAGACGGATATCATTCGGTAAGTAACGGCAGCGAAGATCCATACGATCACCGCAAAATTAATATCTCAGGGGGCAAGCAGATCGCCGTTTTGGAAACGGCCTCGGCAGTTCAAGGTGTGCGGCACTGTCACCATCCAAGACAAGAAGCATGGCGGATATGGCGGCAAAACAGCCTACCTGCAGCTAAGGAGCTTTTGCTTGCTCATGGGTTAAATTTTGATGATTGCCGCTCAGCGTATGCCTGCGAGCTCTACGAACAATGGGCCGATCATAAAGCTCCGATTCTTGGGGGAAACGCTCCCCACGACGAGGATCTAGAGGCGCGGGATCACGTCGCCTACGAGCTCGGAAATTTACGTATCTGGGAAACTGATGCATACGTCGGTGCCCGAGCCACCCTACTGAAGGAAGCAGCTGGTACCAGCCGCTAAGGCACTACGCAGCAGATTTGGGATTAGATCAGACGCCCTTAAACTTGGCTTACCTCGAGTCAAAGGAGTCAGGGCGTGGATCGTTTTGAATTGTTGGTATATGCGGTACTTGCGGTCATCAGTGCGCTCACCATCACAGGTGCTGTTGGCTACATGGTCGCAGCGTATCTGGACAAGAAGCGTGGCGACGATTGAGTCTTCAGCGGTATGACCAGATACCTGTAACAAACTGTCCGCTGCCTTTTCATCGGCAGCGGGCGCCTACCCGAATCCACCTGCAAGGCATCACTACTGCGATACGCAATATTTGCCACCCAAGTCCATGAGATCAGCGATGACCTTGGCTGGGTAGTCAGTTGCCGCGTCAATGCGAAAATGACCGGAGCGCCGAAGCGCTTAGATCAACGGCATGCTCGCTTCTCGATGTGGCGAATTAGCTTGCCCGGTACGCCATAACCCGTGCGCCGACTCGCAGGCAACATCTGATCTTGGGTTTTCCTAAAACTACCGGAGAGTGTCTAGCGACCTCATCTATCCGGAGCACCACCATGGAATTTCGCCACCTCGGTAACGGGCAGTACTTCCCACCCATTGCACCAAACGGTCGGGTTTACGCCGTACCTCTTGGGCAGGAAACCCAGGTAGAAATTTTCTGCCTGACACCAGTAGGCATCATGGGCGCGGGCGTCCAATCGCACTGGTCAGAAATCGTTGGTTTTTACTACGACGACGAATCATGGGAGATCATCCCGCGCAATTACTCGGGACGAGGAATGCGCTTCCGCAGAGGCCTCTCCTGCATCATGGTGATCGCCGGCAGCGAGGCTCTCACGACCCACATCCAGGGCTACCCCATCCCCATCTGCGTAATGAACCGCATTGCATTCGAACAGCAGCGATGCAGTGAAGGGTAGCGCATCACCGCCGCCATCCGCTGCGCGACACAGGTACCAGCTAGACCGGCACCTACCAATGTTTATTTTATGAAAGTGAAGCCTCTCACTGCTAATACAGATCGCAGTTGGCCAGCAGCCTTGGACGTACGCATCACTGCTAATAGCAAATATAGCCTGTGAACCCCGCATGCACTGGCCTGCTGGCTGGCAGCGAGTAGATTTAGCGCACTACACTGCTTATAGCCCGTAACCTACTCAAGCGCTGCAACATGTCGCACAGGAATTCACTGCTGATACAAGAAAGCCCCGTCAGACCATGCTGCACGGGGCTTTCGGACGCTAAAATCGGTTCAGATCCGTTCGGCACTGCTTATAGGCACTCAGCCTCTACTCTCCCGAATAGAGACCGCCATGATCAAGCGCTTGGTATCTAGACAGTTTCTTTTCATAAGCGACCAACGTCCGACGCAGCTGACGATTCTCGCTGGCAATGCTACGAATCTCAGCAAGACGCTCCTCAACCTGCAAAACCAGGCGGCGGTAAGGGTATTTAACAAACTCGAACGAGGAAGCCGGGTATTTGTGTTTGCCATTGCCCTTGGCAATAGTAAGGGGCGCGAATTTGTTTTTTTGCCCATGCAGTGGCACCAGTTTGCACCAGTAGATCGAGTACGCATTCGGGCTCGTTTGCTTGATTGACACGGCAGCTACAACAGATCTGGCCCCAGTCTTTTTGTACAGCTTCATGGACGCATCCACATAGCTTGTTACCAGGCGTCTCGCGTCCACCAACAACTGCTCATATTGCTGATCCAGCAAGGCGACTATCGCTTGCGGTTCTTTGCTCATGGCCAAGGCTCCAACTGCTTCTAGAGCCCAAATGGTGGCATCTCATCCGGTATCAAAAATTCGCTTTCAGGCGATTTTACCGTCAGAAATTTACGGAAGCGGAGTTGGCAATGCACCGCTGCCGCTCTGCCGCGCGTTAGATGGGCGGCAGATGACGACATTGCAGACGTACAGCAACATTACGTGCAAAGGATGCACAACAGACGACGACGGATGCCCTGGCTCGAGATTGAACAGAATCAACGAATGCCAAAGTGACGATAAGCAGGCAATGGCCAAGAGCTGATCCTTCTGATCGACGGCTTCCGCCCCAAGCCGGATCTTTACCGCTCGCGCTTCGAACATTGCGGTGTTGGTTCGCAAACATTCCCAACCACAAGCAGAATGGCAGTTGCGCAAAACAAAAACGGTTATGACCCGCCTTTCCCGACTGGCGAATGCAAAGTCGTAGGCAGCGCACGGGTAGCACGGAGTTCTTCCGCGATAATGGTCGCCTGCTGCAGAGCGGCACTGTCAAGAAACGAAGCGTTCAGATCGAACGTGATGGCATCGTCGTCGGAGCTTTCCTTTATCGCATAGGGCCCGAAGAGGATGTCGTTGCTTCCCTCAACATGGGGCTGGAAACGTGACAGGGGATTACGACTGTCGTTCCCATTGTGTATCGCTATCGCGGAACCATTGTCGCTATACATGGTACGCAGAACGGAGGGATCGCGCTTGCCGCTAATCCATTGCCGGGGCGTGACAGGATCGCCGTCCATTACTAGGGGCACGCGCAAGAGGTAAATTACCTCGTCCGCGTCCTCGAGCCTACTGAACGCAGCATCATAGTCCGGCTGCCTGCCCAACACGCAGTCGATGTCCACCTGTATGTCGAAGAAGGCCACTTTGCCGGCATTCGCTCGCACGTCATAAAGGAGATCCAGAAGTTTTGGGCTACCTTGGTCAGCCGCGGTAGGGCAGAACGTGTACCAGCCGGAAATGACGGGCATCTCAACACCTATCACTGCTGGCGTAATAGCTGGCTCTGCCTGGCTCGGAATTGCTTTCTGGGAACTGTTTGCTGCCGGGGATGCCACAGAGCCTGACACTTCTGCTCCAGGAGGAGGTGCGCTGTCAACTGCAGGACCCTCATGCAACAAAGCCCATAATCTAGGCTTTGTACGAAAAGTATTGCCGCATGCAACGTAGGCTGC
>NZ_ANNV01000062.1 GCF_000346755.1 Pseudomonas sp. CBZ-4 | reverse complement strand
GCTGACACACCGCTATCGCAGGCAAGCCAGCTCCCACATTTGACTGTGTTCACAGATCGGCATGTGGGAACAAATTCCATAGCCCCAGGTTAAAGGGTGTAGGCGATGCCGACCTGGACGGTACGCGGCGCGCCTGGGTAGGCGTAGATATTGCCGAAAGCCCCTTCTTCAAACTCACGGTTGAACAGGTTCTTCACGTCGAGGTTGAGCCGCACTTTGTCGTTGACCTTGTAGTAGCTGAGCAGATCGACAACGGTGTAGGCATCCATCGCGAACGCGGTGTTGGCCGTCTGCCCTGCACGTTCATCCACGTATTTGGCGCCTGCACCCAAGCCAAGGCCCTTCAGAGTGCCGTCCTGGAACTCGTATACGTTGAGCAGGCTGAAGCTGTTGCGCGGGATGTTCATCAGGCGGGTGCCGGAGCGGATCGTGTTGTCCTTGGTCACTTCGGCGTCCACATAGGCATAGCCACCGATAAGGCGCCATTCCGGCGTGAGGTTGCCCGCCACATTGAGGTCGAAACCACGGCTGCGTACCTGGCCTGCCGCAACGCTGAAGGCCGAATCCACCGGGTCGGTGGTGAGGACGTTTTTCTTCTCGATCTGGTAGATCGCCGCATCGACGCTCAGCTGGCGATCCAGTGCTTCCCACTTCACGCCGATCTCATAGGACTTGCCCTTCTCCGGCTCGAACCCGCCACCAACGCGCGCCGCACCGGTGTTCGGCTTGAACGAGCGCGCAGCATCGGCATAGACCGCCACGGTGTCGGTGAGGTCATAGGTCACCCCCACACGCGGAGTGACCGCGTTGTCTGCGGCGCTCCACGGCTTGACGCCGGTCACATAGCTTTCGTAGTCGTGCTCGAAGCGCTCGAAACGCGCGCCGGCCAGTACTTTCAGGCGTTCGGTGAGGGCCACCTGATCTTGCACGAACGCGGCATAGGTCTTGAGGTTTTCCTTGTCGTGGGTCGGTGTGCGGGTGAGCGGCGGACGCGCCTGGCCGTAGACCGGGTCGAAAATGTCGATGGGATAGGTCCCGGCCGCTGCGCTGGAACGCTGGATGATCGACTTGTAGTCGTAGTCTTCGAACTCGACACCGGTCAACAAGGTGTGATCGAAACCGCCAGCGGAGAAATGCCCGGTGAGGTTGAGCTGGGTGTCTTTATCGGTCCATTCCAGCTTGCGGTAGTTGAAGTTGCGTTGCAGGGTGCGGCCGTCGGCGCTCAGGCTGGTGGCGCCGTTGGCTTCAATGCCGTTGCCTTGCAACGTGCCATCCAACCACTGGAACCCACCGCCCAGCGTCCAGTTTTCATTCAGCAGATGCTCGAAACGCAACTGGGCCATGCTGTTGTCGTTGTGCAGCTTGCCCACATCCTTGTCGCCCCAGAACCTGTCGCGCGAAGGGGTGCCTTTCTGATTGGCAAAGCGCGTCAGGCCCCGGTCCAGCGGATGGTTGTTGCGCATGAAGTCGCCTTCGAAGATCACCTTGGTGGCGTCGGTGGCTTGCCAGGTGATCACCGGCGTGATGCCGTAGCGTTCGGTCTCCACGTGGTCGCGAAAGGTATCGCCGCCCTCGCCCACTACGTTCAGGCGATAGGCCAGGCGGCCTTCTTCGTCCAGCGGGCCGGAGGCGTCCAGGGTGCCGCGCTGCATGCCTTGGTCATTCAACTGGCTGCCCAGGGTCACGGTGCGCTCGGGCAACGGTTGCTTGGACACCACGTTGAAGGTGCCGCCTGGATCGCCACGGCCGTAGAGCATGGTGGCCGGGCCGCGCAGCACTTCGAGGCGTTCGATGGTGTTGGCGTCCGGCATGTTCGGGTAGCCACGGTTGATCGGGAAACCGTTGCGGTAGAACTCGCCGGTGGTGAAGCCGCGCACGGTGAAGGTGGTCAGGCCCTGGCCGCCGAAGTTGTTGGCACGGCCGACGCCGCCGGCGTAGTCCAGGGCGTCTTGCAGGCGGGTGGCGCCGATGTCTTCGACGGCGTCCTTGGTCACCACGCTGATGGACTGCGGGGTTTCATGGATCGAGGTGTCGGTGCGCGTCGCACTGGCGGAACGTGTGGCCAGGTAGCCTTTGACCGGGCCCTGGGCGGTCTCGTAGTCGGCGGTGCCGGTGATGGAGGTGGCTTGCAACTCCACGCTGGCCTTGTCGGCGGGGGCGACTTCGGCCCAGGTCAAAGGGGAAAACGCCTGAAGCACACAGATGGAAACCAGGGTACGACGCATGAATGATGAACCTAGTGAATGGGCCAAATGGGGCGGCATAGCTGCCATATTTTCGCGGCGCGATGGTATATCACGCGGCCCATTATTGATATGCGTTCTCATTCACTATTTTTTGGGTAACAGCTTTGTATCCGTTTGAAGCTGAGCAAATGTGGCGAGGGAGCTTGCTCCCGCTGGGCTGCGCAGCGGCCCCAAAATCTTGGGAGCGCTTCGCACTCCAGCGGGAGCAAGCTCCCTCGCCACAGGTACAGCGTTGGCCCTGCGTTAGAGCAAAGCCGATCCTACTTCAGCGATAACGCTCCAACCAATGCGCGTAAGGCGCTGGCAAGGTCCACGACGACTTCTCGACACCCAACTCCTTGGCCGCAAAGTACGCCCAATGCGGATCAGCCAAATGGGCCCGGCCTACCGATACCAGGTCCAGATGCCCAGCCTGCAAGGCGCCTTCTGCCAGTTGCGGCGTACCAAAACCCCAAGCCGACGTCACCGGAATGCCCGCCTCACGGCGCACACGCTCGGCAATCGGCCCCATGAATGCCGGGCCCCACGGGATATTGGTGTCGGGAATGGTGAAGCCGACGCTGACGCTCAACAGGTCCAGGCCACCGGCCTTGAAGCGGCGGGCCAGTTCGATGGATTCGGCGAGGGTCTGCTCGTCGCGGCCGTCGTATTCCAGCACGCCGAAACGGGCGGTCAGCGGCAGGTTTTCTGGCCAGACTTCACGCACGGCAGCCAGGGTTTCCAGGAGGAAGCGGCTGCGGTTGTCAAAGCTGCCGCCGTAGGCGTCGGTGCGCTGGTTGGAGTGTTCCGAGAAGAAACTCTGACCCAGGTAACCGTGGGCGAAGTGCAGCTCGATCCATTCAAAACCGGCGTCACGGGCACGGCGCGCACCATCGACGAAGTCCTGGCGCACGCGGGCGATGTCGTCCAGGGTCATGGCGCGTGGCACCTGCGGCAGGTTCGCACCAAAGGCAATCGCCGACGGCGCGATGGTTTCCCACGCGCGCGGGTCGGACGCGGCCATATGGTCATCGCCTTCCCACGGGCGGTTGGCGCTGGCTTTACGCCCGGCGTGACCGATCTGGATGCCCGGCACCGAACCCGCAGCCTTGATGGCTTTGACAATGGGCACGAACGCCGCAGCGTGGGCATCGCTCCAGATCCCGGTGCAACCCGGGGTGATGCGGCCTTCCGGCGCAACGGCAGTGGCCTCGACCACCACCAGCCCTGCCCCACCACGGGCCATGCCCGCGAGGTGCACGTGGTGCCAGTCGTTGACCATGCCGTCATCGGCCATGTATTGGCACATCGGCGGGATGGCAATGCGATTGCGCAGGGTGACGTCTTTGAGTGTGTAGGGTTCGAACAAAGCGGCCATGGGACGACTCCGGCAAAGTGATGGTTGATTCGATAGTTCGATGGTAATCGAACTATAGTATTCAGCGATACCCCCCTGTTATCATTCATTTCATGCGAGCCTTCAAACACCCCCTTGTCCAAGACCTTACCCTAGAACGTGTGCTCTATGCGCTGAGCGACCCGGTGCGCCTGGAAATCGTGCGCTGCCTGGCCGGCGTAGCCGAAGCCACCTGCGGCGAATTGGATGGTGGGCGACCCAAGTCGAGCATGTCCCACCACTTTCGCGTGTTGCGGGATGCGGGGTTGGTGCAGACGCGGAGTGTGGGGACCACCCATATGAACTCATTGCGCAGTGATGTGCTTGAAAGTCGCTTCCCCGGGCTGCTCCACAGTATCCTCGCCCAGCATTAAGAAACGTTTCAGCAGCGAACCTTTCCCCCCAAACCCGCGTCCGACCTAAGGCACTCTTGCCCACCGCTCGCCGCGAGGTCGTCGTTTGAAAGCCGCCATCATCAAAAAATACCGCCTGATCATCAAGACCATGGGCTATGTGGGCTGGGCCCTGTTCTGGCTGTTGCTGTGGGATGTCGCCGTCACGGTGGATTTCATGCTGTTCCTCACCTACAAGATCAACCTGCCGCTGATGCCCCTGACCCTGCTCGGTTCGGCGCTGGTGGTGCTGATCAGTTTTCGCAACAGCAGCGCCTATAACCGTTGGTGGGAGGCGCGCACGCTGTGGGGGGCGATGGTCAACAATTCGCGCAGTTTTGCGCGCCAGGTGCTGACGCTGCTGGATGACCCCGACAGCGAGGTCAACCCGGTCAAGGCCACGCTGTTGCGTCGGCATGTGGCCTATGTGAACTGCCTGGCCGCGCACCTCAAGGGCCAGCCGTGCCCCGATGAGGTGCGCGCATTCATCCCCAGCGAAGAGTTCGCGCGCAATGGCACCACCAACAACTTCGCCAACGACATCCTCACCGGCTCGGCAGCCTTGCTGGCCAAGGAATACAAGGCCGGCCACCTGGACAGCATCCGCCTGGCGCGGCTGGAGTCGACCCTGGTGGATTTGTCCAACGCCCAGGGCGGCATGGAGCGTATCGCCAATACGCCGCTGCCCTACCCCTACGTGTATTTCCCGCGCCTGTTTATCTCGCTGTTCTGCCTGATCGTGCCGGTGGGCCTGGTGGAATCCCTCGGCTGGTTCACCCCGCTGGCCTCGACGGTGGTGGGTTTCATGTTGCTGGCCATCGAGCGCATCGGCACCGACCTGCAAAGCCCGTTCAACTCCAGCGAGCACCAGATCCAGATGGACACCATCTGCGAAACCATCGAGAAAAACCTGCAATCGATGCAGCGTGATGCCCTGGGTGGCGAGCGCATCGGTTAAACCCTGCCAACGGCCTAAAGTGCGTGACCCACCGGTCGATATACCGGGGGTACGCATGGGCTATCCCCTCTAAAAACAACACATGCGACGCTCTTCGCTTTCCTCCGCCTTGCCAACTCTAATAAGTACCCTGCGGGAGATGTCATGAATATCAAACACAAGCTGACCTGGGCGTTTGCGGCTATCGCCTGCGTGCCGGTGATCCTGGTGGCCGTGCTGGTGGTACTGAACCTGCGGGATGCGGCCGAGGCCAATTTCGTCGACAGCAGCAGCCGTGAAATCCGCCAGATCGACAACGGCATGAAGCAATTCTTCGACGGCATCACCCAGAACGTCGAATTTGTCGCCAAAGACCCACGCATCGCCGCCGCCAAAGACCTGAAAAGCTACGCCGGTGCCGACGCCGCGCAAATCCCCCTTACCCCGACCAACAAGGCGCTGCTGGACATCTTCGACCAGTTCGCCAAAAGCCACCCGAGCACCGCTTACCTGTCCCTGGGCCTGAGCGACGGCGGCTACGCCAGTTGGCCCGACGACACCAAACTGAACAACTACGACCCGCGCCAACGCCCCTGGTACAAGGCCGCCGTGGCCGCGCCGGGCAACACCGTGCGCACCGGCGCGTATTACTGGGCACCGGATGACGTGGTGCTGATCGGCACCGTGCGCACCGTCGCCGACGCCACCGGCAATATCCTCGGTGTGGTCGGCCTGGACGTGTCGCTCAAGCAACTCACCGAACTGGTGCGCAACATCAAGCTCGGTGACAGCGGCTACCTGATGCTGGTGGAAGCCAACGGCAACGTGCTGGTGGACCCCAGCGATGCCAAGCACAACTTCAAGCCCCTGGCCGACCTTGGCCCGCAATACGCCGACCTGGCCAAGCGCACCGACGGCGCCACCCAGATCGAGATCAACGGCGTGCCCTACATGGCCAACGTGGTCAGCTCCAAAGACCTCGGCTGGCGCTTTATCGGCTTGATCAAACGCGACGAAGTGATGGCCGGCGCGTCGAGCCTGACCTGGTTGATCGCTGCCATCGCCGCGGCCCTCGCCGTGGTCTTCGCCCTGGTCGGTGCAAGTTTTGCCAGCATGATCGTGCGCCCCATCCGCAGCGTTGCCGACGGCCTGCAGGAAATCGCCGAAGGTGAAGGCGACCTGACCCGCAAGCTCACCGTGCAAGGCAAGGACGAAACCGCGACCCTGGCCGGCTGGTTCAACCAGTTCCTCGGCGCGATTGCGCAACTGGTGCAACGCATCGGCAGCGCTTCCACCGACCTGCAAAGCGCCGCCGCCGATACCAGCACCGTGGCCAACAACATGAACCAGGCCGCTGGCCGCCAGCGTGAAGCCGTGGAACTGGTAAGCACCGCGTTCAACGAGATGGTCGCCACCGCCAACGAAGTCGCGCGCTCGTGCAGCGCCGCCGCCACCAGTGCCGACGAAGGCTATCGCGACGTGCACGACGGCCAGCAGCACATCGGCGAAGCCACCGGCAGCGTGCTCAAGTTGAGCGAAGACCTGCAAAAGTCGACCCAGACCATGCAGTTGCTGGAGCAGGACAGCCAGAACATCAACACCATCCTCGACACCATCCGCTCGATTGCCGAGCAGACCAATCTGCTGGCGCTCAACGCCGCCATCGAAGCGGCGCGCGCCGGCGATCAGGGCCGTGGTTTTGCGGTGGTGGCCGACGAAGTGCGCGCCCTCGCCCGCCGCACCGCCGACTCCACCGGCGAGATCGACAGCCTGCTGGGCAACCTCGCCCGCCGCACTCAGGAAGTCACCCAGCAGATGCAGGGCAGCCTGCTGGTGTCCCACACCAGCGTGGAACGCATCCAGCAGGCCCGCGACAGCTTCGACAAGATCCGCGGCTCGGTGGACTCGATCCGCGACCAGAACACCCAGATCGCCACCGCCGCCGAAGAGCAGCATCAGGTGGCCGAAGAGATCAACCGGCACATCGCGCAGATCCATGCCGATGCGCAACTGGTCGAAGGCTTCGCCCACTCGGCGCAGACCGGCTCGGGTCGGTTGACGGATATTTCCGGTCAGCTCAAAGGGTTGGTGGGCCGGTTCAAATACTGACGTGACCGTGGGTCCCTCGACGTCAGCGTCGAGGGCTCATGCGCCAACTGATCAACTGATAGATCCCCAGCAACGCCCCGGCCAGCAGCAGTGTCCACTGCACGCTCAGCGCCGCCGCCAACAGCCCGGCCAGCAGGCCGCCAATCGCTTCAAAGCCGAAACGCATGGCGATATAAAACGCAATCACCCGCCCGCGCAGCGCTTCCGGCGCGGCACTTTGCAGGGTCATGTTGCTGCTGACATTGCTCACGGTGATGCCGAATCCCAGCCCGGCCAGCGCCGCCAGGGTCAACCCCAACGGCGGATTCGCCGCCACCGCACACAACGACACCGCACACACCACGGTACCCATCACGATGATGCGGCTCAGGCTCGATGAGCTGCCGGCGAACGCCAGGAAAATCGTCGCGACAAACGCGCCGGCTCCCGCCGCGCCCCACAGCCAGCCGAGGGTTTGGGCATCGCCGCTGAAGGCATGCTTGGCCAGGATCGGCAGCAGCACCGTGTAGCAGGACGCCAACAGGTTGACCATCACCACGCTGATCAACAGGCGGCGGATGGACAGGGTGTGCCACAAATAGCGCAACCCTTCGCGGAAGATCTCCCCGGTCGAACCCTGCGCCCGCACCTGCGCGCGGCTTTGCACCTTGCCCAAGCCGATCAACAGCATGCCAAAGGCGATGGACGTGAGCAGGAAACACCCGGCCTCGCCGCTCCAGGTGATCAGCAAACCGGCCAGCGGCGGGCCGATAAAGCGCGCGGCGTTGATCAGCATGGCATTGAGCACGAGGGCGTTGGGCAGGTCCTTGGGTTCATCGACGAAGCTGGCGATCAAGGCTTGGCGCAACGGCGTTTCCAGCGCATTGAGCAAACCCAGCAGCAGCGCCATGGCGATGATCACCTCGCGGCCCATCCACTGTTGCCAGGTGAGCACCGCAAGGACCAGCGATTGCACAGCCAGGACGGCCTGCACTGCCATCAGCAGGCGGCGCTTGTCGTGGCGGTCGGACCAGGCGCCCGCCAGCGGCCCGACCAGCAACTGCGGCAACAGCGTCAGAAACGCAATCGCCCCCAGCAGCACCGCCGAGCCCGTCAGGTGATAGGCCAGCCATGACAGCGCGACCTGTTGCACCCATTTGCCCAGGGTGGAGAGGCCCTGGCCGACAAAGTAGATCTGGAAATTGCGATGGCGCAGCGCGCGGATCGGCGTGGGCCAGCGGGTGGTAGACGCAGGATTCAAATAAACTCGCAGCCCTTTTGTATAAGGGATTTAAGGACCCAGGTTCGGTCGTTTTCGCCCAGCGCAATCTGTTCCAGTTGCTTCTGTTCGGCGGCATGTTTGGCGTGGGCGCGATCATACACCTCGGCGACCTGGTCGAACGGCACGCAGAGCAGCCCGTCTTCATCGCCAATGACCAGGTCGCCCGGCTCGATCACCATGCCGGCCAGGGCAATCGGCACATTGACCTCGCCCGGGCCGTCCTTGTAAGGGCCGCGATGGGTGATACCCGCCGCAAACACCGGGAACTCCCCGGCGCCAATGCTCGCCGCATCGCGAATCGCGCCGTTGATCACAATGCCGGCCACGCCTTTCTTGATCGCATACGCCACCATCATTTCGCCGATCAGCGCGTTGCTCAGGTCGCCGCCGGCATCCACCACGATGACGTCGCCCGGCTGGGCGATATCCAGCGCGTGATGCAGCATCAGGTTGTCCCCGGGGCGCGCCTTGACGGTCAACGCCGGGCCCACCAGCACGCCGCTGCGATGCATCGGTTTCAAGCTCGCGCCGCCGGCGGTCATGCGGTGCATCGAATCACTGATATTGGCGACGGGCACGCTGCGGTAGCGCTCGACCCACTCGGCGGCGACCTTGCGTTGCTGCTTGAGCACTCTGAATCCGATGGACATGGGGTATTCCTCTGCTGGTTTTTATGTTGTTTTGAAACGTCATTTCAAAATTAACATCATGATTTGCAGCCAGCAAGGCTAAAACCGGATTCAAAACCCCAACACTCTGCGCTGAAAAAATCTTAAACCCGAATAAATGTTAGATTCTATTGGGATTTTCCACTAATCCAACGTCGTTCAAAACGGCGCGGTTAAATTTATTTATTGCAACGCCATTTCATTATGCTAGCTTTCAACCACTGTTGAGCGCCGCAATACGCCGCCAACTGCACACAGACAAGAAAACCAAGGTGCGCACAATGACCCGAACCCTCCTGCTGACCGGCCCGGAACTGACCGCCGACGCCATGGCCCACGCCGCTGCCCACGGCGTACGCGTCACCCCCCCCCCGCCCTATGCCCCCGCCGATGAACTCACGGCGATCATTGCCCGCGAACAACCGGACGCGATCATCGTGCGCCAGGGCAAGCTGACCCGGGAGATGATCAACGCCTCGGCCGCGCTGAAAATCATCGCCAAGCACGGCGTGGGCTACGACACCATCGACATCGCCGCCGCCGCCGAGCGCCAGATCCCGGTGACTATCGCCCTCGGCGCCAACGCACAATCGGTGGCCGAGCACGCCCTGGCCCTGATGTTCAGCGTGGCGCGCCAGACCGCCCTGCTCGATGCGCGCATGCGTGACGGGCATTGGGACAAAGCCACCTCGGTGGGCATCGAACTGTCCGGCAAGACCCTCGGCCTGGTCGGCCTGGGCGCCATCGGCCAGATCCTCATGGACCTGGTGGCCCCGTTGCGCATGAGCATCAAGGTGTTTGATCCCTACCTGGCGGACTTGCCGAATGTCGAGCGGGTCAACAGCGTGGATGAGCTGCTGGCCAGCTGCGATATCATCAGCCTGCATTGCCCGCTGACCGAGCAGAACCGCAACCTGTTTGGCGCGGCGCAGTTCAAGCGCATGCGCCCGGGCGCGATCCTGATCAACACCGCGCGCGGTGAACTGATCGACACCGAAGCGCTGGTCCATGCCCTGAGCACCGGGCAAATCGCCGGCGCCGGCCTCGACACCTTCAACCCCGAACCACCGTCGGCGGACTCGGCGCTGTGGGGTTTGCCGACACTGGTGGCGACACCCCACGTCGGCGCCAACACCGCCGAAGCCCGTGACCGCGTGGGCCTGCTGGCGCTGCAACAGATCATCGATTTCTGGGACGGCACCGCGCCGCCGCCGCGTGCGGTGGTCAACCGCCATCTCTACGCACACTGACATCGCCCGCGCGGTAATCGCGGGCCCATCACGCTTCTCCAAAAAAAACAAAACGGGAGAGAGTCATGTCCATCAGTTCTACCGACATCAGCGCCATCGAGCGCTCAACCATGCGCAAGGTGGCGTGGCGGCTGTTGCCGTTCCTGATCCTCTGCTACCTGCTGGCGATCATCGATCGCGGCAATATCGGCATGGCCTCGTTGCAGATGAACCAGGACCTGGGCCTGACCCCGGCGATCTTCGGCTTTGCCAGCAGCCTGTTTTTTGTCTCCTACTTCCTCGTGGAAGTGCCGAGCAACCTGGCCCTGCAACGCTTCGGCGCGCGGGTATGGATTGCGCGGATCATGATCACCTGGGGCCTGATTTCTGCCGGCACTGCGTTTGTCACCGGCGCCAACTCGCTGTACGTGATGCGCTTTCTGCTGGGCGCGGCCGAGGCCGGATTCTTCCCTGGCGTGCTGCTCTACCTCACTTACTGGCTGCCGGCGGCCTACCGTGGGCGCATGGTCGCGATCTTCATGGTGGCGATTCCCGGCGCCAACTTCATCGGCTCGCCACTGTCCGGCCTGCTGTTGAGCATGGACGGCTGGTTCGGCATGCGCGGCTGGCACTGGCTGTTCATCATCGAAGGGATTCCCGCCGTACTGCTGGGCATCGCCTGCCTGTTCGTGCTGACGGACCGCCCTGAGCAAGCCAAATGGCTGAGCCATGAGCAACGCCACTGGCTCACCAGCCGCCTCGACGAAGAGCGCAGCCGCAAGACGGCCATCGGGCACATCTCGCTGTGGAAATTGCTGCGCCACAAACACATCTGGGTGCTGGCACTGATCTACTCCGGCGCCTCGGCGGCGGGCAGCACCATGAGCGTGTGGGCCCCGCAACTGCTCAAGACGTTTGGCCTGAGCAACCTGGAAATCGGCATGGTCAACGCCATTCCTTACGGGCTGGCCTCGATCCTGATGATCCTGTGGGGCCGCAGCTCCGACAAGACCGGCGAACGCCGCTGGCACACCGCGACCACCTTGCTGCTGATCACCGCAGGCTTGCTGCTGGCGCTGGTGACGTCTTCGCTGGTGGCGACGGTGTGCATGTTGTCGATGGTGCTGATCGGTGCGTACTCCATGAAAGGCCCCTTCTGGGCGCTGGTATCCACCTGGCTCTCCTCCTCCACCGCTGCCGCTGGTTTGGCCGCTGTGGGCGCGATGGCGAACCTGATTGGTGGCGGGATCATGGTCAACGTCTACGGCACCATTCATCACGCCACCGGCAGTTATGCGCTGGCACTGCTGCCACTGGCGGCGCTGTGTGCGGCGGGGGCGGTGATGGTGTTGTTGATGGGGCGCAAGCAGATGAAGGAAACCGTGGCGTTCAACAAAGCGGCCAACGCCAGCTGACTGTGGGAGCTGGCTGTGGGAGCTGGCTGTGGGAGCTGGCTGTGGGAGCTGGCTGTGGGAGCTGGCTTGCCTGCGATGCAGGCACCTCGGTACATCAGGCACACCCAGTTGATGCCATCGCAGGCAAGCCAGCTCCCACAGAGAAACGCGCCAGCTCCAGAGATCAGGTCGGCTACTAGGCCGCCTCGCTTTGCTTTTGATTTTGGGCGCCCCGTTAAACACGCTGGCCGGAATTCGACATGGATTTGGGGGGTAAACCGGCAGGGATGCCGGTTTAGCCGCCCCGCGCCATGGATGGCGCGTGGCGGCGGCCTCCCAAATCCATGTCGGATTACGGGCACACCGAGCCAGGGCGAGGTGCCGAGTGTTGGGGCATGTACGGGACAACCACATGG
>NZ_ANNV01000061.1 GCF_000346755.1 Pseudomonas sp. CBZ-4 | reverse complement strand
GACAATGGGTGTAAAAACCACCCACGCCGAAAGACCAAGGTTTCCTGCGCAACGTTAATCGACGCAGGGTTAGTCGGTCCCTAAGGCGAGGCTGAAAAGCGTAGTCGATGGAAAACAGGTTAATATTCCTGTACTTCTGGTTATTGCGATGGAGGGACGGAGAAGGCTAGGCCAGCTTGGCGTTGGTTGTCCAAGTTTAAGGTGGTAGGCTGGAATCTTAGGTAAATCCGGGATTCTAAGGCCGAGAGCTGATGACGAGTTAACTTTTAGTTAACGAAGTGGTTGATGCCATGCTTCCAAGAAAAGCTTCTAAGCTTCAGGTAACCAGGAACCGTACCCCAAACCGACACAGGTGGTTGGGTAGAGAATACCAAGGCGCTTGAGAGAACTCGGGTGAAGGAACTAGGCAAAATGGCACCGTAACTTCGGGAGAAGGTGCGCCGGTGAGGGTGAAGGACTTGCTCCGTAAGCTCATGCCGGTCGAAGATACCAGGCCGCTGCGACTGTTTATTAAAAACACAGCACTCTGCAAACACGAAAGTGGACGTATAGGGTGTGACGCCTGCCCGGTGCCGGAAGGTTAATTGATGGGGTTAGCTAACGCGAAGCTCTTGATCGAAGCCCCGGTAAACGGCGGCCGTAACTATAACGGTCCTAAGGTAGCGAAATTCCTTGTCGGGTAAGTTCCGACCTGCACGAATGGCGTAACGATGGCGGCGCTGTCTCCACCCGAGACTCAGTGAAATTGAAATCGCTGTGAAGATGCAGTGTATCCGCGGCTAGACGGAAAGACCCCGTGAACCTTTACTATAGCTTTGCACTGGACTTTGAATTTGCTTGTGTAGGATAGGTGGGAGGCTTTGAAGCGTGGACGCCAGTCTGCGTGGAGCCAACCTTGAAATACCACCCTGGCAACTTTGAGGTTCTAACTCAGGTCCGTTATCCGGATCGAGGACAGTGTATGGTGGGTAGTTTGACTGGGGCGGTCTCCTCCTAAAGAGTAACGGAGGAGTACGAAGGTGCGCTCAGACCGGTCGGAAATCGGTCGTAGAGTATAAAGGCAAAAGCGCGCTTGACTGCGAGACAGACACGTCGAGCAGGTACGAAAGTAGGTCTTAGTGATCCGGTGGTTCTGTATGGAAGGGCCATCGCTCAACGGATAAAAGGTACTCCGGGGATAACAGGCTGATACCGCCCAAGAGTTCATATCGACGGCGGTGTTTGGCACCTCGATGTCGGCTCATCACATCCTGGGGCTGAAGCCGGTCCCAAGGGTATGGCTGTTCGCCATTTAAAGTGGTACGCGAGCTGGGTTTAGAACGTCGTGAGACAGTTCGGTCCCTATCTGCCGTGGACGTTTGAGATTTGAGAGGGGCTGCTCCTAGTACGAGAGGACCGGAGTGGACGAACCTCTGGTGTTCCGGTTGTCACGCCAGTGGCATTGCCGGGTAGCTATGTTCGGAATAGATAACCGCTGAAAGCATCTAAGCGGGAAACTAGCCTCAAGATGAGATCTCACTGGAACCTTGAGTTCCCTGAAGGGCCGTCGAAGACTACGACGTTGATAGGTTGGGTGTGTAAGCGCTGTGAGGCGTTGAGCTAACCAATACTAATTGCCCGTGAGGCTTGACCATATAACACCCAAGCAATTTG
>NZ_ANNV01000060.1 GCF_000346755.1 Pseudomonas sp. CBZ-4 | reverse complement strand
GACAGACCGAGGTGCCTGCATCGCAGGCAAGCCAGCTCCCACAGAAGCCAGCTCAGGGCTCTAGTCCGCGGTGAATCTGAAAATGGTGTTCTGGGTGTAGGTCTGCCCAGGATTCAGGCGGGTGGACGCAAATGCCGGCTGATTCGGCGCATCCGGAAAATGCTGGGTCTCCAACGTAAACCCACTCCAATGCTGATACGTCTTCCCAGCCTTGCCCTTCACCGTCCCATCCAGAAAGTTGCTGGTATAAAACTGCACCCCAGGCTCGGTGGTAAACAGCTGCAAGCGCCGCCCCGACTCGGGATCATGCACCTCGGCAGCCAGCTTTTTCGCGTCACCTTTGCTGTCCAGCGCCCAGTTGAAGTCAAACCCACCTCTCTTGGGCTCGGCAAACTTGAGCAGCGGATGATCCTCCTTGATGTGCTGGCCAATCGGCGTGGGCGTGAGGAAATCCATCGGCGTGCCCTTCACTGGCGCCAGTTCACCGGTGGGAATCAACGTCGCATTCACCGGCGTGTAATGGCTGGCGTGCAGGGTGGCGACGTGCTTGAGAATGTCGCCATTGCCGGCGCCGGCAAGGTTGAAGTAGCTGTGGTTGGTCAGGTTGAGCACCGTGGGTTTGTCGGTGGTGGCCTTGTAGTCGATGTGCAATTCGTTGTTGTCGTTGAGGCGGTAGGTGACTTCGGTCTTGAGGTTGCCGGGGAAGCCCATCTCGCCGTCCTTGGACAGGTAGGTGAGGGTCACGCCCACCGAGTCCTTGGCCTTCACGGGCGTGGCGGTCCACACGTGCTTGTCGAAACCCTGGGCGCCGCCATGCAGGGCGTTGGGGCCGTCGTTGAGGGGCACCTGGTAGCGCTTGCCATCGAGCTCAAAGGCGCCGCCCGCCAGGCGATTGCCGAAGCGGCCGATGGTCGCGCCGAAAAACGCCGTGCCGGCCTGATAGCCCTGCACGTCGTCGAAGCCGAGCACCACGTCTGCGACCTTGCCGTGTTTGTCCGGCACCTGCAGCGACTGCAACACGCCGCCGTAGGTAATCACCGTGGCTTGCATGCCATGGCTGTTGCGCAGTACGTATTGCTCGACGGCGGTACCGTCATTGGTTTTGCCGAAAGGCTTGTGCTCGCTGCTGAGGCCTGCCGCCTGGGCGCCGCCGCTGGCAATCAGCATGGACATCGCCAGGCCCGAGAGCAGGTAACGAGGGTGCTTCATGATCGAACTTCCTTTTGTTGTTTTGAGTGGAATAGTTCTACTAATGTGCGATATTTTGTCGATGAGACAGCAGATTTATAACCTTAAACGCCTTTTATGCAAAATAAAATAAGACTAATTAAGCGAGGCCACCCGTTATGACTACCCAGCACGCCGTTTACCCCGATCTCGAAGGCAAGACCGTCCTGATCTCTGGAGGGGCGTCGGGGATTGGCGAGTTTATGGTGCGCGCCTTTGCCGCGCAGGGCGCCAAGGTCGGTTTTGTGGACCGTGCGCAAAGCCAGGGCGAACGCCTGGCGGCGCTGTTGAGTGCCCAGGGGCGCACGGTGGAGTTCGTGCAGTGCGACATCACCGACGAGATCGCCTACAAGGCCGCCATCGCGCGTTTCGAACATTCCCTGGGGCCGATCACCGTGCTGGTGAACAACGCCGCCAATGACGTGCGGCACACCCTCGAAGAGATCGACTCGGACACCTTCGACAAGCTCATCGGCGTCAACCTCAAGCACGCCTTCTTTGCCGCCAAGGCCGTGGTGCCGATGATGAAAAGCGCAGGCGGCGGGGCGATCATCAACCTCGGCTCGGTCGGCTGGATGATGGCCTCGGCCGGCTACCCGGTGTACGCCGCCAGCAAGGCCGCCGCCCACGGCATGACCCGCGCCCTGGCACGGGAACTGGGGCCGAGCCAGATCCGCGTGAACACCTTGGTGCCGGGTTGGGTGATGACCGAGAAACAACTGGCGATGTGGGTCGATGATGACGCCAAGGCCCTGATCGCCCGCAGCCAATGCCTGCCGGGCAGTGTGCTGCCGGAGCATATCGCCGATATGGCGTTGTTCCTCGCCTCGGATGCGTCGGCGATGTGTTCGGCGCAGAACTTTATTGTGGATGGTGGGTGGGTCTGAGCCAGACGCTAACCTTCCCGACAACACAGAACCCCTGTGGGAGCGGGCTTGCCCGCGATGAGGGCGTGCCAGTCGCCTGATGCATGACTGACACACCGCTATCGCGGGCAAGCCCGCTCCCACAAAAAATACTCACCCAACCGGTGATCGGGTGGTGTTTATTCGATGGGGTATTTCTTGAAAGCGGCATGCGGCTCCAGCCGCTCAGCCAGGCGTTGCAGGTTGGGAAACGCCTCGGCCTTCACTACCGACGCCACCGTGTATTGGCTGAACGACCACGCCACAGCAGCTGTAAGGCTAGCCTGGTTCAGTGTGTCATCGCCGGCCACAAGCTTCTCCAGCAACCCATAGGCCGCCAGCAACTGCCCGCTGATGCGCTCAAGCCACGGCGCATGCAGTTTCTCGGCCGGGCGCAGGTTGTGTTCATAGACGATCTGCACACTCTTCTCACAGGCCGCCAGCGCCAGGCCCAGCACTTGCAGGTCGCGGGCGCGTGCGGCGGGGGCCTGGGGCAGCAGCTTTTTATCGGCCGGGGCGAGGGCTTCCAGGTAATCGAGGATCAGGCTGGAATCCATCAGCACCGTGCCGTCGTCCAGTACCAGGGTGGGGGCCTTGACCACCGGGTTGATCTGCGAAAATTCGTCGAAGGTGCGGAACACCGACAGCGATTGATGCTCGAATTCCACCCCGTACAGATCCAGGGAAATAGCCACGCGGCGTACGTAAGGCGAGTCCAACATGCCGATCAGTTTCATGAAGCCTCCATTGCTCTCAACGTCATTGGCCCAAGAGAGTAATTGCACTGGCGCGGCTTATGCCACGTCTATTTGCAAGTGGCTCAGCAGCCACGCGGTAAAGCTGCGCGCCATCGGGTCGTTCTCGCTGTCGCGGTGAGTCAGCAACGCCCAACTGGGCCCGCGAATCGTCGCGTCCACCAAGGGTGTGAGCACGCCATCGGCGCGGGCCTGGTGGCTGAGCAACTGGCTGACCAGGCCGATGCCCAGGCCCGTGCACACCGCATCCAGCAACAGGCCGGGATCGGAAAAATTCAGGCCCTGATCCTGCTGGCCCACATCGATCCCGGCGTCTACTGCCCAGTGGCTCCAGTCCATTTCCCGCTCGCCGTGCAGGGTCGTGCGCTGCGCTGGCGGGGTGTGCAGCAGGCGCGGGTGGCACGCCGGGAATAGCCGGTCGGCGTGCAGCACCTTGAAGCTGCATTCGGCCTGGGAGCTGATGTCGTCACGCACTGCCAGGTCGATGGTCTGGCTGGCCATGTCGGGCACTTCGTCGGTGCTGAAAATCCACAGGTCCACCTCCGGGTGCTGCTGGCGAAAGTCGGCCAGGCGCGGCAATAGCCAATGGCGCGCAAAGGTCGGAGTGGTATTGAGCACCAGTTGATTGGGCTTGCGGTACTGCCCCAGGCGGCGCACGCCCACCGCCAGTTGTTGCAGGAGGGCCTGGGTGGTGCTGAGAAAGTCGTGGCCGGCGTCGGTCAGGCTGACGCTGCGCCCGCTGCGCAAGAACAGCGGCTGTTCCAGGTAGGCCTCGAGGCTGCGGATCTGTTGGCTGATGGCCGATTGGGTCAGGTGCAGCTCTTCGGCGGCCTTGTGGAAACTGCCCAGCCGGGCGGCCGCTTCAAAGCCGCGCAGGGTGCCGAGTGGCGGCCAGTGGTTAAGCATGCTGATAAGTTCCTCTAATCAGTTTTCTACAAAAATCATCGTTTGTTCGGCTTTATGCGCCTACGTAGCATGTATGACACGAAGCCGTGGACAGTTTTCGCTGAACACAATGACTTAACTGATGGGGGCTTGTCATGCAGCACACTACAATTCCTGACAGCATTGGATGGATGCCCGCCGAGTGGTCGCCACACGCGGCGACCTGGATGGTCTGGCCCCATAACCAAGCCTTGTGGGAGACCACCTGGGGCGTGACCCTGGCCCAGGTGCAGCAGGACTTTGCCCGGGTCGCCAACGCCATCGCGCGCTTCGAACCGGTGAAGATGCTGGTGGATCCGTCCGCGCTGGCCAGTGCCACGGCGTTGTGTGGCACCGGCATCGAGTTGATCCCGCAGGCGGTCAACGACAGTTGGTGCCGCGATTCCGGCCCGACCTTTATCTGCCAGCCGCAGGGCGTGGCTGGGGTCAGCTGGCGCTTCAACGCCTGGGGCGGCAAGTCGGCCCATGACCTGGATGAAAGCCTGGCGCGCCGGGTGCTCAATCACCTGGGGTTGGACTGCTTCGGTACCGCGCTGAGCAACGAAGGCGGCGCCCTCCACGTCGACGGCGAGGGCACGCTGATTACCACCGAATCGGTGCTGCTCAACCCCAATCGCAACCCCGGCATGAGCAAGGCCGAGATCGAAGAGATCTTCGCGCGCCTGCTGGGCATCCGCAACACCATCTGGCTGCCCGGCGACCCGGATCACGTCACTGGCGACATGACCGACGGCCATGTCGATGGCGTCTGTGCCTTCGCCCGCCCCGGCGTGCTGTTGGTGGACGCTACCCGTGATCAAGGCTCGGTCTACGCCGACGTAGTACGCGAAAACCGCCGCGCCCTCGAACTGGCCACCGACGCCCGGGGCCGGCGTTTCGAGATGATCGACCTTTACGAAGCCAGCGACGCCGTGAACAGCGCTGCCGACGTGTTCTGCGCCTCCTACACCAACTTCTACATCGCGAACGGCGCGATCATCATGCCGGCCTATGGCATTGCGGCCGACCGGGAGGCGGCGCAGGTGCTGGCTCAGGCGTTCCCCGGTCGCGAAATCGTGCCGGTGCAGATCAACCACCTGGCCCATGGCGGCGGCGGCGTGCATTGCATCACCCAGCAACAGCCAGTGTGGGTGAAGCCATGAGCCTGCTGACGATTGCCACCACCCAGATGCCCTGCACCTGGGACCTGCCCGCCAACCTCGACCGCGCCGAACAACTGGTGCGGGACGCTGCCGCGCAGGGCGCGCAAGTGATCCTGTTGCAGGAGCTGTTTGCCACGCCGTACTTCTGCATCGAGCAGCACCACAAGCATTTGGCGCTGGCCGAGGAGTACGCCCACAGCCGCGTGCTGCAGCGCTTCGCCGCCCTGGCCAGGGAGCTGGGGGTGGTGCTGCCGTTGAGCTGGTTCGAAAAGGCCGGCAACGCGTTCTTCAATTCCCTCAGCGTGGCGGATGCCGATGGGCGCTTGCTGGGGGTGTACCGCAAGACCCATATCCCCAACGCCATCGGCTATCAGGAGAAGGAATATTTCAGCCCCGGCGACACGGGTTTTCGCGTGTGGGACACGGCCTTCGGACGCCTGGGCATCGGCATCTGCTGGGACCAGTGGTTTCCCGAAACCGCGCGCTGCCTGGCGTTGCAAGGCGCCGAGGTGCTGCTGTTTCCCACCGCCATCGGCTCGGAGCCGGGCTGTGCGACGCTGGATTCGCGGGACCATTGGCAGGTGACCATGCGCGGCCATGCGGCGGCGAATATCCTGCCGGTGGTGGCCGCCAACCGCGTCGGCCGCGAAGTGGCGACCACCGATCCGGCGCTGCAGATGGCTTTCTATGGCTCATCGTTTATCTGCGACCACAAGGGCAAGTTGCTGGCCGAAGCCGATCGCGACAGCACCGGCGTGCTCGTGCAGCGCCTGGATCTGGCGGCGATGCGCGAAGAGCGCCTGACATGGGGCATCTTCCGCGACCGTCGCCCGGAGATGTACGCCAGCCTGCTCACCCTCGACGGTCGTCCATCATGAAAATACTCTTGAGTTGTGCGCTGCTGCTCACCAGTGCCTGCGCGTCGGCCGATGACAAAACCCTCAAGCTCTACAACTGGGCCGACTATTTCGCCGCCGACACCCTGGCCAACTTCACCGCCGAAACCGGCATTCAGGTGATCTACGACGTGATGGACGGCAGCGAAACCCTGGAAGCCAAGTTGATGGCCGGCGGCAGCGGCTACGACCTGATCTTCCCCGGCGACACCGTGGCCGAACGGCTGATGCGTGCGGGCAGCCTGCAGACCCTGGACCCCGCCAAGCTTACTGCGCTGGCGGATATCGAGCCGGGCCTGCAACAGCTGCGCAGCCACTACGAGCATTCCAACCAGGCCACGGTGCCGTATACCTGGGGCACCATCGGCCTGACCTACAACACGCGGCAGATTGAACAACGCCTGCCGAACGCGCCGGTCAACAGCCTCGACCTGCTGTTCAAGCCGGAGCTGGCGGCCAGGTTCGCCGACTGCGGGATCTCGCTGATCGACTCACCGGACGAAGTCCTCGCCGTAGTGCTCAACTACCTGGGCCGCGACCCGCGCAGCGCCAAGCCCGAGGACCTGGCGGCGGCCAGTGAGTTGCTGCTCAAGGTGCGCTCGTCTATCCGCAAGTTCCAGTCGCAACCGGTGACCGACCTGGTCAACGGCAACCTGTGCCTGTCCCTCGGCTACAGCGGCGACATGACCCAGGCCCAGCGCGCCGCCGACGCGGCCGGCAAGCCGGTGACCTTTGGTTATCACATCCCCCGCGAAGGCACCACGGTATGGATGGACACCATGGCCATCCCCGTCGATGCCCAGCACCCGGAATACGCCTACGCGTTTATCAACTTCGTGATGCGCCCGCAGAACATGGCTGCCATTACCAACCTTACCGGCTACCCCACGTCGAACGCCAAGGCCCGCCCGGACGTGGAAGCCAGCCTGCGCGACAACCCCGAGATCTACCCCGATGCGGCTACCTTCACGCGGCTGATCGCCGGCAAGGACATCCCCCAGGCCGATATGCGTGCACGTATGCGCGTGTGGACTAAATTCAAGACAGCAACCGTCAAGTGAGCCGCTTATGCCAACCCGTCGCACCTTCATCCAACAAGCCGCTGTGGTCAGCGCCATGACCCTGATCGCCCCGCACCTGCGCGCCGCCACTCGCGGCGGTTTCTACATGCCCGACGAAGGCGAAACACACCGCCAGGCTTTCATCGCCTTTGGCGCCCAGGACGCGATCTGGGAGGACTTCACCGCCGATGTGCAAGCCGCCCTGGGCCGCATCGCCCGGGCGATTGCCGCGTATGAACCAGTCACCGTGTTCTGCCGCGAAGACGAACGTTCACTGGCCGAAAAACACTGCGGCACACGCAATATCAACTTTGTCGAAACCGCGCTGGACGACATCTGGATGCGCGACACCGGCGCCAATTTTGTCATCGATGGCGCCGGCACCCAGCGTGCCGTGGACTTCAATTTCAACGGCTGGGGCAACAAGCAGCAGCACGCCGATGATGCGCTGTTGGCCGCGCTGGTCGCCGAAGAGACCGGGGCCAAGCCTGTGCGCAGCGAACTGGTGGGCGAGGGCGGTGCCATCGAAGTGGATGGCCTGGGCACCGGCATCATGACCGAAAGCAGCTGGATCAACCGCAACCGCAACCCCGACTGGAGCAAGGCCGAGGTCGAAGCCGAACTCAAGGAGCGCCTGGGACTGCGCAAGATCATCTGGCTGCCGGGCATCAAGGGCAAGGACATCACCGACGCCCATGTGGATTTCTACGCGCGCTTCGTCGCGCCGGGCGTAGTGTTGGCCAACCTCGACACCGACCCTGAATCCTACGATCACAAGGTCACCCTGGCGCACCTGGAGATCCTCAAGAACGCCAGCGACGCCGACGGCCGCCCATTGCAGGTACACACCGTGTCGCCGCCGCTCAAACCACGCAAAAACCGCTTCAGCCAGGGCAACCCGGACTTCGCTGCGGGCTACATCAATTACTTCGTGATAAACGGTGCGGTTATCGCCCCGGAGTTCGGCGACCCGCTGGCAGACCGCAAGGCGCTGGACTTGCTGGCCCGGCTCTACCCGCAGCGCAAGGTGCTCCAGCTCAATATCGACGCGATTGCGGCGGG
>NZ_ANNV01000059.1 GCF_000346755.1 Pseudomonas sp. CBZ-4 | reverse complement strand
CCCGCCGAACCTACAGAGCCTGAGACGGCTAGCCTATAAACACCTCGCCTCAAAACGTTACGCCATCAGGTATGGGAGTCCCCAGTCACCTTGGGCACCGTAAAGCGGAACTCACTGCCGCGCCCCACCTCACTTTCAGCAACAATCTTGCCGCCATGGGCCTGGATGATGCCTTGGGTGATGTACAGCCCCAAGCCACTGCCGGTGGGGTTGTTTTCGGTTTGGGTCCAATAGCGATCAAACACGTGCGGCAGTTGCTCCGGCGCAATGCCTTCCCCGGAGTCGCGCACCGAGAACACGATCTCCTCGCCATTGCTCATGGCGCTGATGCCGATATTGCCCTGGCGCGGGGTGAACTTGATGGCGTTGCCGATGAGGTTGGACAGCACCTGGAACAGGCGCTCCGGGTCGGCGTTGATCTGCAGGCCAGGCTCGGTGTTGAACGACAGGTCGATGCCTTTCTCCATCGCCAGGGGCGCCAGCAGGGAATAGGCCTCTTCAAAGATCTGGCTGACATCCAGCGCCACCGGCTTGACCACGTAGCGACCGGCCTCGATCTTCGAGGTGTCGAGCAAATCTTCCAGCAACACATTCATTCGCCCCGCGGCCTGTTGCATGGTGTCGATGGCCGAGGAAATCCGCCGCGAGGTATGGGGGCCATCGGAGCTGAACGCCTTTTGCATCATGCCGCACAGCATGGAGATGACCGTCATCGGGTTGCGCAGGTCGTGGGAAACCACCGCGACCAGCTCATCACGGGCGCGCACCGCCTGTTGCTCGCGCAGCACCTGGCGCGCCAGGTCGTTTTCCAGGGCGGAACGGCGCAGGTCGTTGGCGGCGAAGCGGTCGCCATGGCTCCACTTGGTGGAGATGCCGGCCATTTCCACCTTCCAGATTTCGAACGAGGTGCGTGGGCGAAGGCGCAGGCCGGCGTCGGAGTTTTCCAGGTCCAGCGGCTTTTTCGGGTCACCGCTCCAGTTGATGTTCTCTTTCACTTCCGGGCGGAACCACAGCACGCCGTTATCCACAGGCTTGGGCAGGCTCATGGCCAGGACGCCACTAGCGACCTGCTGGAACTCGACCGCCGGCGGGTACACCGAGGCCAGGTTATGGCTGGAAAACACCGGCTCGCCGCTCTCTTGCAGCCACTTGTGCAAGGCGCGGATCTGCGCCGGCTCCGGGCAGTTGCCGTAGCGGTGCAGTTGCTTGTCTTCGATGATCGCCACGCCGCCGGACAGGGTCAGGTCCATCAGCAACTGGCCTCGCTGGGCCAGGCCGTCGAACACGTTCTGTTCGGACGCTTTCATCGCTTGATCCAGCAGGGCCAGGGCCTCGACTTTTTCCTCGCGCTGGCGGCTCAGGTCCAGGGCTTCCATGGCGCTGATCTGCAACGACAGCACCTGGCCGATGGTCTGGCAGGCGGTACGCAGGTCGTTGGGCACCAACAGGGGCTCGCGGTTGCCGCAACTGATCAGGCCCCACAGCTTGTCGCCCTTCATCAGCGAGATGCTCATGGACGACAGCACGCCCATGTTCTGCATGTACTGGCAGTGGATCGGCGACACGCTGCGCAGGGTGGCGAAGCTCAAATCCAGTGGCTGGCCCGTGTCCGGGCGCAGCTTGGGCAGCAGCGGCACCGGCTCATACGCCGCGTTGGGGATGATGCGCAGCCAGTTGGTGCGATACAGCTCGCGGGCCTGCTCGGGAATGTCGGACGCCGGGAAGAACAGTCCGTTGAACAGCTCCATGCTCGGCGCCGACGCTTCGGCGATCACCTGGCCATGGCCTTCGTCTTCGAAGCGGTAGATCAGCACGCGGTCGTAACCGGTCATGGCCTGGATTTCATTCACGCTGATTTCGTACAGCGCTTGCAGGGTTTTCGCCGCCTGCAAACGTTGCAGCATCTTGCCCAGGTCACTGGTGCGACCGTTCAACGCCCGTGGGCGGAAATCCCTGAGCAGCGGTTCGAACTCCAGCACCAGCACGTGCTGATGGCGATGCAGCAAGCCTTCGAACTCCGCGCCGTTGAAGGTGACGTGCAGCGGTGGGGCATCGAAAAACGTGTTGTTTTCGGCCATGGCCGCAACAGCCTGGGCTTGTTCGCTGCCAATCAGCGTGTGCAGCGGCTGGCCCAGCAGTGCCTCGGGCGTGTGGCCGAACAAGGTGCCGACGTTGGCGCTGACCTGGATGATCGTAAGGTCTGGCTCCGACAAGGTCAGCAGCACGCCGTGAGGCTGGATCGCCCCCGGAAAGCGAATGGGCTCGTCGGCACAGTTGGCAAGCAGCTCTTCAAAATCTTCGGGTTTCATAGCAGTACCTCCTGGCTGTCGAGCCATTGCTCAAAACAGCTGAATGTTGAACGGGCTGCCGCTACCGCGCGCTGTTTTGCACAAGCATCCAGCGGCTGACGGCCCAGGTAATCGAGAAAATCCTTCCAGCGCCGACCGGTCTCGGCGCCGTATACATTGAGAAACGCGCCGCCGTTTTCGGCGTCCAGGTCCAGACGCTGGGCCATTTCCCGGCGCAATACCTGGCCGCCCAGGGTCGCGCCTTCCAGCACATACAGGGCGCCGAGGCAGGCTTCGGGGGTGTCAAACGTCGGGAGTGCGTCGCAGCGAGGCAGGGCGCAGAGGGTTGTGTCACTCAGGCCCAAGGCGCGCAGATCATTCAACAGCGTCGGAGTTTTCACGCGAAGCACTGGGTCAAATCCTTCCGGGATCAAGCCAATGTCATACAGCGCTGCTTCCATCGGCGCGTAAAAGCCGTAATACGCTCGAAGCAGGCGCCCGTACCACTCGGCATCCAGGCGCTCGGAGAAAAACGGCAGGCGTTTCTCCAGCGCGACGTGCAGCAGGGCAGTGCCTGTGCGCAACGCTTCCAGCAAGGTGGGCGCACCAACGTCATGGGCCTGTGAATGCATTCAATAAGCTCGAACTGTGGGCCTTCCGGCCATGAATGACGCGTGGAAATGGGCGACGATTCTACACACCTCAAGGCCGTCAGCTGTGCGCACAAGGCGAAAAGGCTGACCAGCGGATCAGAAAAGTCGCTCCATGCCTCATTAATGACCGTAGAGCGTGTCGCGAAGTTCGGTTTGGGTGATGTCGTGAAGCTATCAATGCATGGACGGCCCCTGCGGGGTCAGCGCCGTTTGCACCTGTTCCAGCAAATGTTCGGCGCTCCACGGCTTGGGCAGAAACCGTACGGAACCACCCAGTTGCGCCGCCAGCTTGGTATTGCCGGACGTCAGCAACACCGGCCCCCCCGGCCAGCGATGAGCCACCACTCGACTCAGGTCATAACCGTTGAGCAAACCCGGCATCTGAATATCACTGACAATCAGGTCCACCGGCTCATCGCCTCGTTCCAGGTAAATCATCCCTTCATCCGCCGAAGGAAACGACGTCACCAACGCCCCGAATTCCTCCAGCACATCCACCATTAACGAACGAATGATCTCGTCGTCTTCCAGCACTAAAATCGATGGCTGAGCCATGATCCTTACTCCACCATCAGGGTTCATAGGGGTGGAGTAGAACACGCCTGCATAGGTTCGATTGGATGTGTTTGGGGCGATGGGTGGTCATAAGAATACTGCTGCTGGATGATCCGCCCACCTCACGGCCTCTCCCGCAAGTGATCTGGATGGGCATGCGTTCCTGACAAACAGGCATAATCCCCCGCGACACCTGAAGGGGAGCCCAGCATGAAGTACACCTTGATCACCCTCGCCCTGATCCTCGGCACCAGCCCCGCCTTCGCGGCCGGCGATGCCGAGGCGGGCGGCAAACTCTTCACCAAGACCTGCGGCGGCTGCCACAGTGTCGGCGAAGGCGCGCGGGGCGGGTTTGGCCCGGAGCTGAACGGCATCATCGGCCGACCTGCCGGCATTACCACGGATTATCAATACTCCGACGCGATGAAATACTCCGGCGTGGTCTGGACCCGCGACAAGCTCGCCGCCTATATCGAAGCGCCGAAAAAAGTCGTGAGCGGCACGCGGATGATCTTCTGGGGCATCAGTGACTCGGAAAAGATCGACAATATCCTGGCCTACCTCGAAACCTTCCAGCCCAAGTAGTCACTCGCGCACATTCCTGAACAACATCATCCGCGCACTTTCATGCAGCCCCCGGGTCAGCCCCTGCAAGCGCTGAAACTCTTGGGGATGCTGCGCGGCCACGTCCTCGCGCGGGGTTGGCGAGGCCAGGTCATGCAGGGTCGGTGAACTGCCGTCGTGCTGCATCTGCAACAGGAAGTGTTGGGTCACGCCGCCGATGATGGGGAAGGTGCCTTCGCGCAGGACCAGCGGCACCACGCGTTCGCCCTCGGGCGCGGGCTGCTGGATGTCGCGGCCCAGCGCGCCATTGCGAAACGGCATGCCCGCCATGCCGGCCACGGTGGGCAGCAAGTCCGCCAGGCCCACGGCTTCCTCGATCACCCGTGGCGCCAGGCCGGGGGCGTGGATCAGCAGCGGCACGTTATTACTCTCCAAACCCAGCTGTTCAAAGGCCGGCGCCATGTGCGGGATCTGGCTGATGCGCGTGTTGTGGTCGCCGAAGAACACAAAGATGCTGTTGTCGTACCAACCGCCGGCCTTGGCGATCTCTATCAGGCGGCCGATGTTGTAGTCCAGCAGGCGCACCGCGTTGTACTGCTCGACGCTGCGCGAACCGGCGGCCTGGACGTGTTCCAGGGTCACGTCGGCGACCTGGAACCCATCATTGTGCTGGGGGATGGTGAACGGCCGGTGGTTGCCGGAGGTTTGCAGGTAGGCGAAGAACGGCTGGTCTTCGGGCACGGCGCGCAGCAATTGGTCGCCTTCCTTGAACAGGTCCAGGTCGGAAATGCCCCACACGTCCACCCGTGGCGAGCGCCAATGGCTTTCTTCATAGAGCTGCACGCCGTCGATGCTCTGGCGGATCAGCGCGTTGATATTCGCCCAGCCGGCGTTGCCGCCGATCATGTAGAACTTCTGGTACCCCGCGAACGCGTTGATCAGCGTGTGTTGCCGGGTGATCAGCGGGTTGCGCGTGGCGGTCTCCTGGCGAGTCACGTCCGGCACGCCGCTGATGCTGGCCCACACGGTTTTGGCGGTGCCGGTGACGGGCACGTAGAAGTGTTTGAAGAACCAGCTTTGCGTGGCCAGTTTGTCCAGGTTCGGCGTGGGGTTCAGTGGGTTGCCGTAGGCGCCGACGGCACTGGTGCCGAGGGATTCGAGCATCACGAAAATCACGTTGGGCGGGCGTTCGCCGGCCAGCCGATAGGGCTGTACGCCTTGTTCGCGGATGAAATTCAGTGCTTGTGAATCGGGTTGATCAACGCTCAGGTAGTCGGCAATTTGCGGGTAGTGCTCGCGCACCTTGTGTTCATCGAATTGCGATTGGCCGACCTTGACGGTGTCGTACAAAAACAGCACCGGGTTCAGGCCCACGGCGGCCAGTTGGCTGTTGCCGGAAAAGAACGCATCGCTCCAGCGCAGGGGCACCGGGTTTTCCAGGTTGAGGTTGGCGACGCGGCCGAGCAGGGCCAGCAGCACGGCGATAACGCCGATCACACAGATGGGCACCAGCGCCCATTTGCGCATGGGGCGGGCCGGTCGATCCAGGGTCAAGCGCTCCAGGCACACCAGTGCCCACACCCACAGCGCCACCGCCGCCAGCCAACAGGCCGTTATCCACAGCACCGGGTAGGTTTCCCACACCATCTGCTGGGAAATCTGCGCGTCTTGCAGGTAACGCAACACCGTCGCGTTGAGGCGTACGCCGAGGTAGGCGTAGTGGCCGAAGTCGATGATGTAGACCAGGCCGACCACGGCCAAGGCCACCACCAGATAACCGCGCGCCAGCCAGCGCAGGGCGGGCAGGGTGATGAGGTTCCAGCGCGGCAGCCAGGCCAGCACGGCCAGGGGCAGCAGGAGCAGCACCGCCAGGCGCAGGTCGAAACGCAGGCCGATGCCGAGGGTTTCCAGCAACTGCGGCGTATTTAGCGGCAGGCCGGAAAAGCCCAGCACAAACACCAGCCGCAACGCCGCCAGCAATACAAACACCAAGCCGATCGCGCCTACGCCGTAGCGCAGGCGGCGTGATTGCAACGCAGTCATTTTTTTCCCCATTCCTTAAATCGACGCAAAGCCCATGTGGGAGCGGGCTTGCCCGCGATAGCGGTGGTTCAGTTGAAGCAGCGGTGGCTGATACAGCGCTATCGCGG
>NZ_ANNV01000058.1 GCF_000346755.1 Pseudomonas sp. CBZ-4 | reverse complement strand
AGCTGGCTTGCCTGCGATGGCATCAACTGGGTGTGCCTGATGTAACGGGGTGTCTGCATCGCAGGCAAGCCAGCTCCCACACCGGTCTGATGCTGAATGGATTCAACACGCTGAGCGCCCATCGCATATAACTGAAAAACCAGTCTATATGCGATCCAGCTATTGGATTGTTCATAAGGCTTTGCCTTTAATTCGCCACCTAACTCATTGTTACACGGAGTAAATCAGCGCCTCGTCGCGCTGTAATGAGTCACCGTAGCGCATTAGAGATTAGCCATGAGCAACCCCGTTGCCGTTGCACCCCAGCCCCTGGTCCGCGCGCGTGACCTGTGCAAGACCTTTGGCACCCAGCGGGCGCTGGATCAGGTCAGCCTGGAGCTATACCCGGGCGAAGGCGTGGGCTTGTTGGGTGTGGAAGGCGCGGGCAAGTCCACCTTGGTCAACATCCTCGGCGGCACCCTGGCGCCGGATGCCGGTGAGCTGTGGGTCGATGGGCTGCGGCAACGGTTTATCTCACCGTTGTCGGCACGTCGGGTGGGGATTGTCGCGGTGCACCAGCGCCCCGACGAAGGCATCGCCCCGGGCCTGAGCGTTGCCGAAAACCTGCTGCTGGACGAACTGTGCCTGCCCGGCACGGACTTCCTGCTCAACCGCAAAAACCTCCTGCAACGCGCCGAAACCATCGCCGCCGGCTTGGGCCTGGACCTGCCGCTGCAACTGCCGGTCGAACGCCTCGGCCAGGCCGACCGCCAACTGCTGGTACTGGCCCGCGCCTTCGCCCTGCAACCTCGGTTGCTGATCCTCGACGAACCCACCGCCGCGCTGTCGGACACCGACGCCGAGCGCCTGCTCGAACTGGTCGATAGCCAGCGCAGCCGAGGGGTGGCCATCCTCTATATCTCCCAGCGTTTGTCCGACCTGCAACGGGTGACCAACCGTGCAATCGTCCTGGAGAACGGGCGGATTGCCAGTGAAGTGAACACACGGCATTTGACGACGGCGACTTACACGTTGCTCGGGGATGCGACGCAAAGCGCGTTACCGGAGCAGAACCTGTCGGTGCCGTTTCTTGAGCGGTTTACCCGCACGGGTTTTATCCGCAATCGGGCGGAGGGGCGGGTGGTGCGGGAGCAGGTGGTGGGGTTGGAGGTCAAGGCGCTACCGTTGGGCATACAGCAGCTTGCAGGAAAGCCAGACCTCTGACGCCGTTTGTCGGATGGCTTTGCGAATTGTCAGTGCACTCTTGAGACCGTCACACTTTTTTAAATGGGCAGCCATTTTTCCGTGTAAAAGCGCGGGTTGCAAAAGCCAAATTTTATAATGAGTTAGCGCTGTCGGAAAAAGATGGCTTTGGCGGTGCTGCTATAGGCAATAGTTGGTTTTCCTATTGGGTTGAGTGAAACTTCCTAAAAGTGATAGTTTGTTTTTTTTAGTGAGACTTGAAATTTTTTCTAGAAAAACTATCTTGTTCGGGCGAGGTGCCGTTCACCATGAGGTGAGTGATGAGCTACTACCCATTATCTAAACCGTTTTTGTTGGCTGCCCTTTTTATTAAGGAACAATTGAAGGAGCCCATTGCACTGTTTTGGATTTTCATCTCTCCTGTGGTGACCTTCTACTTGATCAGTTACGCGAGAGCCCCACTGAGCGAGGTGCCTGGTAGTTATCTTTCAAGTACTTCTTGGTTCTATTCTTTCGTTTCTTCGAGTGTAGCCCTGTTTGGCCTGGCGTTTTACATTGTCGGGCGTAGGGAGAGCGGGTTTCTGCGGTCATTTGTGTACACGCGCCAGACAAAGACAGTTTTTATTGTTGGGCAGTTTTTAGCCTATTCCGCGATGTCGGTTCTTTATTGTTCGGCGTTTTATATATTTACTCGCGCCTATTTTGGTGTGATGAGTTTTGCTGAGCTGGTTGTGGTCGTGGGTCGGTTTTATATTTGTTTTTTGTTGTTTTCCACGCCTGCGCTTTTACTGACGCTGATCCCTATGGGCTTTCAAAACACCAGTACCGTATTTTCAATATTGTCCTTCATGATGCTTGCACTGGGAATTATCAGCCTGGGGCAAAACCCCTTGCTTGGAACCTTCGCGCATTTAAATCCCATGTGGTGGGCCAATCAGATTATGCAATTTGGCGTAGCTGAGTCCTTGCCCGTAGTCGTGGTCATTGTTGTTTTGTTTACGTGTTCATTTTGCATAACGTTGCGTTTTTTACGTGTGAATCCGGTATGGAGTCGCTACTGATGAAACAGTTGATCGTGAATTCCCTCGATGTCAGTTATGCGCGTCACGTGTTGTTTCGTGGTGCTTCGTTGCAGGTCGATGCAGGCGCGATCTCTGGTTTGTTGGGGCCTAATGGATCAGGCAAGACCACTTTTTTTGATGTGCTCTGTGGTCTGAAAAAAGCGCAGGGCGGCGTTGTAAGCAGTTCGTTTTCGAAGCTGCTCTACCTGTCGCAAATCATCAGTACGCCGGCGGTGTTTCGCATGTTTGATATTTTCAAAATGGCGATGATTTTTTGCGCTGACACGCGCATGACGCAACGGCATGCGCTCGAGAAAATCGACAAGTGGAGCCCAGGCATTGCAGAACGTTATGGTGAAATCTGGAACAAGAAATCGTCCCTTTGCAGCTATGGGGAAAAACGTTGGTTTTTCACGTTGTCGCTGCTCTGCGCGAATGCGGATCTTGTGGTTTTGGATGAACCCACGGCAGGTGTAGACCCCGAATTTCGCTACCACATTTGGAAATGCCTGGAGGGCGCGGCGGCGGAGGGGGTCGCGGTGCTGGTTTCATCCCATAACGTTGATGAAGTCATCACTCATTGCGATGACTTCTACATGCTCAGCCAGCAGCGTTTTAATCGCTTTACCGATGCCCAAGGCTTTATGGCCGCGTATGGCGCCAGCAGTTTGGATGAAGCTTTTATTCATGCTGCCAGCTTGCCCAAGGGGTAGGGCGTTCGGCTTTATTGACGTGCCGGCACGTACGCCACACTGCCCTCCTGACGCACCTTGAACAACCGTTCCCCATTGTCCGGTTGCGTGACGATTACCTGGTGATCCGCACCCAGATACGCCAACGGCGTCGGGTCGTCCCTGGTGAATTGCGCGACGATGATCGTGTGTTGGGGATCGAAGTGCTGGCCGCTGGTTTTTTCCAGCCAGGCGATGAACGCGGTGCTGTCGCCCTGGCGTGGGAAGTCCTGGTTTTCGGCGACGTAGTAGAAGGGTTTGCCGCCGTTTTGCAGGTACATCGGCAGTTTGTTGTCGGCTTCCACCAGCACGATTTGCCATTGGTTCCAGGGCGCGCTTTTGACGGCTTCGGCGCGCACATCGTCGGCGAAGCGGGTCACGCCGCCGTTGCCGTTGGTCCAGGGATAGGCCACGCCGAGTATCAGCAGCAACAGGCTGGCGGCGAGGGCGAAACCTATGCGCCAGCGCGGGCGTGCGGCGGTTTTTTTCAGCAGGTATTCGTGCAGCCACCAGGCGCCGAGCAGTTGGGCAAAGGGCACCAGGGGCAGCACGTAGTAGCTGCGTCGGCTGCCACTGGCGGTGAAGAACACAAACAGCAGGCCCAGGCCCCACACCAGCCAGCGCACGTTGGGCGGCGTGGTGCGCCAGTGGCGCACGGCAAGCCACAGGCCGAGCAACCAGCAGGGCGTCCATGGCAGGGTGTAGGCGGGCAGGTAGATCAGGTAGGTGTAGATCGGCCCCATATGGTCGAAGGGGTCGAAGAAACGCACCACGTTTTCCCGGAACACCAGGGCCAGGCCGCTTTGGCCGTAGGTCGGTGTGCCGTAGAAGTGCGACAACACGAAGGGCACCGCATACACCGCGGCGGCAATCAGCAGCGCCAGCAGCAGGCGCAGGTTGAGGTGGCGTTTGTAGCGCTGCTCGCTGAGCACATGCGGCAGCAACACCAGGCCGGGCAGCACGAAGCCGATCAAGCCCTTGAACAGCGACGTCAGCGCCAGCAGCAGGAAAAATACCGTGTAGCGCCCCAGTCGTGTGTCCTCCGGGCCGCGCCAATACCACCACACCGCCGCCAGCACGCCGCACACCGTGAGCACATCCGCCGTGGCGACCCGCGCCCAGAACATGAAGTAGAAGGTGGTGGCGAGCATCCAGCCGGCGATCAGGCCGCTGCCCTTGTGCAGCAGGCGCTCGCCGATCAGGTAGATCAGCCACACGCTCAGCCACGCGGCGAGCACCGAGGGCAGGCGCAGGGACCACGGGCCAAGGCCGCCCAGCACATGCGCGAGGCCGGTGATTAGCCAATAGGAGGGCAGGGGCTTGTCGTAATAGGGCTGGCCCTTGAGGTAAGGGTCGAAGTAGTCGCCGCTTTGCAGCATGTGCAAGGCGATGTCGGCCCAGCGCGTTTCCGGGCCCCACAGGTCACGGCCGCCGAGGCCCGGCAAGAGCATCAGCGCGGTGACGGCCAGCAGTAGCAGCAGGGCGCGGTGTTGGACTGGGATTAGTCGGGTCATGGCAGTTTCGGGTAGATGATCAATTGCAGGTAGCCCTTGTCATAGCGGGTGCCGCCGGGGGGCAGTTGGCCGACTTGACGCATCTCGCTGCTGCTGCCGGCGCGTACCAGCACGCCCACCGAACCTTTCTGGCGCGCGTCTTTCAGCCAGCCTTGCACTTGCTCCAGGCTGATTTTGCGCTGCACGCTGTCCGGGTATTGCAGGCCGTAGCGCAGCTCGCCTTCGGTTTCGTACAAGCCCACTTCCGGCCGTTGCAGGCGCCAGGCCAGGGCGCTGGCGCTTTCCAGTTCGTTGCTGAGCAGGGCGCTGGTTTGCTTGAGCTCGTCGAGGTGTTCAAGGACAAACTGGTCGGGCATCTCGTTGTCGGTCACCTGGGCCGGCATGCTTGCTGGCAACAGGATCACCAGCAAACCAATGCCCAGTACCGGCATCGCCCACAGCGTCTGCGGGCGAAACGCTTGCAGCAGGTTGGTGAGGATCCAGCCCAGCAGCACGATAAAGATCAACGACAGGCTGAACATCTCCGCATGGCTGTTGCCGTACGGCGGCCTGCTGATTTGCAGGTAGATCAGCGCGACCATCGCCGCCATGCCGATGGCAAAGTTGAGCAGGCCGTTGAGGCAGATCGCACGGGATTTGCCTTGTTGCAGCAGTTCGGTCAACGCATGGCCCATCAACAATGCCAGGGGCAGCAGGCACGGCATGATGTAGGTCGGCAGCTTGCCGTTGCTCAGGCTGAAAAAGAACAGCGGCAACAGCATCCACAAGGCCAGGAAGGCGATCGCCGGCTGGCGCCGTTGTTGCCACATCTTCGCCAGCGTGGCCGGCAGCATCCCCGCCCAGGGCAGGCACGCCACCACCATGATCGGCAGGAAGAACCACCATGGCCGTGCGTGTTGCGCGGTGGCGGAGGTAAAGCGGCGCACGTGTTCGTTCCAGAAGAAGAACCGCCAGTAGTCCGGCTCTTGTACATGGATCGCCCACACCCACGGCAGGCACAGCAGCAGCGCGACGGCCACGGCCAGCGGGCCATAGCGCAGCAACTCACCCAGGCGGCGCTGCCAGAGCATATACGGCACGGCAATCAGCACCGGCAGGGCCAGGGCGAGGAAACCCTTGGTCATGAAACCCATGGCGCAGGCCACGCCCAACACCGTCCACGAGATCAGGCGGCCACGGGTGCTGGGGCTGTCGAGGGCAAACCACAGTGCGACGAGGCTGAGGTTGACCCAGAAGGTGAATTGCGGATCAAGGTTGGAATAACCCGCTTGCCCGGCAACCAGGCCAAAGCTCAGGTAGAGCAGGGCGCAGGCGAAGCTTTTGCGCGGGTCGTGCCACATGCGGCGCGCGATCAGGTAAGCCAGCCAGACGCTCAGCGCCGTGGTCAAGGCCGAGGCGATGCGCACACCGAACAGGTTCTGGCCAAACACCGCCTGGCCGAGGGCGATCAACCAATAGCCGGCGGCCGGTTTTTCGAAGTAGCGCACGCCCATGAAGTGCGGGGTGACCCAGTTGCCGCTCAGCAGCATTTCCTGGCTGATCTGGGCGTAGCGGGTTTCATCCGGGATCCACAGACCGTGCAGGCCCAGGGGCAACAGATAAAACGCAGCGAAGGCCAGCAACAGCAGATGCAGGGGTTTAAAGCGAATCATGAAAACGTCGCTCCTTGACGTTCGATGGAGGGAAGTTGAGACATGAAAGTCATAGCGCAAACCATCGAAGTTTCCACTAAGTTATTGAAAGTGTTCATGACATCCTTAACTAACAGGCGCAACCAAACATGCCAGAAGATGGCTGTCGTTTGGCTGAACATGGTGAAGTGTTAGAACTGCTTGAGTGCGTTGGGCCAGTTCTGATTGTTGACGATGCCCAATACTTTGAACTTGGCGTTGGGCAACACCTGCACGAACAATGAACTGCCGTATTGCGGGAAGGTGGCGTGGGGGAAACCCAGGCTCTTCTCGAAGTCGGCGATGCAGCCGCTGTGGGTGACGAACACCAGGTTGCGTCCCGGGACCTTGTGGCTGAGCAATTCTTCGCCCATGGCCGTGCCGCAGACGGCGCGCTCGCCGGACGTAAAGTCGCTTTTGCCAAACATGAAACGCACGGTCTGGGCGGTACGGATGGCCGGGCTGGCCAACACGTCGCTGCCGGCCATGCCCAGCGCAGCAAAGGCTTTGCCGAGTTTTTCAGCTTGTTGGCTGCCACTGACCGTCAGCCCTTCGACCGGGCCCAGGCACGGGTTGGACGAGCGGTCGCAGCGCTCTTCATGGCGTACCAGCACGATCACGTCACCGTCACGCCACAGCGGCATCACCTGTGAGGTCAGCAGGCGATTGCCGACGCCCAGATCCCGTGGCGACGCAGGCCACAGCAGGCTGCAACCGAGCAGCAAACCCACTACGCCAATCCCCAGCCAAAGCCTGCGCAGGCGCTTGAAAAAGGCCCGGGGCGAGCGCGGTTTGGTCAGGGTAAGGTCAACCACTTCATTCACCATGGGCACCGTCGGTAATGTTGTACGAGTTAGGCGCAATGGCTTTGGCGAGTGCCCTTAGTGAAGCGCGAGGCTGTCACAGGGCCGCTGTCTTTTCGCTGAACGCGTTGCGGTTATAAAGTTGCCCGGTGAGCAACTAACAAGTTGCCGACCGGTGACACTTGGCCGGTAATGTAGAGAACGGCGGGTGGGCAACCGGTGAAATCCATGTGAAAAATTTGCGTGGGCGTGCCAACCAGCCGTTATCCTCGGTTGCAGTCCATTGGTGAGTGCTCCCATGTTGCAGGTGCAAGGTGTCTTTAAAAGCTACGCCACCCCGCAAGGCCCGCTGGCGGTGCTGGCGGGTGTGGATCTGCACCTGGCAGCGCGCAGCAGCCTGGCGCTGATGGGCGAATCCGGCAGTGGCAAGAGCACCTTGCTGCACCTGGTGGCCGGCCTGGATCGGCTGGATGGCGGCACCATCGCGGTGGGCGAGCAGCGCCTGGATCAACTCAATGAAGCCCAACTCGCCCATTGGCGGCGCACGCAGATTGGCCTGGTGTTCCAGCAGTTCAACCTGATCGGCAGTTTGCGCGTGGACGACAACCTGGCCTTCCAGGCGCGTTTGGCGGGGCGCTTCGATGCGCACTGGCAGGCGCATCTGGTGGAGCGCCTGGGCCTGGGGGACTTGCTCAAGCGTTATCCCGAACAGCTCTCCGGTGGCCAGCAGCAACGGGTCGCGGTCGGCCGGGCGCTCGCCTCGCGCCCGGCGCTGTTGTTGGCCGATGAACCCACCGGCAACCTCGATGAAGCCACCAGCGATGACGTCCTGCAATTGCTCCTGGACCTGTTGCGCGACAGCCCCACCAGCCTGTTGATGGTCACCCACAGCCCACGCATAGCCGCGCGCCTGGATCGCCAGGTGGTGCTGCATCGCGGGCATGTCGTGCCTGCGGGCGCCGTGTGAGATGGCCGTATTTTATTGGGCGTTGCGCGCGCTGCTGAGCCATTGGCGGCGCCATCCGGTGCAGTTTTTCAGTGTGCTCACCGGGTTGTGGCTGGCCACGGCGTTGCTCACCGGGGTGCAGGCCCTGAACAGTCAGGCGCGGGACAGTTACGCCCGCGCCAGCCAATTGATCGGCGGTGAACCCCAGGCCAGCCTCAGTGCGCCGGACGGGGCCAGTTTCCCCCAGGCGCTGTTTGCCCAGTTGCGCCGGGCCGGCTGGCCGGTGTCACCGGTGGTGCAGGGGCGGGTGCAACTACAAGGCCATGCCGATACGCGTTTGCAACTGATGGGGATCGAGCCGGTGTCGCTGCCGGGTAGCGGCGCGGTGGCGGGGCAGCGTTTGAGCCAGGCACAGATGCTCGCGTTTTTTGCGCCGCCGGGGCGTACCTGGATTGCTCCGCAGACCTTGCAGGCCCTGGGGCTGCGTGAGGGGGAGCAGCCGCTGACGTTGAGCGGCCACCCATTGCCACCCCTGCAAGCCCAAGCGGACATGGCGCCCGGCGTGCTGCTCACCGATATCGGCTTTGCCCAGCCGCTGCTGGACATGCCCGGTCGCCTGTCGCGCTTGCTGGTGGACAAGACCTATGCGGCACGCCATCCCACGCCACCGGATGGCTTGCAGTTGAAGCAGGGCGAGGACAACAACCTGTCGCGCCTCACCGAAAGCTTCCACCTGAACCTCGATGCCCTGGGTTTTCTGTCCTTTGTGGTCGGGCTGTTTATCGTGCACGCCGCCATCGGCCTGGCCCTGGAACAACGTCGCGGCCTGCTGCGCACCTTGCGCGCCTGTGGGGTCAGCGCGCGGTTGTTGATCCTCAGTCTGGGGGTGGAGTTGGGCGTGCTGGCCTTGCTCGGCGGTGTGCTTGGCGTTGCCAGCGGCTACCTGCTGGCCAGCCTGTTGCTGCCGGATGTGGCCGCCAGCCTGCGTGGCCTCTACGGCGCCGAGGTTCCCGGCCAGCTGAGCCTGAGCCCAGGTTGGTGGGCTGCCGGGTTGGGGTTGAGCCTGCTCGGCGCGCTGCTCGCTGGCGCCAACAGCCTGTGGCGGGCGGCGCGCTTGCCATTGCTGGCGTTGGCCAACGCCCAGGCCTGGCATGAAGCCCATGGGCGCTGGTTGCGCCGCCAGGGTTGGGTGGCGGCCGCTGCACTGCTGATCGCGTTGCTGGCCTTGCTGTTGGGCGACAGCCTGGCCGCCGGCTTTGTGCTGATGGCAACGTTGTTGCTGGGCGCAGCACTGGGTCTGCCGGTGATGCTCAACGGGCTGCTCAAGGCGGTGCTGGGGCGCAGCCGCTCGGTGCTCGGCCAATGGTTCCTCGCCGATTGCCGCCAACAACTGCCGGCCCTGAGCCTGGCGCTGATGGCGTTGCTGTTGGCGCTGGCGGCGAATATCGGCGCGGGCTCCATGACTTCGGGTTTTCGCCAGACCTTCACCCACTGGCTGGAGCAGCGCCTGACGGCCGAGCTGTACCTCAATCCGCAAAATTCCCAGCAGTCGGCGCAACTGCAAACCTGGCTGCAGGTACAACCGCTGGTGCAGACCGTGCTGCCCACGTGGCAGGTGGCGGTGCAACTGCAAGGCTGGCCGGCGGATCTGTTTGGCGTGGTCGATGATCCCACTTATCGCCAGCATTGGCCGTTGCTGGAGTCGGCGCGCGAACCCTGGGACCAGTTGCTCAACGGCGACACAGTGATGCTCAGCGAGCAACTGGCGCGACGCCTGGACGTACAGTTGGGCGACACGCTGGCCATCCCTACGCCGCAGGGGGCGTGGGCGCCGCAGGTGGTGGGGATCTACGCCGACTACGGCAATCCCAAGGGCCACCTGCTGGTCAATGCCCGGCACCTGCTGGCGCACTGGCCAACGCTGTCACCCGCGCGTTTCAACTTGCGGGTGCAACCGCAGGATGTGCCGGCGCTGGTGGCTGACGTGCAGCGGGTGTTTGCCCTGGAAGACAGCCGCATCGTCGATCAACAGCAACTCAAAGGCTGGTCCAGCCAAGTGTTCGAACGCACCTTTGCCGCCACTGCCGCCCTCAACAGCCTGACCCTCGGCGTCGCCGGCGTGGCCTTGTTTATCAGCCTGTTGAGCCAAAGCCAGAGCCGCCTTGGCCAACTCGCACCGCTGTGGGCGCTGGGGGTGACGCGCCGGCAATTGATGCTGCTGAACCTGGGGCAGACCTGGCTGCTGGCCGCGCTCACGCTGATTCTCGCAGTGCCCCTGGGCCTGTTGCTGGCGTGGTGCCTGGATGCGGTGATCAACGTGCAGGCGTTTGGTTGGCGCCTGCCGTTGCAGGTGTTCCCGTGGCAGCTTGCGCAATTGTTGGGCCTGGCGCTGTTGGCGACGTTGCTGGCGTCGGCCTGGCCGTTGTGGCAGCTGTACCGCAGCCGCCCGGCGGATTTGTTGAGGACCTTTGCCCATGAAGATTAAGCCGCTGCTGGGGGCGCTGCTGTTGCTGTTGAGTGGGTGCGATAAAGCCCCTGCGCCTGAAGAAAGCTTCGCCGGCCTCGGCAGCGCGGCGGCGGATTTTGCCCAGGTGGTGCCGGGCAAGGTGTTCAGTTTTCCTGAGGACCACGGCCCTCACGATGGTTTTCGCATCGAGTGGTGGTACGTCACTGCGAATCTCAAGGACGCCCAAGGCAACCTGTTTGGTGTGCAATGGACGCTGTTTCGCAACGCCCTCCAGGCCGGGCCGACGCAATCTGGCTGGCGCGACTCGACGGTCTGGTTGGGCCACGCCGCCGTCACCTCCGCCACACACCACTACGCCGCCGAACGCTACGCCCGTGGTGGCATCGGCCAGGCGGGCGCGCAGGCGGTGCCCTTCAACGCCTGGATCGACGACTGGAACTTCGCCTCCCGCCCTGGCGCCGCGAGCCCGTTGGCGGACATGCAACTTACGGCCAGCGGCGCACAGTTCGCCTATGACTTGCACCTGACGTCCAGCCGCCCCTTGGTGCTGCAAGGTGAGCAGGGCTACAGCCGCAAGTCCGACCAGGGGCAGGCGTCGTACTACTACAGCCAGCCGTTTTTCAGCGCCACGGGCAGCGTGCGTATCGACGGCACTACCTATCAGGTCAGCGGCCCGGCGTGGCTGGACCGCGAATGGAGCAGCCAACCCCTCGCCGCCAATCAGAGCGGGTGGGACTGGTTTTCCCTGCACCTGGACCGCGGCGAACAACTGATGTTGTTTCGCGTGCGCCAGCAGGACGGCCCGGGTTACCTCACCGGCACCTGGATCGATCAGCAGGGCCACACCCAGACCTTGCACAACGCTGATATCCAGTTGATGCCCTTGACCACCACCGACATCGACGGACGTAAAATCCCTACGCGCTGGTCGCTGAAAATCCCTGGCAAACAGCTGGATATCACGACCGAGGCGGTCAACCCGAATGCCTGGATGAACCTGAGCATTCCCTACTGGGAAGGGCCGGTGCGGTTCGACGGTGGGGTGGGTTACCTGGAAATGACCGGCTATTAGGTGAATGCCGCTCAGCCAAGACAGGACCCGGGCTGGCAATCACCTGTGGCGTTACGGGTTTCGAGTGGTATCTGTAAGCAGTGTTTCTTCGACTATGTAGGCAACTTCCCAAACTGATTTTTGACCCCTCGGGCTTGTGTCCGGGGCGGGAGCGCTTGCTTATATTTCGACGCCATCTCCAGTGGATTCGGGATGTGGGGCATGGCGCAGGGCTATATCAACATTGCTGGACACCCAGGTGCGCGGCGCGGCGCGGTTTGGCACGGGGTTGCGCGGGAATCAGTCGTTGAAGCACGTGCTGGGAATTTCCACCAAGAGCTATTTGCACAAGGGCGAGATCGATGGGTATGCCAAGCGCATGGCGGCGATTGCGCGGGCGTCGAAGTGGTTGGGGAAGGGCACGTATGTGGGGTTGGCGATGGATGTGGGCGTTGCGGGGTTGAAGATCAAGGAGGCGTGTGTGGGGGGGCGGGATGCGCAGTATCGTGTTGGCGGTAGGTTTGAAAGAGCGCAGCGGGCTGGCCTGTGGAATTATTGGCGGTGCAGCAGGAGGGTATGCAGGAGGCTCTTTGTTTGGCGAAGGCGGTGCCTTTCTGGGTGGGAAGATCATAGAAGCCGAGGGGAAATTCATCTTTGAGCCGGAGGGAGCATGACAATGTCATTTTTTCTCGGTTACACCATCGTGTTAATGGCTGGGGTTTTCGTCATCTGGGGACTGATGCTCTTCGCGAAATATAGAAAACTCGACGAGCTGGAAAGCTACTTCAATGAAAACGAAAAGGTTCGTAGACATAAGCGTTTTTGGGGAAGAAACCAGCCTATAGACAAGTCTCAGCGTATGGGCCTGATGGTCGATTTTTTATCCGACTCAAAGTACTTTGTGAAGGCAGGCCTCGTGACCGAAGCCGAACTGGCATCTGTTCCTCTCGCCCTCAAACGCTGGGCGCTGTGGCCCCACCGCTTAGCGGTGATCTGGTTTTTTGCATCCGTCATCTGGTCCATCTGGCACAACTGGTGACTCACTCCCCCACAATCGCCACCCCCAACGCCACCCGCGCCATCCCCGTCCCCTTCAACGACCCCAGGTACAGCCACTCCCCATATTCCCGCGCCGTAGTGATCGGCGAGTAATTCCCCGCGCTGCCATCCTGCAAGTTCGCAATCACCTTGCCCTCGACATCCAGCCCCAACACAAACGCCCTGTGCTCGATCGGCTTGGGCACCACCATCAACGCCCGCACCATCACCTTGCGCAGCATCGGGTACCCGGCAAAGCTATCCAGCAGCGGATTGCGCGGCGAATACAGCGCCACCCAGAAACGATCCCGGCCATTGAAACTGAGGTTGTCCGGCAAGCCCGGCAGGTTGTCGATAAACAGGTCATGGCTGCCGGCACGTTCGCCCTTGAGCCAGTAGCGGCTGATGCGATAAGCACCGGTTTCATTCACCAGCACGTAGTCTTCGTCCGGGCCCAGGGCCACGCCGTTGGCGAATTGCAGATGTTCCAGCAACACCTCGGTGCTGGCGTTGCTGAAGTCATAGCGCAGCAGCCGACCGTCGCCGCCGTGTTCGATCACCGCTTCGCCATCCTGGCCGTAACCCCAGCGGCTCGACGCATCGCTGAAATACGCGTAGCGCCCACTGGCATCCACGGTCACGTCATCGGTAAAGCCGAAGGGCACGCCGTTGGCCGTGGTGCTCAGGGTCGTGAGTTGGCGGTTGGCATCCAGCGCGAGCAGGCCCTTGAGCGCGTCGGCAATGATCAAGCGCCCATCCGGGTGCAGCGCCAGGCCCAGGGGGCGCCCACCGGTGTTGGCCAGCACTTCCAGGGTGTCGCTGCCCGGCGCGGTGCGGATGATGCGCCCGTCATGCAGCCCGCTGAGCAGGAAACCCTCGGCATCCAGCACCAGCGCTTCGGGCCCGGCGATGCCCTGGGCGCCGGTTTTTTCTACGCCCTTGAGGCGGTGGTTTGCGGCGTAGGGCCCGTGCGTCATCGACGGCGCCTCTGGCGGCGCCCAGTTCACCGGTTGCACCTTGGTGGGCATCAGCAACAGAAAGGCCACCACCGCCAACAGCAGCACAAAGAGCAGATGACGCAGTTTTCGTGAGCGGGTACGCATGCCGACTCCTGGCTTTTTTGATGGTGCTTGAGCGTAGTCCGGCTTGGAAAATCTGCTAGTTGCGTTTGTGTTTCAAAGTACTGGGTCCCAGCGTTGCGACCAGTCACTCTCGGCCTTGACCACACCACGCAACAACTCCAGCGCCTGCTGCAACACCGCGGAGTCCCGCGCTCGCGAATACACCAGGTAGGTGGGGAAACTGAACTCCGGCGCCTTTGGCACGCGGCGCATCAGGCCGCTGTCCAGGTAGCTCTGCACCACCCGCGTGCGGAAGTACCCGGCACCGCCGTTTTCGAGGATGTACTGCAAGGCCAATGGCCCTAGATTGAAACTCAACGCCGCACGCGCCTTGTCGGGCAGGGCGGCGTCATGCTGCTGGCGAAAGCCCGGGCCCCAGTCGATATACACGTAGGGCACCGGCTTGCTGACCAACTGCACCAGGATCAGTTTTTCTTCCAGCACCTGCTCCACCTGCAACCCCGGCCAGTATTGCGGTTGGAACACCAGCGCAGCGTCGAGTACCCCCAGTTCCAGTTGGCGCAGCAGGTACTCGCCCTCGCGCACTTCGGTGCGCAACGCATGCCCGGGGATATGCTCACGCAGCGCCTGGGCCCAGCCGAGCATCAAGGGATTGCACAGGCTGACCTCGCCGCCGATATGCAGCACATTGCGATAACCCTCGGGCAACGGCAGGTCACGGCGCGCCGCTTCCCAGGTTTGCAGCAGCTGGTTGGCGTAGACCACGAAGGCTTCGCCGTCGGCGGTCAGGCGGGCGCCGGCGCGGTTGCGGATGAAGAGGGTGCTGCCGAGCTGGCTCTCCAGGCTTTTGACCCGCGCGGTGATGGCGGTCTGGGTGACGTGCAGTTTCTCGGCCGCCGCGGCGAGGCTGCCGCAGCGGGTGATTTCGAGGAAGGTGCGTGCCAGTTCGATGTCCATGAAGCCCCCGGATAATGAATGGGGGCATTGTAGTGGTGTGGGCGCTGGCTTGCCTGCGATACAAGCCCCTCGGTGTTTCAGTCACACCCCGGTGATGCTATCGCAGGCAAGCCAGCTCACATTGATTGTCTTTTCACTCCCAACCACTCGGGTCGAGGCAGCGTGTGGACGGTGGCGGTTGCTTGCCATAGATCAGGAAGTCGCCGACCCATTGGTTCACGCAGCCGCTGGAGCCGGGCGTGACGGGTTCCCTGAGGTGCAGTTGGTCTACCAGCGGCGCGGTTGTCTCGCCGGGAGCGGTGTTGACCAGCACCATGCGCGCGACACGCTCGGGAAACAGCGTGGCGTAGCGATTGCCCAGGCGTGTGGCGTCGGCGCTGCCCAGGTAATGCAACTGAGGCTCGTTGAGTTGGGCGCGAACGAACTCCATGTCCCTGGCTGCGTGTTCGACCCCGTTCTCCTGGTTGAGGTCGCGGGACGTGAGTTCGATGACGTCGTAGCGATTGAGCAAAGTGCGATAGGCCTGGGTGGCATGGGCGCCCCAATTGCCCGCCAGGGAGATCGCGAAGGTACCGCTGTGATTGGCCTGGGGGCTGTTGCCGGGCTGGGCGAAGACCACGCCCTCGCGGCTCAGCGGGTCGCGGGCGCCAACGCGGGTCAGGTACAGGCGCAGGCTGCCTTGGCGGGGCGCCGCGTAATTGCGTGGCACGGTGACGATGGCGCACTGGGTGCGCTCCAGTACGTCGGGTTGCAGGTGGGCAAGGGCGGGGAGATGGCAGTCCAGCTGCCAGTCGATGGCGGTGGGACGGATCAGCGGCACGCCGTGGGCAAGGTTTGCCGCCAGCCACAGAGCTGCGCACATCAAGGTTTTTGCGACAGTCATCAAGAGGTCCCGGGCAGCCGTGAGATAGCGGCTTTTTTACCAAGGACCCGGGGTTGATGAATGTAGGTTGAGCAGACGCCAGGTGTACGAAATTGGACTTTCGTTTATCAGATATCGGTTTTCCAACCGCCACCCAATGCCTTGTACAAGGCAATGCTGGCTTGTAGCCGAGACAGCCGCAGTTGCACGTTCAAGTCCTGGGCCGCGTACAGGGTGCGCTGGGTTTCGAGGACCGTCAGCAAGTCCTCGGCGCCCGCCTGGTAGCGGCTTTCGGCGATGCCGAAGGCGGTCTGCGCCTGCTGCAGTTCCTCGGTTTGCCATTGCCGTTGCTGGTCGAGGCGCGTGATGCTGCTGAGAGCCTTTTCCACATCGGCAAAGCCATTGATGATCGCGCCGCGATAGGTGTGCAGCAGCTCATCCTGGCGCGCGCGGGCCTTGTCACGCTCGGCGCTTAAACGGCCGTTGTTGAAGATCGGCGCCACCAGCCCGGAGGTCAGGGTGTAGAACGGGCTGCGCAGGATTTCGTTGGCCTTGTAGGCGCCACTGCCGAGGGTGGCGCCCAAGGTCACGGTGGGCAGCATGGCGGCGCGGGCGACCGTCACATCGGCGCTTGCCGCCGCCAGTTGCGCCTCGGCCTGGGCCAGGTCGGGGCGGCGGCTGAGCAACTGGCTCGGCACACCCGGGCCGATGCTCGGCCAGCTCAGCGTCTGGAATGCCTCGTTGCCCAGGTCCACGGTTTGCACCGGCTGGCCGAGCAGGGCGGCGAGGGTGATCTGGGATTCTTCGGCCAACTGCTGGATCAACGGCAATTGCCGCTGCTGGCTGGCCACCAGGCTTTTCTGCTGGGCCAGTTCCAGGGCGGTGGCGGAACCGGCGTTGTAGCGGGTCTGCACCAGGTCGAGCACGTTGCGCGCATTGGCCAGGTTGAGCTCGGCAATCTGTTGGCGCTGGCGCGCGGCGAGGGTTTGCGCGTAGCGGTCGGCGACGTTGCTGAGCAGGGTCAGCTCCACCGTGGCGCGGTCGAACTCGCTGGCGCGCAAGGTCTGTACCGCGCTGTCACGGGCGGCGGCGCGGCCGCCCCAGAAGTCCAATTCATAGCTGGCGGTGAGGTTGGCGTCGAAGCTGTTGACGGTGTTGTTGCTTTCGGTGGCATTCAGGTCCGAATTGCCGCTGCCGCGCAGCAGCCGTTCACGGCTGGCGGTGAGGTTGAAATTCACCTCGGGCAGCAGCGGCGCGCCGGCGATCACCGCGCTGGCCTGGGCCTGGCGCACGCGGGCCATGGCGGCGGCCACGTCAAAACTGTCGCGCCGCGCCTGGTCGATCAAGCGGTTGAGTTGCGGGCTGGCGAATTGCGTCCACCAACGGCTGTTGGTGGCCTGCGCCGCATCCCGTTCGGCATATTGCCAGGCGGCGGGTGCGGCGATGCCGCTGTCTGTAGCGGGCGGCTGACCGGCGCAGGCGCTGAGCAACAGGCACAGGCCGGGCAGGTAAAGGGAGGATTTATTCACTGGTCAACGCCTTAACCGGATCGAGCCGGGCAGCTTTACGGGCCGGCATAAAGCCGAAGATGACACCGGTGACCAGCGCACAGCCAAACGCGCCGAGCACCGCCACCAGGGAAAACTGCACCGCCACTTCGGCCAGCACCAGCACGCCACCCACCAGCAAGGCGAGGGCGATGCCGAACAGGCCGCCCACCACCGAAAGCATCACCGCCTCGGTGAGGAACTGGCGCAGGATGTCGCGCTGGCGCGCCCCGGTGGCCATGCGGATACCGATTTCACGGGTGCGTTCGCGCACGGTCATCAGCATGATGTTCATCACACCAATGCCGCCCACCAGCAGCGAGATCGCGGCAATTGAACCAAGCATCAGCGACAGCGTGTTCTGCGTGCGCGCCTCGGCCTGGATCATCGCGGCGTTGTTGGTCAACTGGTAGTCGCGCTTGCCGTTGTGCAGCTTGAGCATCAACTGGTCGATGGCCTGTTCAGCCTCGTGGACCTTGCGCGCATCGGCGGCGGCAATCGCCACGTATTCCGGGTTGTAGGTGCCGAACAGGCGCACGCTGGCGGCGGTGTAGGGGATGGCGACGCGGTCGTCGCTGTCCTTGTTGCCAGAGCTGGAGCCCTTTTCCGCGAGCACGCCGATCACCTGGAACGGCACGTTTTCGATGAGGATGTATTGGCCGATGGGCGTTGGCACGTCCTTGAACAGTTTCTCGCGGATACGATGACCGATCACCGCAACGGTGGCGCCGGCGCGTTCATCCGCCTCGGTGAAGTAACTGCCCTCGACCACCGGCCAGTTGAAGATGTCCGGGAAGTTGATGTCGTTGCCGCCCACATACGCCAGGTAGTCGAGGTTGCCGAAACGAATCCCGGCGTCGCTGCCATTGACCGGCATGATGCGCTTGACCTGGGGCAACGCCGCCAGCGCCGCCACATCGTTGAGGGTGACGATGCCCAACGGCGTGCGCGGGTTGGGCGAAGAACCGCTGAGGTAAATGATGTTGGAGCCAAACGCGCCCATCTGCGCCATGACCTGGCGCTTGCTGCCTTCGCCCACCGCCAGCATCACCACCACCGACGCCACGCCGATGATGATCCCCAGCAAGGTCAGTGCGGTGCGGAACTTGTTGATCCACATCACCCGCCAGGCGGCCTGCACCGCGTCCACCAGTTCGGCTTTCCAGGCGCCGTTGTGCTCGGCGCCGTCGGCCAGGCGCTGGCGCAGGTCCACGGCTTGCAGGGCGTCGCTGTTGGCGATAGCCGGCACGTAGCTGGGATCGTTGGCCGAATCGCTGATGATCAGGCCGTCGCGGATCTCGATGATGCGGTTGGCCCGCGCCGCCACTTCGCGGTCGTGGGTGATCAGGATGACCACGTGGCCCTGGCTCGCCAGCTCGTCGAGCAGGATCATCACCTCGGCGCCGCTGTGGCTGTCGAGGGCGCCGGTGGGTTCGTCGGCGAGGATGATATGGCCGCCGTTCATCAGCGCGCGGGCAATCGATACGCGTTGCTGCTGGCCGCCGGAAAGCTGGTGCGGGCGATTGGCCGTGCGGTCGGCCAGGCCCAGGCGCGTGAGCAGGGCCTTGGCGCGGGCGTGGCGCTCAGTGGCGCTGATGCCGGCGTAGATGGCCGGCATCTCGACGTTTTCCTGGGCCGAGCCCGACGGGATCAGGTGGTAGCCCTGGAACACAAACCCGAAGGCTTCCCGGCGCAGCCAGGCCAGCGCGTCGCCGTCCAGGTGGGCGACATTTTCCCCGGCGAACAGGTAGTCGCCTGCGGTGGGGCGGTCGAGGCAGCCGAGGATATTCATCAGCGTCGACTTGCCAGAGCCGGACGCGCCGACAATCGCGACAAACTCGCCGGCGTGGATCGACAGGTCGATGCCGCGCAACACATCGACCTGCGGGCTGTCGCCGCCGCCGTAGGATTTGCGGATGTTCTTGAGTTCGATCAGGGGCGTGGCCAACTCAACCCCCGTTGCCGTCAGCCGGGCCGATCAGCAGGTGATCGCCTTCGTTCAAGCCTTGCAGCACCTCGACGCGCAGGCGGTCGCTGATGCCCAGGCGCACTTCACGTTCCTCGATGCTGCCGTTCTTGGCGACCACGCGAGCGATCTGCGTGTCGGCGTTGTGGCTGCCTTGCAGCGCGGCAACCGGGGCGGTGAGGGCGTCCTTGACCTGGCTGGCGACAAAAAACACCTGGGCGGTCATCTCGGCCATCAGCGTGTTGTCGGTGTTGTCCACGTCCAGCAGCACGGTGTACAGCACCACGCGGCCGGTGCCGGTCTTGCCGGCGCTGCTCGGGCTGCCGCTGCCTTGGGTTTCGTTCAGGGGCTTGGGCGGGATCGGCAGGATCTGCCGCACCGTGCTGGTCCAGCGCCGGTTGCCGCCGCTGAGGGTGGTGAAATAAGCGGTCATGCCCGGTTTGACGTGGCCGATATCGGCTTCCGAGACTTCGGCCCACACGGTCATCGGCGACAGCTTGGCGATGCGCAGGATCAGCGGGGTCTGCTGCTGGTTGTTGAGGGTCTGGCCGACACGGGCGTCCACCGCGACCACGGTGCCGTCCATGGGCGCATAGATGCGCGTGTAGCCCAACTCGGCCTCGTCGCTGCGCAGGCGGGCCTGGGCTTCGAGGATCTGCGCCTGGAACATCGCGACCCGCGCCTGGGTGGCGCTCAGTTCGGCCTTGGCGGTTTGCACGTCTTCTTCGCGGGTCGCGTTGCCGGCTTCCAGGCGTTGCTGGCGCTGGTGCTTCTGCTGCGCCAGGGCGTGCAGGGCTTTTTGTTCCTGCAACTGCGCCTTGAGGTTTTCGATGGCGTATCGGCTGGCATCGAGCTTGGCTTTTTGCGTGGACGGGTCGATTTCCACCAGCAACTGGCCTTCCTTGACGTGGTCGCCGGCCTCGACGTGGATCTTCTGGATCTGCCCGGACGCCTGGGCGCCTACGTCCACATAGCGACGGGGTTGCAGGGTGCCCAGGGCGGTGACGCTGTTTTCAATGTTGCCGCGGGTCACGGTGACGGTGGCCAGGGTGTCGCGGCCCGGAGGCAACACCTGCCAGGCCGCAACGCCGAGCAGGGGAATCAGGCACGCGATCACCAGCAGCGCGCGTCGGGCAGGTCGAGAGCGTTTCATGCTTGGGTTCCAGCCGGGGAATATCGGAGCGCAGTTGCGCAGAGCTGACAGTTAAACGAGGAAATTGCACGGGGATTTAGGCGGTTACACAAACGGTTACGCCTCCATTGCGTAAAAAAATCGTCCATTGATACGAGACTGCTTTAAAAGTAGATGAGAATTACTATAAATTGCACGCACTCAAACTGCCATCATCGTTTGGGAATCTTTCTTACAGCGCACAAGGATCGGATCCTGCCTCTCCAGGCGGTCGGGAGTCATGTTGGAAAACTACTATCGTGAGCTGGTGTGTTTCCTCAACGCCAAGCTGGGCAACCGTCAGGTGGCCGAAGATGTGGTGCATGACGCTTATGTGCGGGTGCTGGAGCGCTCCAGCGACACGCCGATCGAGCAACCCCGCGCGTTTTTGTACCGCACCGCGCTGAACCTGGTGATCGACGGGCACCGGCGCAACGCGGCGCGCCAGAACGAACCCCTGGAAGTGCTGGACGCCGAAGAGCGCTTCTCCACCTATTCGCCCCACGCCAGCCACGACCACAGCCAGCGCCTGGCCATGGTCGAGCGCGCCCTGGCGGAACTGCCGGCGGCCTGCCGCGACAGTTTCCTGCTGCGCAAGCTCGATGGCCTGTCCCACCCGCAAATCGCTGATCGCCTGGGCATTTCCCGCAGTCTCGTGGAAAAGCACATCGTCAACGCGATGAAGCACTGCCGGGTGCGGATGCGCGAGTGGGAAGGGCACTGATCGGCAATCCGTTAAATTTTATTTCACTGTCCTCGTTTCCTATCAACACACGACCTGTTGTGCAGGTCATGAAAGGTATTCCCGCCCCACCGCCAAGGGGCTTATCCAGAGGACACTGGAATGACACAGGCAATTGCTTCGCCCGCGGTTCACGACCTGATCGGTATCGGTTTCGGCCCTTCGAACCTGGCGCTGGCCATCGCCCTCCAGGAGCGCGAGAAAGCCCAGGGCAAACTGGACGTGCTGTTTCTCGACAAGCAAGCCGACTACCGCTGGCACGGCAATACCCTGGTGACCCAGAGTGAACTGCAGATTTCCTTCCTCAAGGACCTGGTCACCCTGCGCAACCCCACCAGCCCGTATTCCTTCGTCAATTACCTGAAAGCCCACGACCGTTTGGTGGATTTCATCAACCTGGGCACCTTTTATCCGTGCCGCATGGAGTACAACGACTACCTGCGCTGGGTGGCGGGGCAGTTCCAGGCCCAGGCCCATTACGGCGAGGAAGTGCTGGCCATCGAGCCGATCCTGCATCAGCAACAGGTTGAAGCGCTGCGCGTGATCTCCCGCGATGCGCTGGGCGAACAGCATGTGCGCACCACCCGTTCGGTGGTGGTCAGCGCCGGTGGCACGCCGCGCATTCCCGAGGCGTTCAAGGCACTCAAGGGCGACAGCCGCGTGTTCCACCACTCCCAATACCTGGAACGCATGGCCCAGCAGCCGTGCGTCGACGGCAAGGCAATGCGCATCGCGATCATCGGCGGCGGGCAGAGCGCGGCCGAGGCGTTTATCGACCTCAACGACAGCTTTCCGTCGGTGCAAGTCGACATGATCCTGCGCGGTTCGGCGCTCAAGCCGGCGGATGACAGCCCGTTCGTCAACGAAGTGTTCTCGCCGGCGTTCACCGACCTGGTGTTCCAGCAAGTCGGCGCCGAGCGCGAGCGCCTGGTGGCCGAGTACCAGAACACCAACTATTCGGTGGTGGACCTGGACCTGATCGAACGCATCTACGGCATCTTCTATCGCCAGAAAGTCTCCGGCATCGCCCGCCAGGCGTTCCGCACCATGACCGTGGTGGAGAAAGCCACGCCAGGCCCGCTGGGCATCGAGCTGGCGCTGCGCAACAACGCCAACGGCGAAACCAGCGTGAGCCATTACGACGCGGTGATCCTCGCCACCGGCTACGAGCGCCAGACCCACCGCGCCCTGCTGGCGCCGCTGGAAGCCTATATGGGCGACTTCGAAGTGGCCCGCGACTACCGCATCGTCACTGACGAGCGTTGCAAGGCCGGCATCTACATCCAGGGTTTCAGCCAGGCCAGCCATGGTTTGAGCGATACGTTGCTGTCGGTGCTGCCGATTCGCGCGGATGAGATTGCAGCGTCGCTGTATGAGCATGACCGCAGCCGCGGCAAGGGCCGTTCGGTGCAGGACCTGCTACTCGCTACCGCGAGCTGACAAGCTGCACTTGTGACAGGGTGGGCTGGCTGATACTGTACAAAAAACCAGTATCGGTAGCCCTCCATGCAGTTGATCGAAAAACTCAGCATCCTTGCCGACGCCGCCAAGTACGACGCGTCGTGCGCCAGTAGTGGCGCGCCCAAGCGCAGCTCCGAGGGCAAGGCCGGGCTGGGCTCCACCGATGGCATGGGCATCTGCCACAGCTACACGCCGGACGGGCGCTGCGTATCGTTGCTCAAGGTGTTGCTCACCAACTTCTGTCTCTACGACTGCCAATACTGCGTCAACCGCCGCTCCAGCGACGTGCCCCGTGCGCGCTTCAGCCCGGAGGAGGTGGTCAGCCTGACGCTGGATTTCTACCGGCGCAATTGCGTCAGCGGGCTGTTTCTCAGCTCCGGCATCATCCGCTCGTCCGACTACACCATGGAACAGTTGGTGCGCGTGGCCAAGCTGCTGCGTGAAGAACATGACTTTCGCGGCTACATCCACCTCAAGACCATTCCCGATGCCGACCCGGCGCTGATTGCCGAAGCGGGGCGTTATGCCGACCGATTAAGTGTGAATCTTGAATTGCCCACCGAGGCCAGCCTGCAAACCTTGGCGCCGGAAAAAACCGTCGTCTCGATCAAGCAGGCCATGCAGACCATCTACACCGGCGAGCAGACGGTGCTCAATGAGCCACGCGCGCCGCGTTTCGCCCCGGCTGGGCAAAGTACCCAATTGATCATTGGCGCCGACGACACCGACGACAGCACCATCCTCCACGGTGCCGAGGCGTTGTATGGCAGTTTCAAGCTGCGCCGCGTGTACTACTCGGCGTTCAGCCCCATCCCCAACAGCCCGAAAAGCGTGCCGCTCGCCGCGCCGCCGCTGATGCGCGAGCACCGCTTGTACCAGGCCGACTTCCTGTTGCGCAGCTACGGTTTCAGCGCCAATGAACTGTTCCAGGGCCCCGGCCACCTGGCGTTGGACATCGACCCCAAGCTGGCCTGGGCGCTGGAACACCGCGACGTGTTCCCGCTGGACCTGAACCGCGCCGAACCGACCCTGATCGCGCGCATTCCCGGCATCGGCCTGCGCACCACCCAGCGCCTGGTGGACCTGCGCCGCGAACGCAAGATCCGCTTCGAAGACCTGGCGCGCATGCGCTGCGTACTGGCCAAGGCCAAGCCGTTTTTCATCACCAGCGACTACCACCCGCAGCAGGCAGAGAGCACCAGCGTGCTGCTGCGTGAACAACTGCGTGACCGCCCGCAACCGCAACAAATGGGGTTGTGGGGATGATCAGCCTGGAATGCGACAACCTCTTCAGCACCTGGCGCGAACAGGCGCGCTGGCTGCTCAGCCATCAGGTCGACCCCAGCCAGGTGAGCTGGGGCGAGGCCGAGGTGGCGGACCTGTTTGCCACCGATGTGGCAATCCCGGAAGGGCTGGGGCCGTTCCAGACGCGGGTGCCCAAGGCGTTGCTGGAATTGCTGGAGTCGGCCGCCTGTTATCACGGCGAGCAGCGTTGGAGCCTGTTGTATGAAGTGCTGTGGCGCGTGAGTCATGGCGACCGTACGGCGATGTTGGCGGGGGACAAGTTGGGCAGCGAGTTGCAGCGGCGGATCAAGCAGGTCCACCGCGAGGCGCATCACCTGCATGCGTTTGTGCGGTTTATTGCGTTGCCCCCGGAAGCGGGCGCCGAGTTGCCGGAGTATGTGGCGTGGCATGAGCCGGCCCACGATATCCTGCGGTCTGCGAGCGAGCATTTTGTCGGGCGCATGGGCCGCCATCGCTGGATGATCGCCACGCCGTTGGACGGGGTGTATTACGACGGAGAGCAGCTCATTCATCAGCGTGAGTGCCCCGAGGCGTGGCGGCAGTTGGCGCAGAATGTCGAGGACCCCCACAGCGCGATGTGGTTGACCTACTACAGCCATATCTTCAATCCGGCGCGGTTGAATCCCAAGGTGATGGAAGGGCACTTGCCGAGCCGGTTCTGGAAGAACCTGCCGGAGGGCAAGTTGATCCCGGGGTTGATCAGCGAGGCGCGGACGGGGAAGCAGAAGGATGGGCAGGCCAGGCTGATTGGCGCCAAACCGGGTAAAAGAATTGCGAACCCGATCAATGTGGGAGCTGGCTTGCCTGCGATGGCGGTGGGCCAGTTAAATCAGGTGTGACTGATATACCGCTATCGCAGGCAAGCCAGCTCCCACATTGGAGCTTCATTGTTTTGGAGATAGGGGTTCAGGCCAGCTCGGTCGCGGTGTTTTTGACGACCGCCAACTCCGGATGCGCCACCAACTTATCAATATGCAACTCGTCATTGTTCAACCAAGTCTCCGTCAGCACCCGGTAGTGCTCCATATCCCGGCAACGCATGCGCAGGCTGTAGTCGAACGGCCCGCTGATCAGCTGGCATTCGAATACCTGCGGGCAGGCTTTGACGCAGGCTTCAAAGGCCTTTTGCGCCGAGCGCCCGCTCTGGTTGGACAAGGCCACCAGCACCAGCAAGGACAACCCCGGCGAGACCATCTGCACATCGATGATCGCCCCGTACCCGCGAATCACCCCGCGTCGCTCCAGCTTGCGCACGCGCTCCAGGCAGGGCCTGGGGGTGAGGTGCACCAGCGACGAGAGCTTTTCGTAGGTGATACGCCCCTGGTGGCGCAGCACTTCGATGATGGCTTCATCGATGCGATCCAGCGCAGGGGAGGAATGGGGTCCGTTGGCCTTGGTATCCATGGGTTTCACTTCAGACGATTGGAAAGAAATTGCTGCAAGCGCTCGCTGCTGGGATGGTCAAGGATCTCGGCACCGCCTTGTTCCTCGACCCGGCCCTGATGCAAGAACAGCACTTGGCTGGACACCTGGCGGGCAAAGCCCATCTCGTGGGTGACCATCAGCATGGTACGACCTTCCTCGGCCAACGTCTGTATGACTTTGAGGACTTCTCCTACAAGTTCCGGGTCAAGGGCGGAGGTCGGTTCATCGAACAGGATGATCTCCGGTTCCATGGCCAGGGCACGGGCAATCGCCACGCGTTGCTGTTGCCCACCGGACAGGAACGCCGGGTACTGATCGGCCACGCGGCCCGGCAGGCCGACCTTGTCCAAATACATCCGCGCGCGTTTTTCCGCCTCGGCGGCGCTGACGCCCAACACCCGGCGCGGGGCCATGGTGATGTTTTCCAGCACGGTCATGTGGCTCCACAGGTTGAAGTGCTGGAACACCATGGCCAGGCGTGTGCGCAGGTTTTGCAGTTGGGCCTGGTGCGGCGCGCGGGTGCCGGCGCGGCCGGGCTGCATTTCGATGCTGATGCCGTCGAGGGTGATGACCCCGGCGTCCGGTTGTTCGAGAAAGTTGATGCAGCGCAGCATCGTGCTTTTGCCCGAGCCGCTGGCGCCGATCAGGCTGATCACATCGCCGTTGCGCGCATTGACGGACACGCCCTTGAGCACTTCGTGGTCGCCGTAGCGTTTGTGGATGCCTTCGACTTGCAGCTTGACGGCGGCGGTGCTGGTGTTGGCAGCGGGTGTATCCATGGGGTATGCGGCCAGGGCCTGCGCGGACTGATTCATGGGTTAGCCTCGGGTAGGAACAAGAAAACGCATCCAGCGACGTTCGGCCAGTCGGAACAGGCCCACCAGTGCAAAGGACAGCAGCATGTACAGCAGGGCGGCGATGCCAAACGCCTGGAACGTGAGGAACGTCTCGGCATTCGCGTCGCGGGCCACCTTGAGGATGTCGGCGACGGTGGCGGTAAACGCCAGGGAGGTGGCGTGCAGCATCAGGATCATTTCATTGCTGTAGGCCGGTAACGCACGGCGCAGAGCGGCGGGCACCACGACGAACAGGTTCAGCCGCCAGCCGTGCAGGCCGTAGGCGCGGGCCGCTTCGATTTCGCCGTGGGGGATATTGCGGATCGCCCCGGCGAAGATTTCCACGGTGTAGGCGCAGGTGTTCAGCACAAACGCCAGCAGGGTGCAGTTCAGCGCATTGCGGAAAAACTGGTTGAGCAGGGCGTTGTCCTGCACCACCTCCAGGCTGTACAGCCCGGTGTAGCAAATCAGCAGTTGGATATACAGCGGCGTGCCGCGGAACAGGTAGGTGTAGACCTCCACCGGCCAGCGCAACCAGAAGTGCTCGGACACCCGCGCCAGCGCCAACGGGATCGACAGGCAAAACCCAAGCACCACCGAGACGATGAACAGCCACAATGTCATGGCCACGCCGGACAAACCCGCGCCATCGCTGAACAGGTAGGCCAGGCCGTATTGCTGGAACAGTTCGATCATCGCGCCATCCCCTTGATGCCGAGGTTGTAGCGCCGTTCGAGGCGCTTGAAGATGCGGTTGGAGAGGGTGGTGATCACCAGGTACACCAGGCCCGCGAGGATCAGGAAATACAGCGGCTCGTTGGTGGTCTTGCCGGCGTTCTGCGCGGCCTTGACCAGGTCCGACAGGCCGATGATCGACACCAGCGCGGTGGACTTGAGCAACACCAGCCAGTTATTGCCCAGGCCCGGCAGGGCAAAGCGCATCAGTTGCGGGAACAGCACCAGGTGGAAACGCTGCCAGCGGCTCAGGCCGTAGGCGGTGGCTGCCTCCAATTGGCCGGCGGGCACGCTGAGGATTGCGCCACGGAAGTTCTCGGTGAAATAGGCGCCGTAGATAAAGCCCAGGGTCACCACGCCAGCGGTGAACGGGTCGATTTCAAAGTAGTCCCAGCCGGCCATTTCGCTGAGGTCGTTGAGCCACAGTTGCAGGCTGTAGAAGATCAGCAGGATCAGCACCAGGTCCGGCACGCTGCGGATCAGCGTGGTGTACAGCGTGGCCGGCAGCCGCAGCCATTTCGCGCGGGACAGCTTGGCACCGGCGGCGATCAGGCCCAGGACGAGGCTCAGGGCCAGGGCGAGGAACGACAGCTTGAGCGTCATCCACGCGCCTTGGGCGAGCATGGGGCCGTAGCCCTGCAGGTTTAGGAATTCGTTCATGGGAAATATCTCGAAGAAGCGCACAGATTTACTGTGGGAGCTGGCTTGCCTGCG
>NZ_ANNV01000057.1 GCF_000346755.1 Pseudomonas sp. CBZ-4 | reverse complement strand
GTTGTGACTGACAGATTGCTATCGCAGGCAAGCCAGCTCCCACAGTTGATCGGGTTTTCAATCCAAAACAACAATACTGCTGAGCACCCCACCATGACCCAGCAAAACCTGTTCCTCGGCATCGACTGCGGCACCCAGGGCACCAAGGCCATCGTCCTCGACGCTGCCAGCGGCAAGGTGCTGGGCCAGGGCGACGCTCCACACACATTGATCAGCGGCGCCAACGGCCGCCGCGAGCAAGACACCCAGCAATGGCTCGACGCCTTTACCGCCGCCACCCACCGCGCCTTGCAACAGGCCCGCGTGGACGGCCAGGACATCCTTGGCATCGGCGTTTCCGGCCAGCAGCACGGGCTGGTGCTGCTCGATGAGGGCGGCCAGGTCCTGCGCCCGGCCAAACTGTGGTGCGACACCGAAACCACCGCCGAAAACCAGCGACTGCTGGATTATCTGGGCGGCGAAAGCGGCTCGCTGGAACGCCTGGGCGTGGCGATTGCGCCGGGCTACACCGTGTCCAAGCTGCTGTGGACCCGCGAGCAACACCCCGACGTATTCGCGCAGATCGCCCATGTGCTGCTGCCCCACGACTACCTCAACTACTGGCTCACCGGGCGTGCCGTCGCCGAATACGGCGATGCGTCGGGCACCGGCTATTTCAATGTGCGCAGCCGCGAATGGGATGTGGCGCTGCTGCAGCACATCGATCCGACTGGGCGCCTGGTCAACGCCTTGCCGCCATTGATCGAGGCCGATCAAGCCGTCGGCACGATCCTGCCGGCCATCGCCGAACGCCTGGGCATCAACCCCAACGCGATCGTGTCCAGCGGCGGCGGCGACAACATGATGGGCGCCCTCGGCACCGGCAACATTGCCCCCGGCGTGATCACCATGAGCCTCGGTTCATCGGGCACCGTCTACGCATTTGCCGACCAACCCAACGTGAGCCCCCAGGCCTCAGTGGCGACGTTCTGCTCATCCAGCGGCGGCTGGCTGCCGTTGATCTGCACCATGAACCTGACCAACGCCACCGGGGTGATCCGCGAGCTGTTCGAACTGGACCTCGCCGCGTTCAACACCCTGGTCGCCGAGGCCCCGATTGGCGCCGAGGGCGTGAGCATGCTGCCGTTCCTCAATGGCGAACGTGTACCTGCCCTGCCCCACGCCAGCGGCAGCCTGCACGGCCTGACCATGACCAACCTGACCCGCGCCAACCTGTGCCGCGCGGTGGTCGAGGGCACCACCTTCGGCCTGCGCTACGGCCTTGACCTGCTGCGCCAGACCGGCCTGCAAAGCCAGAGCATCCGCTTGATCGGCGGCGGTTCGAAAAGCCCGCTGTGGCGGCAGATGGTCGCCGACATCATGAACACCGAAGTGGTCTGTACCGAACAACCGGAAGCTGCCGCACTGGGCGCAGCGATCCAGGCGGCGTGGAGCCAATCCGGCGAATCCCTGGCCCGTTTGTGCGACCGCTGCGTGAGCCTTGACCTGGCCAGCCGCACCTTGCCGGTGGCGGCCAGTGTCGGCGCCTATCAACAGGCCTACGAGCGCTATCAACAGCACGTGGCCACCCTTTAAGAGCGAACGACTATGTATCTGGTGTGTGGTGAAGCGCTGTTTGATTTTTTCAGCGAGGAGGATGCCAGCGGGCAGGCTTCCAAGGTCAACTACAAGGCACTTGCCGGTGGCTCGCCGTTCAACGTGGCCGTGGGTCTGCGCCGCCTGGGCGTCGAGGCGGGACTGTTCGGTGGCGTGTCCACCGACTTCCTCGGCCGGCGCCTGTTGCAGGTGCTCAGGGACGAAGGCGTGAGCGAACAGTTCCTGGTGGAATTCGCCGCGCCGACCACCCTGTCGATGGTCGCGGTGGGCAGCGATGGTTCGCCGCAGTACAGCTTTCGCGGCGACGGGTGCGCGGATCGCCTGCTGCAGACCAGCCATCTGCCGGCACTCGGCGCTGACATTCGCGGCCTGCATATCGGCTCGTTTTCCCTGGTGGTGCAGCCGGTGGGCGACACCCTGCTGCACCTGGTCAAGCGTGAAAGCGGCAAGCGCCTGATCAGCCTCGATCCCAACGTGCGTCTCAACCCGCAACCGGACATCCACCTGTGGCGCGCGCGCATCGACGAGCTGGTGCAGCATGCCGACTTGATCAAGGTCAGCGACGAAGACCTGCACCTGCTCTACCCCGAACAGTCGCCGGAAAGCGTCTTGCAAGGTTGGCTGCAACACCGTTGCCAGCTGGTGTTTCTCACCCGCGGTGGCGACGGCGCCAGCGTATTCAGCCGCCAGCATGGGCACTGGTCTGCACCTGCGGTCAAGGTGGTGATGGCCGATACGGTCGGCGCCGGGGATACCTTCCAGGCGGCGTTGATTGCCTGGCTGACCGAGCACGCGCTGGACTCGGTAGAAGGCCTGCAACAGCTGTCTCGCGAGCAGATCGACCGCATGCTGGGGTTTGCCATTCGCGCCGCGGCCATGACCTGCGGCAAGACCGGCCCGGACCTGCCCTACCGCGACCAACTGGGCTGAAAATCGCGATAAATGTAGGAGAAATTCGGCGATCATGTAGGTAATCGCTTTCGAACATGAAGCTTTTGTCAGGAACCCCCAAAATTAATCAATGGTTAATGTCGGGGGACAACAGTGAACGCGTCCGCCCATCACCACGATGGGCCAGCGAATCCCTGTTGGAGAACCTTCATGAACACCCAAACCCTGCTGATCGGCCTCCCCTTGGCGCTGGCCGCCGTTTCGGGCGTGGCCCAAGCCGATTCAAAACCGGTGCCTTACCGCTACGGCATGCCCATGGATGTGCAGAAAGTCATCTCGATGAACGAACCGCAGACCAGCGAATGCAAGGTCGTCAAGGCCGATATCAAGTTTCTCGACAAGGCCGGTGTCGAGCAGTACGTAAGCTACAAGAAGCTGTCTGAAGCCTGCCTGTCCCAGAATTGAGCACCGTGCTGACAAAGGGCGGCGTATTGGCTTGCGAACGGTTATCCTTGCGCGCTGATCACCCGGCCGAAAGGACTCGTCATGCCGCTGCGCTTTCATACGCTCGCCCTGTTTACCGCCCTGCTCTGCTTCGCCCTCGCACTCACGTGGGGCCTGCGCCCCGACTGGCTGTTATGGTTGTGGAGTGTGGAATATTCAAGCGCCACGGGCTTGGTGGCCCGGCGTAACGCCGCGCTGTTCCTGGCCCTCGGCATCATGTTCTACCGCGCCCGCCACGCACCTCCCTCTGACACACGCCGCGCCATCACCACCGGGTTTATCACCGGGTGTTTTGTCCTAGCCGCGTTGGGTTTGAGCGAGTGGATCAGTGGCAACGCCGGCCCGGGCATCCTGCTGGCGGTGGCCACGGAAACCGTGCTGGGCCTGGCGTTTATCCAGGCCCACAGGGCGTCGGTGCCAACCCCTCAAACGGCGGCCTGATCAATAGGCACGCCCGCCCGCTTTTTGCAGGGCGGGTGCATGGGTGTGCTTGAGGTTTTCGCGCAACCCGGTGATCAGGTTGCAAATGGCGCGGCTGCTGTCGAGTTTATCGGCGTTGATGCCTTTGACTTCCAAATCCACCCGGTCACGGTCGCGGTCGTCGTAGACCTTGATCGTCAGCGAAGCGTCTTCGGCTTTGGTGCATTCGCACCGCTTGGGCAGGAAACTTGTTTCAATAATGCTGCGTAGTTCCAGTTCCGAAAGCATGGTCAACCTCTCCTTTCCTGAGACTGCCAATCGATTGTTATGGATCCGGCAGGCACTGGCCTGCCACGTCTTGCCAACCCTGGAAGACGCTTGCAATCACCAGCCTACCCGGCAAAATCCGTTGCCGTTGTAACCTTTCCTCATAAGCGGCGTGCGGCGTTATATATCGGCAACAGCGCCGCTTGAATCATCGCCGAACCGCTGCGATTAAACGTTTAACCCGCCAGTTCGTATCACGCGACCCCTTGCGCAGCCACTCTTTCGGCAACATGTCGCAAACTATCGAAGTTGATATTCGCCCCGGAATTGATCGCCACCAGTGTCTGCCCACACACGCCACTGCGCGCGACGTACTTGCGAATGCCGGCCACCGCCAATGCCCCGGAAGGCTCGGTGATGGACCGTGTGTCGTCGTAGATCAGCTTGATCGCGATGCACAGTTCGTCGTTGCTGACGGTGATGACTTCGTCCACCCAATCGCGGCAGATTTCAAAACCAAACGCGCCGACCTGCGCCACCGCCGTGCCATCGGCAAACCCATCGACACTGGGCAACACCACCCGCTCGCCGGCACGCAGGGCTGCCAACAGGCAACTGGAACCTTCGGGCTCGACGCCGACGATGCGCACTTCTGGCCGCAAGTATTTGACGTACGCAGCAATCCCGGCGATCAGCCCGCCGCCGCCCACCGGCACGAAGATCGCGTGCAGCGGGCCTTGTTGCTGGCGCAGGATTTCCATGGCCACGGTGCCCTGGCCAGCAATCACCTCCGGGTCATCGAAGGGCGAGACAAAGGTGCAACCCGAGGCCTCGGCCAGTTGCAACGCATGGGCCAGGGCAAACGGAAAACTCGCCCCGTGCAGCACCGCTTCGGCACCCCGCGAACGCACGCCCAGCACCTTGAGTTCCGGGGTGGTGGCGGGCATGACAATGCGCGCCTTGATCCCCAATTCCAGGGCCGCCAGCGCCACGCCTTGCGCATGGTTGCCCGCCGAGGCCGTCACCACGCCCCGGGCCTTTTGCGCGTCACTGAGTTGCACCAGCTTGTTGTAGGCGCCGCGGATCTTGAAGGAAAACGTCGGTTGCAGGTCTTCACGCTTGAGCAGCAGGGTATTGCCCAGCAAGGCCGACAACGCCGGCGCCACTTGCAAGGGCGTGCGCACCGCCAGGTCGTACACCGGGGCGGCGAGGATCTTTTTCACGTAATGCTCAAGCAGCCCAGTGTCGGCGGTGTGGGGCGCGGTGCAGGTGCTCATGGGTGTCTCCTGGCGTGGTGTAAAGGGCCCTGGAGACGGAAAAACAAAACCCGCCTCTAGGGCGGGTTTGGGTGCAGCCGTGCGCTATCCCGCCAAATGAGGAATGGCGGTAATAATCATGCTTGGCTGGCTGCGCAACGTTGGATAAGTCATGCCCTGAAATTAACCGCGCACGGCAGGACGAGTCAACAAAAGGTTTACTTGCGATATACGAAACATATACGCTTTGTATATCAATCCAGCACAGTGAACCCCATGGGCATCGTCAAGATCACCGACCAACTGCACGAACAATTGCGCCTGGCCAGCGCCGCGATGGACCGCTCCATCAACGCCCAGGCCGAGTTCTGGATCAAGATCGGCCTGCTCGCCGAACTCAATCCCAACCTGGCCTACAACGACCTGATCAACAAATTGTTGCTGGACAAGCCCGACCTGATCCGGGGGCGCAGCTGATGATCAAGACCGCCGCCCAACTGGCCGTGATGCGCGAATCCGGGCGCCTGCTGGCCCAGGTGTTCGACATGCTCGACGGCTTTGTCGCCGCCGGCCGCTCCACCCTGGCGCTGGACAGCGCCGTCGAAGCCTTCATCCGCAACGACTTGCAGGCCCGCCCCGCCAGCCTTGGCCAATACGATTACCCCTTCTCCATCAACACCTCGATCAACGAGGTGGTGTGCCACGGCATGCCCAGTGCCAAGGATGTGTTGCAGGACGGCGACATCATCAACATCGACATCACCCTGGAAAAAGGCGGCTACATCGCCGACTCCAGCAAGATGTACATGATCGGCAACGTGCCGCCCAAGGCCCGGCGCCTGGTGGAACAGACCTTCGAGGCGATGTGGGCGGGCATCCGCCAGGTCAAGCCCGGCGCGCGCCTGGGCGACATCGGCCACGCGATCCAGAGCCACGCCCAGGCCAACGGCTACAGCGTGGTGCGTGAGTACTGCGGCCATGGCATTGGCCGGCAGATGCATGAAGAACCGCAGATCCTCCACTTCGGCCGCCCCGGCACCGGGCTGGAACTGCGTGAAGGCATGGTGTTTACCGTCGAGCCGATGCTTAACCAGGGCGGCGCCAAGACACGCAGCCTCAAGGACGGTTGGACGGTGGTGACCAAGGACAACAGTTTGTCGGCGCAGTGGGAGCATACGGTGGCGGTGACGGCGCAGGGGTTTGAGGTGCTGACCCTCCAAGCCACGCCCTGAATCCCACTGCTGAAACTGGTTTTTTTGTGGGAGCTGGCTTGCCTGCGATAGCGGTGGGTCAGTCACTGTTGTTTTAACTGGACCACCGCTATCGCAGGCAAGCCAGCTCCCACAGTTGATCGTCCACTGTTGTTCTTCAACAGTCTTACCAACCCTGCCCCTGGCGCTTCAACTCCAAACGCCGCACAAACTCCTCCAGCACCAACCCATACAGATCGTCCTGCAAATACGCATCCTCGATCCCCGCATCCATATTCGGGTTGTCGTTCACCTCGATCACCACCACCTTGTCGCCGGACTGCTTGAGGTCGACGCCATAGAGGCCGTCGCCGATCAGGTTGGCGGTCTTCACCGCCAGCTCCACCACCGCCTTCGGCGCTTCATGGACCGCCAGGGTGCGGCACTCGCCGTTGATCGCCTGGCCGATGGCCTTGTGGTTGTAGATCTGCCAATGGCCCTTGGACATGAAGTACTGGCAGGCAAAGATCGGCTTGCGGTTGAGCACGCCGATGCGCCAGTCGTACTCGGTATAGAAAAACTCCTGGGCCAGCAGCAGCACCGAATGCTCGAACAGCTCGGCGGTGGCCTTGAGCAAGGCCTCCTGGCTTTCCACCTTGATCACGCCCTTGGAAAAGCAGCCGTCGGGGATCTTCAGCACCAACGGAAAACCCAGGCGCTCGCCAACCCGTTCAAAATCCTCCGGTCGTTCCTTGTAGAGGATCTCGGTGGCGGGCATGCCCAGCTGATGACTGTTGAGCAGGTCGGCCAGGTAGACCTTGTTGGTACAGCGCAGGATCGACGCCGGGTCGTCCATCACCACCAGGCCTTCGCTTTCGGCTTTCTTGGCGAAGCGGTAGGTGTGGTTGTCTACGCTGGTGGTCTCGCGGATCAGCAAGGCGTCGTATTCGGCCAGGCGCGCGTAGTCCTTGCGCTCGATCAACTGCACATCAATGCCGAGGCCCTTGCCGACGCGGATGAAATGCTCCAGGGCCTTGGGGTTGGACGGTGGCAATTGCTCCAGGGGATCGTGGAGGATCGCCAGGTCATAACGGGCCACCCGGCGTGAGCGCGGCTGGCGCCAGATCTTGCGGCTGAAGTTGTCGAGGGCGTGGGCGAATTGATCTTCCTGATCATCGCGCAACTTATGCAATGCGCCGCACTTGACGCCTTCAATATGCCAGCCGTTATGCTTCTTGAATTCAACTAATAGAATCGGGCAGGCAAAGGTTTCAAACAACTCGCGGGCCAGATCCTGTAATGGCTCAATCGTGGTCCGACCAAAATAAAGTGTCAGGGTAAAGCCCTCGGCATTGCTGTAAAGATGATGACTGAGGGCTTTATCCAGGGTCTTGTCCAAGTTATCCAGGGCCAGCCCGTATAACGACTTTTTCGTCAGTTCGCTGATGGTGCGCACCGACGGAATCACCTTGTGCCCGCGCGCCTCGGCCAGCAGCGAGCAGTAGTAGCCGTGGCCCAGGTACTTGTAGCTGCGGCACAGGTTGATCACCTGAATGCGCTTGCCCACGTCGCTGTCGCGGGTTTGTTCGAGGTATTCCTGGGCGGTGACGATGTCTTCGCTGGGGAAATAGGAGGCCCAATCTTCCCGGCGTTCGACGATGATCACTACTTGACTGGACGGTTTGGAAGTCGTGGAAAAATAACCGCTGGAAGTTATTGTCGCCACGACACTTTGCTCGGATACTTCACGCCAATGACCTTGTACCGCTGACATAGTATTTGATCCGCTTAAGAGAACTCGACCTTTTCTATTAAGCACGATCTTTTAGAGAAGTCCCGTTTCGTTACGCAACTTTTACGGCGGTCATATGGCACTTTCCTTTCGCGTTGCATGCACCACGGATATACCCGCGTTAATCGCGCTGGAGCAGCAATGTTTTATCAGTGATCGGCTCTCGCCGCGCAGTCTGCGCTGGATGGTCAGCCGCGCCCACGGCCAGTTGCTGGTGGTGGCGCGTGACGGGCAACTGCTCGGTTATGCCTTGCTGCTGTTGCGCCGCCGGAGTACGCGGGCGCGGTTGTACTCCATCGCCATCGCCGAACAGGCGCGCGGCATGGGCCTGGGCCAGCAACTGCTGGCCCGTATCGAGGCCTGCGCCGTGGCGCACCGTTGCACCCACCTGCGCCTGGAAGTGCGCACCGACAACCCCGGCGCCCTGGGCTTGTACGAGCGCAACGGCTACCGGCGCTTTGCCCAGGTCGACGACTACTACGCCGACCACACCAGCGCCCTGCGCCTGGAAAAGCCCTTGCCTACGCCACCTGCTTGATCCCGGCCTTGGCTTCCAGCTCGCGTACCAACGGCAACACACGCTTGCCGAAATACTCGACTTCTTCCTGGAAGTGCAGGAAACCCGCCAGCACCAGGTCCACACCCACCGCCTTCAGCGCAACAATGCGCTCGGCAATTTGCTGCGGAGTGCCGATGAGGTTGGTCTTGAAGCCGTCGTTGTACTGCACCAGGTCTTCAAAGCTGGATTTGGCCCAGTTGCCCTCGCCTTCCGGTGACGCCTTACCCGCCTGTTTCACCGCGTCGCCAAAGGCGTTGACTGCCTCGGGATCGGCCTTGTCGATGATCTCGGCGAGCACGGCGCGGGCCTCTTCTTCGGTGTCGCGGGCGATCACGAAGGCGTTGACCCCGACTTTCACCGAATGGTTGTTGGCCGCCGCCTTGGCGCGGATGTCGTCAACCTGCGCCTTGATCCCTTCGGGAGTGTTGCCGTTGGTGAAATACCAGTCCGACACGCGCGCGGCCATGTCCCGCGCCGCCCGTGAACTGCCGCCCTGGAACACTTCCGGTTGGCCCAGGGGCTTGGGTTTCAAGGTGTAGTTGTTGAAGCGGTAGAAGTCGCCCTTGAAGGTGAAATCGTCCTGGGTCCAGATGCCTTTGAGGGCGCGGATAAACTCCTCGGAACGGCGGTAACGTTCGTCATGCTCCAGCCAGGGTTCGCCAATGGCCTGGAACTCGCCCTTGAACCAGCCGCTGACGATATTCACCGCGATGCGGCCATTGGTGAGCTGGTCGATCGTCGCCAGTTGCTTGGCCGCCAGCGCCGGCTGCCAAGGGCCAGGCAGGATCGCAGCGATCACTTTGAGGGTGGTGGTCGCCGCCAGCAAGGCATGGCTGAACGCCACGGACTCATGCTGGTTCTCGGCACCGTAGCCGGCGGTGAAGCGGATCTGGGTCAGGCCGTATTCAAAACCGGCGGCTTCTGCCAGTTGCGCCAGCTTGCGGTTGTAATCGATGCCCCAGTGGGTGCGTTGCTCGATCTTGCTGACCACCAACCCACCGCTGACGTTGGGCACCCAGTAGGCAAATTTCACAGGCTGCTGACTCATCGGACACTACCTCGTACATAGGGGATGTACCGAAGGCTTGAGCAGCAAGCGTGCCAGCCCGGCCAAACGCCCATGCCAGGCGGGTTGCGGCAAAACGCGTGGCGTCGCAGCGATGTCGCAGATCGCGACGGTTTGTCGATCCACTGTTGCCAGGGCAACAGTTGCGGCGGGCTGCGCCCCGTAAACACGGGCTCGTGCACCCGGCACGGACTGTGCAATCACCCCTGCATTGTCCACAGGAGCCGTCCCCCATGACTGAACACCACGTCATCAACCCGCTGTCCATCGGCGTCGATTACCCCACGCTGGCCGCGCGCTTCCGGCCGATCTTCGCACGCATCGCCGCAGGCGCCGTGCAGCGCGAACAGACCCGCACCCTGCCCCATGAGCCGATCCAGTGGCTCAAGGCCGCCGGCTTTGGCGCCGTGCGCGTGCCGGTGGAGTACGGCGGCGGCGGCGCGTCCCTGCCACAGTTGTTTGAGCTGTTGATCGAACTGGCCGCCGCCGACTCCAACATCCCCCAGGCATTGCGCGGGCACTTTGCATTTGCCGAAGACCGCCTCAACGCACCGCCCGGCGCCGGGCGTGACCTGTGGTTCAAGCGCTTTGTCGACGGCGATATCGTCGGCTGTGCCTGGACCGAAATCGGCAACGTCGCCATTGGCGATGTGGTCACCCAAGTCAGCCCCGACGGCGACAACTGGACACTCAACGGTGAAAAGTTCTACAGCACCGGCAGCATTTTCGCTGACTGGATCGACGTGTACGCCCAGCGCAGCGACACCCAGGGCGATGTGATCGCCGCCACCCGCGCCCGCCAGCCCGGCGTAGAGCACAGCGACGACTGGGACGGCTTCGGCCAGCGCACCACCGGCAGCGGCACCTCGCGCTTTACCAACGCCGTGGTGGAAGCGGACAACGTGATCGACTTTGCCACGCGCTTCAAATACCAGACGGCGTTCTACCAACTGGTGTTACTGGCCAGCCTGGCCGGGATCGGCCGCGCCGCGCTGAACGACGTGGCCGAGCAGGTGCGCAGCCGCAAGCGCATCTACAGCCATGGCAATGCGCCCCATGTCAGCGCGGATGCGCAGGTGCAACAGGTGGTGGGTGACGTCGCGGCGCTGGTCTATGCTGCCGAAGCCAGTGCGTTGAAAGCCACGCTGCCGGCACAGCAAGCCTACGTGGCGCGGTTTGGCGGGGATGATGCCGCCGAGCGCGCCGCCAATGTGGCGGCCGAGATTGAATCGGCGACGGCGCAGGTGGTGGTGTCGGAGTTGATCCAGCGGGCCACCAGCCAATTGTTCAATGCACTGGGGGCGTCGGATGTGCGCCAGGGTAAATCCCTGGACCGACATTGGCGCAATGCGCGTACGGTGTCGTCGCATAATCCGGTGATCTACAAGGCGCGGATTGTCGGGGATTGGGTGATCAATGGGACCGAGCCGCCGTTTGTGTGGCAGATCGGCAATGGCCCGGCAAAAAACTAAGACCAGTCACGGTAAAAAAATGTGGGAGCTGGCTTGCCTGCGATAGCGGTGGGTCAGT
>NZ_ANNV01000056.1 GCF_000346755.1 Pseudomonas sp. CBZ-4 | reverse complement strand
AAGCCTGCGTTCGGCCAGCGTGGTTAACGGGGCGCCTAAGATCAGAAGCTGAAAAGCCAGAGCTGGAGCTAGAACGTCAGGCTTTATCAGGCCTCAGTGAAACCTCGCCACCCGCCACACCCGCGCAATATCCGCCGCCCGCTCGCGCAGCAACCTCGGTGCCTCGCTGCAAGCCTGCTCCAGGCTCATCGGGCCGGAAGGCAGGGCGAACGCCGCGTCCACGCCGTGGGCGTACATCTGCTCATAGCCGTCGCCCAGTGTGCCGGCGATGACGATTACGGGCACGCCGTGTTGCTGCGCTATACGCGCCACGCCGAACGGGGTTTTGCCGCGCAGGGTCTGGGCATCGAAACGGCCTTCGCCGGTAATCACCAGGTCGGTGCCTTGCACGGCGGCATCCAGGCCAACCAGGTCGGCGACGACTTCCACACCGGCGCGAAACTGCGCGCCAAGAAAGGCTTTGGCTGCAAACCCAAGGCCACCGGCCGCGCCGCTGCCGGGTTCGTCGCGCACGTCTTTGCCCAGGGCGCGCGCGCAGTGGTCGGCGAAGTGGCCGAGGGCGGCGTCCAGCAGTTGCACTTGCGCGGGGTTGGCGCCTTTTTGCGGGCCGAAGATCGCCGAGGCACCGTGCGGGCCGCAGAGTGGGTTGTTGACGTCGGCGGCGATCTCAAAACGCACGTCGGCCAGGCGCGGGTCCAAGTGTTCAAGATCAATCCGGGCCAGGCGCGACAAGGCCAGGCCGCCCGGTGGCAAGGCGTGTTCCTCGGCGTCGAACAACTGCACGCCGAGCGCTTGCATCGCACCGGCACCGCCATCGTTGGTGGCACTGCCGCCAATCGCCAGGATGATGCGCTGGGCGCCGAGGTCGAGGGCGGCGCGGATCAGTTGCCCGGTGCCAAACGTGGTGCTGGAACAGGCGTCGCGCTGCCCAGGCGCAACCAGTTGCAGGCCGCTGGCTTCGGCCATCTCGATAATTGCCGTGTGGCTGTCGGCCAGCCAACCCCAATGGGCTTCGACCGTGCCGCCCAGCGGGCCTTGCACGGTTTGGCCGCGCAATTCGCCGTTGCACGCCGCGAGCACCGACTCAACCGTGCCTTCACCACCGTCCGCCATGGGGCACTGCACCAACTGCGCATCCGGCCAAACCTCGGCCAAGCCTGCCGCAATGGCTTGGGCCACGCCTTCTGCACTCAGGCTGTCCTTGAACGAGTCGGGGGCGATGATGATTTTCATGGGCTTTCTCCGGTTTTTATAACGCCCATGCTGCCAGTTGGCAGCAGCAATGACGCCGGTCAGATGCACAAGTACGCTTTGGCTTTGTTGTTCATTCCTACAAAGCCTGGGGCAAGAGTTGCACGCCGAGATAGAGGGCGAGCATGCCATCGAGGGTCAGCGGGTCGACGCCACTGAGTTCGGCGATACGCTCCATGCGATAGCGCAGGCTGTTGCGGTGGATACCCAAGGCGTCGGCGCAGGCCTGGCTTTGCCCGTCGTGTTCGCACCAACTGCGCAGGGTCGCCTGCAATTGGCCGTTGCTGTCCTTGGCCAGCACTTTGCGCAGGGGGTTGAGCAACTCGTCCAGGGCGTCATCGTTGCGATGACGCCAGAGCATCACCGGCAGGCGAAAGCGGTTGAGGGTGAGCAGGCGTGAGTGCGGCAGTACATCGCGACCGTAGGCCAGCAAGTCGCCGACCCGACGGTAGCAACGGCGCAGGCCGGCCAGGCCATCGGCCTGCCCGCCGACGGCGACGCGCAGGATGTTCCAGCCTGCGCCTTCGAGCTTTTCCAGCAACCGCAGGTTGTCCACCTGCGCCGCCGCGGGCCGGCACCAGAGCAGGGAAAACTGCGCCGAGCTGACACACCAGCTGTCTGGGTAGCGCGATGTGAGCCAGGCACTCAGGGCTTCTGCCGAGTGCCCCGGGCCCAGTTCAAACAGGTACGGCGTGCGCGCCAGCTGTGGCTTGAGCCCCAGTTGCCGGGCTTCGTCCACCAGGCGCGGGGAGTCACCGGTTTCGGCCAGGAGCAACGCCAGCAGGTCATCACAACGCTGGCGTCGCCATTGTTGTTCGACTTGCTGGTGGCGGTGGCTGACAAGCATTTCAGCGGTCATGCGCACCAGTTCGGCGTAGGTGCGCAGCCCTTCCGGCTCACCGGTGATGCCCAGCACGCCGATCAGGCGTTGGTCGTGCAGCAGCGGCAGGTTGATGCCCGGCTGCACGCCCTTGAGGTGCTTGGCGGTCTGGCCGTCGATCTCCACCACGCGTCCATTGGCCAGCACCAGTTGCGCGCCTTCGTGCCGGGTGTTGATGCGCTCCGGCTCGCCGCTGCCGAGAATCAGCCCCTGACTGTCCATGACATTGACGTTATAGGGCAGGATGGCCATGGTGCGATCGACAATATCCTGCGCCAAGTCATGATCGAGCTCGAACATGGGGCTAACTTCCTGAAAGGTGGTTGTTCACTGGCACAGCGCAAAGGGGCCTTCGCTGTGCGTGGGCACAAAGACAGTACCCCGTCACGTCGCCGAGACTGTTTGGGCGATCAACGTTACCCTCGCATCGCGAAAAATCATAATAAAGAGAGACTGCCATGTCACAGAGCGCCACTGCCGTACTGGCCACCGATGACGATAAAAACGCCATCTACAAGCGCATCACCCTGCGCCTGATCCCCTTCATCTTCATCTGCTATCTGTTCAATTACCTCGACCGGGTAAACGTTGGCTTTGCCAAGTTGCAGATGCTCGATGCGTTGAAGTTCAGCGAAACCGTGTACGGCCTGGGCGCCGGGATTTTCTTTATCGGCTACGTGCTGTGCGGCGTGCCGAGCAACCTGGCGCTGACCAAATTCGGCCCACGGCGCTGGATTGCGCTGATGATGATCGTGTGGGGGACGTTGTCCACGTGCCTGCTGTTCGTCACCACGCCGACGCATTTCTATACCTTGCGCCTGTTTACCGGGGCCGCCGAAGCGGGCTTCTTCCCCGGTGTGGTGCTGTACCTCTCGCAGTGGTTCCCCACCTTCCGCCGTGGGCGGATCATGGCGCTGTTCATGTCGGCGATCCCGGTGTCCGGCTTGCTGGGCAGCCCGTTCTCCGGCTGGATCCTCAACCACTTCGCCGCCGGCCAAGGTGGCCTCGCGGGCTGGCAGTGGATGTTCCTGCTGCAAGGCGTGCCCACCGTCATCCTCGGCGCCCTCGCCTACTTCCTGCTCAGCGACAGCTTTGCCAACGCCAAATGGCTCAAGCCCCACGAGCGTGCCGTGCTGGAAGCCGACCAGGCCACCGACCTGGCCAACAAACCGAAGACCACCACCGACTCCCTCGCCGAAGTGTTCAAGAACCCGGCGATCTGGGCGTTCGGCCTGATCTACTTCTGCATCCAGAGCGGTGTGTATGCGATCAACTTCTGGCTGCCGTCGATCATCAAGAACCTGGGCTTCAGCGATAACCTGGTGATCGGCTGGCTGAGTGCGATCCCGTACCTGCTGGCGGCGGTGTTCATGTTGCTGGTGGGCCGCTCGGCGGACTTGCGCAAGGAGCGGCGCTGGCACTTGGTGGTGCCGATGCTGATGGGCGCCGTGGGCCTGTTGATCGCGGTGAATTTCGCCACTACACCGGCCATTGCCATTCTGGGCCTGACCATCGCGACGATGGGCGCCCTGACCGGCCTGCCGATGTTCTGGCCGGTGCCCACCGCGATGCTCAGCGCAGGCGCGGCGGCCGGTGGCTTGGCGTTGATCAATTCGATGGGGCAGATGGCGGGGTTCCTCAGCCCGTATATCGTCGGGTTTGTGAAGGATGCGACGGGGTCTACGGATTTGGCGTTGTACTTGCTGGCAGCGGTGATCGTTGCCGGCAGTGTGCTGGCGCTCCGAATGACCCGCACCCTCAAGGCCTGATGCGGTCAATGTGGGAGCTGGCTTGCCTGCGATAGCTCTGGTGAATTCAAC
>NZ_ANNV01000055.1 GCF_000346755.1 Pseudomonas sp. CBZ-4 | reverse complement strand
GGCACTCCGGCTTTTCCAAAGTGAGCCGCCGTAAGGGCGGAACCCTAGGTGGCCGTTACCCAAAAAACGGATATGTACACCACTACTCCAGGGCCCTCAAATCCACCCCAACCAACTCCAATAAGTCGCGGCAAACACCAACATCAACCCATACCCAATCAGCGTCACCAAAATCCCCACCTTGGCAAACTGCCGCGCCGTAAACGTCCCAGTCCCCAAACACACCATATTCTGCGGTGCATTGATCGGCAGGATAAACCCGTAGCTCATCACAAACCCCAACAGCATGGTCATGCCCAACCGGCTGAAATCCCCCGGCAAGGTCTGCAACACCGCAATCAGGATCGGCAACAACGCCGAGGTCAACGCCGTGGCACTGGCAAACCCCAAGTGGATCAGAATCAAGAACGCCCCCAGGATCGCAAACACCCCCAACGGCCCCACCTGATCCAACCCGGTGTGCGCCACCACCGTAGCCCCCAGCCACTGCCCCGCCTGGGTGGTCAGCAGCGCCGTGCCCAGGCTGATGCCCACGCCAAACACAATCACCGTACCCCACGGAATGCGCGACTGCACATCCTTCCAGGTCATCACGCCAAGCCCCGGCAACAGCAGGAACACCAACCCGGCGTAGGTGGTCGAGGTGGTGTCGAAGTTATGCAGGCGCCCTTCCGTGGCCCAGGCCAGCAGCAACACTACCGACACGCCCAGCAGGCGCTTCTGCGGCCCGGTCATGGGACCGATGTCCACCAATGATTGGGCCACCGCCTCTTTACCGCCGGGGATGCTATCGGTCTCCGGCGGCAGCAGCTTGAGCACCAGAAACAGCAACACCGCCGACATGATCAACGCCCACGGCGCGCCCGCGATCAGCCAGTCGATCCACGACACGCGCTGGCCGAGCATCTTGTCCATAAAGCCGACGGTCAGCAGGTTCTGCGCGGCGGCGGTCTGGATGCCGACGTTCCAGATGCTGGTGCCCTGGGCCACCACGATCATGATGCCGGCGGCGATATTCGAACGCTTGTCGACGCCAAACGCGGCGATCACGCCCATCATGATCGGCACCACACAGGCACTGCGCGCCGTGGCGCTGGGCACGACAAGGCTGAGCAGAATGGTCACGGCAATCGCCCCCAGCAGGATGCGCCGGGTGCTGGTGCCGACCCGGCTCAACGTCACCAGGGCAATGCGCCGGTCGAGACCGGTATGGGTCATGGCCGCCGCGATAAACAGCGCGCCCGCCACCAGCGCCAGCGCCGGGTTGGAAAACCCGGTCAACGCCATGCTGATGGCCGGGCTGGTGCCGATCAGATGCGTGGGGTCTTGCAGCGACGGCGCCGTGCCCAGCAGGAACGCCATCAGGGAAGTGATCATGATCGCGCTGGCTTCATAGGACACCGCCTCGGTGATCCACACCACCACGGCAAACGCGAGGATCGCCAGCATGCGATGCCCGGCCACCGGCAAATCGGCGGGCAGCGGCAACAGCAGCACCCCGGCCATCACCAGCACGGCGACGACCAGGCCCAGGGGGAGTTTGAAGGATGGGGCGGTTGTTGCGGGGGCGTTCATGGTGGGCTCCGTCAGCCTTTGAATCAGGCGGCAAGCATGGCGCAAATTGCCGCACTCCGTGTTGACGGGTATCAATCGCTGCCACTGCGAATGCTCTCTGAGCCAGGCACACATCCAACTGTGGGAGCTGGCTTGCCTGCGATGGCGGTGTATCAGTCACCCCTTCTTTGACTAACACACCGCCATCGCGGGCAAGCCCGCTCCCACACAAGCCAGCTCCCACAGGGGATCGGGTTTACACAGCAAGATCTGCGGATTCAGCTGAGCAGTTGGCTCAGTACAGCCCGGAGCTTCCCGGGTTTGACCGGTTTGTTCAGCAACGGCGCTTCCAGCCGGCGCAAGGCACGGCGGCACTGGTCGGTGCGGTCCGCAGTGATGATCACCGCAGGGATGTTGCAGGCGAAGTGCTCACGCAGATGCTTGACCACCGCACAGCCCACCACCCCGTGATCGAGGTGATAGTCCGCAAGGATCAGCTCCGGCACCCTGCCCTGCAACGCCGCCAGCGCGCCCGCCTGGTCGGTGGCGGTGAGCACTTCGCAGCCCCACTGCTCGAGCAGCGCGCTCATGCTTTCGAGGATGCTGACTTCGTTGTCGATCACCAGCAAACGCCGGCCCGGCAGCGGGTTGCCGGTGCTCGGTTGCGCCGGCAGTTGGCTGATCGCCTCGGGCATCTCGGCGCTCAGCGGCACTTCGATGCTGAACATCGAGCCCCGCCCCGGCCAGGAGCGCACGGCAATCGGATAACCAAGGATCTCGGCAATCCGCTCGACAATCGCCAGGCCCAGCCCCACCCCCTTGCGATCCGCCGCGCGGCCGACGTCGAGCTGGTTGAACTCGAGGAAGATCGCCTCCAGCCGGTCTGCCGCAATCCCGCGCCCGGTGTCCCACACCTCCAGGCGCAGGCAATCACCGCGACGTCGCGCCCCCAGCAGGATGCAGCCCTCATCGGTGTAGCGGCAGGCATTGCTGAGAAAGTTGCGCAGGATCCGCGTCAACAGCCGCAGGTCCGTGCGCACCGCGTAATGCCCGGTGTGCACCCGCAGATTCAACCCGGCCGCCTGGGCCACCGACTGGAACTCCGAGACCAGCGGCGCAAACACTTCATCCAGGCGATACAGGGCCACATCTGGCTTGACCGCCGCTTGGTCGAGTCGCGAGATATCCAGCAAATCGGTGAGCAAGTCCTCGGCGCCTTCCAGCGCCTGATGCGTGCGCTCCACCAGCACCTGTTCGACGCTGGGCAACTGGCGCTCACGCAAGGTGGCGATCAACAGGCGCGCGGCATTCAGCGGTTGCAGCAGGTCGTGGCTGGCGGCCGCAAGGTATTTGTCCTTGCTGCGGTTGGCGGCCTGGGCGGCGTCACGGGCGTCGCGCAGGTCCTGTTCGATCTGCTCACGCTGGGCGATCTGCTGTTGCAGATTGTGGTTGGCCTCCAGCAGCTCGTCGGTGCGCGCGGCGACGCGCTGCTCCAGCTCGTCGTTGAGGCGGATATAGCGCTTGCGCTCGGCCTCCAGTTCATCCAGCCGCGCGGTCAGTTCCGGGTAATGGCTCTTGCGCGCCGACTGGTCGCCCAGCCCCAGCAGCGCCGACAGTGCGCGCTGCGGGTCGTCAGAGTGCTTCGCCATAGACGACCTCGACGTCACGCTGGCTCGACGCGCGCGGGTTGGTGAGGATGCACGGGTCATCCATCGCATGCTCGGACAGGAACGGAATGTCCGCCACACGCACCCCATGCAGACCAAGGGTTTCATGGAAGCCAATCGCATGCTTCAACGCGATCAGATGGTCCACCAGACGCCCGCAGATCTGCCGGTGATTGAGGCCGCGACAGTCGATGCCAAACGTCTCGGCAATCACCTTGAAACGCTCCGGCGCCGAGCTGTAGTTGAACGCCACCACATGCTCCACCAACACCGCGTTGCACAATCCATGGGGCAGATCGAGGAAGCCGCCGAGGCTGTGGGACATCGCATGCACCGCGCCCAGGATCGCATTGGAGAACGCCAGCCCGGCCTGCATGCTGCCGAGCATGATCTTCTCGCGCAGGGCAATGTCCGTGGGGTTGGCGATCATCTGCACCAGATTACCGTTGATCAGGCGCATCGCTTCCAGCGCATGGGGATCGGTCAGCGGGCCGTGGCCGGTGGAAACAAACGCCTCAATGGCATGCACCAGCGCGTCGATGCCGGTACAGGCGGACAGGAACGGGTCCATGCTCGCCGTGGTTTCCGGGTCGATCAGCGACACATCCGGCACCACCGCCTTGCTGACGATGGAGAACTTCATGCGTTCCTGCTGGTTGGAGATGATCACGAATTGCGAGACATCCGCCGAAGTGCCGGCTGTAGTGGGGATCAGGATCAGCGGCGGGCTGGGCACACGAATGGTGTCCACGCCCTCGAATTCAAGGATGCTGCGCCCATGGGCGACCACAATGCCGATGGCCTTGCCGCAGTCCATCGGGCTGCCGCCGCCGATGGCGACGATCACATCACAGTGGTTTTCACGGTACACCTCGGCGCCGGTCATTACTTCCTCAACCCGAGGGTTGGGCGACACGGCGGAGTACAGGCAGTAGTCGATGCCGATGGCTTGCAGGCTGGCTTCCACATCGGCGACCCAACCGGCGGCGATCACCCCGGGGTCGCTGACCACCAGCACCTTGCGCGCGCCGAAGGTCTTCGCGTAGTTGCCGACGTTGTGCCGGCAGCCGGCGCCAAAGATGATTTCAGGAGAGACGAATTTACGCAGGAGGCTCAGGTTTGGGCTCATTGGAAAGCCTGTTCTTATTATTTTGGAAGAATGCGCTCCACACTAACCGATCCTTGGGCGATTGCAATCAGACCAAAGAGTCATCTTCCATGCAGCACCGGCCAGCACGAGGCTGGCCGGAGGGTCGATCAACGGCTGGCGAAGTACATGGTCACTTCAAAGCCGATACGCAGGTCGGTAAACGCGGGTTTTTTCCACATGGGGCGTTCCTCTTGTTGTGCCGGGAGATTCCGGTTGGGTCATTAATGCATGGGGGGCCGAGGGGGCGAATGCTACTTTCGAAGGAGTTGGCGCAGTGCAATGGTCTCAGACACACAGGGATCCAAATGTGGGAGCTGGCTTGCCTGCGATAGCGGTGGGTCAGCTACAAACGTGTAACTGATACACCGCCATCGCAGGCAAGCCAGCTCCCACAGGGGATTGCATTTCAAGTCTGCAGGGTTAGAAGAAGCCCAGCGGATTGATGTCGTAGCTCACCAGCAGGTTCTTGGTCTGCTGGTAATGATCCAGCATCATCTTGTGATTCTCACGCCCCACCCCCGACTTCTTGTACCCCCCAAACGCCGCATGCGCCGGATACAAGTGATAGCAGTTAGTCCAAACACGCCCCGCCTTGATCGCCCGCCCCATGCGGTAAGCACGGTTGATATCACGCGTCCACAACCCAGCACCCAAGCCAAACTCGCTATCGTTGGCAATCGCCAGCGCTTCAGCTTCATCCTTGAACGTGGTCACTCCCACCACCGGCCCGAAGATTTCCTCCTGGAACACGCGCATCTTGTTGTGCCCCTTGAGCAACGTCGGCTGGATGTAATAACCACTGGAAAGGTCACCCTCCAAACGCTCGGCAGCGCCGCCGGTGAGCAACACCGCACCCTCTTCCTGGGCAATTTTCAGGTACGAGAGAATCTTGTCGAACTGCTGCTCCGACGCCTGCGCACCGACCATGGTTTCGGTGTCCAACGGGTTGCCGCGCTTGATCTTGACGATCTTCTTCATCACCTCGGCCATGAACGCATCGTAGATCGACTCCTGCACCAGCGCCCGCGACGGGCAGGTGCACACTTCGCCCTGGTTGAAGAACGCCAATACCAAACCTTCGGCAGCCTTTTCGATGAACGCAGGCTCGGCCTGCATGATGTCTTCGAAGAAGATGTTCGGCGACTTGCCGCCCAGTTCCACGGTGGACGGAATAATGTTCTCGGCCGCCGCATGCATGATGTGCGCGCCCACCGGGGTAGAACCGGTGAAGGCGATCTTGGCGATGCGCTTGCTGGTGGCCAACGCCTCCCCCGCTTCGCGGCCAAAGCCTTGCACGATGTTCAGCACGCCGGGTGGCAGCAAATCATTGATCAGCTCGGCAAACACCATGATCGACAACGGCGTCTGCTCGGCCGGCTTGAGCACGATGCAGTTACCGGCAGCCAGCGCTGGCGCGAGTTTCCACGCGGCCATCAGCAGCGGAAAGTTCCACGGGATGATCTGCCCGACCACGCCCAGCGGTTCGTGGAAATGATAGGCCGCCGTCAGTTCGTTGATCTCGGCCGCGCCGCCTTCCTGGGCGCGGATGCAACCGGCGAAGTAGCGGAAATGGTCAGCGGCCAGGGGCACGTCGGCGTTGAGGGTTTCGCGCACGGCCTTGCCGTTGTCCCAGGTTTCGGCGACGGCCAGCACTTCGAGATTCTGCTCGATGCGGTCGGCGATTTTCAGCAGCACCAGGGAGCGGTCCTGGGCGCTGGTCTTGCCCCAGGCATCGGCGGCGGCGTGGGCGGCGTCGAGGGCTTTTTCGATGTCGGCGGCGCTGGAACGCGGGAACTCGGCGATGACTTCGCCGGTGACCGGCGAGGTATTGGTGAAGTAGTTGCCATCGATCGGTGCGACAAACTCACCGCCGATGTAGTTGCCGTAGCGCGCCTTGAAGCTGACGATGGCGCCAGGGGTGCCGGGTTGTGCGTAGATCATGGTGAGGCCTCTGTCGGGGTCCGGGCCTGTCGGTCAACAGGCGATGAGCCGATAGTAAAGAGCCCCCGCTGCCGGGCGTATGCGCCGTTGGCAGGGGGGCTATGGTCATTTGGTCGTAGAACTAGTGCTTGGCCACCAGCTCCTTGGGCAACTTGAAGGTCCAGAGCATGCCGCCCTGGTTGAAGTCCTTGACGCGCTTGGCCACTTCACCGCCCCACAGCGGCACCGCGCCGCCCCAGCCAGAGACCACCGAGACGTATTGCTCGCCATCCATGTCCCAGGTCACAGGCGAACCGAGTACGCCGGAACCGGTCTGGAATTCCCAGACCTTCTCGCCGGTCTTGGCGTTGAACGCCTGCAGGAAACCTTCCGGCGTACCGGTAAATACCAGGTTGCCCTTGGTGGTCAGCACCCCGCCCCACAGCGGCGCGAAGTTCTTGTGGCGCCACACTTCCTTGCCGGTCTTCGGGTCGATGGCGCGTAGCACGCCGATGTAGTCTTCGTTCAGCGGCTTGATGGTGAAGCCCGCACCAAGGAACGCCGCACCTTTCTTGTAGGCGATGCCTTCGTTCCAGATGTCCATGCCCCACTCGTTGGAGGGCACGTAGAACAACCCGGTGTCGCGGTTGTAGGCCATCGGCATCCAGTTTTTCGCACCGAGGAACGCGGGGGCGACGAACACCGAAGTGCCCTTGGTTTCACTGCCCGGCGCGCCGGGGCGGCTGGCGTCGTTGTAGATCGGCCGGCCATTTTTATCCAGGCCGGTGGCCCAGGTGATCTTGTCCACGAACGGGAAGCCGCGGATGAACTTGCCGTTGGTGCGGTCGAGCACGTAGAAGAAGCCGTTGCGGTCGGCGGTGGCGGCGGCTTTGATTTCCTTGCCGCCTTCGCTGTAGTTGAACGAGATCAGTTCATTCACGCCGTCAAAGTCCCAGCCATCGTGGGGCGTGCTCTGGAAGTGCCACTTGATGGTGCCGTCATCCGGGTTCAGCGCCAGGCGCGAGGACGAATAGAGGTTGTCGCCCGGGCGCAGGTGCGAGTTCCACGGCGCCGGGTTGCCGGTGCCGAACAGCAGCAGGTTGGTTTCCGGGTCGTAGTAGCCGCCCAGCCACGGCGCCGCGCCGCCGGTCTTCCACAGATCGCCGGGCCAGGTCTTGCCCGCTTCGCCGCCGGAGATGCCGTTCTCCACCGCCTTGCCGTCCTTGTACACGTAGCCCATATGGCCTTCGACGGTCGGGCGGCTCCACAGCAAGTCGCCATTTTTCGGGTCGTAGGCTTCGATCTTGCCGACCACGCCGAACTCGCCACCGGCCACGCCGGTGATCAGCTTGCCGTTGATCACCAGGGGCGCGGCGCTGATGGAGTAGCCTTCCTTGTGGTCGGCAACTTTCTTGCTCCACACCACTTTGCCGGTGTCCTTGTTCAGGGCCACCAGCTTGGCGTCGAGGGTGCCGAAGAACACCAGGTCGCCGTACAGCGCCACGCCCCGGTTGATCACGTCGCAGCACGGGCGGATGTCGTCGGGCAGGCGCGCGTCGTATTGCCAGAGTTTCTTGCCGGTGCGCGCATCCACCGCAAACACCCGCGAATAGGAACCGGTGAGGTACATCACCCCGTCCTTGACCATCGGCTGCGCCTGCTGGCCGCGCTGTTTCTCGCCGCCAAAGGAAAACGCCCAGACCGGGCGCAGTTCCTTGACGTTGTCGACGTTCAGCGTGTCCAGCGGGCTGTAGCGCTGGCCCTGCACGCCGAGGCCGTTGGTGACGATCTGCTCGGGGTTTTTCGGGTCCTGGAGAATGTCCTGGTCGGTGACAGCGGCCAGGGCCTGGCCGGACAACAGGATGGCACCGAGCAACACACTCAAGGCGAAGGGTTGGCGGCGTGCGGGTTGGGTCATGACGGCTACCTCTGCGGTTTTTTGTTATACCCGGGAAATTTTCCCGATCTGCTGCAGATTCTTGGGCGCAGGGGCAGTTGTCACAATTGACCGCAGTATCGAGTTTGCTAGTTCCTTAGTAGCGGGTGCATCTGCGCGCGCTCGTAGCGCGGGTACAGGTGGCTGACGCTGCGGATCAGTTCGTAGCGGCTCAGGCTGATCGCGGCAAAGCGTTCGGGGATCGGGCTGCGGATCATCTCGGTCATGTCGCTGCCGTGGGCGGCGCCGTCGCGCAGCAATTGATCGAGCCAGGTCAGGTAGTCGCGCATCTGTTCGAAGGGCTGCGCGTCCGTGGCAATCGGGCCGTGGCCGGGCACCACCAGGGTCCAGGGCAGACCTTGCAGGGTGGTGATGTCGGCCAGCCAGGCGGCGAGGCCGGGGCTGTTGGGCGTGGTCAGGGCGCGCTGGTAAAACACCAGGTCGCCGGCGAACAGCACGCCGGTGCTCTGGTCGAGAATCGCCAGATCGGCGCCAGTGTGGCCGGTCAACGCCAGCAGGCGTAAATCGTGGTTGCCAAAGCTACGTAAACCGGGCTCCAGCACCTCGGTGGGCAACACCACTTCGGTGCCGCGCATCCAGTCGCCGACCATGCGGTAGAGGTTTTCCGCCATGCTGTCGCCCTGCTCGTGCAGCAGCTTTGTGGTGTCGGCCAGGGCGGCGATGGGCACGTCCTTGAACGCCTGGTTGCCCAAGGCATGGTCGGGGTGATGATGGGTGAGCAACACCTGGATCACCGGCTTGGCGGTAACGCTGGCGATGGCCTGGCGCAGGGCTTCGCCGTAACGCCTGGACGGCCCGGTGTCGATCACCACCACGCCCGCCTCGGTGACGATAAACGCGACATTGACGATATTGCCGCCGTTGGCCTTGGCGAAGTTGTCGGTGCTGCCTTCCAGCAGCCAGGTGCCTTCGGCGATCTGCCGGGGTTTGAGGGCGTAGTCCATCTCGGCCAGGGCGGGCAGGCACAGGCCCAGGCACAACAACAGTATCCAGCGCATGCCGCGCTCCTTTTAGTCAGGGGATGGCCGCGTCGAACTCGTTGCCGCTGTTGTCACGCAGGACCAGGCGCGTCTGCCCGGCGCCTTCGATGTCGAAGGCCAGGTTGGGGTTTTCGCTGACGGCCGGGAACAGCTCCAGCTCGGCCATCACCTGGCCTTTGTCGCCGAGCAATTGCGCGTGGTTGAGGTAGAACTCGGGGATGCCGCTGACCATGCCGTTGTCCATCGGGTGCGCCACCTGCACGCGCACGCGGCTGTACTCGCCACGCGGGTAGCGGCCGCCGAGCACTTCGCCGATATGCTCTTCCCAACCCGGCTGGGTGCGCACCACGCTCGGCGCGGTGCAGCCACCGCCGGCAGCGTCGATCAACGTCGAGCCCACGTGCCACACGCCGTCATCGGTGAGCACGGCGGCACGCAGCGGCGTGGCCTGCTCGATGCGGATGCGCAGCGCCAGCCACGGCAACACCCCGGCCTTGGGCTGGAAGTCGACGATCTTCGGCAACGGATTCAGTTCGGCCCAGGCGAAGATGCGCACCACCCTGCCCTTGAACGCCCGTGCGTCGATCTCCAACGGCACCTGCCGCGCATCCTCGGCGAACGGCGGCGCCAGTAGCTTGACCCGCTCGTCGAACACGAACGGCGCATTGTCGAGGAATTGCTTGTGATAGAACGCCCACATCACCGACGGCACCGGGTCCACCTCGGTGGCGTGCACCGCCCATGGCAACAGGCAGGCCAGCAGGCAAATCAGGCGCCGGATCATTGGTACATCTCGGGCACTTCGTAGCGCAGGCCGTAATGGCTGTAGATGGCTTGCAGGCTGCCGTCGCGGATCAGGCCTTCCAGCGCCTCTTCCACGGCATACGCCAGTTGCCGGTTGCTTTCATGCACCGCCATGCCGATCTCCCACCGTTGTCGGCCCATGTTCGGGTAAGCGTTTTCCGCCAGGGCCAGTTGCGGGTCGCGGGCCTCATGCACCTGCCAGTCGATCTCGCCACGCATCGCCATCACCGCATCGACCTCCCCGGCTTTCATCGCCGCAAAGGCCTGGGGCACGTTGGCATAGTGGCGGGTCTTGCCCGCCAGCATGCCGTTGAACACCGAGGTGAGATAGAACGAGGGCACACTGTCCACTTCCACGCCAATCGGGTGTTCCTGGAACACCGCCACGCTGGCCACGCTGTCCAGGCGGCGGCGGTCATAGGCCACCTGCCATTGTTCGTTCTGGTACGGCCCGAACATCACCACATGGCCGTTTTCCAGCTCGCCCTGATCGTTGCGCTTTTGCGTGTACTCATGGTCGTAAGGCGCGCGCATCATCAAGTCGGCCAACTGCTGGTTATGCAGTTGGCTGCCGCGCCAGATGTAGTCGCGCAGGTCGTCGTCGAGTTTCTCGCCGGCCGGCGCCCAGATCAGGCGCAGCTGCACGCCCAGGGCCTTGGCCAGGGCCTGGGCGAGTTCCACGTCGACGCCGCGCGGGGTGCCGCCGTCGTCGAAGCTGTAGGGGGCGAAATCCTTGTACACCGCCACTTTCAACTCGCCGGCGGCGATCATCTGGTCATAGCTGCGCACCTGCGCCTGTGCCGCCTGGCAGCACAGCAAGGCCAGGCTCAACACCAGGCTGATCAGGCGCATGGCTTACTCCTCGACGCGCACGGAATCCAGGTAGGTACGTACCGCCCACAGGGCTTCCTGGCTCAGGTAGTCGGCCATTTTCGGCATGTACACGCGGCCGTCACGCACGGCGCCGTGTCGCACGCGTTCGACAAACCACTCATCCCCGGCGTCGCCTTCGTCGAGCATGCGCAGGTCCGGCGCGATACCACCGGACTTCGCCTCCAGCCCGTGGCACGCGGCGCAGTTCTGGTTGTAGGCAGAGGAGCCGATTTCGACGGCCTTGTCGTGCTCAGGGGACTTGCGATACGGGTTGTTGGCCGCCCAGCCGTCGCCATCGAGCGGCACGCCCGCGTCCTTGATCGGCGTCAGGCCTTTGGTTTCCACCGCTTGCGGCACCACGTTGCCATGGGCCCACACGGCGCCCACATTGATCACACCCACCAGCAGGCCGGCCACGAGCAAGGCGTTGCGTTTTGTTGTCATTATTGTTGTCCTCTCAGATTGCACGCAAACCCCATTGCAGAGGCTATGGCAACCATCTTAGGAACCCGCCGTCCTGCACCGTATGCTGCTTTGGTGGCCGCGCTCTAGTCCCTTGGTAGTAGGGCTTGTGGGGCACACCCAAATCAGCGGCGGTTCGGGAAGTCTTCCCGGCAACAGCGGGAATTTTTCCGTATCCAGCCACCGCCCCGGCGCACCACCCTGTGCAGGCCAAAACCTCCACTGGGAACTGCAAACCATGACAATAAGATCGCTCCCCTCCCGCTCCCCTCTAAGCCTTGCCGTGCAAGCCTTTTTGCTGGTGGGCAGCCTGTCCTTCAGTGCGGCGAGTTTCGCCGCCGCCGAACCTGCCAAGACGACGCGCAACGTCACCTGGGAAGACATCGCCAACGACCACCTGACCACCAAGGATGTGCTGCAATACGGCATGGGCACCAACGCCCAGCGCTGGAGCCCGCTGGCCCAGGTCAATGACAAGAACGTGTTCAAGCTCACGCCCGCCTGGTCGTATTCCTTTGGCGACGAGAAGCAGCGCGGCCAGGAATCCCAGGCCATCGTCAGCGACGGCGTGGTCTACGTCACCGGCTCGTATTCCCGCGTGTTCGCCCTCGACGCGAAAACCGGCAAACGCTTGTGGACCTACAACCACCGCCTGCCCGACAACATTCGCCCGTGCTGTGACGTGGTCAACCGTGGCGCGGCGATCTTCGGCGACAAGATCTACTTCGGCACCCTCGACGCGCGCCTGATCGCCCTCGACAAAAACACCGGCAAAGTGGTGTGGAACAAGAAATTCGGCGACCACGCCGCCGGCTACACCATGACCGGCGCACCGGTGCTGATCAAAGACAAGGTCACCGGCAAAGTGCTGCTGATCCACGGCAGCTCCGGCGATGAATTCGGCGTGGTCGGCCAGCTGTATGCCCGCGACCCGGACACCGGCGAAGAAGTGTGGATGCGCCCCTTCGTCGAAGGCCACATGGGCCGCCTCAATGGCAAGGACAGCACCCCCACCGGCGACGTCAAGGCGCCGTCGTGGCCGGATGATCCGACCACCGAAACCGGCAAGGTCGAGGCCTGGAGCCACGGCGGCGGCGCCCCTTGGCAGAGCGCAAGCTTCGATGCCGAGACCAACACCATCATCGTCGGCGCCGGCAACCCCGGCCCGTGGAACACCTGGGCGCGCACCTCCAAGGACGGCAACCCCCACGACTTCGACAGCCTCTACACCTCGGGCCAGGTCGGCGTCGACCCAAGCACCGGCGAAGTGAAGTGGTTCTACCAGCACACGCCCAACGATGCCTGGGACTTCTCCGGCAACAACGAACTGGTGCTGTTCGACTACAAGGACAAGGACGGCAAGGTCACCAAGGCCACCGGCCACGCTGACCGCAACGGCTTCTTCTATGTGGTGGACCGCAACAACGGCAAGCTGCAAAACGCCTTCCCGTTCGTGGACAACATCACCTGGGCCAGCCATATCGACCTGAAGACCGGGCGCCCCGTGGAAAACGAAGGCCAGCGTCCGGCCAAGCCATTGCCGGGTGAAACCAAGGGCAAGCCGGTGGAAGTCTCGCCGCCGTTCCTCGGTGGCAAGAACTGGAACCCCATGGCCTACAGCCAGGACACCGGCCTGTTCTACATCCCCGGCAACCAGTGGAAAGAGGAATACTGGACCGAAGAGGTCAACTACAAGAAGGGCTCGGCTTACCTGGGCATGGGCTTCCGCATCAAGCGCATGTACGACGACCACGTCGGCACCCTGCGCGCAATGAACCCGACCACCGGCAAGGTGGTGTGGGAGCACAAGGAACACCTGCCACTGTGGGCCGGCGTGCTGGCGACCAAGGGCAACCTGGTGTTCACCGGCACCGGCGATGGCTTCTTCAAGGCCTTCGACGCGAAAACCGGCAAGGAGCTGTGGAAGTTCCAGACCGGCAGCGGCATCGTCTCGCCGCCGATTACCTGGGAACAGGATGGCGAGCAGTACATCGGCGTCACCGTCGGTTATGGCGGCGCGGTGCCGTTGTGGGGTGGCGACATGGCCGAGTTGACCAAGCCGGTGGCACAGGGCGGGTCATTCTGGGTGTTCAAGATCCCGAGCTGGGATCAGAAGACCGCGCAAAAATAACCTTTAGCTAATGCGGGGCCCGCTTTTGTGGCGAGGGAGCTTGCTCCCGCTGGGCTGCGAAGCGGCCCCGCTTTTCCTCCTGCAACACTGTGCAGCCAGGTTTTGCGACTGCTGCGCAGTCGAGCGGGAGCAAGCTCCCTCGCCACAGAGGTTTTGTGATGAAAATTCTGCCTTTATTACTCCTGCTATCCCTACCTTTAGCCCACGCCGACGATGGCGACGACGCCCCCTTGATCATCAACGGCTGCACCCTCGCCGAACACAGCCAATGCCCCGGCGCCAACCTCAAAGGCGCCAACCTGCGCAACCAGAACCTCAGCGGCATGAACCTGGCCGGCGCCGACCTGCGCGACGCGGACCTGCGCCACGCCAACCTCGACCTGGCCAACCTGGAAAAAGCCCAGCTGCAAGGCGCCAATCTCACCCGCGCGAGCCTGCAACAAGCCAACCTGCGCCTCGCCGACTTTACCGGCGCCACGCTGATGGCCGTACAAGGCTGGGGAATGTTTGCCCAGGGCGCGCAATTTGAAAACGCCAACCTCAGCGCTGCGTACCTGCAATTTGCGCGGTTGTCGGGGGCCAAAATGCACAAGGCCAACCTGCGGGCGGCAGACCTGGAAATGACCTGGTTGAGCAAGGCGGATCTGCAAGGCGCAGACCTCAGCGATGCTAATCTGCAAGAAGCCAAGTTTGGGGAGAGCAATCTGGAGAAAGCCACGCTCAGTGGCAGCCGCCAGCACTACGCCAACTTCCAGGACGCCAATATGGAAGGCTGCAAGGACTGCCCGACCACCTGGGATCGATAGAGCCCCTCATTTTGATCTGTGAACCCGGTCCACTGTGGGAGCTGGCTTGCCTGCGATGCAGGCAACTCGGTCTGTCAGTCAGACCGCAGTGATGCCATCGCAGGCAAGCCAGCTCCCACAGGGTTCGGTGTACATCAGGCAAAATTAGCCGGCGACTCTCACCACCCCCAGATCAATCCCCACATGCACCAACTCCGCATGAGAGCTGACCTGCAACTTGCTCTTGAGCAGGGTCAAGTGATTCGACACGGTCTTGCTGCTGATACTCAGCTGCTCGGCAATCTGCCGGGCCGGGGTGCCTTTGGCGAGCATCAGGAAAATCTCCAGCTCACGCGGGGTCATGCTGTGCAGGCGCGGGTCGGTGGGCTGGCAAGCCAACTGGGTAGCCAGGGGTTGTTCGATGTAGGCGTGGCCGTCGAGGATGCGCCGCACCGCTTCGATCAACACCTGGGGTGCCGAGCTTTTGGTCAGGTAGCCCGCTGCCCCTGCGTCCAGTGCCTGGCGTACCAGCGGCAACTCATCGTGCATGCTGAAAAACAGCACCCGCAGTTGCGGCAAGCGTTGGCGCAGGCGCCGGGTGGTTTCCAGGCCGCTGATGCCGGGCAGGCCAAAATCCATGATCACCAGGTTCGGCACCGCTTCGTGCACCCGTGCCAGGGCTTCTTCGCCACTGGCCGCCTCGCGCACTTCAATCGCCGGCAGCAACGCGCGCAACAGGCTGGCGTAGCCCTGGCGGACCACGGCGTGGTCATCCACCAACAAAATATTCATAGCGCCTCCGCAGGCATGTCCAGCGCCAGCGCCCAGCCTTTGCCGGGGTGGCTGACGATCTTCAATTCACCGCCCAGGCAGCGGGCGCGTTCGTACATCGAGTGCAGGCCGACGCCGGGGCGCTGGGGTTGTTGCGCGCCCTGGCCGTTGTCGCGCACCCACAGGCGCAAGCGCGTGCCGCGATGTTGCAGGCGCACGCGCACCTGACTGGCGTCGGCGTGGCGCACGATGTTGGTCAAGGCTTCCTGGAGCAAACGGTAGAGGTGGGTCTTGTTGGCCGGGGACAACGGCGGCAGCGCCTCACTGACTTGCAGTTGGCAGTCGATGCCATGGCTGGCGCGCCATTGCATCACCAGCATGGCAAACGCCTCGGCCATTGGCAGGTGCTGCAAGGCCACCGGATAAAGGTCGTGGACCAGCTCGCGAAAGCCCTGCTGCAAGTGCTCGCAGTGTTCTTCCAGCAGCTGCACGGTGCGCGCCAGCGTTTGCGGCTGGTGGGCGATCAGCGGCAACAGGCACACCTGCGCGCGAATCCCCGCCAGGTACTGGCCGAGGTCATCGTGCAGGGTCTGGGCCAGGCGGGTGCGCTCCTGTTCCTGCACCGCCAGCAGGGTTTGGGTGAGGCGGGTGTTGTCGGTGCGCGCCTGTTCGAGGGCGTCGGTCATGCGATTGAAGTGCAGCGCCAGTTGTTGCGCTTCGGGCATCCCGGTACTGCGCAGGCGCACGTTGAGACGGCCGCTGCACACCTGTTGCAGGGCTAGCAGCAGCTCATCCAGCACGCCCATGCCACGGCGTACCGCCCAGCGGATGGTCAACAGGCTCAGGACCAATGCCAGCGCACACAGGCCGAGCAGTTGCTGCAAGGAGTCCCAGACTTCATCGATTTCATCACGCGGGTCGACGGCGATGGCCACGCGCCGGCCATCGGCCAAATCCAGCACCTGCGGGCTGTGGCGTGCCTGGGCGAACAGTAGCCGGCCGAGCCAGGCGTCCAGCTCGTCCTGCTCTGGCGCTGGCAGGGTTGCGTCAGGCGCCAGCCAATGCACGCGCACATGGCGCAGGCTGGCGGTGAGGCGCGGTTGCAGGCTGGCGGGGTCGCGGGCGGCGGTTTCGCTCAGGTAATGCACCACGGCTTCGGCCGATTGCAGCTCGCGCTCCACATCCGCCAAGGCCTGGTGCATCAGCAACGCGGTGCAGGCACAGGTGACCACGGCGAAGAAGCCACACACCCACAGGTTGATCCGCCAGAGCGCCGACATGTCCCACTCCCGAACGGCCGATTGAGGCTCCATGCTAAGACCCCATCGCGCGCGGCGAGCTACTACCTTGGTACTGCCCCAGCGCTACTTTCTGCATATTTGCAGGGGTAGCGGGGCTTTATATGCTGGCGCTACCTGTCATGGAGTGCCTTATGCGCAACCCTTTCGCCGTGATCTGCCTGCTGGCACTCACCTGGGCCACCGCCGGCCAGGCCGCCGAGGCGCCGTTGCAGGTGCAGATCGGCTACCTGGGCTATCGACCGGACCCGGGGCCGCTACTGTCCAACGTGATCCCCGAACCGGCCGATGCCGGCTTGCGCGGCGCCGAACTGGCAATCATCGACAGCAACAGCACCGGCGCCTTTCTCAACCAGCGCTACAGCCTGAGCGACGCCACGGTGGACAGCCCCGAGGCGCTGCTCGCCGCCGCGCAACAACAGCACGACCAGGGCCTGCGCCTGTTCGTGGTCAACGCCCCCGCCGCCAGCCTGCGCCAACTCAGCGCCGCCCTGCCCGACAGCCTGCTGTTCAACGCCGGCAGCCCCGACGACAGCCTGCGCAGCACCGCCTGCCTGGGCAACGTGCTGCACACCCTGCCCAGCCGCGCCATGCTCGCCGACGCGCTGGCGCAGTTCCTGGTGGTGCGCAAATGGCAGAAGGCGCTGCTGATCGTCGGCCCCACCGAGGACGACCGCGCCTACGCCGCCGCCCTGCGCCGCGCCGCCAAGCGCTTTGGCGTGCAACTGGTGGCGGAGAAGGAATGGCGTTTCGACAACGACCAACGCCGCAGCGCCCAGGCCGATATGCCCCTCTTCACCCAGACCGCCGAATACGACGTGGTGCTGGTGGCCGACGAGCGCGGCGACTTTGGCGAGTACGTGCCCTACCAGACCTGGTACCCGCGCCCGGTCGCCGGCACCCAGGGCCTGACGCCCACCGGCTGGCACAAGACCGTGGAAACCTATGGCGCCGCCCAGCTGCAAAAACGCTTCGAAGCCCTCGCCGGGCGCTGGATGAACGACCGCGACTTCGCCGCCTGGATGGCCGTGCGCAGCGTGGCCAGCGCGGTGAGCAAGCTGCGCCAGGTGGACCCGATGAGCATCCGCCAGCTGCACATCAGCGAGCAACTGCCGCTGGACGGTTTCAAGGGCCGCAAGCTCAGCTACCGCCCGTGGAATGGCCAGCTGCGCCAGCCGATCCCCATCGTGCAACCGCGCGCGCTGGTGAGCACTTCGCCCCAGGACGGTTTCCTGCACCCCTTCAACGAAATGGACAGCCTGGGCTACGACAAACCCGAGGTGACCTGCCGCTTTCCCTGAACCTTCACAACAACAATAAGGAATACGCCATGCGCCGCACCCTGCTCGCCTGCGCACTGCTGCTTGCCGCCGGACACGCCGTGGCCGCCACGGCCTGGGTCTCCAACGAAAAAGACAACAGCCTGAGCCTGATCGACATGCAGACCCTGCAAGTCACCGACACGATCAAGGTCGGCCAGCGCCCGCGCGGCCTGCTGCTGTCCCACGACAACAAGCTGCTGTACATCTGCGCCAGCGACTCGGACCGCGTGCAGGTGATGGACGTGGCCACGCGCAAGATCATCAAGGAACTGCCCTCCGGCAAAGACCCCGAGCAATTTGCCCTGCACCCCAATAACCGCTGGCTGTACGTCTCCAACGAAGACGATGCGCTGGTCACGGTGATCGACACCGAGACCTCCAAGGTGCTCGCCCAAGTCAACGTCGGCGTCGAGCCCGAAGGCATGGCCGTAAGCCCGGACGGCAAGTGGGCGGTGAACACCAGCGAAACCACGAACATGCTGCACTGGATCGACACCAGCACCCAGACCCTGGCCGACAGCACCCTGGTGGACCAGCGTCCGCGTTTTGTCGAGTTCAACCACGACGGTTCGCAGCTGTGGGCCTCGGCGGAAATCGGCGGCACCGTGACCATCCTCGACGTGGCCAGCCGCGCGATCCTCAAGACCCTGACCTTCAAGATCAAGGGCGTGCACCCGGACAAGGTGCAGCCGGTGGGCATCAAGCTGAGTGCCGATGGCAGGTACGGTTTTGTCGCCCTCGGCCCGGCCAACCATGTGGCGGTGATCGACGCCAAGACCTACGAGATCCTCGACTACCTGCTGGTGGGCCGCCGCGTGTGGCAGCTGGCATTCACCCCGGACGAGAAACAGTTGCTGGCCACCAACGGCGTGAGCGGCGACGTGTCGGTGATCGACGTGGACAGTCGCAAGGTGCTCAAGTCGGTCAAGGTCGGGCGTTATCCGTGGGGCGTGGTGGTGACGCCATGAACGCCCTGGACGCCCGCGGCATCGGCTTTGCCTATGGCGCGCGGCAGGCCTTGCGTGACGTGAGTTTCAGCCTGGAACCCGGGCGGTTTGCCGCGTTGCTGGGGCCCAACGGCGCGGGCAAATCGACGCTGATTGCGCTGCTCACGCGGCTGTATGACTTGCAGGGCGGCGACATCCACGTCGGCGGTCATTCCTTGCGCGAGGCGCCCCGTGAAGCGTTGCGCCAACTCGGTGTGGTGTTCCAGCAAACTACATTGGACCTGGACCTCAGCGTGGAACAGAACCTGCGTTACCACGCCGCGCTGCATGGGCTGTCGCGGCGCCAGACCGGGTTGCGGGTCGAGGCCGAACTGGAGCGCCAGACGCTGGGCGAGCGGCGCCGGGAAAAGGTCCGCGAACTCAATGGCGGCCACCGTCGCCGCGTGGAAATCGCCCGCGCGTTACTGCATGAGCCGCGCTTGCTGCTGCTCGATGAAGCCAGCGTCGGTCTCGACCCAGCCAGCCGTCTCGCGCTGAACCAACACCTGCGCACGCTGTGCCGGGAACAGGGCCTCAGTGTGCTGTGGACCACCCACTTGCTCGATGAGGTGCAGGCTGACGACGCCCTGATGATTTTGCATCAGGGCCGCCTGGTGGCCAGCGGGCAACTCGACACACTGCTGCACGAGCAAGGCGACGACCTGGGCGGTTTGTTCGCGCGCTTGACCTGTGCAGAGGTGGCGGCATGAACGCCTATTGGCAATGTTTCAGCGGCATCGTCCTGCGTGAGTGGCTGCGCTTTGTGTTGCAGCGCACGCGCTTTCTCAGTGCCCTGGTGCGGCCGTTGCTATGGCTGCTGGTGTTCGCCGCAGGTTTTCGCGCGGCACTGGGCATCTCGGTGATCGAACCCTACGACACCTACATCCCCTACGAGGTCTACATCATCCCGGGGCTGGCCTGCATGATCCTGCTGTTCAACGGCATGCAAGGCTCGCTGGCGATGGTCTACGACCGCGAGATGGGCAGCATGCGCGTGCTGCTCACCAGCCCGCTGCCGCGCACGTTTTTGCTGTGCAGCAAGCTGTTGGCCACCGCGTTGATTTCGCTGTTGCAGGTGTACGGGTTCCTGGCGATTGCCTGGGTGTATGGCGTGCAACCGCCGGCCATGGGCTTGCTGACGGCCTTGCCGGCGCTGTTGCTGGTGGCGTTGCTGCTCAGCGCGCTGGGCTTGCTGTTGTCGAATGCGATCCGCCAACTGGAGAACTTTGCCGGGGTGATGAATTTCGTGATTTTCCCGCTGTTCTTCCTGTCGTCGGCGCTCTACCCGCTGTGGAAGATGCGCGATTCCAGTGAGTGGCTGTACTGGCTGTGCGCAGTCAACCCCTTCACCCACGCGGTGGAGCTGGTGCGCTTTGCCTTGTACGAGCGCTTCGCCGGCCTGGCCTTGCTGGTGTGCCTGGGGCTGACCGGGGTGTTCACGCTGTTGGCGGTGCTGACCTTCAATCCACAGCACGCGGCCCTGCGCAAAAAGGGCTGATCTACTACTTTGGTACTGGTTTTCCTGTCTATCGTCGCATTCCCAAGGCAGTGGGACTGGCGTGTAATGGCGGCATAACGATAAGGATTGACCCGCCATGCTGCCCGCCCGACTGCCCCTGTTGGCGTTGTTCTGCTTGATCGCAGCCAACGCCCAGGCCGACACCCCACTGTTTTCCGCCGACGGCTACCGTACCAGCCTGTACCGCAGCCCCACGCCCGACCAGGCGCCCGGTGCGACCATCGTCGACACCCCGGCCCTGCAAACCCTGCTCAACCAGACGCCCGCGCCGGTGCTGATCGACGTGTACCGGCGCCAATGGCTGCAAGGCCGCTTCATCGAAGACCAGCCCCACGCCAACCTGCCCGGCAGCCACTGGCTGGCGAATACCGGCGACGGCGACCTTACGCCGGAGTGGCAAGGCTACTTCGTGCGCCACCTGTACAAGTTCACCGGCGGCAACCTCGCGCGGCCGTTGGTCTTCTACTGCCGCTCCGATTGCTGGTTGAGTTGGAACGCGGTAAAACGAGCCGCCAATCTGGGCTATACCTCGGTGTACTGGTACCGGGATGGCCTGGATGCATGGGAAGCGGCAAAACTGCCAGTGATGGCTGCGACACCCGAGCCCTTTCAATAAAAAACCACAACAAGAAGGTGAACGGCCATGTACAAAATCCTGATCGCCGACGATCACCCGCTGTTTCGCGAAGCGATCCACAACGTGATCAGCGACGGTTTCCCCGGCAGTGAGGTGATGGAAACCGCCGACCTCGACAGCGCCCTCGCCCTGACCCAGGAACACGACGACCTCGACCTGATCCTGCTGGATTTGAACATGCCCGGCATGCACGGCCTCAATGGCCTGATCAACCTGCGCAACGAGTCGCCGACCATCCCGGTGGTGATCGTCTCGGCCGAGCAGGACAAGCAGATCGTGCTGCAAGCCATCACCTACGGCGCCGTGGGTTTTATCACCAAGTCATCGCCGCGCCTGCAAATGACCGAAGCGATCCAGCAGATCCTCAACGGCAACGTGTACCTGCCGCCCGACATCATCCGCACCCAGAAAAACCCCAACCAACGGCGCATGAACGACGCGCCAGGCTTCGCCCCGGAACTGTTGCAGGCCCTGACGCGCAAGCAATTGCTGGTGTTGGAACGGATGACCAAGGGTGAGTCAAACAAGCAGATTGCCTACACCCTGGAGATTGCCGAGACCACGGTGAAGGCCCATGTGTCGGCGATATTGCGCAAGTTGAATGTGCATAACCGGGTGCAGGCGATCCTGAGTGCCGGGGATATCGACTTCGGCTCGTACCTGCGCCGCTGACCCCACTGCCCTATGGAGATCAAACTGTAGAAGCTGGCTTGCCTGCGATCGCGGTGAGTCAGCTTGCACATCGGTCACTGATAGACCGCTATCGCAGGCAAGCCAGCTCCCACAGATGATCTCCGTTGGATGATGTTTTGGGGTTCACTTCACGAGCAGGTTTCATTGGCCGCAATCAGCAACGCCGCTGATCTCCTTGACCTACGCAGTTCAAACTGTGGGAGCTGGCTTGCCTGCGATGGCGGTGGGTCAGCTTGCACATCTTTCACTGATAGACCGCTATCGCAGGCAAGCCAGCTCCCACAGGTGATCTTCGTTGGTTGACGGTTGGGTGTTCACTTGCCTAAGAGGTGACTCATCGCGGTCTTGAGTTTCATTGGCCGCACAGGCTTGTGCATCAGGGTATGCCCCAACTCCCGGATCTGCTGCTTCAACTCATTGCTGTAGTTGGCGGTGATCATCAACGCCGGGATCGCACTGCCGCGCCGGGCGTTGATACGGGCCACGGCGTCGACGCCGTTCTGGTCGTCGTCGAGGTGGTAGTCGGCAATCAACAGGTCAGCCTCGGCATGGTAGTTGTCCACCTGCCGCGCCAGGTCCTGTTCCGACAACGCCGTGGTGACCCGGCAACCCCAGCCTTCCAGCAACGTGCGCATGCCCGCGCAGATCGCCGCGTCGTTGTCCAGCACCCACACCCGTGCGCCCTGCAAACGCTCCAGCAGCGCCTCGCTCATGGATGGCAGCGGCAAGGACTTCGGTGCGGTAGCGCTCACGGGCACTTCCACGGAAAACATCGAACCCCGGCCCGGCCAGGATTTGACGCTGATGCGATGGCCGAGGATCCCGGCGATTTTCTCGACGATGGCCAGGCCCAACCCCAGCCCGCGATCCTGGTCCGGGCGTTGCACATCGCCGCGTTTGAACTCCTGGAAAATCTCCTCCAGCCGTTCCTCGGCAATGCCCATGCCGCTGTCCCACACCTGGATCAGCAGGCGCTGCTGCTGGCGGCGGCAGCCCAGCACCACGCGACCCTTGTAGGTGTAGCGCAGGGCGTTGCTGAGCAGGTTGCGCAGGATGCGCGCCAATAGCTGGATATCACTGCGCACCAACGCGGAGCAGGCGACGAAGTGCAATGCCAGGCCTTCGGCGCGGGCCAGTTCGGTGTATTCGGCGGCGAGGTTTTCCAGCAGTTCGCTAAGGGCAAACGGCGCGATATCGGCCTTGATTACGCCAGCGTCGAGCTTGGAAATATCCACCAGGGTGCCCAGCAGGTTTTCCACGTCGTCGAGGGAGTTGCTGACGTTGCGCACCAGGGTTTCGTTGGGGCGCTCCAACAGCGCGCTGGTGAACAAACGTGCGGCGTTCAGCGGTTGCAGCAGGTCGTGGCTCACGGCGGCGAGGAATTTGGTTTTCGACAGGTTGGCTTTTTCCGCCTCCTGCTTGGCTTCGCGCAGGCGGGTTTCCATGCGTCGGCGTTCGTCGATTTCCTGCAACAGCTGGTCGTTGAGCGACGTCAGTTCCGAGGTGCGCTGGGCCACGCGCTGCTCCAGGTGTTGGTAGGCCTGGTGCAGGGCTTCGGCGGTGCGGCGGCGTTCGGTGATGTCGCGGATCAGCACAAAGATCCCCACCACTTCACCGCTGGCGAGCAGGTTCGGTACATAGGAGCGCAGCATGTAGCGCTCCTGGTTGTTGATATTGGTTTCGGCGAATTCGAAGGTCACGCTCTCCCCGGCCAGGGCGCGGGCGACGTAAGCGTCGAGGCGCTGGCAATGCTGCTCGCTGTGCACCTCGCGCAGGCTCTGGCCGAGCATCATGCCGCGCGGCCAGCAGTACCACTCTTCGTAGACCTTGTTAGTGAATTCGTAGACCAGCTCGGCATTCAGGTAGCCGATCAGCGCCGGCACGTTGTCGGTGATCAGGCGAATCCAGCGTTCGCTTTCCTGGGCCTTTTGCGCCGCCGCCTGTTCGCCGCGCAGGGTTTCGGCGCGCAGCCGCGCGTTGATCAGCAGGTGGTTGCTGGCCTTGAGTTCGGCCATGGCCTGGTTCAGCGCGTCGGTGCGTTCGCGCACCTGCTCGGCCAGCACCACCGAATGTTGGAAGGTGGTGTACGGGTTGTTGCCCTGGGTCATGCCGGACTCGATGCGCTCGATCAGCGCGGCGTTGATCCGTGCCAGCTTGTGGTTGGCCTGTTGCAGCTGGGCAACCTGGGCACGCAGTTCAGCGTCGGCCACGGGCAATGGCGACCCCGGTGAAGGTCTGGTTGATGTGCATGCCATTGAACTGTTCTCCGTAGGTGTTGAAGCCCAGCACCCGTTGGCCTTGCAGGTAGTGGCCGATCTGTTCCAGGTGGCCGTTGTCTTCCAGCTCCATGCGCCGCAGGAAGCAGTCGCAGCCGATGGTCAGCAACAGGTCGCCGAGGCGCGCGTGCAGGCCGTCGAACAAGGCCTCCAGGTTGGGCAGGATCGGGCCCGGTTGCATCAGGGTCAGCACAATGCCGTTCTCCACCGCACAGTAGAAACTCAGGCTGAGGTCGTCATGCACCTGCTGGATCGCGCGCACGTAGTACTGGTCGTGGATGCGCACCGCCAGCGGATGGGCGGCGAAGGTGCGATGGTCAAGGTCCGCCACGGCCACGCCGATGTGCCGCGCATACTCTTCGGCGGCGGGTTCGGCGTTGAGTTCGAAGACCCGGCGGGACGGGCTGTCGGCCCCGGTCACCACCAGTTTTTCCGTGCGCGGCAGGATGTGGTGGGTGGTGAACACTTCGAAATCCAGCCAGGTATTGACCAGCACCACCACCGCCGCACCGCTGTGGAACACGCCGTTGAAGTACACGTGGGTGTGGGTGAGGAAGTTGTCGTCCCCGGCCGAGCCGCCAAAGTGCGGGATATCGCCGAGGGCGGCGCTGAGGGCGGCGAGCACCATCTCTTCGCGGCTGGACAAGCCGTCGAGCAAGGTCAGGGCAAAGGTGTTGCCCTTGATCGGCGCCAGGGTGTTGCTGCGACAGCCGCCGACCAGGCGCTCGACCATGTCCTGGGCGCCGATCAGGCTGAAGTGCTCGACCTCATCGATCAGCTCGGTGGCGATGGAAAAGTGCGCGTGGTTGAAGCCCATCGCGGTGATGCAATTGCGCCCGTAGCCTTGGGGCGTGATCTCGCCGGCGCTGGTGCAGCCGACCACGCGCACATTGCCGAAGCACTGCTGCAGGGCCTGGCCGAGGGCCTGCAAGTCGTAGCCAGCGGAACAGAAAAACAGCACAAAGCCGAGGTACGGATGCAGCAGTTGGCGGGCCAACTCTTCAGCGGCCTGCCCTGGATCGGTGGCCTGGGACATGGCGCTGACTACGCCTTCACTGTTGTGCATCGTTGGTTCCCCCTCTAAGGCGTCAGTGTACGAAGGCCGGGGGGTGGGCCCTATGCTACTTGGGTACTGGGTGGGGGGATGCGTTGGGATGAGTATCTCAAGACCGATGGAGAGCAACTGTGGGAGCTGGCTTGCCTGCGATAGCGGTGTATCAGGTAGACCGCTATCGCAGGCAAGCCAGCTCCCACAGGGTAAGCATTCCAAGTCTTACCAGGTGAGGACGGCACCTACGGCAAAGGTGTCGGTGTCTTCATTCTGGGCATTGGTGTCATGCCCCTTGATCTGGAACTGGTTGTACTCCGCCACCAGTTTCAGGTTGGCGTTGACGTCATGGAACAACGCAATCCCACGGGTTTCATAATCCGCGCCGCTGCCGACCACGCCGTTGCCGTCGTCCTTGGTCTTGCCGTAGGACAGCGCCAGGCGGTTCTTGCCGAGTTTGTACGAGCCTTGCACCAGGTAACCGTTGCTGTCGACATTGCGCAGGGTGGCTTCGCCGGCGTTGTTGGTGAAAAACGGGTTGATGCCCTTGGCCTGGAAACCCGAGCCGGTCAGCGACAGGCCGCCCATCTTTGCCTGCACGCCGTAGCCCAGGCCCTTGGAGGTGACGCTGGCGACGTTGGAGTCGGTGTTGTCCGAGGTCTGGTAGCTGCCGTTGAGCCAGCTGTAGATCTTCGCCCCGCCCACGTCGAACTGGTAGGTGATCTCGCTCTCGGTGCGCGGGTTCTTCTGGTAGGCCTTGCCCAGGGCGCTGCTGTCGTTGGTGTCCACCGGGTCCATGATGCCGACGGCCACGCGCAGGCCGTCCATCACCGGGGTGCGGTAGGTGATCTGCGAGGTGGGGAACGGGTACGGGTAGCCGCTGCCGATATTGCCGAACGACACACCGCCGCCGTCCACCAGGCCGAGGCTGTCGCTGACCTGGCCGTAACCGGCGAGCAGTTCGTCGAGCAGGATGTTGGAGCGGGCGAACAGGCCGAAGTCCTTGCCGATCAGCACTTCACCCCATTCCTGGTTGGCCACGGTGCCGTAGAACTGGCGCACGTCGATGGCGGTGTCGGTGCCGTTGGTTTCGCTGTCGTTGATCGTCACCCAGAACGAGGCGCGGGCGCCGAGTTTGAGGTCGTCGACCTGCTTGGTCATGTTGAAGCCCAGGTAGTTGGGCAAGAAGCCCATCTTCACGCGGGATTGGCGGCGGTCGTACTGCTCGCCGGCGCGGTCCACGTCGCTGTTGACGTAGAAGGCGTTGATGTAGCCGTCGGTGGAAAAGGTGGTTTCGTCCTTGTCGTACAGCATGATTTCGGCGTCGGCGAACGGGCTCAGGCCGAGGCCGACGATGAAGGCAGGTAACAGACGCAGGGGGACATTCTTATTCTTATGCATGGCGCGCTCCGCAACGGGGACTTGATGTCGGAGGCGATTATCAAAAGGCGCCAGGCCCCGGCATACGCTGCCTTGGCCGTGGTTTCAGACTGCTTTGGGCGGGCTGCGGGTGCCCGCCAAGTTCGGTGTAAGCCGGGCCCGGCACTTAGTGCGTAAGACCGGCCTTGGCCAACATGCCGACAGCCACCAGTACACACAGGCTGGCAAAACCGACCTGCAAGTAGCGGGCGGGGATCACCGAACTCAGGCGCCGACCGGCGAGCATGCCGACGATGCTTGCGCCGACAAACACCCAGCCCAGCGGTTCGATGGTGACCCCGGCGTGGAAGGCGCCGGCCACGCCGATCAGCGACAGCAGGCTGACCACCATCAGCGAGGTGGCGACGATGCCGCGCATCTGCACGTCGGTGAGTTGCTTGAACGCCGGCACGATGAGGAAGCCGCCGCCCACGCCGAGCAGGCCGGACACGGCGCCGGTGACCGCGCCGAGGGCGGCCAGGGTGGCGCTGCATTTGGCGGTCCAGGTCAGGCGCCCGGTCTGCTGGTCGAGCATGCAGTTCTTCTGGCCCCAGGACGCGGTGCCATGGTCACTCGGACCGGCCTGGTGTTTTTCGCGCTGCAACATGCGCCAGGCCACCAGCACCATCAGCGCGCTGAACAGGCCCATCAGCACGGCCTCCGGTAGTTGGTGGGCGAAAAATACCCCCACCGGCGAACACAACGCGCCCAACAAGGCGATCAGCAACGCCGCGCGGTAACGCACCAGGCCGTGACGCAAACCGTCGAGCGCGCCCACCGCGGCCGCCGCGCCAACGGCCAGCAGCGACACCGGCGCGGCCTGGGTCATGCTCAGGCCCAACCCCAATACCAGCGCCGGCACCCCCAGGATGCCGCCGCCCGCGCCGGTCAGGCCCATCACCAAGCCCATCAATAACCCCAGAACACTTGCCAACAACATTCAATCCACCTTAGGCCGGATGCTGCCGCGTGGCGTCACATCCCGCATTGCGATCCTTTGCCTCGGACCGTTTTTTTCACTTAAGCTCGCAAGCCTATGTGGAAATCACGTCTATACCAAGGACCACCGTCATGTCAGCGTTGATCAAAGCCTTTCTGGACGAGGCGTCGTCGACCTACACCTATGTGCTGCACGAGGCCGATGATGGCCCCTGCGCCATCGTCGATTCGGTGCTCAACTACGACCCGGCCTCCGGGCGCACCGACACGCGCCAGGCCGACCAGGTGATCGCCTACGTGCGCGAACATCGCCTGCAGGTGCAATGGCTGCTGGAAACCCATGCCCACGCCGACCACTTGTCGGCCGCGCCGTATCTGCGCCGCACCCTGGGCGGCAAGATCGCCATTGGCCAATCCATCAGCACCGTGCAGGACGTGTTCAAGAACCTGTTCAACCTGGAGCCGGAATTTCGCGTGGATGGCTCGCAGTTCGACCACTTGTTTGCGCCGGATGAGGTGTTCTACATCGGTAACATCAAGGCCCAGGCCCTGCATGTGCCGGGGCATACGCCGGCGGACATGGCCTATCTGGTGGATGAGCGGTTGATCCTGGTGGGTGACACCCTGTTCATGCCGGATGTGGGCACGGCGCGCTGTGATTTCCCCGGTGGGGATGCGCGGCAGTTGTATGCGTCGATGCGCAGGTTGCTGGGTTTTCCGTTGGAGACGGAGTTGTATGTGTGCCATGACTACCCGCCCGAGGGGCGTGAGGCCAAGTGCATGACGACCGTGGCCGAGCAGCGGGCGGGGAATATTCATGTGCATGACGGGGTGGATGAAGCGGCGTTTGTCGAGATGCGCACCACTCGGGATGCCGGGTTGGGCATGCCGACACTGTTGTTGCCGGCGATACAGGTGAATGTGCGGGCGGGGAATATGCCGCCAGCGGAAGAGAACGGAGTCGTATACCTGAAGATCCCCCTCAACCAACTCTGAAATGCATAACCCTGTGGGAGCTGGCTTGCCTGCGATGGCGGTCTACCAGTCACTGATGTGCAAGCTGACCCACCGCCATCGCAGGCAAGCCAGCTCCCACATAAGCCAGCATTTCACAGTGGGAGGTGTGTTGGGTCAGGTACCGAGGTTTATGCCGTTGGCGGGTAACGGCAACGCGGTTTTATAGCGCACCTGCTTCAGCGCAAAACTCGACCGAATATTCGCCACCCCCGGCACCTTGGTCAAGAAGTCCATCATGAAGCGCTCCAGCGACTGGATCGTCGGCACCAGCACCCGGATCAGATAGTCCGGATCGCCGGCCATCAAGTAACACTCCATCACTTCCGGGCGGTCGGAAATCGCGCTTTCGAACTGCTGCAACGCCAGTTCATTCTGCTTTTCCAGGCTGACGTGAATGAATACGTTGACGTGCAGCCCCAGCAAATCCGCGTCCAGCAGGGTGACTTGCTCGCGAATCAAGCCCAACTCCTCCATCGCCTTCACCCGGTTGAAACACGGCGTGGGCGACAGGTTCACCGAACGCGCCAGGTCGGCGTTGGTGATGCGGGCGTTCTCCTGCAAGGCGTTGAGAATGCCGATATCGGTACGGTCCAGTTTGCGCATGAGACAAAATCACCTGTTTATTATGTTTATGCAGTTTTTTTATCCGCAAATGGTCGTGAGTGCAACGAAACACAGATAAATATTCTTCTACGCCCCGCCTATGATTGTTGTAGGACAAGATTTCCCCTACCCGGGGACTGACTGTCAGCTAGCGCGCCCACTACAAGAAATTCACAAGATAGAGCGTAGAAAGCCATGACCCAGCAGTACGAACCCCTTTGCCTGCACGTCCCTGAACCTTCGGGACGCCCAGGCTGCAAGACCGACTTTACCTACCTGCGTTTGACCGACGCAGGCACAGTGCGCAAACCCGCCATCGACGTAGAACCCGCCGACACCGCCGACCTGGCCAAGGGCCTGATCCGCGTGCTCGATGACCAGGGTCAGGCCCTCGGCCCATGGGCTGAAGGCGTGCCGGTGGAGATCCTGCGCAAAGGCATGCGCGCGATGCTCAAGACGCGCATCTTCGACAACCGCATGGTGGTCGCCCAGCGTCAGAAAAAAATGTCGTTCTACATGCAGAGCCTTGGCGAAGAAGCCATCGGCAGCGCCCAGGCCCTGGCCTTGAACATCGACGACATGTGCTTCCCCACCTACCGCCAGCAAAGCATCCTGATGGCCCGCGACGTGCCGCTGGTCGACCTGATCTGCCAGTTGCTGTCCAACGAGCGTGATCCGCTCAAGGGCCGCCAGTTGCCGATCATGTATTCGGTCAAGGAATCCGGTTTCTTCACTATTTCCGGCAACCTCGCCACCCAATTCGTACAGGGTGTGGGCTGGGGCATGGCTTCGGCGATCAAGGGCGACACCAAGATTGCATCCGCCTGGATCGGCGACGGCGCCACCGCCGAATCCGACTTCCACACCGCCCTCACCTTCGCCCACGTGTACCGCGCGCCGGTAATCCTCAACGTGGTCAACAACCAATGGGCCATCTCCACCTTCCAGGCCATCGCCGGCGGTGAAGCCACCACCTTCGCCGGACGCGGCGTGGGTTGCGGCATCGCTTCCCTGCGTGTGGACGGCAACGACTTTATCGCCGTGTACGCCGCCTCCGCCTGGGCCGCCGAACGGGCGCGCCGCAACCTGGGGCCAACGCTGATCGAGTGGGTCACCTACCGCGCCGGCCCGCACTCCACCTCCGATGACCCTTCGAAATACCGCCCCGCCGATGACTGGAGCCACTTCCCCCTCGGCGACCCGATCACCCGTCTCAAGCAGCACCTGATCAAGATTGGCCAGTGGTCCGAAGAGGAACACGCGGCGGTCAGTGCCGAACTTGAAGCCGAAGTCATCGCGGCGCAAAAAGAAGCCGAACAGTACGGCACCCTTGCCGGCGGCCAGATTCCAAGCGCCGCGACCATGTTCGAAGACGTCTACAAAGAGATGCCGGAGCACTTGAAGCGCCAGCGTCAAGAGTTGGGGATCTGACATGAACGATCACAACAACAGCATTGAAGTGGAAACCGCCATGACCACCACCACCATGACCATGATCCAGGCCCTGCGCTCGGCCATGGATGTGATGCTCGAACGTGACGACAACGTGGTGGTGTTCGGCCAGGACGTCGGCTATTTCGGCGGCGTGTTCCGTTGCACCGAAGGCTTGCAGACCAAGTACGGCAGCTCGCGGGTGTTTGACGCGCCGATTTCCGAAAGCGGGATCATCGGCGTGGCGGTGGGCATGGGTGCCTATGGCCTGCGCCCGGTGGCCGAAATCCAGTTCGCCGACTACGTCTACCCCGCCACCGACCAGATCATCTCCGAAGCCGCGCGCCTGCGTTATCGCTCGGCCGGCCAGTTCACCGCGCCACTGACCATGCGCATGCCCTGCGGCGGCGGCATCTACGGCGGCCAGACCCACAGCCAGAGCATCGAAGCGGTGTTCACCCAGGTCTGCGGCCTGCGCACGGTGATGCCGTCCAACCCTTACGACGCCAAAGGTTTGCTGATCGCCTCCATCGAAAATGATGACCCGGTGATCTTCCTCGAGCCCAAGCGCCTGTACAACGGCCCGTTCGACGGCCACCACGACCGCCCGGTAACCCCGTGGTCGAAACACCCGCAAGCACAAGTGCCAGACGGTTACTACACCGTGCCGCTGGACGTGGCCGCCATCGTGCGCCCGGGTTCGGCCGTCACCGTGCTGACCTACGGCACCACCGTGTATGTGTCGCAAGTCGCCGCCGAGGAAACCGGCATCGACGCCGAAGTCATCGACCTGCGCAGCCTGTGGCCGCTGGACCTGGAAACCATCGTCAAATCGGTGAAAAAGACCGGCCGTTGCGTGGTGGTGCACGAAGCCACGCGCACCTGCGGCTTTGGCGCCGAGCTGGTGGCGCTGGTGCAAGAGCATTGCTTCCACAACCTGGAAGCGCCGATCGAACGCGTCACCGGTTGGGACACCCCCTACCCGCACGCGCAAGAGTGGGCGTATTTCCCAGGGCCGTCCCGTGTGGGCGCGGCGTTGAAACGGGTCATGGAGGTCTGAATGGGCACGCACGTTATCAAGATGCCGGACATTGGCGAAGGCATCGCAGAAGTTGAACTGTCGGTCTGGCATGTAAAGGTCGGCGACCTGGTGGTTGAAGACCAGGTGCTGGCGGATGTGATGACCGACAAGGCGATGGTGGACATTCCCTCGCCCGTGCACGGCAAGGTGATTTCCCTCGGCGGCGCGCCGGGGGAAGTCATGGCCGTGGGCAGTATTTTGATCAGCATCGAAGTGGAAGGCGCCGGCAACGCGAAGGAAGCGCCGGTGGTGAAGGAAGCGCCGAAGGCTGCAGCGGTCGTGGAAGCCAAGCCCGCGCCGGTGGTGGAAAGCACACCGGTTGTTGTAAAAGCCGCAGCGGCCCCGGTTGCCCGCGATGCCGACGAGCGTCCGCTGGCCTCCCCCGCCGTGCGCAAGCATGCATTGGACGCCGGGATTCAATTGCGTCTGGTCCAGGGCACAGGCCCAGCCGGCCGGATTCTCCACGAAGATCTCGACGCGTACCTGCAACAAGGCACGGCGAAGGCTTCGTCCACCGCCAACCCCTACGCCGAACGCAACAGCGAAGAACAGATCCCGGTGATCGGCATGCGCCGCAAGATCGCCCAGCGCATGCAGGACGCTACTCGCCGCGCCGCGCATTTCAGCTACGTGGAAGAAATCGACGTCACCGCCCTCGACGAGCTGCGCGTGCACCTCAACGAGAAACACGGCGCCACACGCGGCAAGCTGACCCTGCTGCCGTTCATCGTGCGTGCCATGGTGGTGGCGCTGAAGGACTTCCCGCAGATCAACGCCCGCTACGACGACGAAGCCCAGGTCATCACCCGCCTCGGCGCGGTGCATGTGGGCGTCGCCACCCAGAGCGACGTTGGCCTGATGGTGCCGGTGGTGCGTCACGCCGAGGCCCGCAGCCTGTGGGGCAACGCGCAAGAAATTACGCGCTTGGCCACGGCCGCGCGCAATGGCAAGGCCAGCCGCGACGAGCTGTCGGGCTCAACGATTACCTTGACCAGCCTGGGCGCCCTGGGCGGCATCGTCAGCACGCCGGTGCTGAACCTGCCGGAAGTGGCCATCGTCGGCGTCAACCGTATCGTCGAGCGGCCGATGGTGATCAAGGGCCAGATTGTGGTGCGCAAGATGATGAACCTCTCCAGCTCGTTCGATCACCGCGTGGTCGATGGCATGGACGCGGCGCAATTCATCCAGGCCATTCGCGGCCTGCTCGAACAACCCGCCAGCCTGTTCCTGGAGTAAGGCATGTCACAGACTTTGAATACCACGCTGCTGATCATCGGCGGCGGCCCTGGCGGTTATGTGGCGGCGATCCGCGCCGGCCAACTGGGCATTCCGACCATCCTGGTGGAAGGCCAGGCGCTGGGTGGCACCTGCCTGAATATCGGCTGCATCCCGTCCAAGGCCTTGATCCACGTGGCCGAACAGTTCCAGCAAACCATCCACCACAGCCAGGGTTCGCAACTGGGTATCGAGGTGGATGTGCCGACCCTGGACATCCGCAAAAGCGTGGAATGGAAAGACGGCATTGTTGACCGCCTGACCACCGGCGTCGCCGCGCTGCTGAAAAAACACAAGGTGCAGGTGATCCACGGCTGGGCCAAGGCGGTGGACGGCAAGACCGTCGATGTCGGCGACCAGCGCATCCACTGCGAACACCTGCTGCTGGCCACCGGCTCGAAGAGCGTCAACCTGCCGATGCTGCCGATTGGCGGGCCGATCATCTCGTCCACCGAAGCCCTGGCGCCGACCCGCGTGCCGAAACGGCTGATCGTGGTGGGCGGCGGCTACATTGGCCTGGAATTGGGGATTGCCTACCGCAAGCTCGGCGCCGAGGTGAGTGTGGTCGAGGCACAGGATCGTATCCTGCCCGCCTATGACGCCGAGCTGACGCAACCGGTGAACGAATCCCTCAAGCAGTTGGGCGTGAAGCTGTACCTCAAGCACAGCGTCACCAGCTTTGCCGATGGCAAGTTGCAAGTACGCGATCCGAATGGCGACACCTTGTCACTGGCCACCGACCAAGTGTTGGTAGCCGTAGGTCGCAAGCCCAATACCCAAGGCTGGAACCTCGAAGCCCTGAACCTGGACATGAACGGCGCGGCGATCAAGATCGACAACCGCTGCCAGACCAGCATGCGCAATGTCTGGGCCATCGGCGACCTGAGCGGCGAGCCGATGCTGGCGCACCGGGCCATGGCCCAGGGCGAGATGGTTGCCGAACTGATCAGCGGTCAACACCGTGAATTCAACCCGGCGGCGATCCCGGCCGTGTGCTTTACCGACCCGGAACTGGTGGTCGTCGGCAAGACCCCGGATGAAGCCAAGGCTGCCGGGCTGGACTGCATCGTGTCGAGCTTCCCGTTTGCGGCCAATGGCCGGGCGATGACGTTGGAGTCGAAAACCGGCTTTGTGCGGGTGGTGGCGCGGCGTGACAATCACCTGATCGTCGGCTGGCAAGCGGTGGGCGTGGGGGTTTCCGAGCTGTCCACCGCCTTTGGTGTGAGCCTGGAAATGGGTGCGCGACTGGAGGATGTGGCGGGTACGATCCATGCCCATCCGACCTTGGGCGAGGCCGTGCAGGAAGCGGCTTTGAGAGCCTTGGGGCACGCGTTGCACCTGTAAGACCGAGGTGGGGCCATCGCAGGCAAGCCAGCTCCCACAGGGGTATGCATTCCAAAATGTGGGAGCTGGCTTGCCTGCGATAGCGGTGGATCTGCCAATACACAGGCTGAAGGTGTCCACCCGGTGGCTCCCACACAAGCCAAGAATGAAGTATTGTTGCGCCCATTCAGTAAAAAACCGACTTGACCAAAGATAGAGGGTGTCATGGGTAACGAAAGCATCAATTGGGACAAGCTGGGTTTTGACTACATCAAGACCGACAAACGGTTTCTCCAGGTCTGGAAAAACGGCGAGTGGCAAGACGGCACCCTGACCGACGACAACGTGCTGCACATCAGCGAGGGCTCCACCGCCCTGCACTATGGCCAGCAGTGCTTCGAAGGCCTCAAGGCCTACCGTTGCAAGGACGGTTCGATCAACCTGTTCCGCCCGGACCAGAACGCCGCCCGCATGCAACGCAGCTGCGCGCGCCTGCTGATGCCCCATGTACCGACCGACGTGTTCATCGACGCCTGCAAACAAGTGGTCAAGGCCAACGAGCGGTTCATCCCGCCGTACGGCAGCGGCGGCGCGCTGTACCTGCGCCCGTTCGTGATCGGCACCGGTGACAACATCGGCGTACGCACCGCTCCGGAGTTCATCTTCTCGGTGTTCGCGATCCCGGTCGGTGCCTACTTCAAGGGCGGCCTGGTGCCGCACAACTTCCAGATCTCCACCTTCGACCGCGCCGCGCCACAAGGCACCGGTGCGGCCAAGGTCGGTGGCAACTACGCCGCCAGCCTGATGCCCGGTTCGGAAGCGAAGAAAGCCGGTTTCGCCGATGCGATCTACCTGGACCCGATGACCCACTCGAAAATCGAAGAAGTCGGCTCGGCCAACTTCTTCGGTATCACCCACGACAACCAGTTCATCACGCCGAAGTCGCCTTCGGTACTGCCAGGCATCACCCGCCTGTCGCTGATCGAACTGGCCAAGTCCCGCCTGGGCCTGGACGTGGTTGAAGGCGAAGTGTTCATCGACAAGCTGGACCAGTTCAAGGAAGCCGGCGCCTGCGGTACCGCAGCGGTGATCTCGCCGATTGGCGGCATCCAGTACAACGGCAAGCTGCATGTATTCCACAGCGAAACCGAAGTCGGCCCGATCACCCAGCAGCTGTACAAAGAGCTGACCGGCGTGCAGACCGGTGACGTTGAAGCGCCAGAGGGTTGGATCGTCAAGGTCTAAGCCCAAAAGCCAGCAACACCACAAAACCCTGTGGGAGCTGGCTTGCCTGCGATAGCGGTGTATCAGTCAACATCTACTGTGACTGACCCACCGCTATCGCAGGCAAGCCAGCTCCCACATTTGCCTTTCGGTGTTCTCAAGATTGAGTAGGGATATTCTGCGGAATCTTCTTGCCCATGCTGATCCGCGGCTCCACGCCATACCCCAACGCCTCGTAAAACCCCGTCACGGCATCATTGCCACTGGTGATCTGCAGGTTGATCTTCATGCAACCCAGCGCAGTCAACGCCTGCTCCGCATGCCGCACCAGCGAAGAACCCAAGCCATGGCGCCGATAGTCGGCGTGTACCGCCACCGAATACAGCCAACCACGATGGCCGTCATAGCCCGCGAGAATCGTGCCGACCACCGTCTTTTTATCCGTCGCGACAAAAAACAACCCATCGTTGACCGCCAGCTTTTTATCAATCGCCAGGGCCGGTGAGTTATGCGCCGTGTCATAACCAAAGGCCTGTTGCCACAACCCCACCACTTGCGCCCGGTGCTGGCGGTCGCGATACGGCCCGATGGGGTGGCGGGACAGCAGCGTCTTCTCCATCACCAAGGTTCGTTCATTACCGTGGTAGACGTCGCGCACCGTGTGAAACCCCAGCGCGGTATAGAACGGCTCGGCCGTCAGTGAAGACGGCACGCTCAACACTGTCACGCCGGCCTGGCGGGCACGCAGTTCAATCTCGATCATCAGCAAGCGGCCAATGCCCTGCCCTTGCAGTGTCGGGTTGACGAACACCGAGCGCACCACGTTGGCATCCAGCGCCGCCGTGGCCACGATGACGTCGTCCTGCACCGCCACCAGCACCACCCGGCGCGTCAACAAGGCGATGACCGCATCGGCGGTGAAGTTGCTCGCGACCCGGGCGATCACGTCTGCCGGGTAATCCTTCGCGTTGCTGCTGTGCAGGGCAGCCAGGATGACCTGGCTGATGCCTTCGGCATCGGCGGGCTGGGCGAGACGGACGGCGGTAGGCATGCAGGGCTCCTTGCTGAGAACAGAGATCAAAAACCAGCCCCATACTAATGTGGGAGCTGGCTTGCCTGCGATAGCGGTCTGTCAGTCAAAGTGACTGTTGCTGGTACACCGCTATCGCAGGCAAGCCAGCTCCCACAGTTTGATCGCATTCCAGAGCCGGCAGCCGATTCGGTCGCACTACCTCCAGTTTCAGCTTTCCCGGCTGAGCCGCCCCCTCGTTTCAGCCGGGATTCACCCCGCACAACCCACAAAATAGCCGCACTGCCCAACCCCATGGATTCGTGCACCCATGCAAACCACCAACACCGTCTTGATGATTCGCCCGGCGCGCTTTGCCTTCAACCCGGACACCGCGATCAACAACCGCTTCCAACGCCAGCCCCTCGACCCGCTCAGCGCACAGCAGAAAGCGCTGGAAGAGTTCGACGGCTATGTCGAGACCCTGCGCCAGCACGGTGTGGAAGTGTTGGTGGTGCAAGACACCCCGGCGCCCCACACCCCCGACTCGATCTTCCCCAACAACTGGTGGAGCAGCCATGCCGACGGCAGCCTGGTGCTGTACCCGATGGAAGGCCAGAACCGCCGGCTGGAGCGCAACAAAGGCGTGCTGCAAGTGCTGGAGCAACGCTTCGCGATCCACAGCACCATCGACCTCAGCCACCTGGAACAACAGAACATCTTCCTCGAAGGCACCGGCAGCATGGTGCTCGACCGCCAGCACCGCATCAGCTACGCCTGCCACTCCGGGCGCACCCACCACGACGCGCTGCGCCAGTTCGCCGAGCGCCTCGACTACCAGCTCTGCGTGTTCCACGCCGTGGACCGCCATCACGCGCCGATCTACCACAGCAACGTGATGATGAGCGTTGGCCGCGACCTCTCGGTGGTGTGCCTGCAAGCCCTGCCCGACGAGGGCGAGCGCCTGACCCTGGAACGCTCCCTGCGCGACACCGGCAAAGACATCCTCGCCCTCGACTTCGATCAGCTGGAAGCCTTCGCCGGCAACATGCTCGAAGTCCACGACCGCGACGGCCAGCCGCTGCTGGTGATGTCGGCCAGCGCCTGGGGCGCCCTGCAACCGGTGCAGCGCGCCCATGTGGAGCGCCACACGCGGCCGGTGGTGGTGAACATCGACAACATCGAACGCATCGGCGGCGGCAGTGCCCGCTGCATGCTGGCAGAAGTGCATCTGCCCGCCCGTCCCTCATTTCAATAAGGAGTCTTGCCATGACCCGTTACATCGACGTCAACGACCTCAGCTACCTGGTCTCGCAAAAAGGCCTGCAAACCTGCATCAGCGAGATGGCCGAGTACATCCGCGCCGACTACCTGCGCTGGCAGGACTTCGAAAAGTGCGCCCGCCTGGCCAACCACTCGCCGGACGGGGTGATCGAGCTGATGCCGGTGTCCGACGCGGCGCTGTACGCCTTCAAGTACGTCAACGGCCACCCGAAAAACACCCAGGCCGGCATGCTCACCGTGATGGCCTTTGGTGCGCTGGGTGACGTGGACACCGGCAAACCGGTGCTGCTGGCCGAAATGACCCTGACCACCGCGATCCGCACCGCCGCCACCTCGGCGCTGGTGGCGCGCTACCTGGCCCGCGACAACAGCCGCAGCATGGCGCTGATCGGCAACGGCTCGCAGAGTGAGTTCCAGGCCCTGGCCTTCCACGCCATGCTCGGCATCAATGAAATCCGCCTGTTCGACATCGACGCCAAGGCCACCGCCAAGCTGGCGGCCAACCTCAAGGCGTTCCCGGCGATCAAGGTGATTTTGGCCAGCAGCGTGGCCGACGCGGTGAAAGGCGCGGACATCGTCACCACCGTCACCGCCGACAAGGCCTACGCAACCATCCTCACCGACGACATGATCGAGCCGGGCATGCACCTCAACGCCGTCGGCGGCGACTGCCCCGGCAAGACCGAACTGGACCGCCGTATCGTCGAGCGCGCCCGCGTGATCGTCGAGTACGAGCCGCAAAGCCGGATCGAAGGCGAGATCCAACACATGCCGGAAGATTCGCCGGTGACCGAACTGTGGCAAGTGATCAACGGCCAGCAGCCCGGCCGCGAAAACCCGCGCCAGGTCACGCTGTTCGACTCGGTGGGTTTTGCCATCGAAGACTACTCGGCCCTGCGTTACGTGCTGGATGTGGCCACGGCCCTCGACGTGGGCAGCACGCTGGAACTGGTACCGGACCTGGCCGACCCGAAAGATCTGTTTGCGCGCCTGGCCCAGCCCGTCGCACAGCAGAAAAAGCGTGCCTGAGACCGCTCTGGCCTGCCGCTTTGCGTCGGCGGCGGGCCGGGTTTGCAGGGATGAAAAGCCGATTCAGCGGGTCGTGCAGCCGATTCCGCTGCATTGCCCGATTTAACAGCGCAATTTGCGCTTTATGCGAGGGGTAAACGACACAAAAAACGCACCACCTTGAAGCATTCTCTCCGCCAACAAGAACGATTTGTTTCAACTCATTTACTGCCCTGACATCAATTACAAAATATAGGGACTACACCATGACTCCACTGCGATCACTTTTCGCTGCGTTGCTGTTGCCACTGTGCGCCACCGCCGCTCACGCCCAGGAGTGGAAAGAAATCCGCTTCGGCGTCTTCCCCGAATACCCGCCCTTCGAATCCGTGGCCGCCGACGGCAGCCTGCAAGGTTTCGACATCGAACTGGGCAACGCCATCTGCGCCAAGCTCGAGGTCAAATGCACCTGGGTGCACAACGAATTCGACGGCATGATCCCGGCCCTGCGTGCGCGCAAGTTCGACGCCATCATGTCGTCCATGGCCGTGACCCCGGCCCGCGAGAAAATCATCGACTTTACCGACCGCCTGTTCCTCAGCCCGACCTCGGTGATCACCCGCAAGAGCGCCGACTTCGGCGACACCCCGGAATCGTTGAAAGGCAAGCAAGTCGGCGTGCTGCAAGGCTCGCTGCAGGAAGCCTACGCCCGTGCACACCTGGCCAAGCTCGGCGCGCAGATCAAGGCGTACCAGTCCCAGGACCAGAACTACGCCGACCTGCAAAACGGCCGCCTCGACGCGACCCTGACCGACAAGCTCGAAGCCCAGCTCAACTTCCTGTCCAAGCCTGAAGGCGCCGACTTCAAGACCGGCCCGGCGTTCAAGGACCCGACCTTGCCATTGGACATCGCCATGGGCCTGCGCAAGAACGACCAGGAACTGCGCGCGCTGATCAACAAAGGCATCGCGGCGGTGCAGGCGGATGGCACGTATGCCGAGATCCAGAAGAAGTATTTCGGCGATCAGGACATCTACAACGAATAGCGGCCTCATCCTCATGTGGGAGCTGGCTTGCCTGCGATAGCGGTAGATCCGTCACATTT
>NZ_ANNV01000054.1 GCF_000346755.1 Pseudomonas sp. CBZ-4 | reverse complement strand
TGAAATACCGAGGTGTCTGCATCGCAGGCAAGCCAGCTCCCACAGAAGCCCGGAGCCCACACTTCAAGGTGTGCGGTTACGCCGCGTCTCAATGATGTTCGGCAACTGGGAAATCCGCCCCAACAACCTTCCCAACGCGTCCAACCCCGGGATCTCGATGGTCAGGGACATCAGCGCGGTGTTGTCCTCTTTGTTCGAGCGGGTGTTCACCGCCAGCACGTTGATCCGCTCATTGAGCAGCACTTGCGACACATCCCGCAGCAAGCCGGAACGATCGTAGGCGCGAATCACAATGTCCACCGGATAGGTAAGCACCGGCACCGGTCCCCAGCTGACCTGGATGATCCGCTCCGGCTCACGCCCGCCCAGTTGCAGCACCGAGGCGCAGTCCTGGCGGTGAATGCTCACGCCACGGCCCTGGGTGATGTAGCCGACGATGGCGTCGCCCGGCAACGGCTGGCAGCAGCCGGCCATTTGCGTCATCAGGTTGCCTACGCCCTGGATCTGGATATCGCCACGCTTGCCGGGCTTGTAGCCGGTGGCTTTGCGTGGGATCAGCTCCAGTTGCTCGCTGCCGCGTTCCGGCTCGACCAGCTGTTGCGCCAGGTTGACCAGTTGCGCCAGGCGCAGGTCGCCGGCACCGAGGGCGGCGAACATGTCTTCGGCGATCTTCATGTTGGCCTTTTCGGCCAGCTTGTCGAAGTCCACCTGCGGCAGGCCCAGGCGTGCCAGTTCGCGTTCGAGCAAGGTCTTGCCGGCGGCGACGTTCTGGTCGCGCGCCTGCAACTTGAACCAGTGGACGATCTTCGCCCGCGCCCGCGACGTGGTGATGTAGCCCAGGTTCGGGTTCAGCCAGTCGCGGCTCGGCGTGCCGTGCTTGCTGGTGATGATCTCGACCTGTTCACCGGTTTGCAGGCTGTAGTTGAGCGGCACGATGCGCCCGTTGATCTTGGCGCCCCGGCAGTTGTGGCCGATCTCGGTGTGCACGCGGTAGGCGAAGTCCAGCGGCGTCGCGCCCTTGGGCAAGTCGATGGCGTGGCCGTCGGGGGTGAAGATGTAGACCCGGTCCGGCTCGATATCCACCCGCAGCTGTTCGGCCAGGCCGCCGATGTCGCCGAGTTCTTCGTGCCATTCCAGCACTTGGCGCAGCCAGGAGATTTTCTCTTCGTACTGATTCGACCCGGCCTTGACGTCGGTGCCCTTGTAGCGCCAGTGCGCGCACACGCCCAGCTCGGCCTCTTCGTGCATGGCGTGGGTGCGGATCTGCACTTCCAGCACCTTGCCTTCGGGGCCGATCACGGCGGTGTGCAGCGAGCGGTAGCCGTTCTCCTTGGGGTTGGCGATGTAGTCGTCAAACTCCTTGGGAATGTGCCGCCACAACGTGTGGACGATGCCCAGCGCGGTGTAGCAGTCGCGCATTTCCGGCACCAGCACCCGCACGGCGCGCACGTCGTAGATCTGGCTGAAGGCCAGGCCCTTGCGCTGCATTTTGCGCCAGATGGAATAGATGTGTTTGGCCCGGCCGCTGATGTCGGCATCCACGCCGGTGGCTTGCAGCTCGGCGCGCAACTGGCCCATCACGTCGCTGATAAAGCGCTCGCGATCGAGCCGCCGCTCATGCAGCAGCGTGGCGATCTGTTTGTATTGGTCGGGTTCGAGGTAGCGGAAGGACAAGTCCTCCAGCTCCCACTTGATATGGCCGATACCCAGGCGATGGGCCAGCGGCGCGTAGATGTCGAAGACCTCGCGGGCGACGCGGTTGCGCTTTTCGTCGTCGGCGGTCTTCACCGCACGGATCGCGCAGGTGCGTTCGGCCAGCTTGATCAGGGCGACGCGCACGTCGTCGACCATCGCCACCAGCATCTTGCGCAGGTTCTCGACCTGCCCCTGGGTGCCCAGCACCATCGACTGGCGCGGGCTGAGGCTGGCGCTGATGGCGGCCATGCGCAGCACGCCGTCGATCAGCTTGGCCACCACGGCGCCGAAACGCTGGCTGACCAGCGGCAACGCGATATGCCCTTCACGCACGCCGCGATAGAGCACGGCGGCGATCAGCGAATCCTGGTCCAGTTTGAGGTCAGCGAGGATCTCGGCGATTTCAAGCCCGGTGCGAAAGCTGGAAGTGCCTTCGGCCCACAGGTTCTTCGCCGCATTGTCCTGCTGCTCAGACTCACGCGCGAACTCGCAAGCCGCTTTCAACGCTTCACGGTCCAGTGCCGGATCGACACTGATGGCATGGTCCAGCCATGCCTCCAGGTTGATACTGCCGTCGGTGTTGATCGGCTGGTGTGCTCTCACCTGTACCATCTCTCTTACCTTCCCTACGACGCACCTCTGATGCGCCAAAATCATCGCCGACCTTTTACTGCGAACTCCCTGGCAGGTCACAGGCCCTGGAGAACGCAGGCCGGTCGGATTGAACGGGCATCCTAGCCCGCTTCAAATAACGCCATGGCCTCGACATGCGCGGTTTGCGGAAACATGTCGAGGATCCCGGCACGTTTTAGCCGGTAGCCTTGCTTGACCAACTCAACCGTGTCCCGCGCCAGCGTCGCCGGGTTGCAGGACACATACACCAGGCGCTTGGCTCCCAGGGTGGCGAGCTTGCGCACAACCTCTTGGGCACCATCACGGGGTGGGTCCAAGAGTACCGCAGAAAAGCCCTGTTTGGCCCATTCTGCGTCGGTCAAAGGCTGGGACAAATCGGCCTGAAAAAACTGCGCATTATGCAAATTGTTGCTGACGGCATTCAGAGCCGCCCGGTCCACCATGGTCTGCACACCTTCCACCGCCACCACTTCGCGCACGTGCCTGGCCAGAGGCAGGGCAAAGTTGCCCAGGCCGCAAAACAGGTCCAGCACCCGCTCATCGGGCTGTGGCGCCAGCCATTCCAGGGCCTGGGCCACCATCGCGGCGTTGACCCCGGCGTTGACTTGCACGAAGTCGCCTGGACGGTAGGCCAGTTCCAGATCCCACTGTTCCAAGCGGAAACCCAGCACAGCATCGACGTCCACCGGCTCCGGCTGGCCTTCGCCATGCAGCCACAGCTGGGCTTCATGGAACGCGCAAAATTCTTGCAACACTTGCAGGTCCGCTGCCGACAACGGCGCCATATGGCGCAGCAACACGGCGATGGACGTACCGCTGAACAGCTCCACATGCCCCAAGGCCTTAGGATTGCTCAAACGGCGCAGCATGTTCGGCAGGCGTTGCATGATCGGTTGCAAGGCCTGTACCAGCACCGGGCAATCATCGATAGCAACGATGTCCTGGCTGGCGACCGCGCGAAAACCGACTTCCAGGTGTTTCGCCTTGGCGTCCCAACGCACCGCCACGCGGGCGCGGCGGCGGTAGCCGAATTCCGGCCCGCTCAACGGCGCAGCCCACTCTTGCGGTTCGACACCGGCCACGCGCGACAGTTGCTCGGCGAGCATGCGCTGTTTCAGGGCAAGCTGTTCGGCATGGGGCAAATGCTGCACGCTGCAACCGCCACAGCGGCCAACGTGGGCGCAAGGCGCCGGGCGGCGCAGCTCGCTGGCCTTGAACACGCGCTCGGTGCGCGCCTCGACCACCTTGCCGTGGGCGCCCAACACCCGCGCTTCGACTTCTTCGCCGGCCAGCGCGCCATTGACAAACCAGGTGCGGCCTTCGAAAAACACGATGCCACGGCCGTCATTGGCCAGGCGCTCGATGGTCAGGCGTTGTTTCTTGCCCACGGGAATCTGCGGGGCGCGGCTGCCGCCCGTCGGTTGGAAGCGCAGGCCTCTCTCGTGCTTGGCCATCAGTTGGGTTCGTCGAAAATGCCGGTCGACAAGTAACGGTCGCCACGGTCACAGATGATCGCGACGATCACCGCGTTTTCCACTTCTTTCGACAAACGCAACATACCGGCCACGGCGCCACCGGAGGACACGCCGCAGAAGATGCCTTCTTCACGGGCCAGGCGGCGCGTGGTGTCTTCGGCTTCACGCTGGGCCATGTCGATGATGCGGTCCACACGCGTCGCGTTGTAGATCTTCGGCAGGTACTCCTCGGGCCAGCGGCGGATACCGGGGATGGCCGCGCCTTCCATCGGTTGCAGGCCGACGATCTGGATCGCCGGGTTCTGCTCCTTGAGGTAGCGCGAGTTGCCCATGATGGTGCCGGTGGTGCCCATGGAGCTGACGAAATGGGTGATGGTACCGCCGGTCTGGCGCCAGATTTCCGGGCCCGTGGTGGTGTAGTGCGCCTCGGGGTTGTCGCCATTGGCGAACTGGTCCAGCACCTGGCCACGGCCTTCGGCGGCCATGCGCTCGGCGAGGTCGCGGGCGCCTTCCATGCCCTCTTCCTGGGTCACCAGCACCAGCTCGGCGCCATAGGCGGTCATCGCCGCCTTGCGCTCGGCGCTGCCGTTGTCGGGCATGATCAGCACCATCTTGTAACCCTTGATCGCGGCGGCCATGGCCAGGGCGATCCCGGTGTTGCCCGAGGTGGCTTCGATCAGGGTGTCGCCGGGCTTGATCTGCCCGCGCAATTCGGCGCGGGTGATCATCGACAGCGCCGGGCGGTCTTTGACCGAACCAGCCGGGTTGTTCCCTTCAAGCTTGAGCAACAGGGTATTGCTGGTTTCACCCGCCATGCGTTGCAAGCGGACCAGGGGCGTGTTGCCGACGCAATCGGCGATTGTAGGGTACTGCAAGGTCATGGCGTATTCGCAATCCAGACTGCGGGGGCGAACATCATACCGGGAAAGGCCGGCGGGCCATATCACGCAAAGTGCGGTGCTTATGGCTTAAAGGAATAAGCCGATCATGCGCCGCCAGGGCCATCGCCGTGGTTTCGTTGAAACACCTCATCCCCCATCGCCACAATCTGGCCCTCGATCAACGCCTCGAAAGGTTTGAGCAACGGCTCAAAGGATGCCGGCGCTTCCAACACTTGCAGTGCCTGCACAATCGCTTCAATGGTGGACAACGCCCCCGGCGCCGGCGCCTTGCGCAGTCGATAGCGGGAAACACACCCCTCGGCCAGGGTGACCCTGGGCAATGCGGCCAGCAACGGGTTGAGGTGCAACATCTTGCGCGCCTTGCGCCAGGTGCCGTCGGGGACCACCAGCAGCAGCGGCTCATCGGACGATGCGTAGGCCTGCAACGGCTGGGCATCATCGGCCGGAAACAACAGTCGCGCCTGATAACCGGGCACGCTCAATAGCGTCGGCAGATCCTCAAACACCTCGCCCACCACCAACTGCGCATGGTTCAACCCCAACGCCGCCAGGCGCGCGGTATTGAGCGCATGGTTGACCTCGCTCGGGTGCTGCAACAGCAACACGCGGGTGCGGCTGTCGAGGCTCGGTATCAGCGCGCACAGGCAGTGGGTGACGGGCCGCAGGCAGCGGGAGCATTGGGGTCTGGACATGGATTATCAAGCCTGGTTGAGCTGGGTTTTGAGCAGGTCGCGGAAGGTCTGGATCAGCGGTTCACGGCTACGGCCCCGGCGCATGATCATCGAGAATGGCGCCTGGTAGCCAAAGGTTGCCGGCAGCAACACGCGCAGGTCGCCTTTGTCGGCCCAGGCCTGGGCGTAGTGTTCGGGCAGGTAGCCGATGTAGGCGCCGGACAGCACCAGAATCAGCTGCGCCTCCATGCTTTCCACGGTGGCGGCGCTGTGCTTGAAGCCGTGGCGCGCCAGCTCCGCCTGGCTCCAGTAGCCACGGCCGACCATGCGTTGCTGGGTGATCACTTGCTCGGGGATGCGCCGTTCATTGAATAAAGGATGGCGGGTGCTGCAATACAGCCAGTGCTGTTCACGGTAAAGCGGCATGTAGATCAAGCCGCTCATGCGATTGGAAAAGGCGCCGATGGCCAGGTCCAGGCGGTTGTCCTGCACGCCGAGTTGCAGTTCGTAGGGGCTCATCACCGACAAATGCAGGTGCACCGCCGGGTGTTCCAGGCTGTAGGCACCAATCACTTCGGCGAACGGCAGGGCCTTGTCGCTGACGGTGGAGTCGAGCACGCCGAGCTTGAGGGTGCCGCGCAACTCGCCTTTCAACGCGGCGGCATATTGCTCGAAGCCTTCCAGCTCACCCAGCAGGCGCAAGGTCTCTTGATGGAACAGCTCGCCCTTGCTGGTCAGGCTGAACCCGCCGCGACCACGATGGCACAGCACCAGGCCCAACGCCGCCTCCAGCTGGCTCATATAGGTGCTGATGGCCGAGGTGGACAGGTTGAGCTCGTGCTGGGCATTGGCGAACCCCTGGTGCCGCACGACGCTGACGAAGATGCGCAGGAGTTTCAGGTCGGGCAAGGCGTTGGCCATCGGATCTCCGGATTCAACGGATGCAGCACAATCAAAACTGTGGGAGCTGGCTTGCCTGCGATCGCGGTGTATCAAAAAAGAAAGTGTGGCTG
>NZ_ANNV01000053.1 GCF_000346755.1 Pseudomonas sp. CBZ-4 | reverse complement strand
CCTTCGGGGCGCACACAACCTTTGCCGGACAGCGCCCACCCACCACTCGAAGTTCAGTTTCCCGAACGGAAATGGTGAGTACTTCCCCCACAGAAGCAGACTGAAATTACTCGTGCCAACTTAAACGCACTGTTTGATCCACGGAGTTCAAACCTTATGTCACAAGGACTGGTTTTATTGGGTGATAAGACGACCCACGGCGGAGAAGTGATATCGGCTTCCTCCACCACCATCGTCAACGGCAAGCGAGCAGCATTGGTTGGTGATGAAGTGCGTTGCCCGCTACCCGGACATGGCGTCAATCGAATTGTCGAAGGTTGCCCGGACTGGTCCGAAGAGGGGCGGGCGATGGTGGTTAACGGTTGTCGGAGTGAGTGCGGTTGCCAGGTTATCTCCAGCGCGCCTGATTGTGGGGTTCTCTAGTCATGGGCTGGGATCGTCGGACCCCTTTGGGGGTGAAAGCGCCAGTGCCGCCTGTGTTGGGGCGTTGGGTGTTCGCGGCAATCGTGGCGGTGCTGGCGGGTGTGCTGCTGTTTTTGCTGCATGCCGCCGAACGCCTGTGGTTACTGCAAACCCTTGATATCTGGTCTTTGTCCGCTGCGCCGCTGTTGGCCTGGACCCTGGCGTTTGGTGCAAAGGCCTATACCTACGGCAGCGCGTTGAGCCATTACCGGTTTCTGGAAGACGAGGCACAAAACGCTCAGCGATCCTGGCAGGACTGGGCACAGCGTTACCTGGCGGTGTCCGCGAGTTGTGTGCTGCTGCCGGATCAAGTATCGGCCAGTGTAATGCTGCGCTCTTCCTCTGGCTTGCCCCCTCGCACAGGGCAGGCCCTGCGTATTGCGGCGCTGCCCGCGCGGGCGGAGCGGGCCCAGGTCGGATTGCAGCGGTTGATTCAGGCCATCGCGCCCGCGCTTGAGGCATTGCCGCTGGAGCAAGAACTGCGGGTGACCCTGCTGAGTGACGTTGCTCCCGCTCAGTACGATGGCTTACGCAGTGACTGGCAGCGGCTCTGGCGCAGCACGATGAGTCGGACTGCGCCCGCTACGGTCACCGTGGCCGGCGAATTGTCCTACCGCTGGGGCGATGACACGTTGAAGGCCGCCAGTGCCGCCGTTGACCTGCTCTTGGTCCTTCAGGTGCACGGCAAGGGCGCTTATTCCGACGGGCTTGCGGCGCTGCTCCTATGCCCGGACAGCCTGGCACACGCGTTGAAGTTGCCGATAACCGCTGGCTTGTTACGGCCAATGCCACTGGATATCGATGCACCGGACCGCGAGTTTTCGTTCTTCCTCGAAACCCAGGTACAGGCTTGTCAGGCAACCGGCCTCTTGGCCGACGATACGGGCTGGCAGCCACTGATCGGCAAAGTGCTGGCGGCCACAAGCACGCAGGGCGCATCGCTCAAAGCGGAGCAGCAATGGATTCTGGAACACCTGTGCGGTCGACCTGGGCCGCTCGGTCACTGGCTGGTGACCGCGCTTGGCGTGGAAGTAGCCCGGCATCAGCGTAGGCCTTTGTTGGTGTTGGCCCGAGACGCGTCGCGGTATTGGGTGGGTACTGTCAGCACAGGGGAGTTGGCATGAACGTATCGAGCAATTCATGGCGCCGCGCCGGCGCTGCAATATGGATCATTGCGTTATTGGCCGTGCTTGTCTGGCTGATCTGGCGATTCGGTACGCCGATAGGCCTGGTCGAGAACCGCCATAAGCTGTTGGTTCTTTTGCTGCTCATCATCATCGTCATAGCAGCCTGCCTGCTGCCCCGGGTGCTGGCACATCTGAAACGGCAAGGCCACCGCGCGCGAGGGCAGGCGGATAGCGTCTACGCCCCCTCAGAACAAAAAGTCAGCGTGCCTCGGCAACCAGCGTTTGACGTTTCGGCCTTACGTGACCGCTTGCGTGATCAGCATGGTGTGTTCTGGCGTCGTAGAGTTCGCCTGTTATTGGTCATCGGCGAGCCTGATCAAGTCCACGCCATCGCCCCGACATTGGCCAGCCGTTTATGCCTGGAAGGGCAAGGAACCGTGCTGTTGTGGGGCGGCAGTGCTCAGAAGATGCTGGATCAGCCTATCCTTCAGCAATGGACCGGGCTATGCCGCTGGCGCGCGCTGGACGGTGTGGTCTGGGCGCTGAACAAAACCCAGCTTACCGATGACACCGTGATGGGCGAGGGCGCACGGCAAATGCAACGCCTGGCCAGCGATCTACACTGGCACCTCCCCCTACACCTCTGGCAAATCACCACCCCCCCATTTCCCCAACCCACCCGCAATCGCCAACCCATCGGCTGCCTGCTCCCGTCACGCCTCACCCCCGAGGTATTGGCAAGCAACCTGGAAAACCTGCTCGACCCTCTGCGTCGCGCCGGCCTGGCGCAGATGCAGGACGCCTCTCATCATGACTTCCTCCTCCGCCTGTCCCGGGACTTGCAGGTTGAAGGCATTGCCCGTTGGCGCCAGGCCCTGACCCCGTTGCTGGGCGTATTTTCCCGAGGCGTGCCATTGCGCGGCCTCTGGTTCAGCCCGCAGCTGCCGCCTACCGAGAGCAGTCTTGAGTTGGATAACGCCTGGCAAGGCGTTGTCAACGACAAGCCCACCAAACGCCGACTGGGCTGGGGCGCCTACCGAATCGCCTACACCCTGACCCTATCCCTGACCCTTCTGTGGACCGCAGGCCTGCTCCTATCCTTCACCCACAACCGCACGCAGATCACCCGCGCACAAACCGTTCTCCACACCCTGCAAAGCACTCCCCAAGGCGACGCCCAACTGCTAGCCCTCAACAACCTAGTCCACGAACTGGCCCGCCTGGACTACCGCGCCGCCCACGGCACGCCTTGGCACCACCGTTTCGGCCTCAATCAAAATCAACCACTGCTGGAAACCCTCTGGCCCCATTACGTCGAAGCCAACAACCGCCTGATCCGCGATCCCTTGGCCGCCACCCTGCACCAGCAACTCACTGCGCTGCTCAAACCGGCACCGGACAACCCCGAGCGCACAAAGGACGCCTACGCCCAACTCAAGGCCTACCTGATGATGGCGCGCCCCGAAAAAACCGACGCCGCGCTCTTGCTCAAAACCCTCGACGAACTTGCACCCCCAGGCATGCCGCCCAGCCTGCGCCAGTTCTATGCCGAGCACCTGCCCGCCAATCCATCCTGGCGCATCCAACTCGACCCCCGTCTGGTCGCGCAAGTCCGGCAGCTCCTACTGCTCCAACTGGGCCAACGCAACGCCGAGGCCAGCCTCTACCAGCAAGTCCTCGACGACGCCGCCCATCACTATCCCGCCCTGGGCCTGCACCAACTGGTGGGTGACACCGATGCCTTCGCACTGTTCGCCACCGACGCCAGCGTGCCCGGCGTCTTTACCCGCCAGGCCTGGGAAGGGCAGGTGCGCGACGCCATTGACAGCGTCGCCGAGGCGCGGCGTGAGGAGACCGACTGGGTACTCAGTGACAACCCCGCCAACCTTGATTCCCGGTTGAGCCCGGCGCAACTGCGCGAGCGCCTCACCGAGCGTTATTTCCAGGACTACGCCAGCGCCTGGGTGGACATGCTCAACAGTCTGCGCTGGCAGGCGGCGGGCAGTCTTGATGAGGTGATCGATCAGTTGACGCTGATGAGCGATGTGCGCCAGTCGCCGCTGATTGCGCTGATGAACACCCTCGCTTACCAAGGGCAGGCAGGGGCGCGGACGCAAGCCTTGGCGGACTCTCTGGTGAAGTCCGCACAAAAGCTGATCGGGCAGGACAACGCGCCGCGGATCGACCAGATGGCCGATGTCCCCAGCAGCCCGCTGGACGCAACCTTCGGCCCGCTCCTGGCACTGCTCGACAAGCGCAACGATGATGGCTTGAGCCTGCAAACCTTCCTCACCCGGGTGACCCGGGTACGCCTGAAACTGCAGCAAGTCAGCACCGCACCCGATCCGTTGGAAATGACCCAAACGTTGGCACAAAGCGTGTTCCAGGGCCGCAGCATCGACCTCACCGACACCCAGTCCTACGGCAGCCTGCTGGCCGCCAGCCTTGGCGCCGAGTGGGGCGGCGTGGCGCAAACCTTGTTTGTGCAGCCGCTTGAGCAAGCCTGGCAGCGTGTGCTGCAACCCTCGGCTGCAGGGCTCAACAGCCAATGGCAACGCTCCATCGTCAAGCATTGGGACAGCGCGTTTGCCAGCCGCTATCCGTTTGCGGCCACCGCCAGCGATTCATCCTTGCCCATGCTCGGGCAGATGATCCGCGCGGATTCCGGGCGCATCGAACAGTTCTTGCAGCAGCAATTGAGCGGCGTATTGCGCAAAGAGGGCAACCGCTGGCTGGCCGACCCACGCCACAGCCAGGGCCTGCGTTTCAACCCGCAGTTCCTCAGTGCGATCAACCAGCTCAGCGATCTGGCCGACGTGCTCTACACCGATGGCGGCATGGGCTTGAGCTTCGAGTTGCAAGGCAAGCCGGTGCGCGATGTGGTGCAAACCCGCTTCATCCTCAATGGCGAGACACATGATTATTTCAACCAAAAGGAAAGCTGGCAGCGCTTCAACTGGCCGGGGCGCGGTGACTATCCCGGCGCCAGCCTGAGCTGGACCAGCGTGCATACCGGCGAACGCTTGTTCGGCGATTACCCTGGTACCTGGGGCCTGTTGCGCCTGTTGGAAAAAGCCCAGGTCACGCCGCTGGACGATGTCGACAGCCGCTACCGCGTGGTGCTCAAGGCGCCGGATGGCTTGAATCTGGTCTGGCACCTGCGCACCGAACTGGAGGCGGGGCCGTTGGCATTGCTGAAGTTGCGAGGGTTTAAATTGCCCCGGCAGATCTTTCTCGGCGAGCAGGGGATGGACACGGCTTATGCGCAAAACGGGAGCGAGCCATGAACCTGCGTACCCTGATCGATCGCTGCCTGGGTGAGCGTGACGCGTTGTCCATCGCCCAGGCCGAGGCGGGCCATTGGCAACCCTGGTTGTTGCCGATCAATGCCGGCTGCGCCGTTGGTGAAGACCCGGCCTATAACGACGACTTCCAACACATGCGCGAAGAGGTCAACAAGCTCTCGGGGGCGGATGCCGAACAGGTTGCCGAGTTGGCGCAGAACCTGTTGCTCCACCATTGCAAGGACCTGCGCGTGGCCACGTATTACCTGTGGGCGCGCTTGCAGCAGGACGGCGAAGCCGGGCTGGCCGACGGTCTCTGCTTGCTGGCGGCCCTGGTGGAACGTTTCGGCGCCGAGGTGCTGCCCGCGCGCGGCAACAGCCGCAAGCTGGCCCTGGAATGGCTGGCCAGCGCCAAGGTGCTGGACACGCTGTTGCTGTACCCGGAAGTGGTCAAGGCCGAGGCCAGCCGTACCGCCGCGGCGCTGGCCTGGCTGGAGCGGGGCGTGAGTGCGTGGCCGCAGGCGCAGCGGCCGATGTTGGGCCCGCTGTATGCGGCGTTGACTGCCCGGCTCGCGCAGTCCGGTGGCATGGACGCACTGGTGCCGCAGAACAGCGCCAGTCCGGCGTCGCCCGCACCCATGATCAAGTCCGGCCGCGACCTGCTGGACAGCGGCCGCGCCTTGGCCGCCTACCTTCGTGAGCAACCCCAGGGCTGGCTGGCCGCCCACCGCCTGATGAAAAGCCTGCGCTGGGACACGGTGCATCAGGCGCCCCCGCAAGAGGCCAGTGGCAACACCCGTCTGGCGCCGCCGCGTGGCGACTATCGCGCCCAACTCAAGCGCCTGTACCTGCAACAAGGCTGGACCGAGCTGCTCGATCAGGTCGAGCGCATCTACGCCGAGGGCGTGAACCATTTCTGGCTCGATCTGCAATGGTATCTGTACCAGGCCCTGAGCCGGCAACCGCCGCCCCAGGATGGCTGGGCGGAGATTGCCAAGCGTGACCTGGGCATGTTCCTTGAGCGCCTGCCGGGGTTGGAAGACCTGCGCTGGAGCGACGCCAGCCCGTTCGCCGACGAGACCACCCGCGAGTGGATCGCCCAGCACGTCTGCGGCAACCGCCCCCAGGCCTGGCTTCCGGTTGCGCCCGTCGCACCAACGGCGGATGCCGCCGACATCCTGCTGCTGGAAAGCGAGGCCCTGGCCCAGGCCGACAGCGACGGCGTGGACCAGGCCCTGGCCTGGCTCGCGGCTCGTCCCGGGATTCAGACCGGACGCCAGCGCTGGCTGCTGCGCCTGCTGATGGCGCGTGTCGCCGAACAACACGGCAAGGGCGACCTGGCCATCCATCTGCTGGGTGAACTGGATGCCTGCGCGCAACGCCAGGCCTTGGCCGAGTGGGAGCCCGACCTGCTTTTCGAGGTCAAGGCGCGACTGCTCAAACTGCTGCGCATCAAAGCCCAGCGCAACGACACCGACAAACCGAGCCTCGCCCGCAGGATGGAAGCCTTGCTGGCGGCGCTGGTGGTCATCGACCCGGTGCGCGCCGCCGTGCTGTGTGGCTGAACGTCAACAATCAGGATGATAGCGATGGACATGGACAATCTGACACTGCGCTACTTCGATGCCGAGATGCGCTACCTGCGCGAGGCGGGCAAGGAGTTCGCCGACGCGTTTCCCGACCGGGCAGCGCAGCTCAACCTGGACAAACCAGGCGCGCAGGACCCCTATGTGGAGCGCCTGTTCGAAGGCTTCGCGTTCCTGATGGGGCGCCTGCGGGAAAAGCTCGACGACGATCTGCCGGAACTGACCGAAGGCCTGGTCAGTCTGTTGTGGCCGCATTACCTGCGCACGATTCCGTCGTTGTCGGTGATCGAACTGGTGCCCGAACTGGAGCAGATGAAACGCAGTGAAGCCATCGCCCAGGGCTTTGAAGTGCTGTCGCAGCCGATTGGACCTCATCGCACTCGTTGTCGTTACACCACCACCCAGGACCTGACCCTGCGGCCGCTGGCCCTGACGGCAGTCGGACGCGGCTACGACGCCGACGGCCGCTCACGTCTGCGCCTGCGGTTTGCCTGTGGGCCGCAAAGCGACTGGAGCCAGATCGACCTGAGTCGCCTGCCGTTGTACCTCAACGCCGACGCGCCGCTGGCCAGCGCGCTGCATCAGGCGCTGACCCTCAATGTCCAAGGGCTGTATGTGCGTTGGCCGGGGCAGACCGAACGTCAACCGCTGGCCGGGCATTTCAGCCCCAAGGGGTTTGCCGATGAGGACCGGTTGTGGCCCAAGGGCGATAGCGCCTTCAGCGGCTACCAGCTGTTGTTGGAGTACTTCGCCTTTCGCGAGAAGTTCATGTTCGTGACCCTGTGCGGGCTGGAGCAATTGCAGATCGCGCCGGGCGTGGCCTGGTTCGAGCTGGAAGTGGTATTGCGCGAGCCCTGGCCTGCCACGTTCGAGCTGAACAGCGAACATATCCGCCTGCACGCCGTGCCGGTGATCAATCTGTTTGCACTGGAAGCGGACCCGCTGACCCTGGCACCGCTGCAAACCGACTACCTGCTGCGCCCCATGCGGGTCCAGGACGGCCACACGGAAATCTATTCGGTGGATCGGGTCACCGTCTCGGCAAACGCCGAGCGCGAGGACTACGTGCCGTTCACCAGCTTTCGCCACAAGGGCGGCATGTTGCGCGACGAAGCGCCCGAGCGGTATTTCCATGCGCGCCTCAAGCGCGCGCCCAATGGCCTGCACGACACCTGGCTGATCCTCGGCGGCGAAGGCTTCGACAAAGACCGCTTGCTGGCCCACAAAAGCCTGTCGTTGCGCCTCACCGGCACCCACGGCCAACTGCCCCGCAAGGCCCTGCAAAACACCTTGCTCGACACCGTGACTCAATCCACCCAGGCCGGCGTGCGCGTGCGCAACCTGTGTGCGCCGACCATGCCCTGCTATCCGCCGAACCGCGACCGTTTCCACTGGCGGGTGCTCAGCCACCTGGGGTCGAACTTCCTGCCGATGCTCGACAACGCCGAAGTGCTGCGCGGAACACTGGCGCTTTATGACTGGACGGGCAGCGAGCTGAACCGGCGGCGCCTGGCGGCGATTGCCGAGGTCCGTCATCACCTGGTGCAGCGCTTTGAAAAGGGCTTCCTGCTGCGCGGCGTGGATATCGAAATCGTCCTGGATGCCCACGGTTTTTCAGGGGAGGGCGATATCAGCCTGTTTGGCGAGATGCTCAACCGCTTTTTTGCGCTCTATGCGGATGTGCACCTGTACACCCAGCTCACGCTGGTCCTGCAACCCACCGGAAAGTGCCTGCGATGGAACGAGAACCACAATCAGCGTATTCCCGGCTGAGCGCCAGCGGTTTGCTTGAGGTGCTGCACGGGCCAGTGGCTGAAGCCAGCCTGTACCGGTTTTGCCAGTTGCTGGAGCAGGCCTTGCCCGGCCATCCGCCCCTGGGCAGTACGGCGCATCCGGGCGATGACGCGGTGCGCTTTCGGCCCGACCCGGGCATGGGCTTTCCCGGCGGCGAGTTGCGGGGGATTGAAACTGCTACCGCAGGCCCGGCCACGGTGCGCACCCGCCTGCTTGGCATGTACGGGGTGGATTCGCCTCTGCCGGGCACCTATCTGGATGACATTGCCCAACGCGGTGACGGGCACGAGGCGCTGGAAGCCTTCCTGGATATGTTCAACCATCGGATCTTCACCCAGTTCTATCGGATCTGGCGCAAGTACTCCTACCCGGCCACCTTTGAGCCGGGTGGCGTTGACGCGACTTCACAGTGCCTGCTGGGCCTTATCGGCCTGGGCATTCCCGGCACCGCCGAACAGATCGGCACGCCGCTCTCGCGTTTCCTGGCCTTGCTCAGCGTGATGCGCCTGCCCACGCGCAATGCCGAAGGCATCAGCGCGCTGGTCAAGTTGCTGGCCCCCAACACCCGGGTGCAAGTCACCGCACATTGGCCGCAGGACATCGTGCTTGCGCGGCCCGCAAGTCTTTGCCCGCAGCGTCCGGTACGCCTGGCCCAGCAAGCGCCCCTCGGCCGTGTCGCCCGCGATGGCAACAGCCAGTTGCGGCTGGTGCTCAACTCCGACGACCCGCAGGAAGCCCATGACTGGTTGCCGGCGGGCCCGTTGCACAAGGATCTGCTGGTGCTGCTGCGCGTCTACCTGGGGTGGCGCTGTACGGCGAAGCTGCAACTGACCCTGCCGCTGCGCAGCCTGCCGGTCCCGGTGCTGGGGCAGGCGCCGATCCGGCTGGGCATGACCGCTGTGCTGGGCCTGGGCACTGATGCCTGGCAAGCGCCAGAGCAGCAGCGCCTGACCATCAACCTGGGCCGCTACCAGGGCCTGTCGATAAACCCCTGCAACCGGGAGACTCAACATGTCGCGTACTCTTTTTAGCCTGGTGCTGCTTGCGCTGCCCCTCGGTGGCTGTGGGTTGGCCCAGACCGTGGCCGACGGCACGGCCGCCACCACCCAGGCGATTTTCTACAAGCAGGTGAAAACCCTGCACCTGGATTTCAGCGCACGCACCGCCCTGAACACCGATGCCGGTGACATGAATGCCTTGTCGGTGCCGACCCTGGTGCGGGTCTACCAATTGCGCGACGACACCGCCGTGACACAAGCGACCTACGACCGCGTGCTGGGCGATGACGCGCAACTGCTGGCCGGCGCGTTGCTGGACAAACGCACGGTAGTGGTCAAGCCCGAAGCGGGTGCGCCGCTGAGCGTGCCCATGGACAAAGAGGCACAGTTCGTCACGATAGTGGCGCTGTTTCGCAGCCCGGACACCCGCACGAACAGCTGGCGCCTGACACTGGCCCGCGCCGACCTCGACCCTGATCGGCCGCGGGTTATCGAACTGGCGGATAACCGCTTGACCCTGCGGCCCCTGGCGGAGGACTGAGCCATGGGCGAAGCCAACCCTTCGCTGTACGAGTTGCTGTTGCAGCATTTCGCCGGTGAGTTGCCCCTGCATCACGTCAGCGAAGCCGACCAGTACAGCCTGTCCGTCCTGGACAACCTGCAACGTATCCTCAACAGCCGCGCAGGAGCGCTCAGCCATTTGCCCGATTACGGCCTGCCGGACATGGGCCTGATCCTGCAAGGCCTGCCCGCCACGGCCCACAGCCTGATGGGGATCATGCACGCCACCTTGCTCAAGTACGAACCGCGCCTGGAGGCGCTCGCCATCGAGCTGCTGCCCCAGGTGCTGCCGGGGCATCTTGAATACGCCCTGGCGCTGCAATTGAAAGACGGGCAGCACGTGAGTGTCGGCACCACCCTGGGGCCCGTGGGCAAAGTCACGCTAAACCGACAAGGACGGTCGAATGACGGCACTGTTTGAGATGCATATCCAGGTCGGTGGCGACCCACGCCACTGCCCGGCGTTCACGGCCTTGCACAGCGAGATGGCAAAGCTCGGCCATCCTGCGCGGCCTGATGTGGACTGGGCCAAAGTCGAGCAAGGCTGCCTGGCGCTGTTCAAGGAACATGGCGTAGAGCTCAATAGCGCCTGCTTCTACACCCTGGCGCGGGGCCAGCGCTACGGGCCCGAGGGCGTCCTCCAGGGCGTGGTGTTGATCACGGCGCTGAGCGCTGAATGGTCACGGGTCTGGCCGCCGCTGGCGACGGTGCGAGTGGGCCTGCTGGAGTGGCTGTTCGAGCATCTGCACCTGCTGTTGCGCAGCCAGGCGGCGGCGTCGCCCGGCCTTGCCGTGCTGGTGCAACTGGACGCCGAACTGGCGCGACTGCAGGCGTGCTTGTCGCCTCAGCTCAGTGCGCCGTTGGTGAAACTGGCGGCGCTGCGACAGCACATCAGCCAGATCAGCCAACGCTTGGAACAACCGGCCGTCCCAGGCGAAATACCGTTGGCGCCGGTGGTGGTTCTGCCGCCTCCGGCTTTAGTCACGCGAACATCGCGCCGGGGCCTGTGGTTGTGCGCCGCAGCACTCGCCATCGCGATGGGGGCTGGATGGCAGCTATGGCGCACGCCGGCGCAGACTGAAACCCCGCTGCCCGAACCGATCCGGCTGGACAGCCTGGCGCTGTTCGAGGGCGGCAGCGCAACCCTGAAACCGGGTTCGACCAAGCTCCTGGTCAACGCCCTGGTCGGTATCAAGGCCCGGCCTGGCTGGCTGATCGTCATCGCCGGGCATACCGATGCGAGCGGTGCGCTTGAGCACAACCTGGCCCTGTCCCACGCCCGTGCCACGGCGGTGCGGGACTGGATGCAACGCATGGGCGACCTCGCCGACAGCTGCTTTGCCGTGCAGGGGTTGGCCGCGAGCCAACCGCTTGCGAGCAATCAAACCGAGGCCGGGCGCGCGGCCAACCGGCGTGTGGATATTCAACTGGTGCCGCAGTTGGGGGCGTGCGAATAACCTCGGCGCGGCACCGATTTCCCCTTGTCCCCGCTTCCCATGTCACCTCCGTCCCGCCAAATCCCTTAGTTTTTCACCCCGACCGGAAGCCCTTTCAGGCGCCCGGCTGCGTCCGCGTTTTTTAATCGATACCCCGAACCAAGCGGCAGCTGAAAACGGACTTTCTCCTCCACCGTGACTTACCAGGCAGGTTACCCCCCATGCAGTTCAGCGAATTATTGGCAGTGATTTCCACCCATGCGATCCGGCTGCAACGGGAAGACGACGACCTGATCGTCCTGGGCGACGACGAGGCGCTGGGGGAGGGCGTCTGGGATCAACTGATCACCCACAAGCCGCGGCTGCTGGCGCTGGTGGCCGAGCATGGCGGCGACTGGCTGAGCCCGGCGTATCGCATCACCCCGGACATGCTCGCGCTGGTCAGCCTCGACCAGGCCGCCCTCGACCGCATCGTCGCCGCCATCCCCGGTGGCGCAGCGAACGTGCAGGACATCTACCCGCTGGCGCCGCTGCAGGAGGGCATGCTCTATCACCACTTGTCGGCGCAGCAGGGCGACCCCTACGTGCTGCACGCGCAGTTTGTGTTCGACAGCCGCGCCCGCCTGCACGCCTTTGCCGAGGCGCTGCAATGGGTGATCGACCGCCACGACATCCTGCGCCCCTCGATGGCCTGGGAGCGCCTCGACGAGCCGTTGCAAGTGGTGTGGCGCAAGGCGCCGTTGGTGTGCGAAGCGGCGCACGTGGACCCACGCAACGTGCGCCTGGACCTGGGCCAGGCACCGCTGTTGCGCCTGGTGTACCGCGACAACCCAGGCAGCGCGCGTGTGGACGCGATGCTGTTGTTCCACCACACCATCCTCGATCACACCGCCCTGGATGTGGTGCGCGAAGAAATCCAGCTGTACCTCGCGGGCCAGCACGCGCAAGCGGCCGAGCCCGTGCCGTTTCGCAACTACATCGCCCAGGTGCGCCACGGCGTCAGCGCGCAGGCCCATGAAGGGTTTTTCCGCGAGATGCTGGCCGATATCGACGCGCCGACGCTGCCCTTCGGGTTGCAGGATGTGCAGGGCGACGGCCAGGGCATCGACGAAGCGCGCATCCCGGTCGACAGCGCCCTGAGCCGACGCCTGCGCGCCCTGGCTCGGCCGCTGGGCGTCAGCGTGGCGAGCATGATGCACCTGGCCTTCGCCCGTGTCCTGGGGGTGGTGTGCGGGCGCGACGCCGTGGTCTTCGGCACCGTGATGCTCGGCCGCATGGGCGCCGGTGCGGGCGGTGAACGGGCCTTGGGCATGTTTATCAACACCTTGCCGCTGCGCGTGGATGTGGGCGGGCAGGGCGTGCGCGCCGGGGTGCAGGCGACCCATGCGCGCCTCACCACCTTGCTCCAGCACGAACACGCGTCCCTGGCGCTGGCCCAGCGTTGCAGCGGCGTGGTGGCCCCCGCGCCGTTGTTCAGCGCCATGCTCAATTACCGTCACAGCGCAGCCACGGACATGGCGGCCATCATCGAGGTCGCCGAAGGCATCCAGGTGCTGGGCGCCGAAGAACGCACCAACTACCCGCTGACGGTCAACGTCGACGACCTGGGGGAAGACTTCGCGCTGACGGTGATGGTGCACGCGTCCCTCGACGCCCGGCAGGTTGCCGGCTACCTGCACACGGCCCTCGACAGCCTTGCCGAGGCGCTTGAGCACCGACCGGATACGCCCTTGGACAGCCTGGCGATCCTCACGCAAGACCAACGCCAGCACCTGCTGCACAGCTTCCACCACAGCCCTGAAACCTACGCCGACAGCCCGCTGATCCACCAACAGATCGAAGCCCACGCCGCCGCCCACCCCGACGCCATCGCCCTGCGTTTCGAGCAACAACGCCTCACGTACCGCCAACTCAACGAACGCGCCAACCAGGTCGCCCATCGCCTGCTGGCCCAAGGTGTGTGCGCTGATGATCGCGTGGCGATCTGTGTGGAGCGTGGTCCGGAAATGATCATCGGCCTGCTGGGCATCCTCAAGGCGGGCGCCGGTTATGTGCCGGTGGACCCGGCCTACCCGCGCGAACGCATCGCCTACACCCTGCAAGACAGCGCGCCGCTGGCGGTGCTGGTGCAAGCCAACACCCGCCACCTGGTGGGCGCGCTGGCGCAGATCGACCTCAACGGCCTGCGTGACGAATCCATCGTCAACCCGCGCCTGGACTTGAGCCCGGCCAACCTCGCCTACGTGATCTACACCTCCGGCTCCACCGGCCAGCCCAAGGGCGTGATGATCGAACACCGCCAGGTCGCGCGGCTGTTCAGCGCCACGGGGCATTGGTTCGGGTTCAACCGCAATGATGTGTGGGCGCTGTTCCACTCCTTTGCCTTCGACTTCTCGGTGTGGGAAATCTGGGGCGCACTGATCCACGGCGGCCAGTTGCTGATCGTGCCGCAACTGGTCAGCCGCGCGCCGGATGAGTGCTATGCGCTGCTGTGCGACGCCGGCGTGAGCATCCTCAACCAGACACCCAGCGCGTTCCGCCAGTTGATCGCGGCGCAACAGCACAACCTGCAGGCCCATTCGCTGCGCCAGGTGATCTTCGGCGGTGAAGCCCTGGAACCGGGGATGCTCAAGCCCTGGTATGCCCGCGCGCTCAACGCCGGCACGCAATTGGTCAACATGTACGGCATCACCGAGACCACCGTGCACGTGACCTATCGCGCCCTGGAAGCGGCGGATGCGCAGCGGGTCGGCGTCAGCCCGATTGGCGTGGCCATCCCCGATTTGCAGCTGCACGTGCTGGACGCACGCCGCGAGCCGGTGCCGATTGGCGTGGTCGGCGAGCTGTACGTCGGAGGCGCCGGGGTGGCGCGCGGTTACCTCAACCGTGAGGCGCTGACCGCCGAACGCTTCCTCACCGACCCCGCCAGCGGCCAGCGCCTGTACAAGACTGGCGACCTTGGCCGCCGCTGTGCGGACGGCAGCGTCGACTACCTGGGGCGCAACGATGATCAGGTGAAGATCCGCGGTTTCCGCATCGAACTGGGTGAAATCGAAGCCCATCTGGCCAGCGCCGAGGGTGTGCGCGAGGCCATCGTGATTGCCCGTGAAGACGCGCCGGGCGACCAGCGCCTGGTGGCCTATGTGATTGCCGACGGCGCATTCAGTGCGGGCGCCTTGCGCGACCATCTGCTGCGCAGCCTTGCCGACTACATGCTGCCCAGCGCCTTTGTACAACTCGATGCCTTCCCGCTGACCGCCCACGGCAAGCTCGACCGCAAGGCCTTGCCCGCACCGGACGCCCAGGCGCTGGCCCGCCGCGACTACCAGGCGCCCGAGGGTGCGGCGCAAATCGCCATAGCCGCCATCTGGCAAGACCTGCTGAAAGTCGACCGCGTAGGGCGCGATGACAATTTCTTCGAGCTTGGCGGGCATTCGCTGCTGGCGGTCAAGCTGATCGAGCGCATGCGCCAGCTGGACCTGCGCGCCGACGTGCGTGTGCTGTTCGGCCAGCCCACGCTGGCGGCGCTGGCCGCTGCGGTGGGCGACGAGGTGCACGTCCCGGCCAACCTCATTACCCCGGCCAGCGCGAGCATCACCCCCGAGATGCTGCCCCTGGTTGACCTGGACCAGGCCGCCATCGACCACATCCTCAACCGCGTGCCCGGCGGCTTGGCCAATGTGCAGGACATCTACGGCCTCGCCCCGTTGCAGGCGGGGATTTTGTACCACCACCTGGCAACCACCGAGGGCGATCCCTATGGGTTGCAAGTGCAGTTCAGCTTTGCCGCGCAATCGGCGGTGGACGCGTTTATCCACGCCCTGCACAGCGTGATCGAACGCCACGACATCCTGCGCACGGCGATCCTCTGGGACGGCCTCGACGAACCGGTGCAAGTGGTCCTGCGCCAGGCGTCGCTGACCGTCGAACGTATCGACGAACCCCTGGCCCAGCTGCAACAACGCTTCGACCCCCGGCACTTTCGCCTCGACCTGTCCCGCGCCCCGCTGATGCATTTCGCCTACAGCGAGCAGCAGGGCCGTTTTGTCGGCATCCTGCTGTTGCACCACATCCTGCTCGACCACACCGCGTTGCAGGTGCTGGTGCAAGAGATAAGCGCCAGCCTGGACGGGCGCAGCGCGCACTTGCCCGTGGCGGTGCCGTACCGCAACTACGTGGCGCAGGCGCGGCTCGGGGTCAGCCAGGCGCAGCACGAAGCGTTTTTCAGCGCGATGCTCGGCGATATTGACGAACCGACCCTGGCCTTTGGTCTGCACGACGTGAATCTTGACGGCAGCGGCATCCTCGAAGTGCACCTGGCGTTGGAAGCCGAACTGAGCCTGGGCCTGCGCGAACAGGCGCGGCAATTGGGCGTCAGCCCGGCGAGCCTGGTGCACCTGGCCTGGGCGCAAGTCTTGGCGCAGGTGTCCGGCCAGCAGGAGGTGGTGTTCGGCACCGTGTTGCTGGGGCGCATGCAGGGCGGCGAGGGCGCGGACCGGGCGCTGGGCATGTTTATCAACACCTTGCCATTGCGCGTCAGCCTCGGCGCGGTGGGCGTGCAAGCCGGCGTGCGCGCCACCCATGCACGGCTCGCGCAATTGCTTGGCCATGAGCACGCGTCGTTGTCCCTGGCCCAGCGTTGCAGTGGCGTGCCGGGTTCGCTGCCGCTGTTCAGCACCTTGCTCAACTATCGCCACAGCGCGGTGGACGAAGCGCCGGGCGCCAACCCGTTCGCGGCGCGGGGCATCGAGATCCTCAGCTCCGAAGAGCGCAGCAACTATCCGTTGGTGATCAACGTCGATGACCTCGGCGCGGGTTTCGCGCTCACCGTGCAAGGCGTGGCCAGCCTCGATGTGCAACGTGTCGGCCAGTACCTGCTTACCGCGCTGCGCCACCTGGTGACGGCGCTGCAACAGGCGCCGACCACGCCCTTGCAGGCCGTATCGATCCTGCCGCCCGCCGAGCGTCGCCAACTGATGGTGGACTTCAACGCCACCGCCCGCGACTACCCGGCGCACCGCACCGTGCACCACCTGTTCGAAGCCCAGGCGCAGGCATACCCCGAAGCCGTGGCGGCGGTGCACGGTCCGTTGTCCCTGAGCTACCGCGACCTCAACCACCGCGCCAACCGCCTCGCGCACTACTTGATCGGCCAAGGCGTGCAGCCGGGGGAAAGCGTGGCGATTGCCCTGCCGCGCGGCCTGGACCTGCTGGTCTGCGAACTGGCGATTCTCAAATGTGCGGCGGTCTATGTGCCGTTGGACATCAACGCGCCGGCCGAGCGCCAGGCCTTTATCGTGCAGGACAGCGGCGCCCGGCGGGTGCTCGACGACCTCGGCGTGCTGGCGCTGGACACACAGTCGCCGCGCAATCCCGAGCTGGTCCAGTCCTCGGAGAGCGTCGCCTACATCCTCTACACCTCCGGCTCCACCGGCACGCCGAAGGGCGTGCAAGTGCCCCATCGCGCAGTCTCGCGCCTGGTGCTCAACAACGGCTACGCCGATTTCAACGCGCGCGACCGCGTGGCCTTCGCCTCCAACCCGGCGTTCGATGCGAGCACCCTCGACGTGTGGGCGCCCTTGCTCAACGGCGGTTGCGTGGTGGTGGTCGAGCAGGCGGTGCTGTTGTCCCAGGCCGCCTTCGCCGCGTTGCTAGAGGAGCAAGCCGTCAGCGTGCTGTGGATGACCGCCGGGCTGTTCCATCAGTACGCCGATGCCTTGTTGCCGGTGTTCCGCCAGCTGCGTTACCTGATCGTCGGCGGCGATGTGCTCGACCCGCTGGTGATCAACCGCGTACTCGCCCACGGCAAGCCGCAACACCTGCTCAACGGCTACGGGCCGACCGAAGCGACCACATTCTCCACCACCTTTGAAATCACCACGGCGGGTACGGCGGCGATTCCCATCGGCCGACCGCTGGCAAACGCCCAGGCCTTTGTGCTGGATGCGCGCCAACAACCGCTGCCGCTGGGTGTGACCGGCGAGCTGTACATCGGCGGTGCGGGGGTGGCGTTGGGGTATCTGAACCAGCCGCAACTGACTGCCGAAAAATTCATCGCCAATCCCTTCGGCGACGGCGTGCTCTACCGCACCGGCGACCTCGCGTGCTGGCAGGCCGACGGCACCTTGCTGTACCAGGGGCGCAGTGACCTGCAAGTGAAGATTCGCGGTTTCCGCATCGAACCCGGGGAAATCGAAACCTGCCTCGCCGCCTTCCCCAACGTGAAAGACGTGGTGGTGCTGGCCCGCGAAGACGTGCCCGGCGACAAACGCCTGGTGGCCTACTACACCGCCCCGGCCGCGCTGGACATCCAAGCCCTGCGCGCCCACCTGCAAGGCCGCTTGCCGGACTATATGGTGCCGTCGGCCTATGTGTGGCTGGCCCTGTTGCCGCTCACCGCCAACGGCAAGCTCGACCGCAAGGGCCTGCCGGTGCCCGACGCGAGCGCGTTGCTCAGCCGTGGCTTCGAAGCGCCGGAAGGCGCAGTGGAAACCTCTCTCGCCCAGATCTGGCAGGACGTGCTCAAGCTGGAGCGCGTCGGCCGGCACGATCATTTCTTCGAACTGGGCGGCCACTCGTTGCTGGCGGTCAGCCTGATTGAACGCATGCGCCAGGTCGGCCTCAGCTGCGACGTGCGCGTGCTGTTCAGCCAGCCAAGCCTGGCGGCATTGGCGGCGGCGGTGGGCAGCGGGCGCGAAGTGGTGGTGCCAGCCAATGGCATTGCCGCCGGCAGCACGCAGATCACGCCGTCGATGCTGACCCTGCTGCCACTGGATCAGCCGACCATTGACCGTATCGTCGCCAGCGTCCCCGGTGGCGCGGCGAATGTGCAGGACATCTACCCGTTGGCGCCGTTGCAGGAAGGCATCCTCTACCACCACCTCAGCGCCGAGCAGGGCGATCCGTACCTGCTGCAATCGCGCATGGCCTTCGACAGCCTGGAGCGCCTGCACGGTTTTATGGGCGCGCTGCAACAGGTGGTGGCGCGCCACGACATCCTGCGCACCGGCGTGGTCTGGGAAGGCCTGGACAGCCCGGTGCAAGTGGTGTGGCGCGACGCCCAGCTGAGCGTGCAGGCCGTGGCCCTGGACCCGGCCGACGGTGACGTCATCGCCCAACTGCACGCGCGTTTCGACGCCCGTCACTACCGCCTGGACCTCACCCAGGCGCCGCTGCTGCGCATGGTCTACGCCGAGGACCCGGCCAATGGCCGCGTGGCGGCGATCCTGCTGTTCCATCACTTGGCGCTGGACCACACCGCCATGGAGGTGGTCGGCGAGGAGATGCAAGCGTTCCTGTGCAAGCAGGCGCATGGGTTGCCGGCGGCGGCACCGTTTCGCAACTACGTGGCCCAGGCGCGCCTGGGTGTCAGCGAGGCGGAACACGAGCAGTTCTTTCGCGAGATGCTCGCCGACATCGATGAACCGAGCCTGCCGTTTGGCGTGCAGGATGTGCAGGGCGACGGGCGTGATATCGAAGAGGCCGGGCAAGCCCTGGACGCGACGCTGGCCCAGCGGGTTCGTGAGCAGGCGCGGCGTTGCGGTGTGAGCGCGGCGAGCCTGATGCACCTGGCGTGGGCGCAGGTATTGGGGCTGGTGTGCGGGCGTGATGAGGTGGTGTTTGGCACCGTGCTGATGGGCCGTCTGCAAGCGGGCGAGGGTGCGGACCGTGCGCTTGGGATGTTCATCAACACCTTGCCGCTGCGGGTGGACCTGGCGGCGAGCGCGACGTCGGCCGTCAAGGCGACCCACACGCGGCTCAGCGCCTTGCTCGGCCATGAGCATGCAGCGCTGGCCCTGGCCCAGCGCTGCAGCGGCGTGGCAGCGGGGGCGCCGTTGTTCAGCAGCCTGCTCAATTACCGCCACAGCAGCCCCGACGCCATGGCCCGCGACGGTCACGGTATCTGGGCTGGCGTGCAGTTGCTGGGCGGCGAAGAGCGCAGCAATTACCCGCTGACCTTGAGCGTGGACGACTTCGGCACAGGCTTTGGCCTGACGGTACTGGCGCTGCCGCAGATCGGCGCCCAGCGCCTGTGCGGCTACATGCACAACGCTGTGGAGCAGTTGGTCGCCAGCCTGGAAAGCGCAACGCCGACGGCGCTCACCCAGCTGCCAAGCCTGCCTGCGGCGGAGCGCGAAACGCTGCTGCGGGAATTCAATGCGACCGCCGCAGATTTCCCCACCGGCCACACCGTTCATGGCGCCTTCGAAGTCCAGGCCGAGCGCCAACCGGACGCAGTGGCCGTGGTGCAAGACGGCGTCTCCCTGAGCTATCAGCAGCTCAACCGGCGCGCCAACCAACTGGCCCATCACCTGTTGGCGCTGGGCGTGCAGCCCGACGACCGCGTCGCGATCTGCTGCCGTCGCGGCCCGCAGATGCTGGTGGGCTTGCTCGGCATCCTCAAGGCGGGCGCCGGCTACGTGCCCATCGACCCGGCGTATCCCGCCGAGCGCATTGCCTATCTGCTGCAAGACAGCGCCCCGGTGGCGGTGCTGGCGGAGGCCAGCACGCGCGCGCTGTTGGGCGGTTTTGTGCCTGTCGACCTGCATGAGCACGGCCTGGACCAGCCCACCAGCAATCCACAACTCAGCGCGCTGACCCCGGCGCACCTGGCCTACGTGATCTACACCTCCGGCTCCACCGGCCAGCCCAAGGGCGTGATGGTCGAACACCACACCGTGGAAAACCTCGTGCACTGGCATTGCGACGCCTTTGGCCTGGATGCCCGCAGCCACACCAGCAGCGTCGCCGGCTTTGGCTTCGACGCCATGGCCTGGGAAGTGTGGCCGGCGCTGTGTGCCGGCGCGACCCTGCACTTGCCGCCCGCCGAGGTGGGCAATGAACAGATCGACGCGCTGCTCGCCTGGTGGCTGGCGCAGCCGCTGGACGTGAGCTTCCTGCCCACGCCGGTGGCCGAGTACGCCTTCAGTCAGCAACTGCTGCACCCGACGTTGCGCATCCTGCTGATCGGCGGCGACCGCCTGCGTCAGTTCAATCAGGAACGGCGCTTTGCCGTGATCAACAACTACGGCCCCACCGAAGCCACGGTGGTCGCCACCTCCGGCCGCGTGCGTGCCGGGCAGGCGCTGCATATCGGCCGGCCCATGGCGAATGCCAGCGTCTACCTGCTGGACGCGCACTTGCGCCCGGTGCCGTTGGGCGTGGCCGGTGAATTGTATGTGGGCGGCAGCGGCGTGGCGCGGGGTTACTTGAACCGCGCGGACCTGACCGCCGAACGCTTTCTGCAAGACCCGTTCAACGGCGGCCGCATGTACCGCACGGGCGACCTGGCGCGCTGGTTGCCCGATGGCAATCTCGAGTACCTGGGCCGTAACGATGACCAGGTGAAACTGCGCGGCATACGCGTGGAGCTGGGGGAAATCGAAAGCCATCTCGCCGCACTCGACGGTGTTGGCGAAGCGGTGGTGCTGGTACGCGAAGAGCGTTTGATCGCCTGGTTCACCGCCCGGCAAACGCTGGATATCGAGCACGTGCGCACGCAACTGCAAGCGCAACTCCCCGCGGCCTTGGTGCCGGTGGCCTATGTGCAGGTGCACGCGCTGCCCCTGACCGCCAACGGCAAGCTCGACCGCAAGGCGCTGCCTGAACCCGATCAAGGTGCGTTGCTCAGCCGTGAGTACGCTGCGCCCCAAGGTGGCGTCGAAACCACCCTGGCGGCGATCTGGGCCGAGGTGTTGCAGGTGGAACAGGTCGGCCGGCATGACCACTTCTTTGAATTGGGCGGCCATTCCCTGTTGGCCGTCAGCCTGATCGAACGCATGCGCCAGGCCGGCCTCAGTGCCGATGTGCGCGTGTTGTTCGGCCAACCGACCCTGGCCGCACTGGCCGCTGCCGTGGGCAGTGGCCGCGAGGTCGAGGTGCCGGCCAATCGCATTTCTGCCGATTGCCCGCGCATTACCCCGGACCTGCTGCCGCTGGTGACGCTGGACCAGGGCACGATTGATCACGTGGTCGCCCAGGTCCCCGGTGGCGCCGCCAACGTGCAGGACATCTACCCGCTGGCGCCGTTGCAGGAAGGCATCCTTTACCACCACATCACGGCCGGGCAGGGCGACCCGTACCTGCTGCAATCGCACCTGGCGTTTGCCAGCCTGGAACGCCTGCAGGCCTTTGCCCAGGCGCTGCAACAGGTGATCGACCGCCACGACATCCTGCGCACCGCCGTGGTCTGGGAAGGCCTGGCGCAACCGCTGCAAGTGGTGTGGCGCAAGGCCCGGTTGCAGGTGCAGGCCGGTGACCTGCAAAGCTTTGACCCGCGTCACTACCGCGTGCCGCTGGCTCAGGCGCCGTTGATCCGACTTGTGTACGCCCAGGGCTCGGATCAGCAACGGGTGAATGCACTGCTGTTGTTCCACCACATCGCCCTCGACCACACCGCCCTCGACCGCGTGCGCCACGAGATGCAAGCCAGCCTGCTCGGGCAGCCACAGTCCGCCGGGGACGCCACGCCGTACCGCAACTACGTGGCCCAGGCGCGCCTGGGGGTGAGCGAGCAGGCGCACGAACACTTCTTCCGCGAGATGCTCGCGGATATCGATGAACCGACCCTGCCATTCGGCCTGCAGGATGTGCGCGGCGACGGCACGGCCCTCGAAGAGGCCCAGCAGCACCTGACGCCCGACCTCAACAGACGCCTGCGGGCCCAGGCGCGTGTGCTTGGGGTCAGCGCGGCGAGCCTGTTTCACCTGGCCTGGGCGCGGGTGCTCGCCAGCACGTCCGGCCAGGAAAATGTGGTGTTCGGCACCGTGCTGTTGGGCCGCATGCAAGGCGGCAAGGGCAGCGACCGCGCGTTGGGCATGTTCATCAACACCTTGCCGTTGCGGGTGGACATCGACGCCACCGGCGTGCGTGTGGCGGTCAAACACACCCATGGGCGGCTGAGCGCGCTGCTCGGGCATGAACACGCCTCGCTGGCGCTGGCCCAGCGCTGCAGCGGTGTCGCCGCGCCGCAGCCGTTGTTCAGCGCGATGCTCAATTATCGTCACAGTGACAGCCGGCAGGCGCCGGTGTCCGAGGCGTGGCAGGGCATCGAGACCTTGGCCAGCGAAGAGCGCACCAACTACCCGTTGACGCTCAACGTGGATGACCAGGGCGACGGTTTCCGCCTGACCGCCCTGGCGGCGACGCCAATCGGCGCGCAACGCATCTGCGGCTATGTGCAAGTGACCTTGCAGGGCCTGGTGGAAGCGCTGGAGCAGGCGCCGCAGTTGCCGGTCAATCGCCTGCCGGTGCTGGAAGCCCTGGAGCGTCAGCAAGTGCTCGGCGCCTTCAACGCCACCGAGGTGGCGTATGACCTCGATCAGACCCTGCACGGGATGTTTGAAGCGCAGGTGGCCCGCACGCCAGAGGCCATTGCGGTCAAGGCGGGCGACGTCGTATTGACCTACGCCGAGCTGAACGCGCGGGCCAACCAGCTGGCGCACCACCTGTTGGCGCTGGGCGTACAGCCGGATTCCCGCGTGGCGATCTGCGTGGAGCGCGGCCTGGACATGGTGGTCGGCCTGTACGCGATCCTCAAGGCCGGCGCCGCCTATGTGCCGCTGGACCCGGCGTATCCGCCAGAACGCCTGGCCTACATGCTCGAAGACAGCACCCCGCTAGTTGTGTTGGCGCAGGGCTCGACGCGTGGGTTGCTGGGCGCAGTCCCGGTAATCGATCTGGAGCAGCCGACGTGGTCGCACCAACCCAGCGACAACCCGCAGGTCAACGCCGTGGGCGCCTATGTGATCTACACCTCCGGCTCCACCGGCCAACCCAAGGGCGTGATCAACGACCACGCCGGGGTGGTCAACCGCTTGCTGTGGATGCAGGACGCCTACGGCCTCAAGCCCCACGACCGGGTCTTGCAGAAAACCCCGTTCAGCTTCGACGTGTCGGTGTGGGAGTTCTTCTGGCCGCTGTTCACCGGCGCGCGGCTGGTAATGGCGCGCCCCGGTGGGCACAAAGACCCGCTGTACCTGTGCGAAGTGATCGCGGCCGAGCAGATCACCACGCTGCACTTTGTGCCGTCGATGCTCGACGTGTTCCTCGCCCACGGCGATGTGCGCCAGGCCGCCGGGCTGGTACGCGTGATGTGCAGCGGCGAAGCCTTGCCCGGCAGCCTGGTGCGGCGCTTCAAGCAGCAACTGCCGGGGATCGGCCTGTACAACCTGTACGGGCCGACCGAAGCGGCGGTGGACGTGACCGCTTGGAACTGCGCGCGCCCCGAAGTGGCGGACAACACGCCGATTGGCAAACCCATCGCCAACACGCGCATGTACGTGCTGGATGGGCAATTGCAACCGGTGCCGCTCGGGGTGGTCGGCGAGTTGTTTATCGGCGGCGTGCAAGTGGCACGGGGTTACCTGAACCGGCCTGAGCTGACCGCCGAGCGCTTCCTCAAGGACCCGTTCAGCAGCGGCCGCATGTACCGCACCGGCGACCTCGGGCGCTTCCTGCCCGACGGCAATCTGGAATACCTGGGCCGCAACGATGACCAGGTGAAAATCCGTGGCCTGCGCATCGAACTGGGGGAAATCCAGGCGCGCCTGCTGGAGCATCCCCAGGTCAACGAAGCCGCTGTGGTCGCCCGTGACGAGCGCCTCGTCGCCTATTACACCGGCACGCGGGTCGGCGATCTGCGCGAGCATCTGCTGCGCCACTTGCCGGACTTCATGGTGCCCGCGCTGTTTGTGCACCTCGACGCCTTGCCCTTGAGCCCCAACGGCAAGCTCGACCGCAAGGCCCTGCCGGCACCGGATGTAGAGGCGCTAAGTGCACACGCGTACGAAGAGCCCGAGGGCGACACCGAGGTCCTGCTGGCGCAGCTGTGGGCCGAACTGCTCAAGGTGGAGCGGGTCGGGCGCCAGGACAATTTCTTTGAACTGGGCGGGCACTCGCTGCTCGCCGTGAGCTTGATCGGGCGCTTGCGCCAGGTGGGCATGGAAGCCGATGTGCGCGCGTTGTTCGAACAGCCGACCCTGGCCGGCTACGCCGCCATAACCGAACGAATGGAGATCGTCCTGTGAGCATCCTCGAACTGCTGGCGACACTGAAAACCAAGGATGTACAACTGGCGCTCAAGGGCGAGCAATTGGCGGTGCAAGGCAACAAGCAGGCGTTGAGCGACCCCTTGATCCTCGCCGCCTTGCGTGAACACAAACCGGCGCTGATCGCGTTGCTCAAGGCCGGTGAATACGCGGCCGCCAACGCGGTGCCGGGCAATGCCATCCCGATCGATGCCAAGCACCTCACGCCAGCCATGCTGACCTTGTCCAGCCTGAGCCAGGACGAGATTGAGCGCATTGTCGCCAGCGTTGACGGCGGCGTGGCGAATATCCAGGACATCTACCCCCTGGCGCCGTTGCAGGAAGGCATCCTGTTCCACCATGTGCGCACCGCCCAGGGCGACCCCTACGTGATGCAGTCGCAGTTCGCCTTTGACAGTGCCGAGCGTTTCGACGCGTTTGCCCTGGCCCTGCAAGGCGTGATCGAACGCCATGACATCCTGCGTACGGGTGTGGTGTGGGAGGGCGTACAGCAGCCGTCGCAAGTGGTGTGGCGCAAGGCGAGCCTGCCTGTGCAAGCGGTTGAGCTGGACCCGGCCGACGGCGATATCGCCGCACAACTGCACGCCCGTTTCGACGCGCGTCATTACCGCCTCGACGTGACCCAGGCGCCGCTGCTGCGCCTGGCCTGGGCGGCGGACCCGGCGCAGCAGCGCATCGTCGCGATGCTGCTGTTCCATCACATGGCCCTCGATCACAGCGCCCTGGAGGTGGTGCGCCATGAAATGCAGGCGTTCCTGCAAGGCCAGGGCGCGCAGTTGGGGGCGGCGGTGCCGTTTCGCGATTACGTGGCCCAGGCGCGGCTGGGGGTGAGCGAGCAGGAGCACGAGGCGTTCTTCCGGCAGATGCTTGGGGATGTGGCCGAGCCGACCTTGCCCTTTGGCTTGCAGGACGTGCAGGGCGATGGCCGCGGCATCAACGAACTCGACTGGCCGCTGGCGGATGCACTTAACCAGCGCCTGCGCGCCCAGGCGCGGCTGCTGGGGGTGAGCGTCGCCAGCCTGTTCCACCTGGGTTGGGCCCGGGTGTTGAGCGCGCTGGCGGGCAAGTCCCAGGTGGTGTTCGGCACGGTGCTGATGGGCCGCATGCACGGCGGGCACACCACGGAGCGCGCCTTGGGGATTTTCATCAATACGTTGCCGTTTCGCCTGGATGTGGGCGGTGAGGACGTGCGCAGCGCCGTCAAGGCTACCCATGCACGCCTCACCGGGCTGTTGCGCCATGAACATGCGCCGTTGGCTCTGGCCCAGCGTTGCAGCGGTGTGCTGGCGCCGACGCCGTTGTTCAGCACCTTGCTCAACTATCGTCACAGCGCAGCCGGCAGCAGTGACGCGCAGGCGGCGTGGCAGGGCATCGCCACGCTGCGCTCGGATGAACGCACCAATTACCCGCTGACCCTGAGTGTCGATGACCTGGGCGACGGCTTTATTCTGCGGCTGTTGGCGACCACCCAGGTCGATCCGCAGCGTGTCTGCGCCTACCTGCAAACCGCCCTCGAGAATTTGGTGACGGCACTTGAGCAGGCGCCGTTGACGGCGCTGGACCAGCTACCAGTGGTGCCCGCCGCCGAGCAGCAGTTGCTGCTGGAACAGTTCAACGCCACCGGGGCCGATTTCCCCCAGGGCAGCACACTGCACGCGCGCATCGAAGCCCAGGCCGCGCTCACGCCAGACGCCATCGCCGTCGTGCAGCAAGGCCGGCAACTGACCTACAGCGAGCTGAATCAACAAGCCAACCTGCTGGCCCATCACCTGCTGGCCCTCGGGGTGAAGCCTGACGAGCGCGTGGCCGTTGTTGCGCGCCGTGGCCTTGACACCCTGGCCGGCTTGCTCGCAGTGCTCAAGGCCGGCGCCTGCTATGTGCCGGTGGACCCGTCGCACCCGGCCGAACGCCTGCACTACCTGCTCAGCGACAGCGCGCCGGTGGCAGTGCTCACCCAGCAGGCGTTGCTGGAGCGCTTGCCGGCCCTCGATGTGCCGGTGATCCACCTCGACCGCTACACCTGGCAGCACCACTCGGCGTGCAATCCCGAGGTAGCGATGACGCCGGCGAACCTTGCCTATGTGATCTACACCTCCGGCTCCACCGGCCAGCCCAAAGGCGTGATGGTGGAACACCACACGGTGGCCAACCTGGTGGAGTGGCATTGCCACGCCTTCGACCTGCGTGCCGGGCGCCACACGGCCAGCGTCGCCGGTTTCGGCTTTGACGCGATGGCCTGGGAGGTGTGGCCGGCCCTGTGTGTGGGCGCGACCCTGCACCTGCCACCGGCCCAGGACGGCAACGGGGACATCGACGCGCTGCTGGCCTGGTGGTGCGCGCAGCCGCTGGATGTGAGCTTCCTGCCGACGCCGGTGGCCGAGTACGCCTTCAGCCAGCGCATCGAGCACCCGACGTTGCGCACCTTGCTGATCGGCGGTGATCGCCTGCGCCAGTTTGGCCGTGGGCAGCGCTTCGAGGTGATCAACAACTACGGGCCCACCGAGGCCACGGTGGTGGCCACGTCCGGCAAGGTCGAGACGGGGCAGCCGTTGCATATCGGCAAACCCATCGCCAATGCCACGGTGTACCTGCTGGATGAACAACTGCGCCCGGTGCCGTTGGGCGTGGCGGGGGAGTTGTACGTGGGCGGCAAGGGCGTGGCGCGCGGCTATCTGCACCGCCCGCAGTTGACCGCCGAACGCTTCCTGCACGACCCGTTCAACGCCGGGCGCATGTACCGCACCGGCGACCTGGCGCGCTGGTTGCCCGATGGCAACCTGGAGTACCTGGGGCGCAATGACGATCAGGTGAAGATTCGCGGGGTGCGCATCGAACTGGGGGAAATCGAAAGCCAGCTCAACCAATTGCCAAGTGTCCAGGAAGCGGTGGTGCTGGTGCGCGAAGAACGCTTGGTGGCGTACTTCACCGAGAACCCGCAGCTGGACCCGCTGACCGTCGCAGAAGTGCGCGCCCACCTGGTGGCGCACCTGCCGGACACCATGGTCCCGGTGGCCTACGTGAAACTGCCGGCGCTGCCGCTGACCGCCAACGGCAAGCTCGACCGCAAGGCCCTGCCGGCACCGGACATGGCGGCCGTCTTCAGCCGCGAGTACGCCGCGCCCGAAGGCGAGATCGAAACGGTATTGGCGCAGATCTGGGCCGATGTGTTGCAAGTGGAGCGGGTCGGGCGCCGCGATCACTTTTTTGAACTGGGCGGGCATTCGCTGCTGGCGATGCGCATGGTCTCGCAGGTGCGCCAGCGCCTCGGTGTGGAGCTGTTGCTCGGCGACCTGTTCGCCAACGCCGAACTGGCCGCCGTCGCCGACGTGCTGGCCAGCGCCGGGCGCAGCACTTTACCGGACAATCTTCCGGCCAATCGCGACGAAGCGGTGCCGCTGTCGTTCGCCCAGCAACGCCTGTGGTTCCTCGCGCTGCTGGAAGGGGCCAACACCGCCTACAACATTCCCATCGGCCTGCGGTTGCGTGGGCAGTTGCATGTGGAGGCGCTGCAACGGGCGCTGGCGCGGATCGTCGCGCGGCATGAAACCCTGCGCAGCCGCTTCGCCCAGCACGGCGACGAGGCGCGGGTGCTGATCCTCCCACCGGAAGACGTGCTGCCCCTGCAAGTGCAAGACCTGCGCCATCACGCGCAACCGCAGCAGGCGCTGGAGGCGTTGATCCACGGCGAGGCGTCGGCGCCGTTCGACCTGGAGCGCGGCCCGCTGCTGCGCGGGCGCTTGATCGTGATGGCCGACGATCACCATGTGCTGTTGCTGACCCTGCACCATATCGTCTCCGATGGCGGCTCCATGGGCGTGCTCACCCGTGAGCTGATGGCGCTGTACAAGGCCTTCAGCCTGGGCCTGGCCGACCCGCTGCCGCCGCTGGCGATCCAGTACGGCGACTTTGCGGTGTGGCAGCGCCTGTGGCTCAGCGGTGAAGTGCTGCATCGGCAAAGCGCTTACTGGCAGCAGGCGCTGGCCGCTGCGCCGGTGTTGCTTACGCTGCCCACCGACCGCCCGCGTCCGGCGCGGCAGGACTACGCCGGCAGCAGTGTCGAGGTGCGTCTGGATGAGCGCCTGACGGCTGCGCTCAAGGCTCTGGGTCAGCGCCATGGCACCACGCTCTACATGATCCTGATGACGGCCTGGGCCTCGCTGCTGACGCGGCTGTCCGGGCAGCCGGAGCTGGTGATTGGCTCCCCGGTGGCCAATCGCAACCGGGTCGAGGTGGAAGGGCTGATCGGCCTGTTCGTCAACACCCTGGCGGTGCGCATCGACACCTCGGGCGATGTGAGCACTGAAGCGCTGTTGGCGCGGGTCAAGGCCCAGGCGCTGGCCGCCCAGGCCCATCAGGACCTGCCGTTCGAGCAAGTGGTGGAAATCACCCGGCCCACCCGCAGCCTGGCCCACAGCCCGCTGTTCCAGACCCTGCTCACCTGGCAGGACAGCAGCGCGCCGGCCCTGGCCTTGGGCGAGCTGGCGCTGGAGGGCATCGTCGAACACAGCCACTTTGCCAAGTTCGATTTGTCCCTGGACCTGGGCGAAGTGCAGGGCGCCATTCTCGGCGCGCTGGAATATGCGCAGGCCTTGTTCGATGAAGCGACGGTGCGCCGTTATGCCGGCTATCTCACCCGCGTGTTGCAGGCCATGGTCGATAACGATCAGGCGGTGTTGGCCCATGCACCGTTGGTGGATGAGCGGGAGCGTGAGCAGCTGTTGGTTGAGTTCAACGCCACGCAGGTGGATTACGACCTCGACCAGACCCTGCACGGCATGTTCGAAGCGCAAGTGGCCCGCACGCCGGATGCCATTGCGCTGAAGGCGGGCGACCATGTGTTGACCTATGCCGAGCTGAACGCACGGGCCAACCAGTTGGCGCATCACCTGCTGGAGCAAGGCGTGCAGGTGGATTCGCGGGTGGCGATCTGCGTGGAGCGTGGCCTGGACATGGTGGTCGGCCTCTATGCGATCCTCAAGGCCGGCGCTGCCTATGTGCCGCTGGACCCGGCGTATCCGCCAGAACGCCTGGTCTACATGCTGCAAGACAGCGCGCCCGTAGTGGTATTGGCCCAGGGCTCGACGCGTGCATTGCTGGGCTCTGTGCCGGTGATCGACCTGGAGCAGCCGACCTGGTTGCAGCAACCCCTCGACAACCCGCAGCTCAACGCCGTGGGCGCCTATGTGATCTACACGTCCGGCTCCACCGGCCAGCCCAAGGGTGTGATCAACGACCACGCCGGGGTGGTCAACCGCCTGCTGTGGATGCAGGACGCCTACGGCCTGACTGCCGCCGACACGGTGTTGCAGAAAACCCCGTTCAGTTTCGACGTGTCGGTGTGGGAGTTCTTCTGGCCGCTGTTCACCGGCGCGCGGCTGGTGATGGCCCGCCCGGGTGGGCACAAAGAGCCGCTGTACCTGTGTGAAGTGATCGCGGCCGAGCAGATCACCACGCTGCACTTCGTGCCGTCGATGCTCGACGTCTTTCTTGCCCACGGCGACATGCCCCAGGCCGCTGGCCTGGTGCGTGTGATGTGCAGCGGCGAAGCCTTGCCCGGCAGCCTGGTGCGCCGCTTCAAGCAGCAGTTGCCGGGTAGCGAGCTGCATAACCTGTACGGCCCGACCGAAGCAGCGGTGGATGTGACCGCCTGGAATTGCGCAGGCGCCGTTACGCCGGACAACACGCCCATCGGCAAACCCATCGCCAACACACGCATGTATGTGCTCGATGAGCAATTGCAACCGGTGCCGTTGGGGGTGGTCGGCGAGCTGTTCATCGGCGGTGTGCAAGTGGCGCGGGGTTACCTGAACCGGCCTGAGCTGACGGCCGAACGTTTCCTCAAGGACCCATTCACCGGCGCGCGTATGTACCGCACGGGTGACCTTGGCCGCTATTTGCCCGACGGCACTATTGAATACCTGGGGCGCAATGACGATCAGGTCAAGATCCGTGGCCTGCGCATCGAACTGGGGGAAATCCATGCGCGTCTCATCGACTATCTGGGCGTCGATGAAGCCGCGGTGATCGCCCGCGACGAGCGCCTGGTGGCGTATTACACCGGCGTGCGCAGCGAGATCGACGCCCTGCGCGCCCATCTATTGCAGCACCTGCCGGAGTTCATGGTGCCGGCGCTATTCGTGCACCTCGACGCGCTGCCCCTGAGCCCCAACGGCAAGCTCGACCGCAAGGCCTTGCCTGCACCGGGCGCGGATTCAGTGATCACACGCGACTACGAGGCGCCCCAGGGCGATACGGAAATCGCCCTGGCCAGCCTGTGGGCCGAGCTGCTCAATGTGGAGCGCGTAGGGCGTCACGATGACTTCTTCGAACTGGGCGGGCATTCGCTGCTGGCGGTGAGCCTGGTGGGGCGCATGCGCCGCCTCGGGCTCTCGGCGGATGTGAAAGTGTTGTTTGGCCAGCCGACATTGGCGGCCTTGGCTGCTGCGTTGGGCGGCGGGCGCGAAGTCGCGGTGCCGGCCAATCGCATAACGCCTGATTGCACGCGGATCACCCCGGACATGCTGGCGTTGATCACCCTCGATCAAGCGGCCATCGACCGCGTTGTCGCCTGCATTCCTGGTGGTGCGGCGAATGTGCAGGACATCTACCCGCTGGCGCCGTTGCAGGCCGGCATGCTCTACCACCATCGTGCCGCGCAGGGCAGCGACGACTATGTGCTGCGCGCGCAGTTCGCCTTCGACAGCCGCGCGCGTCTGGATGCGTTTGCCCAGGCCTTGCAGGCGGTGATCCAGCGCCATGACGCGTTGCGTTCGTCGTTCCATTGGGAGGGCCTGGAAGAACCGCTGCAAGTGGTGTGGCGTGAGGCCGCGCTGCGCGTCGAAACGGGACCGTTGCCGGCACGCCTGGATTTGGCCCAGGCGCCGCTGATGCGCCTGGTGTATGCCGAGGAACCCCAGCGCGTGGTTGCCACCTTGCTGTTCCACCACCTGGTGATGGACCACATCGCCCTGGACATCCTGCAACACGAGATGCAGGCGTTCCTGCTGGGCACTGCGCACACCCTTGGCGCGGCCGTGCCGTATCGCAACTATGTGGCCCAGACCCGCCTGGGTGTGGATGATCACGCGGCGTTCTTTAGCGAGATGCTCGGCGCCATCGATGAACCGACCGACGTCGAAGCGCTGGGCGCCGATGAACACGTCCAGCGTCAGATAGATACGCCGTTGAGCCAGCGCCTGCGGGTGCAGGCGCGCCAAGCGGGCGTCAGCGCCGCGAGCCTGATGCACCTGGCCTGGGCCCATGTGCTGGGCAAGGTCGCGGGCCGCGAGCAGGTGGTGTTCGGCACGGTGATGCTCGGTCGTTTGCACGGTGGTGACGGCGCCGAGCGCGCCATCGGGGTGTTTATCAATACCTTGCCGCTGCGGGTCGATCTGGGTGAGCACAGCGTACTGGACGCGTTGCGTGCAACCCACGGGCGCCTGACCCAGTTGCTCAGCCATGAACACGCGCCGCTGGCGCTGGCCCAGCGTTGCAGCGGCGTGCCGGTGGGCACGCCGCTGTTTGGCACGCTGTTCAACTATCGCCACAGCGCCGCGCCAGTGGGCAGCGAGGGCTGGCAGGGCATTCAACTGCTCAAGGCCGAGGAACACAGCAATTACGGCTTGTCCCTGAGTGTCGATGACCTGGCGGATGGGTTCACCTTGACGGCCGTGGGGCAGGGCGCGCGGCGCGTCTGCGACTACTTGCACACCGCCGTGGAGCAACTGGTGCAGGCACTGGAGCACGACAGCGCGGTTGCCATCGGCCACTTGCCGATCCTGTCGATCGCCGAGCGTCGGCAGTTGGCCGGATTCAATGCCACCACGCGCCTGTTTCCACGGGAACACACGGTGCAGCGCCTGTTCGAAGCCCAGGCCCAGGCGCGGCCCGACGCGCTGGCCGTGGTGGAGGGCGCGCAGCGGCTGAGTTACGGCGAGCTGAACCGCCGCGCCAATCGTCTGGCCCATCACCTGCTGGGGCTGGGGGTGCGGGCCGGCGATAACGTTGCGCTGCTGTTGCCACGCTCCGTGGACCTGCTGGTCAGCCAACTCGCCGTGCTCAAATGCGCGGCTGCCTATGTGCCGCTGGACATCCACGCGCCCGCCGAGCGTCAAGGGTTCATGCTGCAAGACAGTGCCGCCGCCTGCGTGTTGACGCGCAGCGAGGCCGTTGTCGATGGCGCGGTTCAACGCCTGGACCTGGACACCCTGGCCCTCGACCCGCAACCGAGCCACAACCCCGGCCTGTCGCAGTCGTCGGAGAGCGTGGCGTACATCATGTACACCTCCGGCTCCACCGGCACACCCAAAGGCGTGTTGGTGCCCCATCGCGGCATCACGCGGCTGGTGCTCAACAATGGCTACGCTGACTTCAATGCCAGCGACCGCGTGGCGTTCGCCTCCAACCCGGCGTTCGACGCCAGCACCATGGACGTGTGGGGGCCGTTGCTCAACGGTGGGCAGATCCAGGTGATCGACCACGCCAGCGTGCTCGACCCGGTGGCGTTTGGCGCGGCCCTGGCCGAGGTGACGGTGCTGTTCGTGACCACGGCGTTGTTCAACCACTATGTGCAACTGATCCCCGAGGCCCTGGCGGGCTTGCGCATCCTCCTGTGCGGCGGCGAGCGGGCCGACCCGGCGGCGTTTCGCCGGCTGTTGGCGCGGGCGCCGGCATTGCGCCTGGTGCATTGCTACGGGCCGACGGAAAGCACCACCTACGCCACCACCCATGAGGTGCGCGCGCTGGTCGATGGCGCCGACAGCGTGCCCATCGGTCGGCCGATTTCCAACACCCAGGTGCATGTCTTGGATGCGCACCTGCAGCCCGTGCCGTTGGGCGTGGCGGGTGAGATCTGCATCGGTGGCGATGGCGTCGCCCTGGGCTATTTGAATCGTCCGGCGCTGACCGCCGAGAAGTTCGTCGCCGACCCGTTCAATGGCGGCGCGCTGCTGTACCGCACCGGCGACCTTGGCCGCTGGACGGCGGACGGCCTGCTGGAGTGCATCGGGCGCAATGACGACCAGGTGAAGATTCGCGGTTTCCGTATCGAACTGGGCGAGATTGAAGCGCGCCTGGGCAGCTTGGCGGGTATCCAGGACGTGGTGGTGCTGGCCCGTGAGGACGTGCCGGGAGACAAGCGCCTGGTGGCGTACTTCACCTGGGCGGCGGAGCCCCTGGAGATCGACCAACTGCGCGCCCATCTGCTTGAGCAATTGCCGGAGTACATGCTGCCGTCGGCCTATGTGGCGTTGGCGCGGTTGCCGTTGACCGGCAATGGCAAGGTGGACCGCAAGGCCTTGCCGGTGCCGCCGTTGCAGGCGCTGATCAGCCGTGAATTCGAAGCGCCGGCCGATGCGCTGGAGCAAGCCCTGGCCCAGCACTGGGCGGAGGTGCTGAAGCTGGAACAGGTGGGGCGCCATGACAGCTTTTTCGAGTTGGGCGGACATTCTTTGCTGGCGATCCGATTGGTGAACGTGCTGGAGGAAGCGGGGTTGCCGGTGTCCCTGGCCGAGCTGTTCCAGCATGCCAATGTGGCCGCTGTCGCGGTGCTGTTGCGTCAGCGTAGCGACGAACCGTTGCGCGATAGCCCGGTGATCACCGTGCGCAGTGGAGGCACCCAGGCGCCGTTGTTCCTGGTCCACGAATTCAGCGGTATGGACGTGTATTTCCCGGCGCTGGGCCAGCATCTGCCCGGCGACTATCCGATCTATGGCCTGCCGGGTGTGGCCCTCGGCGAGCCGCACCTGAACAGCATGGAAGGCCTGGCTGCGCGGCTGGTCGGCCTGATTCGTGACATTCAGCCCCACGGGCCGTATCGACTGGCCGGCTGGTCGTTTGGCGGCGTGCTGGCCTATGAAGTGGCCATGCAACTGCTGGGGGCGGATGAACCGGTGGCGTTCCTCGGTTTGCTCGACAGCTATGTGCCGCGCCTGACCGATCAAGGCAAGGCGCGCTGGGGCGGGGCGGAGGCGCTCAAGCGCCAGTTGCTGTTGCAGTGCACGGCGTACTGGAAAACCCTGGGCCGGGCGGATGCGCTGGCGAGCCTTGGGCAGTTGGACGCAGACATCGCCCAGCTGGAATTTGCCGAGTTGCTGCAACGCTGTCGCGCGGGCGGTTTGCTGCACGCGCAAATGGCGGCGGCAACGGATGCCGACCTCGCGAATTACCTTGAACGGGAAGTCGGGCATGGGCATGCGCTGGCGCACTACAGCCTGTTCCCGTTGCCGATAGCGGTGCATCTGTTCAGTGCGCAAGAGCGCCCCACCGAATTGGCGCGGCGTAGCGATTCGCTGGGCTGGGCAGACGCGCTGGCGCCGGGGCAGTTGCGCCAGGTGCAAGTGCCGGGTGATCACCAGAGCATGATGCAGGCGCCGCATATCCAGGCGCTGGGCCAGGCAATCACCGAGGCATTGGCGACCTGCGCGCCCGTGGCACAGGCGGCACATTCGCCCTTGCTGCGCATTCAGAGCGGGCGCGCCGGGCATGCGCCGGTGTTCTGTGTGCCGGGGGCGGGGGACAGCGTTACCGGCTTTGTCGGTTTGAGCGAAGCCCTCGGGCGCGACTGGCCGCTGTTTGGCTTGCAGCCCCGTGGCCTGGATGGCGAGGCGGTGCCCCACAGCCAGGTGGAAGCGGCGGCGCGCGCGAATCTGGCGGCGTTGGCGCAGGAATGCCCGCACGGCCCGGTGCATCTGGTCGGGCATTCGTTTGGCGGCTGGGTCGCGCTGGAGATGGCGTTGCAGTTGCAGGCGCAAGGGCGCGAGGTGGCGTCGCTCACGGTGATCGACAGCGAAGCACCGGGTGGCGCGGGCCGCGCGTATACGACCACGACGGCGTTGCTGCGCCTGATCGAGTCGATGCAGTTGGCGGCGGGCAAGTCCCTGGGGATCGACCCGCTGGACTTCGCCGGGCGCGATGAGGTGGTGCAGCGTCAGTGCTTGCATGCCGGCATGGTCGCGGTTGGCTTGTTGCCGGCGCGGGCTGGTGTGACGGCGATGGATGGGCCGGCCCGCACCTATGGGGCGGCGTTGCGCACGGTGTACCGACCGGGGCGGCGCTTTGACGGCGTGGTGCGCCTGGTGTTGGCGCAAGACCCGGCATTGGACGCGGCCGGCAATCAGCGGGAACAGGGTTTGATGATCGAAGGCTGGCGCCGCCAGGGCCGGGAGCTGGAGGTGTGGTATGGCGGCGGCAATCACTTCACGTTGCTCAAGGCGCCGAATGTGCAGGGGCTTGCCCAGTGGTGGCAGGCGGGTCGTGTGGGAGCGGGCTTGCCCGCGATGGCGGTGGATCAGTCGCCCATGTATTGACTGAACGCCCGCAATCGCAGGCAAGCCAGCTCCCACATTCACCCCTTGTTTATGGTCATTTATGCACACTTCAAAATTTCGCAAAGCGGGTCTGTTCAGCGTGTTGGCCATTGCCGTTGGCCTGATTGTCTACACCGTGCAAGCCCCCGCCGAGGGGCCGCAATACCTCACTGCCACGGCGGAGCGCGGCGATATCGAAAACGCCGTATTGGCCACCGGCTTGCTGGAGGGCGTCAAGCAGGTCGATGTCGGCGCCCAGGTGTCCGGACAGTTGAAGTCCCTCAAGGTCAAGGTCGGCGACAAGGTCAAGCAGGGCCAGTGGCTGGCGGAAATCGATCCGCTGATCCTGCAGAACACCCTGCGCAAGGCCCAGGTCGATGAAGAAAACCTCCAGGCCCAGCGCCGCGCCACGGCGGCGCAGCTCAAGCAGGCGCGCTCGGTGTACGAGCGCTACAAGGGCTTGCAGGATGACGAGTCGGTGTCGCGCCAGGATTTCGAGAACGCCGAATCGACGTTCCAGGTGCAGCAGGCCAACCTGTTGTCCCTGGATGCGCAGATCAAGAGCGCGCATATCCAGATCGACACCGCCAAGATCAACCTGGACTACACCCGGATCGTCGCGCCCATCGATGGCGACGTGGTGGGCATCGTCACCCAGGAAGGCCAGACGGTGATCGCCAGCCAACTGGCGCCGGTGCTGCTGAAACTGGCGGACCTGGACACCATGACCGTCAAAGCCCAGGTCTCGGAGGCGGATGTGATTCATATCAGCCCTGGCCAGAAGGTGTATTTCACCATCCTTGGCGAGGCCGACAAGCGCTACTACGCCACCCTGCGTGGCACCGAGCCGGCGCCGCAGAACTTCCTTGAAACCCAGGCCGCCGGCACGCCCAAGCAGAACACGGCGGTGTTCTATAACGCGCTGTTCGACGTGCCCAACCCCGACCATCGCCTGCGCATCGCCATGACCGCCCAGGTGCGCATCGTGCTCGCCACCGCCCAGGCGGCGTTGATCGTGCCGGTGGCGGCGCTCGGCCCGCGCAACAACGATGGCCGTCATGCCGTGCGGGTGCTGGACGCCAAGGGGAGGGCGCAGGCGCGTGAGGTGCAGACCGGGATCAACAACAACGTCAAGGTGCAGATCCTCGACGGCCTGGTCGAGGGCGATAAAGTGGTGATCGGCGACGCCACGCCCGCCGTGGCGGGGAACTGACGGATGAGCCAGCCACTGTTGGAACTCAAGGGCATCACCCGCAGTTTTATGGCCGGCGAGCGTGAATTCATTGCGCTCAAGGGCATCGACCTGACGATCGAGGCCGGGGAAATGCTGGCGATCATCGGCGCGTCGGGCTCGGGAAAATCCACCCTGATGAACATCCTCGGCGGCCTGGATTACGCCACGGCCGGCAGCTACAAGATCAACGGCATCGAGACCCGTTCGTTGGGCGACGAGCAGTTGGCCGAACTGCGCCGCGACTACTTCGGCTTCATCTTCCAGCGTTACCACCTGCTGACGCACCTGAGCGCGTTGCACAACGTGGAAATGCCGGCGATCTATGCGGGCACGCCGCAAACCCAGCGTCACAGCCGCGCGCGGGAGTTGCTTGCGCGCCTGGGCCTGGCCGGGCATGTCAGCCATCGCCCCAGCCAGCTCTCGGGCGGGCAGCAACAGCGGGTGAGTATCGCCCGCGCGCTGATGAACGGCGGTGAAGTGATCCTCGCCGACGAACCCACCGGCGCCCTCGACACGGCGAGTGGCAAGGAGGTCATGCAGATCCTCGCCGAGCTGCACGCCGCCGGGCACACGGTGATCATCGTCACCCATGACCCCAAGGTGGCGGCCAATGCCCAGCGCATCGTCGAGGTCAGCGACGGTGAAATCGTCAGTGACCGCCTCAATGCCGGCCCCGAGCTGCCCAGCGAAGCGCCCATCGCGCCCAAGCGCAGCGGCGCGCGGCGCCTGGTGGCGAGCCTGGGGTTGTTCAAGGAAGCGTTCAACATGGCCTGGGTCGCGCTGGTGTCCCATCGCATGCGCACCTTGTTGACCATGCTCGGCATTGTTATCGGCATCACTTCGGTGGTGTCGATCTCGGCCATCGGCGAAGGCGCCAAGCGCTATGTGCTCAAGGACATCCAGGCGATTGGCAGCAACACCATCGACATCTTTCCCGGCAGCAGTTTCGGCGACAGCCGCGCGTCGGCCATCGAGACGTTGCTGCCCTCGGATGTGGAGGCGTTGAACCAGCTGTATTACGTGGACAGCGCCACGCCGGTGGTGGGCCGCCACCTGTTGCTGCGCTTTGGCAATATCGACCTGGATGCACAGGTCAATGGCGTCAGCGAGCGGTACTTCAAGGTCAAGGGCCTGAAACTCGAAGCCGGCATCGCCTTCAGCGAAAGCGATGCGCGGCGCCAGGCGCAGGTGGTGGTGATCGACCACAACACCCGCCAACGCCTGTTTGGCCCCAACGTTGACCCGTTGGGCCAGGTGATCCTGGTGGGCAACCTGCCGTGCACGGTGATTGGCGTGACCGCCGACAACAAGAACATGTTTGCCGCAAGCAAGGCGTTGAACGTGTGGGTGCCGTATGAAACGGCGGCGGGGCGGTTGCTCGGGCAGCGCCATCTGGACAGCATCACCCTGCGTATCAAGGACGGCCAGCCGAGCAAGGTGGTGGAAGACAACGTCAACCAACTGATGCTGCAACGCCACGGCACCAAGGATTTCTTCACCAACAACCTCGACAGCATCATGCAGACGGTGCAGAAAACCAGCCGCTCGCTGGCGTTGCTGCTGTCGTTGATCGCGGTGATTTCCTTGCTGGTGGGCGGCATCGGCGTGATGAATATCATGTTGGTGTCGGTCACGGAGCGCACCCGCGAGATCGGCATTCGCATGGCGGTGGGGGCGCGGCAATCGGATATCCGCCAGCAGTTCCTGGTGGAGGCGGTGATGGTGTGCTTGATCGGCGGGATTATCGGGATCGCGCTGTCGTATGCGTTGGGTGGGTTGTTTTCGCTGTTTGTGAAGGAGTGGGAAATGGTGTTTTCCCTGGGGTCGGTGGTGACGGCGTTTGCCTGTTCGACGTTGATCGGGATTGTGTTTGGGTTTGTGCCGGCGCGGAATGCGGCGCGGCTGGATCCGATTGAGGCGTTGGCGCGGGATTGAGTCCGTTCAAACAATTAGGACTCAAATGTGGGAGCTGGCTTGCCTGCGATAGCGGTGTATCAGCC
>NZ_ANNV01000052.1 GCF_000346755.1 Pseudomonas sp. CBZ-4 | reverse complement strand
TGAAAGACCGAGGTGTCTGCATCGCAGGCAAGCCAGCTCCCACATTTGATTTGTGGTGTGCTGGAAAAAATCGCTCGCCAAGGTACCCCTTCGTCCCCCTAGAATGCCCGCTCCACTTCCTCTGGCTTCTGGGGCACTCATGCACATCTCTTCCGGCCGCTGGGTCTATGGCTTTCTCCTGACCCTGTTGACCGCGCTGCTCTGGGGCATTCTGCCGATCAAACTCAAGCAGGTGCTGCAGGTGATGGACCCGATCACCGTCACCTGGTTTCGCCTGACCGTCGCCGGCGGTTGCCTGTTCGTCTACCTGGCGCTGAGCAAGCGCTTGCCCCGTCTCAATGTGCTGGGGCCCAAGGGCGGCTGGCTGGTGGGCATGGCCGTGTGCGGCCTGGTGGGCAACTATGTGCTGTACCTGGTGGGCCTGAAAATGCTCAGCCCCGGCACCGCCCAGCTGGTGGTGCAGATGGGTCCGATCTTTCTGATGATCGCCAGCGTGTTTGTGTTCAAGGAGCGTTTCAGCCTGGGGCAGGTGGTCGGCCTGATCGTGCTGGTCTGTGGCTTTGGCTTGTTCTTCAATCAGCGGTTGGAGGAGTTGCTGACGTCCCTTGGCGCTTACACCGCCGGCGTGCTGACCATCCTCCTGGCCACCACCATCTGGGTGTTCTACGCCCTGGGCCAGAAGCAGTTGCTGACGGTGTGGAATTCGCTGCAAGTGATGATGGTGATCTACCTGTGTTGCGCGGTGTTGCTCACGCCGTGGGCGCATCCGCTGGAAGCCCTGGACCTGAGCCCGCTGCAAGGCTGGTTGCTGCTGGCCTGCTGCATGAACACCCTGGTGGCCTACGGCGCATTTGCCGAGGCGCTGGCGCATTGGGAAGCCTCGCGGGTCAGCGCGACCCTGGCGCTCACGCCGTTGGTGACCTTTGTCGCGGTGGCCTTGGCGGCGTGGTGGTGGCCAGACTTTGTGCAGGCTGAAGACATCAACGCCCTGGGCTATGCCGGGGCGTTGGTGGTGGTGCTGGGTTCGGCGACCGTGGCGCTGGCGCCGTCGTTGATTGCCGGGCTCAAGGCCCGGCGGTTACGCATGGCGTCTTAAGTGCCCAGCATGTCTTCCGGGCGTACCCACTGGTCGAACTCGGCATCGGTGAGGTAGCCCAGTGACAGGGCCGCTTCCCGCAGCGTCAGCCCTTCGGCGTAGGCTTTCTTGGCGATCTCGGCGGATTTGTCGTAGCCGATATGCGGGTTGAGTGCCGTCACCAGCATCAGCCCGCGCTCCAGGTGCTCGGCCATTTGCGTGGCGTCGGGCTCCAGGCCGGCGATGCAATGCTCCTGGAAGTTATTGCAGCCGTCGGCCAGCAGGCGGATCGATTCCAGCAGGTTGTGGATGATCACCGGCTTGTACACGTTCAACTGCAAATGCCCCTGGCTGGCGGCGATGCCGATGGTCACGTCATTGCCCAGCACTTGGCAGGCCAGCATCGACAGCGCTTCGCACTGGGTCGGGTTGACCTTGCCTGGCATGATCGAACTGCCGGGCTCGTTGGCCGGCAACTTGACTTCGGCGAACCCGGCACGCGGGCCGGAACCCAGCAAACGCAGGTCGTTGGCGATTTTCATCAGCGCCACCGCCAGGGTTTTCAGCGCACCGTGCAGCGTCACCAGCGGCTCATGGCCGGAGAGGGCGGCGAACTTGTTCGGCGCGGTGACGAAAGGAAAACCGGACAACGCCGCCAGCTCGGAGGCAATCGCCTCGCCAAAGCCATGGGGCGCATTCAGCCCGGTACCTACCGCCGTCCCGCCCTGGGCCAGCTCGCACACGGCGGGCAAGGCGCTGCGCACGGCGCGTTCGGCGTAGTCGAGCTGGGCGATAAACGCCGAGAGTTCCTGGCCGAAGGTGATCGGCGTGGCGTCCATCATGTGGGTGCGGCCGGTCTTCACCAGCTTCATATGCTGCGCCGCCTGTTCGGCAAGGCCGCCGGACAGCGCGGCAATCGCCGGCAACAGGCGCTGGTGCACCGCTTGCACGGCGGCAATGCTCATGGCGGTGGGGAAGCAGTCGTTGGAGCTCTGGGAGCGGTTCACATGGTCATTGGGATGCACCGGGCTCTTGCCGCCCCGGGGTTTGCCCGACAGCTCGTTGGCGCGGCCGGCGATCACTTCGTTGGCGTTCATGTTGCTCTGGGTGCCGCTGCCGGTCTGCCACACCACCAGCGGGAACTGGTCGTCATGCTGGCCTGCAAGCACTTCGTTGGCGGCCTGTTCGATCAGGCGGGCGATATCGGCGGGCAAGTCGCCGTTGCGGCTGTTGACCCGTGCGGCGGCCTTTTTGATCAGGGCCAGGGCGTGCAATACCGGCAGGGGCATGCGTTGCTCGCCGATGGCGAAATTCACCAGCGAGCGTTGGGTCTGTGCGCCCCAGTAAGCGTCATCCGGGACTTGGACTTCTCCCAGACTGTCGGTTTCGATACGGCTCATCGGGCACTCTCCTTGATAACGGTTTGCGCAGTTTAGGTCGTGATTGGCCTGTTGGGTTCCCTGGAAAGACTTTTCATCGGTCAATCTTTGCCCGGCAAGCCCCGGGGTTGAGCCGCGAGGTTTTTTAGGCGCAGAATGGGCGCCCTTGGGGTCTTACCTCGCCTGCTAGAAAAGGAAACTCGATGACTCGTCTTCGTGCCATCTGTACCGCGGTTGCTCTGGTTTGCGCCAGCGGCCAGGTTCTTGCCGATACCGCCAGCCACAACGCCAGTGCCGAAGCCTTCCTTACCCTGGCCCATGCCGACAAGCTGGGTACCCCGGTGTACATGCAAGTGCAGCAAATGTTCGCCCAGCGTTTCGAACAGACCAAGGCGCCTGCCGCCAAGCAGTCCGTACTGGACAGCTACCAGGCCAAGGCCAACGCAGCCCTGGACCAGGCCATCGGCTGGCCGAAGCTGAAGCCGGACATGGTCAAGCTCTACACCACCAACTTCAGCGAATCCGAACTCAAGGACCTGGTCGCCTTCTACCAGTCGCCACTGGGCAAGAAAGTCCTGGAAAAAATGCCGCAACTGACCCAGCAATCGGCCCAGATGACCCAGGCCAAGCTGGAAAGCGCCGTGCCGGTGGTGAACAAGCTGTTGGATGACATGACCAACGAGCTGGCACCCAAAGCCGCCGCACCGGCCAAGAAGAAGTAAGCAGGAATGACCATGCAACAGCGTATCGAAACGGCGCTCGCCGCCTTGAGCCCGCAGCATTTGAGCGTGCAGGACGAAAGCCACATGCACAGCCGTGGGTTGCAGACCCACTTCAAGGCCGTGCTGGTCAGCCCGCAGTTCGAAGGGCTTAATCGCGTCAAGCGCCACCAGACGGTCTACGCCACCCTGGGTGACCTGATGAGCGAGTTTCATGCGCTGGCGCTGCATACCTACACGCCTGAAGAATGGGCGAAAATCGACGCAGCCCCGGCCTCGCCGACCTGCGCTGGCGGACATTGACGGGTTATCCCTGATAGAATCCGCAACGCGCCGCTTAGCCGGCGCGTTTTTTTTGCATCCGGTTCACCCTTTACGAGGGTAGCCACCTGGAGAGAACACCCATGACTCAACCGATTGTCGTGGCGGCACTGTATAAGTTCGTCACCCTCGAAGACTACGTCGCCCTGCGCGAGCCACTGCTGCAGGCGATGGTCGATAACGGCATCAAAGGCACCTTGCTGATCGCCGAAGAAGGCATCAACGGCACCGTGTCCGGCAGCCGCGAAGGCATTGACGGCCTGATGGCCTGGTTGAAGAACGACCCACGCATGGTCGATATCGACCACAAAGAGTCGTACTGCGACGACCAGCCGTTCTACCGCACCAAGGTCAAGCTGAAGAAAGAGATCGTGACCCTGGGCGTCGAAGGCGTCGATCCCAACAAGAAAGTCGGCACCTACGTTGATCCGCAGGATTGGAACGCGTTGATCAGCGACCCGGAAGTGCTGTTGATCGATACCCGCAACGACTACGAAGTGTCGATCGGCACCTTTGAAGGCGCAATCGACCCGAAAACCACCAGTTTTCGCGAATTTCCCGACTATATCAAAGCCAACTTCGACCCGGCCAAGCACAAGAAAGTCGCCATGTTCTGCACCGGCGGCATTCGTTGCGAGAAAGCGTCGAGCTACATGCTCAGCGAAGGCTTCGATGAGGTCTACCACCTCAAGGGCGGCATCCTGAAGTACCTCGAAGAGGTGCCGCAGGAAGAAACCAAGTGGCAGGGCGACTGCTTTGTTTTCGACAATCGCGTGACCGTGCGCCACGACTTGAGCGAAGGCGACTACGATCAATGTCATGCCTGCCGCACACCGATCAGCGTTGAAGACCGCGCGTCCGAGCATTATGTGGCGGGCATCAGTTGCCCACATTGCTGGGATAAGCTGCCGGAGAAGACCCGCCGTAGCGCAATCGACCGGCAGAAGCAGATTGAACTGGCCAAGGCCCGCAATATGCCGCACCCGATTGGCTTCAACTACAAGCAATCACCTTCCGAGGCCTGAGCCATGTCCGCGCGCCTGCTCTATGTAATGGACCCGATGTGTTCCTGGTGCTGGGGGTTCGCCCCGGTGGCCGAAGCGCTGGTGGAGCAGGCCCGCGCTGGCGGTGTGGACGTGCACCTGGTGGTGGGCGGCTTGCGCACCGGCAGCGGTGCGGCGCTGGAGCCGACGACCCGGCGCTACATCCTTGAACACTGGCAGGCCGTCACCGACGCCACCGGCCAGCCGTTCAAGCGCGAAGGCGCCTTGCCCGACAGTTTTGTCTACGACACCGAGCCTGCGTGCCGCGCCATCGTCACCGCACGCAGCCTGGCGCCGGATTGTGCGTGGACCTTGCTCGGGCTGATCCAGCGTGCCTTTTATGTCGAGGGCCGCGACGTGACCCTCGCCAGCGTACTGGTGGAGCTGGCCGAGCAGGCGGGCATCCCGCGTATCGAGTTTGCCGGCGCGTTCGACCGTGCCGAGCAGCACGTCGCGACCGCCGCCGATTTCACCTGGGTGCAGGACTTGGGCATCGCCGGTTTCCCGACACTGCTGGCCGAGCGCAATGGTCAGCTGGCGTTGCTGACCAACGGCTATCAGCCGCTGTCCGAGCTGTCGCCGCTGTTGGGCCGATGGCTGGAGCGAGCAACCTGTGCATGAACCCGCTCAACGCACTGATCGGCTGACCTGGGCGGAAATTCGCCGCCTGGCCCTGCGTCACAAGAAATCCCTGTGGATCGCCAATGGCGTCGCCGTGCTGGCGACGCTGTGCAGCGTGCCCATTCCGTTGTTATTGCCCTTGCTGGTGGACGAAGTCCTGCTGGGCCACGGTGATGCCGCGCTGAAGGTGATGAACCACGCGCTGCCGCTGGGCTGGCAGAAAGCCGCCGGTTACATCGGCCTGATGCTGCTGGTGACCTTGTGCCTGCGCTGCGGTGCGCTGGTGTTCAACGTGGTGCAGGCGCGGTTGTTTGCGCGGCTGGCCAAGGACATCGTCTATCGCATCCGCGTACGCCTGATCGAACGGCTCAAGCGCATTTCCCTCGGTGAATACGAAAGCCTGGGCAGCGGCACGGTCACCACGCACCTGGTCACCGACCTGGACACCCTCGACAAGTTTGTCGGTGAAACCCTCAGCCGCTTCCTCGTGGCCATGCTCACCCTGGTCGGCACCTCGGCGATCCTGGTGTGGATGCACTGGCAGTTGGCGTTGCTGATCCTGTTGTTCAACCCGTTGGTGATCTACGCCACCGTGCAGTTGGGCAAGCGCGTCAAGCACCTGAAGAAACTGGAGAACGACAGCACCTCGCGGTTTACCCAGGCGCTGACCGAAACCCTCGATGCCATCCAGGAAGTGCGCGCCGGCAACCGCCAGGGCTTTTTCCTCGGGCGCCTGGGCCAGCGTGCCCAGGAAGTGCGTGACTACGCGATCCACTCACAATGGAAAACCGACGCCTCCAGCCGTGCCAGCGGCTTGCTGTTCCAGTTCGGCATCGACATCTTCCGTGCGGCGGCGATGCTCACGGTGTTGTTTTCCGACCTGTCCATCGGCCAGATGCTCGCGGTGTTCAGCTACCTGTGGTTCATGATCGGCCCGGTGGAGCAACTGCTCAACCTGCAATACGCCTACTACGCGGCGGGCGGCGCGCTGACGCGGATCAACGAGCTGCTGGCGCGGGCCGACGAACCGCAATACGCCGGGGGGGAAGACCCGTTCATCGGGCAGGAAACCGTGGGTATCGAAGTGCGCGGCCTGGATTTCGGCTACGGCGAAGACCTGGTGCTCGACCAGTTGAACCTGGCCATTGCGCCGGGGGAGAAGGTCGCGATTGTCGGTGCCAGCGGTGGCGGCAAAAGTACCCTGGTGCAACTGTTGCTCGGGCTCTATACGCCGCAGGCCGGCAGTATTCGTTTTGGCGGGGCAACCCAGCAGGAAATCGGCCTGGAGACCATTCGCGAGAACGTCGCCGTGGTGCTGCAACACCCAGCCTTGTTCAACGACACCGTGCGCGCCAACCTGACCATGGGCCGTACCCGCAGCGATCAAGCCTGCTGGCAGGCACTGGAAATTGCCCAGCTGGATGCTACCGTCAAGGCTCTGCCGATGGGCTTGGACAGTGTGGTGGGGCGTTCCGGCGTACGTTTTTCCGGTGGGCAGCGGCAACGCCTGGCGATTGCGCGCATGGTCTTGGCGGAGCCGAAAGTGGTGATCCTCGATGAGGCGACCTCGGCCCTCGACGCGGCCACCGAGTACAACCTGCACCAGGCGCTGGCGCGGTTTCTCAGTGGGCGTACTACACTGATCATCGCCCACCGCTTGTCGGCGGTTAAGCAGGCAGATCGAGTGTTAGTGTTTGACGGCGGTCACATTGCCGAGGATGGCGACCATCAGCAGCTGATTGCCGAGGGTGGGTTGTACGCCAAGCTCTATGGGCATTTGCAACAAGTACGTTGATTTGAACTGGGCTGTGCTAACGGAAGCGGATGTTCGCGTGCGTATCAAGCAGTGCATGTGCAAGGGACTTCATGAAGCAAAAGCGGACTCTCGGAACGCCTCGGCTGTTGGGCATTGTGTGGCCCTTTATCGCCGTCGTGCTGTTCCAGGCATTGTTGGGCTGCGTCAGTCTCTACGTGCTTTCAGCAGTGCGCGGCTACGTAGCAGGCGAAAGCTTGTGGTCCAAGGGCCAGAAGGACGCCATCTACTACCTCACCCTCTACGCCGATAACCGCGACGAAGCCACGTTCCTCAAGTACCAGCAGGCCATCGCCGTGCCCCAGGGCGGCCATGAGTTGCGCATCGCCCTCGACCATGCCACCCCCGATATCGCCGCAGCCCGCCAGGGCATCCTCAAGGGCGGCAACCATCCCGATGATGTCTCCAGCCTGATCTGGCTGTACCTCAACTTCCGTCATTTCAGCTACCTGGAAAAAGCCATCGAACTGTGGACCGTGGGCGACGGCTACCTGGTGCAACTGGATGACCTGGCCCAGGAGATGCACCGCTCGATCCTGTCAGATCACGTCAGCGCCAATGACGTGCGACAATGGAAGGCGCGCATCATTGCAATCAACGACGGCGTGACCCCTGCCGCCAAGGCCTTCAGCGATGCCTTGGGTGAAGGCTCGCGGATGATCCTGCGGCTGCTGCTGACCACCAACCTGGCCACGGCCCTGGGCCTGATCGCGCTGGCGCTGTTGCGTACGCGCAAGCTGCTGACCCAGCGCCATGCGTTCGCCGACGCGCTGCAGGCGGAAAAGGAGCGGGCGCAGATCACGCTGGAGTCGATTGGCGATGGCGTGATCACCACCGACGTTGACGGTGCCATCGCCTATATGAACCCGGCGGCCGAGGCGTTGACCCACTGGAAATCGGCCCAGGCCCAGGGCCTGCCGCTGGCTGCGCTGTTCAATCTGCTGGATGAAAACGCCGAGCCCGATGGTTTTACCCTGATCGAACACATCATCAAGGGCCAGCTCAGTGGTGGCAGCGAACATTCCAAGCTGATCCAGCGCCTGGACGGCAGCACGGTCTCGGTGACGCTGGTCGGTGCGCCGATCCGCAGCGCTGGCAAGGTCAGTGGTGCGGTGCTGGTGCTGCACGACATGACGCAGGAGCGCCAGTACATCGCCAACCTGTCCTGGCAGGCCACCCACGACGCCTTGACCGGCCTGGCCAACCGGCGCGAGTTCGAGTTCCGCCTGGAGCAGGTGTTGCATCACGTCGGGCGCCAGCAGAACCCACGGCACGCATTGATGTTCCTCGACCTGGACCAGTTCAAGCTGGTCAACGACACCTGCGGGCATGCGGCCGGCGATGAGTTGCTGCGGCATATCTGTGCGCTGCTGCAATCGGACCTGCGCGAAGGCGACACCTTGGCCCGGCTGGGGGCGATGAGTTCGGCATCCTCCTGGAAAACTGCCCGGCGCCCGTGGCGGAGAAAATCGCCGAGAGCCTGCGCCATACCGTGCAAAGCCTGCATTTTGTGTGGAAGGGCCGGCCGTTCATGACCACCGTGAGCATTGGCCTGGTGCATATCTCCCACGTGCCGACCACCCTGGAGACCTCGCTGCGGGCGGCGGACATGGCGTGCTACATGGCCAAGGAAAAGGGCCGCAACCGGGTGCAGGTCTACCATGCCGATGACTCGGAGCTGTCCCTGCGTTTCGGCGAGATGGCCTGGGTGCAGCGCTTGCACATGGCCCTGGAGGAAAACCGCTTCTGCCTGTACGCCCAGGAAATCTCACCCCTGGGGCATACCGATGGCGGCACTGGCCATATTGAGATCCTGCTGCGCCTGCATGATGAAGCGGGGCGCATCATTCTGCCCGACAGCTTTATTCCGGCCGCTGAGCGTTACGGCCTGATGACGTCGCTGGACCGTTGGGTGGTGGAGAACGTGTTCAAGATCATCGCCAACTGCATGCGCGAGCGTCCGGGGCGGCCGATGGCGATGTGTGCGATCAATCTGTCAGGCATTACGATTGGCGATGACGACTTTCTCGGTTTTTTACGCGAGAAATTCGCCGCTTACAGTATTCCACCGGCGATGATCTGTTTTGAAATAACCGAAACCAGCGCTATTGCCAATCTGGGCAGCGCTATTCGCTTTATTAATGAACTCAAAGCGTTAGGTTGTCACTTCTCCCTCGACGACTTTTGTGCCGGAATGTCCTCATTCGCTTATCTCAAACATTTACCTGTAGACTTCCTGAAGATCGATGGAAGTTTCGTAAAGGATATGCTGGACGACCCGATTAACCGCGCCATGGTCGAAGTGATCAACCACATCGGCCACGTCATGGGTAAGCGCACAATTGCCGAATTTGTTGAAACACCCCATATCGAACAGGCTCTACTTGAGATAGGTGTGGACTACGCTCAGGGCTATCTGATCGAGCGCCCGCAATTGTTTACCTTTGACAGCTTGCAGTGTCGACCTGTGCGGCCGCAGCCTCTGTTGTTCAAGGCGCCCGGCACATTCCGCTGAAACCTCTGCTGGTCTGTACTATCACACTTAAAAAGGAGCCTTATAGTGATCGACACATTCAACAGAACCGGCCCGCTAATGGAAGCCTCGAGTTACCCCGCCTGGGCGCAGCAATTGATCCAGGACTGTAGCGAGAGCAAGCGTCGCGTTGTCGAACACGAACTGTACCAGCGCATGCGTGATAACACGCTCAGCGCCAAGACCATGCGCCACTACTTGATCGGTGGCTGGCCCGTGGTTGAACAGTTTGCCTTGTACATGGCACAGAACCTCACCAAGACCAAGTTTGCCCGTCATCCTGGGGAGGATATGGCGCGGCGGTGGCTGATGCGCAATATTCGCGTGGAGTTGAACCACGCCGATTATTGGGTGCATTGGGCGCGTGCCCATGGCGTGAGCCTGGAGGAGTTGCAGGCGCAGAACGTCCCGCCGGAACTGCACGCCTTGAGCCACTGGTGCTGGCACACCAGCTCAGCCGACTCGTTGATCGTGGCCGTGGCCGCGACCAACTACGCCATCGAGGGGGCGACGGGGGAGTGGTCTGCCGTGGTGTGCTCGACCGGTGTCTACGCCGCCGCCTTCCCCGAGGAAGACCGCAAGCGCGCCATGAAGTGGCTGAAGATGCATGCCCAGTACGATGACGCCCACCCGTGGGAAGCGCTGGAAATCATCTGCACCCTGGCCGGCATGAACCCGACCAAGGCCCTGCAGGCAGAGCTGCGCCAGGCCGTGTGCAAGAGCTACGACTACATGTACCTGTTCCTGGAAAGCTGCATGCGCCTGGAGAAAGAGAAAGCGCCAGCGGTGGTGCGTGAGCGCCAGGTGCGCGTCGCCAGCGAAGCGTGATGTGACCCGTGGTGGCGGGGTTTACCCCGCCATTGCCAAGCGGTTGCGACCTTCGCGCTTGGCCACGTACAAGGCGCTGTCGGCCCGGCGCAGCAGGCTTTCGGCCGATTCTGCGGCCAGCAGGGTCGAGCAACCCAGGCTTACCGTCAGTTCGATTCTTTCCCCGTCCGCCCAATAATCCTGGGCCTGTGTCGCCTGGCGCAGGCGCTCGCCGACCATCGCCGCCGCATCCCGGCCGGTGTTGGACAGCAGGATCAGAAACTCTTCCCCGCCAAACCTGAACACCATATCGACGTTGCGCAGCTGGTTCTTGATGGCCAGCGCCACGGCGCGCAGCACGCTGTCGCCGGCGGTGTGGCCGTGGGTATCGTTGATGACCTTGAAGTGATCGATGTCCAGCATCAGCAGGGACAGCGGGGTCAGGTGCCGGCGGGCCATGTCGATTTCCCGTTGCAGGGTCTGGTCCATGGCGATGCGGTTGCCGGTTTCCGTCAGCGGATCGAGCAGGGCGCTGCGGGTGGCTGCGCGGTAAAGCAAGGCGTTGCGCATCGGGTAGAGCAGGGTGGCCAGCAAGGATTCGAGCTGGCCCAGTTCTTCTTCCTGCAAGCGCTGGTTGCGGCGGAACACCAGCTCACCCAGATGCTCACCTTCATGGCTCAATGCGTAGCTCACCGAATGATGACCGCGATGGCCGAATTCCAGGCGCAGGTCGCTGGCTTCGTGGCGGTACTGGAGGGCATCGAGGGGGACCAGGCGCTGGATCTCGCGAAAGAACAGGCCGAGGATGCGTTCGGGCTCCAGGCTGGTCTGCAAGTGCATGCTCAACTGCTGGCGCAACTGGGCGACCGTGGTGGGGCGGCGGGCCAGAACGGACGGTTGACCGAAACCCAGGCGTTGCAACTTGGCACTGTCGAAGTCGATGGCGTGGGTCTGGGTCGGTGTTTTCATAAACGATCAGCCTCTAAGCACTTAACTGTCTTACAGGCTCGATAAGAGTGGCGAGTGCCATGCGTTGTACTGTTCCCTCAGCTCTGTAAAACATTGGAAACAGTTTAAACCGCTTTGCAGAGGGTTATAACCCCTGGGCACTGCCACACGTCTTGTCATCGCCTAACCTGCTTGAAAAGAGTTAGAGCGAGATTCATGCCAAATGTTTTATTTTTATAAAAATCCTTTTAAATCAAACGGCTGTAATTGGCACTCGAGTGCGAATTCAAATAGTGGCGCCGGTTATTTGGCTACTGGCTCACCAATGTCGTGTGGTCGATCTGATCCATCGAGGTCACGCCGGTCAGTGTCATGGCCACGCGCATTTCCTTGGCGAAGATATCCAGCAGGTTTTCCACGCCGTGCTGGCCGTCGGCGGCCAGGGCGTAGACGGTGGAGCGTCCCAGCAGGCACGCCTTGGCCCCGAGGGCGAGCATGCGCACCACGTCGAGCCCGGAGCGTACGCCCGAGTCCACCAATACCGTCAGGTCATCACCGACGGCCTCGGCAATCGGCGGCAGTGCCTTGGCGGTGGACAGCACGCCGTCCAGTTGCCGGCCGCCATGGTTGGAGACCACGATGCCATCCGCGCCGAAACTCACGGCGTCCTTGGCGTCCTGCGGGTCGAGGATGCCCTTGATGATCATCGGACCCTTCCAGAAATCGCGGATCCACTCCAGGTCGTTCCAGCTGATCGATGGGTCGAAGTTGTTGGCCAGCCAGCCGATGTAGTCTTCCAGATGGGTGGGTTTGCCCAAGTATTTGGAGATGTTGCCCAGATCATGGGGGCGGCCCAGCAACCCGACATCCACAGCCCATTGCGGCTTGGTGACCGCCTGCAGCATGCGCCGCGACGCGGCGAAGGGGCCGGACATGCCCGAGTGCGCATCCCGGTAGCGTGAGCCTGGCGTGGGCATGTCCACGGTGAACACCAGCGTGGTGACCCCGGCGGCTTGCGCCCGCTCCAGGGCGTTGCGCATGAAGCCGCGGTCCTTGAGCACATAGAGTTGGAACCAGATCGCCTGCGGGCTTTGCGCGGCCACTTCTTCAATCGGGCACACCGACACGGTGGACAGGCAGAAGGGAATACCCTTGTTCGCCGCCGCCTTGGCCGCTTGCACTTCGCCACGACGCGCATACATGCCGGTCAGGCCCACTGGGCTGAGGATCACCGGCAGCGCCAGCTCTTGGCCAAACAAGGTGGTCTTGAGGCTCAGGTTGTCGACATTGCGCAGGATGCGTTGACGCAGGCTGATATTCGCCAGGTCCGAACCGTTGGCACGCATCGTGTGCTCAGCGTTGGCGCCACCGTCGATGTAATCGAACAGAAAGCGCGGCAGCTTGCGTCGGGCGGCTTCACGGTAATCGGAAGCGGACGAAATGATCATCAGCGTGAACTCCACAGGTAAAAGGGGGTTCACGATAAGCAAAGCTCTGGCATGATAAAAACAACTTTTTCAACTAGTGCCCAGTCGCAAAAGGAATACCGATGAACCTCAGAACGCTGCGCACCTTTGTCGAAGTCGTGCGCCAGGGCGGTTTTTCCCAGGCCGCTGAGGTGGTGTCCCTGACGCAATCCACGGTCAGCAAAGCGGTCAAGACCTTGGAAGACGAACTGGGCATGCCGCTGCTCAACCGTCTCGGGCACCGCAACGAGCTGACCGCCGCAGGTGAAATGACCTACCGCCGCGCCCTGGTCTTGCTCGCCGAGCACAACGACCTGCTGGCCGAGATCAACGACTTGCGCGGCCTCAAGCGTGGCGTGCTGCGCATCGGCTTGCCTCCGGTGGGGTGTGGCGTGCTGTTCGCGGCGATGTTTGCGACCTACCGTCGACGTTATCCCGACATTGAAATCGAACTCACCGAATACGGCAGCAAAAAGTTGCGGGAATGCCTGGAAGCGGGGGAGGTCGACCTGGCAGCGCTGCTGCTGCCGGTGGATGAAGCCTTTGACTACCAGCCGGTGCGCAACGAACCCTTGATGGCCGTGTTGCCGGTGGACCACCCGCTGGCGCGACGCACACGCATCGACTTCACTGACCTTGCCGACTCACCCTTCATCCTGTTCGAAGCCGGCTTCGCCCTGAACGCCAAGATCCTCGCCGCCTGCGAACGCAAAGGCGTCACCCCGCGCGTCGCCGCCCGCAGCGGGCAGATCGACTTTATCGTCGACCTGGTCTCCGCCGGCCTGGGCGTTGCCTTCCTGCCGCGCATGCTGGCGCACAAGCACCAACACGCCGGCATCGCCCTGATCCCCCTGGACGAACCCCACACCGACTGGCACATCGCCCTGGCCTGGCGCGCCAGCGCCCACCTGCCGCCAGCTGCACGGGCCTGGCTGGACCTGGCCAAAGAGCAGGCACCTTTACCCGTTGATCCGCTTTAATTTCTCGCAGTGCTTGACTTCTTCTTTTTAATCAGTAACATACGGCGCATTCCGCGATAGCTCAGTTGGTAGAGCAAATGACTGTTAATCATTGGGTCCCTGGTTCGAGTCCAGGTCGTGGAGCCAGATAGAGAAAAGCCTGCAGAGATGCAGGCTTTTTTTTGCCTTGGATTTGCCCCGGCCATTCACGCGCGACGTCCATCGCGCGTGAACCAAGCCCTTACAGCGTCTGCACAATCACCTGACTTTTCAGATCATTGACCATCCCTTCAATCGCCGGCTTCATCGCAATGAAATCCTGCGGGCTGCACTGCGCGTCGGTGTGGTTGAACTGGTAGCTGCGGGTAACCACGACGCCGTTGCCGTCCTGGGCGTAGGTGGCCTGGTAATCGAAGCCGCCTTGCTTGAGCGACACCGCCTTGGGCACCGCCAGAATGTTTACCGTCTTGGGGAAGTCGAAGCGTGCCTGCTCCGAGATTTGCCCGGAGAGGCAGATGAAGTTCTGGGTGCGCTCTTGCTCGGCCATAAACGCAAACACGTTCTGGGAAATACCGCCCGCGAGGCTGGAGAAAGTCGGCACGCCGGTGGGGCCTGGCAGGTTGACCAGGTTGTCGGTATGGCCCTTGATCACAGACTTGAAGGTCGGCGCGTTGCCTTCCAGTGTGTCGCTTTCGACCTCGCCACCACCGGACTGGCCGTACATGCTGAGGATTTGCTGCGTCAGTTGTTTCATGTCGGCGGGGGGCATCGATTTGAACACGAAGCGATTGAACTCCGCGCCCCAGCCTTCCACGGTGGAGGTGTTGTTGAAGTCGGCGGCACCGCTGTCGGCGACGTTGAATGTCAGCGTGTTATCGACCTTGTTCAGTTGGCTGATCGGTGTGCGTTCCAGCACACCGGTCTGGGTCAGCAGCACCGGTTTGCCCAGTTCCGGGATCGGCAGGTAGCCGGCCGCAAGCGGTGTGGCGGTGGAGTCCAGGTACAGGTCCAGGCTTGGCACGTAGGTGATGGCATGGTTGAGCAGACCCAGCGTCGGTACGGTTGGCAGGGCGTAGGCGTTGCCGAAGTTGATCAGCGCGGGCGAGCTTTCGATGGCCACGGCCTTGAGCAGGGCTTCGAGCAGGGCGACATGGTCCTTGCAGTCGCCGTAACGGTTGTCCAGCACGGCCTGCGCCGGGTGTGGCACCACGCCGCCGGCGCCGACGTACACGGCGACGTAGCGAATGTTTTTACGCACCCAGTCACTCAACACCAGCGCTTTGCTGCGGGGTGTGTCGAGGTGGGCGGTAAGTTCCTTGGCCAATTGGGCGATGGCGGGCGTCACTTCGACTTGAGCACGGCTGGCGTAGGCCTGGGCAAATTGCTGGTAGTTGGCGAACGTCGATACGGCCATGAATTGCCCATAGTCGGTGTAGGCGACAGCGCCGTTTTCTATACGGGATTTCTCGGTGGGCTGCAGGTCCCAGCGATAGATCTTGCGTCCGGGGGCCGCTGCAGGCGTGGATGCCTTGTAGCCTTTGGCGTCCGCGTACAGCGGCATGTTCGCCGGCATATCGTAGGAATAGCTGGTCTGCTCGGTGTGGTAGAAGTCCGGCGCGTTCATGTCTTCGAACTGCTGGGGAAACAACGGCTTGTTGCGCTGGCGTTGATAACGCAAGACCAGGCGATCGCCCACGGCCACATCGGGGAAGATCACCACTTTGACCCGCGAATCCTGGAACATCGGCGCATCCGCCGACGCCTGCTCCTGCTGTTCCTTGATCTGCTTGGGTTGCACGCGGATTTTGCGGCCGCTGGCTTTCTGGGTGTAGGCCTCGACGACCTTCAGGGTTTCCAGTGTGCGGTTGAAGGCCAGGGGGCGCTGGGCGTGCAATTTGATTGCGCGCTCTTCATTGACCTTGGCGATCATTTCCACGTCGAGCACAAAGCTGCCGTCGGCGTTGACCACATAAGACTGGGTGTTTTTTTCGAGGGTGAGCGAGTGGTCGGTGTCGTCGGCTTGCACTTGTGCAGTGAACAGACCGCAAGCGACTACGGCCAGCACACCCAAAAGGCGTGTCGGGAAGAGAGTAAAGCCTTGCATAAAGATCCTTCTGAACGATGACGTGCGAACTCTGTATGAGGGCGCGCGCTCCTTGGGTAATCCGCTTAATGCGAAGCGTTACTATATAGAGGTGGCAAAGGGCCTGCTGATTTTTTACCGTCTGCCAGTGTGTTGGAGGCGTCTGTTTGGCGGTGCGGGCCTATTTTCAGGTCATCAGCACCGCTCGATGTGCGGCGCCACAACCGAGGCTGCAACGTCCCACGTCACCAGCAGTTGGGTAATCGCCGCGTCAATGACGGCATGGGGCACGTCGTCGCGCGCGAGGATCGAAACGCCCTGCAAAAAGCTGTCAAACACCGTCGCCATCACCACGGCCTGAGTCTGCGGTGGCAACTGCCCGCTGCGGATCGCGCGCTCTACGTTCGCCACGATCCCGGCGCGCGTACGCATGCGCGATTGCGTCAGCGCCTGCGCCACGCGTGCATTGTCGGGGCTCGGTGCACTCATGACGCCAAGCGCCACCATACAGCCCTTGGGATGCCCGTCTTCACACTGCATACGCGCCGACTGGCGCAGGGCGGTCTCGATGGCTTGGCGCGGCAGCAGGGTTTCGTCCCACAGGCACTCGGTAACTTGGGCGTAGGTCGCCAGGTAGCGCTGCACGCATTCGTCGAAGAGGGCTTCCTTGGAGCCGAACGCGGCGTAAAAACTCGGCGCGGAGATGCCGCCACCCAGGCCCGCCTTGAGCTGGGCGAGGGAAGTGGCGTCGTAGCCGTGTTGCCAGAACAGGTGCATGGCCTGTTCCACGGCGTGGTCGCGGTCGAAGTTACGGGGGCGGCCCATTTGTGCCATTTGCGGTCTCCAGTGGGGAAGCGAGATAAATACTAGTCGATACATAAGTCGTTGACAACGCGCGGTCAGCGCCCGCAACATTTGTATCGATCAGTATTTAAGTCCCTCAAAGGAGTTGCCCGTGACCCCCTCACTCAGTCTATCCGCGTCATCCGAACGCCTGCCCATCGGTGCCTTGCTCGCCTTGGCGATGACCGGTTTCATCTGCATCGTCACCGAAACCTTGCCCGCAGGCCTGCTGCCCTTGATCAGCGAGGGTCTGGCGATTTCTCCGGCGATGGCCGGGCAGATGGTCACCGCGTATGCGTTGGGCTCGGTGCTCGCGGTGATCCCCATGACCATTGCGACCCGTGGTTGGCGTCGGCGGAATGTGCTGTTGCTGACCATTGTTGGCTTCTTGCTGTTCAACTCCGTTACGGCGCTGTCGTCCCACTATGGCGTGACCCTGGTGGCGCGTTTCTTTGCCGGTGTCGCGGCAGGATTGGCCTGGAGCCTGTTGGCCGGTTATGCCCGGCGCATGGTCGCGCCGCATCAGCAGGGCAGGGCGCTGGCACTGGCGATGGTCGGCACGCCGATCGCGCTGTCGCTAGGCGTACCGCTGGGCACGTGGCTGGGTGGGCTGATGGGCTGGCGCACCACGTTCGGATTGATGTCGGCGCTGACGTTGGGGCTGATCGTCTGGGTGCTGGTGAAGGTCCCGGACTATCCCCCGCAGGCCGCGCATCAGCGTGTGTCACTGGGCCAGGTGCTGACCACGCCGGGCGTGCGGCCGGTGCTGGCGGTGGTGATCAGTTGGATGCTGGCGCACAACATTCTGTACACCTACATCGCCCCGTTTGTGGCGCAAGCAGGGCTGGCGGAGCGGGTGGATGGGGTGCTGCTGGTGTTCGGGGTGGCCGCGTTGGCGGGGATTTGGCTGACGGCCCGGTTGGTCGAGCCGTTGTTGCGCAACACGGTGCTGACCAGCCTGGCGACGTTTGCAGCGGTCAGCGTGCTCTTGGGTCTGCTCGGAAACCTGCCCCAGGTGATTTACCTCGGCGTCGCCGTGTGGGGCCTGAGCTTCGGCGGTGCCGCGACCCTGTTGCAAACCGCCCTGGCCGATGCGGCGGGAGAGGGCGCTGACGTCGCGCTGTCGCTGAATGTGGTGGCGTGGAACAGCGCGATTGCCGCCAGCGGCGTGGCAGGCGGGGTGTTGCTGGAGACCTGGGGCGCGACGTCGTTTCCGTGGGCGATGCTGCTACTGATCGCGCTGTCATTTGCGCTGGCCTGGGGCGCTCGCAGCCATGGATTCAAGCCGGGCGCGCGGGGTGCGGGAAAACCTGCAGCGGTCGGGCACTAATCTGACATCTTGTAGTCAGTAATCCCTGCAATATCATCCACTTGGCTCCGCTGGCCGGAGCCTGTCGCTTGACACTCTTTTGAAGACTTAACGCATGTACCTACGCAAAATTGCCGTTGGGCTGTCAGCCCTTGTTTTGCTTTCTACCGGGGTTAATGCCCGCAGTCAGTCAGACCTCTACACCAAGCAACAAAAACAGCTGTCATTCGACAGTTGCACCGAGCTGTTTCCCGCCGCAAAGCCGATCAACACCGCCACGGTGCCTGCCGCCATGAAACCCCTGGCGCTGTGCTCCGATCACTTTGCAGTGCTCTATTCGCAAACCAGCAAGACCCCGCTGGTGGTGGTCGAGCGGCTGAATGCCGCGCAATTGAAAGACGCCAAGGGCGAGGAGCGCACCAACCAGTTCTACGCCGACCCGCGCATTCCCAAACGTGGCCGCGCCGAGTTGAGCGACTACCGCAGCCAGCACCCGGCCGTGGACCGTGGCCACCAATCCCCAGCCGCCGACGCGCCTAGCGCGAATGCCATGGCGCAGTCCTTTGCGTTGTCGAACATGGTGCCGCAAGACCCCACCAACAACCGCAAGATCTGGAGCAAGGTCGAGGCGGATGTGCGCAAGTTTGCCGTGCGTGCCGGTGGCGACGTGTATGTGTTCACCGGCCCGCTGTTCGACGCCGGCTACAGCACCATCGGCGACAACCAGGTGTGGGTGCCGACGCGCCTGTTCAAGTTGGTCTACGACGCCTCGTCCAAGCGTGCCTGGGCCTACGTGCTGCCCAACGCCGAAACCCGCATCCAGAAGCCGATGGACTACGACACCTTTGTGAAAAGCACCGGGCTCAAGTTGCTCGGCAACCTTCCGGTGTCGGGTTCGGTAGGACGTACCTGACAGCTACTTGGCCTTTTTCAGCGCCTTCAAACGCTGGGTCGCCCGTTGCACGGCGGCCATTTTCTCCGGGCGTTTCATCTTTTTCCATTTACGGATGTCGTCCTTGCTGCGCCCGCAGCTGACGCAGAGATCGCCGCTGAGCTGACAGGTGGAGATGCAGGGGTTCTCGATATCTTTAGCCAAGGTTTCACCAGGGGTTGGAATAAGTGGCCGTTGTTACACGGCGCGAAACTCGACGGTGAGATGGCTCACTTCGTGAACCGGCTTGAGGCGGTCGCGAATGCCCTCGGCATCCGTCGTCGCACCGCCCACCACGCTGACAATCGCCGCATGGGCGTCAGGCCCTACGCGCCAGACGTGCAAGTCGGTGATCCGCGCATCGCCAGGCTGCTCAACCAACTCGCGGATCTCGGCGGCGACGTGCTCGTCGGTGCGGTCCAGCAGCACGCCAGCAGTCACACCCATCAGGCTCCAGGCCCAGCGCGCAATGACGATGGCGCCGACAATGCCCATCACCGGGTCCAGCCACACCCAGCCCAGGTAACGCCCGGCCAGCAATGCGGCAATGGCGAGCACGGAGGTCAGGGCGTCGGCGATCACGTGCACGTAGGCAGAGCGCAGGTTGTTGTCGTGGCCATGGTGATGGTCGTGGTCATGTGCGTGGCTATGGCCGTGGCCCAGGAGCAGCGCACTGACGATATTGACCACCAGGCCCACCACCGCGATCAGGGTGGCGGTGCCGAATTGCACCTCGGCAGGGTCGAGCAGGCGCATCACCGACTCCACGCCAATCCCCAGCGACACCAGCGCCAGGATCAGCGCCGAGGCAAAGCCGCCGAGATCGCCGACCTTGCCCGTGCCGAAGCTGTAGCGCGGGCTGTTCGCGTGCCGTTTGGCATAGGCGTAAGCGGCGGCGGCGATGCCCAAGGCGCCGGCGTGGGTGGCCATGTGAAAACCGTCGGCGAGCAGAGCCATGGAACCGGTGATGGCGCCGGCGGCGATTTCCACAACCATCATCACCACGGTCAGCAGCACGACCCACAGGGTGCGCCGGGCATTTTCATCGTGGGAGGCGCCGAGGAACACATGGGCGTGGGCATGGCTGTTGGCGAGGCTCATTTGGAGTAGCGCCGAATGGCTTCAAGCAGCTCTTCGACGCCCTTGCTGCGGGCTTCCTCGGAGAGGGCCGGGTCGGCCACGTGGGCCCTGGCGTGGTCTTCGATGATTTCTTCCATCAGGCCGTTGATCGCGCCACGGGTGGCGGCGACCAGGTGCAGGGTCTTGGCGCAGTCGGCGTCTGCTTCCAGCTCGCGTTCAAGGGCCTGGATCTGCCCGGCGATACGTTTTACCCGCTTGATCAGGCTGTCTTTGTTTGCCGATACGTGGCCCATGGATATACCCCCCCTACCTATGATGGGGTCGATCATTGCATACCCCACCCCCCTATAACAAGGCGTGCTGCCAAGCGGCTTGGGTCACTCCTGTTCCGCAGCCGGGGCGGCTTCTTCAGCCAGCTTCAGGCGGTCGGCTTTGCTGATGTATTTGTCCTTGGATTTGGGCGCCAGTTTGGCGCTGGCTTTCTTGGCTTTGGCCTTGAACAGTTGTTGCAGTTTTTTCTGACGATTCATGGGGTTTTATCCGACGGGTGAAGGCGCGAATGATACCAGCTAAAAAAACCGTGGCCGTTTCCCTGGGTCGGTTTTTAGCGCCGATCTGTGCATTGAATCGCCTCTGGTTTCGCCAATAATCGGGCCCCGCAACGCCTGAATCTCAAGCGCTAACGGAAGACATCGATGAGCATCCACACCCGCACCAAACGCATGACCGTCCCGCAACTGGTAGCGATGAAGGGCCAGCAGAAAATCGTGTCCTTGACCGCCTATTCCAGCGCGGTCGCCACGCTGATCGACCCGCTGGTGGACTTCATCCTGATCGGCGACTCCACGGCCATGGTCGGTTACGGCCGGCCATCGACCCTGAGCATGCAGCTCGAAGAAATCATCGGCCACACCCGTGCTGTGGTCGATAGCACGCGCCTGGCCTGTGTCATCGCCGACATGCCGTTCGGCAGTTACCAGGAATCCAACGAGCAAGCCTTTCGCAATTGCGCCCAGGTCCTGGCGCGCACGGGGTGCGATGCGGTCAAGCTGGAGGCCAACCAGGCGTTGGCGGGCACCGTGGAGTTTCTGGTGGCACGCGGCATTCCGGTGATGGCCCATGTGGGCTTGATGCCGCAGTTCGTCAACGTGATGGGTGGCTTCAAGGCCCAGGGCCTCACGGCCGAAACCGCTGCGGTGATTGCCGAGGATGCGCGCGCAAATCTGCAGGCCGGGGCCTTCAGCCTGCTGCTGGAAGGGGTGGCCGAAGGTGTGGCCAGGCAGATCACCCGGGACTCGAAAATGCCCACCATTGGCATTGGCGCTTCACCCGCTTGCGACGGTCAGGTGCTGGTCACGGAAGATCTGCTGGGCCTGGGCGGTGAGCAGGTGCCGCGCTTCGTCAAGCAGTACGCCGATGTGGGCGCGGTGATCCGCGATGCCTGCGCGCGCTATGCCGACGACGTGCGCCATGGTCGTTTCCCCGAGGCGCGGCATTGTTATGGGCTGTGACGGATGGCCTGGGACAGGTGCTGCACGGCGCGGGCAATATCCTTGCTCCAGTCGAGGGTGAAGCTCAGGCGCAGGTGATGTTTCCAGGCGCCGTGTTGGCTGAACAGTTCCCCCGGGGCGATGACGATGTGCTGGGCCAGCAGGCGTTCGAACATGTGGCGCATGTCGACCGGATGCGTGGCCTCCAACCAGAAACACGCGCCACCTTGCGGCGCAATCACATGGAACTGGCCCGCGCCGTGTTCATCCAGCAGGTTGCGCAGGCGCGTCATGTGCTCCATCAGCAGGGTGCGCAGGGCCTGTAGATGCAGGTCGAAACGCCGGGTGCTGAACAGTTTGGCGATGGCTTTCTGGCGGCTCGGCGAGAGGCGGAATGCCCGCTCCCGGAACTGCTGCTGCAACTGCGGCGCATACCCGCGACACAGCACGTAACCGTAGGGGGCTTCCGCGCCGATGATCTTGTCGAAGCTGGAGAACACCAGCAGCTTCTGTGGGTCGGCAAAGTCGCGGTAGCGGGCCGGTTGCGCGGTGAAGTACAGCTCGCCGTACGTGTCGTTTTCGAACAGCCAGATCGCCCGTTGCGCCAGCCAGTGACAGATCTGTTGCTTGTCCTCGGCCGGCGTCACGCTGCCGTGGGGTGTGTTCACCGTCGAGGAGAGCACGGCCAGGCGGATGGGTTCATGGTTGAGCAGGTCATCCAGTGCGCCGAGGTCAAAGCGCCCGTCAGCGTCGAGCGGCACCTCGATCACGCGGATTTGGGCCGCCTGCAACTGGCGCAGGATCGCCCACGAGCAGGGCGATTCCACCAACGCCACACTGCCCTCCAGGTTCAGCGCGCGCAGCGACAACGCCAGCACACTGTGCAGGTCCGCGCCGATGTACACCTGATCCGCCTGCCAGTAGTCGTCTGTGGAGCGGGTATAGCGCTCGGCCAGTGCCGCGCGTAATTCGGCTTCACCGAACGGCAGGAAGAGCGGGCTGGGTGAGCGCGGGTAGTGGCGAGCCCGTTCGCGCTCGATCATCAGCAACGGATTTTCCAGCGACAGCAACATGGCCGGCGCGTCACTGCTCAGGGCCAGCATGCCCGGCTGGCGGGCGCTGGCGAACACCTGGTCTAGCAGGCTGGGCGAGCCTTGATTCGCGGCAACCGCTGGCAGCAACCGCGTGAAGTAACCCTGCTTGGGCTTGGCGCAGATGCGTCCCTCATCTTCGAGCAACGCATAGGCATACTTGGTGGTCGAGACCGACACTCCCAGGCGTTGGGCCAGTTGGCGCAGGGATGGCAGCTTATGCACGCCTTGCGCCGGGGCGGTCTCGATCAACTCGACGAGGTAGCGGTAGACGGCTTGGTAGGCGAAGGGCGTGGCGTTGGTCTTGTCCATGGTTCCTCCTGCCGATCAAGCCGCTCCGTGGTTACTTGCCAGCAGGTCGTGCGAGGAAGTCGGTGATCAACCCTAGAACCTGCTGCTGGATCACTTCCCGTGGCCGCGCGCCCTGGGCGTCGTGACAAATCATCCCGTCACCGGGCGAGCTTTCTTCGATCAGCGCCTCGCCCGTGGGCTTGCAGATCGCCATGAAGCTGAAGTGGGTGGCGTCGTCGATCTTCAAGTACTGCGTCGATGCCTTGGGCAGGCGCTTGGCCAGGTCCGCAGACTCCAATTCAGCGGGCAGGTCCGGCCCGTTCGCCGCGGCCGCCAGCACCAGTACCGGCACCGGCAGTGCGGCGAGGCTGGCGTCGGTCATGCCGCGTGACAGGCCCAGGTCCAGGGACACCACGGCGGTGACGCGCTTGTCGCGCAAATCGGCGGCCATCTGGGTGCTGTCGGGGTTCATCTTTTGATAGGCGATGCAGCCAGACAGTTGCACGTGGGCCGCGCAATCCTTGGCGAACAGCGCGGGGTCGAAGCGCGCGCCGGCGATCTCCAGCACGGTCCAGCCACCGAGGGAGTGCCCGATGGCGGCAATCCGCTGCGGGGCGACTGCGCCAAACCGCTGCGGTTGCGCGAGCACTGCATCGATGGCGCGGCTCAGGTCCTTGGGCCGTTGCCACAATTGCGCGGCGGCTTCAGGGCTGCGGTCTTTGCTGGTGGTGCCGGGGTGGTTGACCGCCGCGACGATGTAGCCCTTGTGGGCCAGCGCACTGGCCAGCCACAGCTGGTTGCCCCAATTGCCGCCGTTGCCATGGGACATCACCACCAGCGGATGTTTGCCGCTGGCAGGCGGCGCGTCGGGTACGGCGAGGGCGCCGTAGAACACGGCATCGTCGCGGATCAATTCCGGTGTGGCTTTGGTGTTGGCGGGGTACCAGACGACCATCTGCAACGGGCGGTTGTTCTGCGCGTCGGGGAGGGTGATGTTCTGGAAACCGATGGGGGCGTTGTCGGCGAGTGCGGGTGTGGCGAGGCCAATCAAGAGCAAGGCGCAAAGGGCGTTTTTCACTGTTGTTATCGTCCTTGAAAGTGAGGCGCGGATGATGACTGGAAATCGGCGGTTTTGGTAGAGGGGGCAGGGGACTAGGATGTTTCTGGCGTGATCCTACTTTTAAGGATGACGGAGTTGTCGTTCGTTATTTTAGGAAGTGGGTGGGTGTTGGTGGTTGTTAATTCGTGCAAGAGTGGTGGCGTAGTTCTTACAGTTTGATTGATTTGATTCTTGTGTATTAACTCCTGACGCTAAGGTGATAATCATGAAGAGGCTAATGGTTTATCCGTGCAAGTACCGGCTTGGTTTTCTAGTGGCTGCGTTGTGGTCCTTCAATGGTGCAGTTTATGCGGTGGACGCGACGATCACTAAGACCAATGCGCCGGATGTTATTGCCGTAATATCAATTGGTGGTACGGGCTTATCTTTTTTTGGTCTGCGCAATACGGATTTTCCGGATGCGACAGCCGGACGCTCAATGAAGTTGCGGGGTGTCGAGTGGCGCACAACCTCCTACCCTCAAACGCTCGATGAGAAAGTAGAACTTTGCTATTTCCGTCCCTTCCAGGGCCTGGAAAACAATTGCAGGCCGATCTGGCCGAGTATGTCGGGTACGTTGCATGATTTCGATGATCTGCCGTTCGGTAGTGGCGCATCGGTCACAATAAAACATCATGTAAAGGATGGTGGTGCACGACTTGCTTATCCAGCCGGTAAGGATTCGGTGACTTATCACTATAGCTATTAGTTGATCATTTTAAATTCTCGTGTGTATGTATGGGGCATGGGGGGTATTTATGAATACTGTTGTTACGCGGTTTTCTCTAGCGGACAGTCGCTTGGCAAGCGTTCCCTCTAGTGCTGCCCGCACGCCTCTGCCTATGGACGCTGAAAGCAATGCCTCAAACACCGAGGGAGACACGGGTACGGTCAGCACTTTGTCAACGCTGGCCCGCCAACTTAGCGAGGCGGCAGAACGGGCTGAAGCCCGCGACACTCATAAGGAAGCCCGCGACACACTTGCCGCAGAAGCCTATCTCGCCAACAAAGCACAATCTGATTCCGAGGGGGCAGAGCTTCTAGCCCGGGCTCGGCAAGCTACCGGCTTCATCGGCGGTGCTGATAGCAATCCGTTCAAAGGCCTCGCGCGCGACCAACTGAATCTGATTGCCCGCGACGAGGGGGGCTCCTTTACCATCAACGAGCGGCGCGCCGCGTGGAAAGAGCTGCAAGCTTCAGCCGCGTCTGGCACTGCAAATACTGCCGATGTATCTACCAGTGGACGGGAGATCATGGTCTCCCGCTTGTTTCTTGGTGTCGAGCCCCCAGTTGCCAAAGCTCCAATGACCATGCTCAACATGAGTCAAAGTGCTTATGATTTTCTCACCCGAGATGATCGTGAATTGCTGTCGCAAATGTACGCGTATGCGCAGGCGCAAGGTGCAGATTTGCGCAATGTCGATAACGTGGCCGGTTTGCTGGGTGACTATCGACATCACAACGATGGCCGCCAGCTCCTGAATGCCAATAACGGCAAGGGGTACGACCTGGAGGGGTACATGGTTACGGTAGACTTCCAGGCAGAGGATGCAGCCACCGCTTCACGCATCTTGAACGGCTCGGCGATCAGCAGCACGCTTATCGACCAGGGCTTTCTGCGGCACTTTCTCGATCCTGGTTACGGGGCGTTGAAAAATACCAGTGACCTGGCTTTCCTAGAGCAGATGGTGATCAAGTTTTCCGCAGAAGGCGCCGCACAAGTCTCACTCGACAGCAAATTCGCGTCCTACAAGTCAATCAGCATCAACGACAATGTTGTGGTTACCACCCACAGGAACGTGAAACTCCCCCCTTTCGAAGCGCATGTGACGAACGTCGACGGCGTTTGGACGCTTACCGAAAAAGGCAAAGCCGCCGGCTATGTGCTGGACAAAACCACCGGCCGGCTGATCGAGCCAGCCGCCCGCCCTGACGATCAGGCGCCACCGACTCTTGGTCGCGAGTCGCCCAAGCATACCGTCATGGACTTCAGCGCGGACCGCCGTGACGCGCCAGGCACGCGCTGGCTCAAGCCCGGCAATCTGTTCAAGCTGATGCGAAATTTCATGTCCTGAGCGCCGTTGATCTTCGACAACCCATCAGCCTTGCACCGTGGGTGGCGTGTGATCGGATGCTGGGGTTTGTGCGCCATCGGGGGCCAATGCCGAGAGCTGTTTCAACTGCTTGTAGGGGCCGTTGATGAGCGTGTCGCCGCCCATGACTTGCAGGGTGATGCGCTCGGACTGGTAACGATGAAACAGGCTGAACAGCGGCCTTTTCGGCTGGTACACACCCGGCTGTCTTTCGACGTATTTCAGGGCGAGCATGGCGCTGCGCACGGCCTCTGTATCGACCGGGCCGGGTACGTTCCATTGGGACAGTGCCATGCTGCTGAAGAAGTTGAACGTCGAGCCTATGACTGCACCTAGGGCGCCGCCAACGAGCAGGTTCATCTTGAACGTGTCGGTGATGCCAAAGTACTCGGCCAACAACAGGATGGGGGTCATCAGCGCAAGATAAGCGAAGGCTTGTTCTACCGGCGCCCAGGCCTTGGAAGGCTCGGTGCGCAGTTGGTCCTTGAGCGTCAAGCGCTTGATCGTGGTGTCGGGTTGCATGCGTTACCCCTCCTGGGTTGAGACGGTCCATATGATGAGGCGTCGCATTCTACGCAAAGCGAGGGTGTGATCATACGAAGATCAACTGTGGGAGCTGGCTTGCCTGCGATAGCATCGCCTCTGTATTGCTGGTGGACCGAGGTGTCTGCATCGCAGGCAAGCCAGCTCCCACACAAGC
>NZ_ANNV01000051.1 GCF_000346755.1 Pseudomonas sp. CBZ-4 | reverse complement strand
CCGCGCCATGGATGGCGCGTGGCGGCGGCCCACGGATTCAAGCCGGAGTGAGGGCATGCCGAGCCTAGGCGAGGCACCGAGTGTTGGGGCAAGAGCCCTTTGCTTACTTTGGGGCTTTTCCAAAGTGAGCCGCCGTAAGGGCGGAACCATAGGAAGCCGTTACCTAAATAACGGATATGTACACCACCACCAAAAACCAAAAAAACCACCCCAGTTATATCCATAGCCAAAAACGATATTGGTATATACCAGATCACTCCCCTATAAATCCCCGACCAAAACAAGCTGTGCTGGAGTAACACGCAATGGTGTCGGTAAAGGTAATGCTCGAATACTTCCACCCCTGGCCAAACTCGGCCGGCCTGTACCTGGCCCGCGAACGCGGCTGGTACAAGGAACTGGGCCTGGAGGTGGAACTGGTCGTCCACGACCCCTACCACGGCGACACCCTGCAACACCTGCTCACCGGTGCCGCCGATTTCGGCCTGTTCCCCAGCAACCGCCTGCTGGTCCGCCGCAGCCTCGGCCAGCCGCTGCAAGGCATCGCCGCGATCAACCACGCCGGCCTGGAATCGATCCAGACCCTCACCGACTCCGGCATCCGCCGCCCCCGCGACCTCGTAGGCAAACGCCTGGCCCTCAACCCGACGCCACGCGGCCTGGCGATGGTGCGCCACCTGGTCAGCCAAGACGGCGGCGACCCGGACGGCGTCATCCTGGTCGACAGCGGCGTGCGCGAACTGCGTCCCGAGCAACTGGCCGAAGGCATCGCCGATGCCAGCTTTGGCGGCTACTGGGCCTGGGAAGCCTTGATGCACAGCCCCATCGCCACCGAACGCCGCGTGGTGTTGCCGGTGGATGAGATCGGCGCACCGGCCTATCACAGCTACCTGCTCGGCGCGCATGAACGTACCCTGGCGGACAAGCCCGAGGTGGTCCGTGATTTCCTCGCCGCCACCGCCCGTGGCTACCTGGCCGTGGCGCAGGACCCGTCGATCGCCCTCGCCGCCTACGAGCACACCACACCGTATTTCCCGGCGGAATTGTTGAGCGCCTCACTGCATAAGATCGCCCCGACCTGGCTGCACAAAGGTCGTTGGGGCGAGCAACGCCAGGCGCTGCTACAACCCTACGCCGAGTGGCTGCACAGCCACGCGGTGCTCGACAACCCGCAGGCCTGGCAGGGCGCAACCAGCAATGCCTTCCTGCCCGAGGTGGCGGCATGAACCCACAACGCACCTCCCATGGCCTGGGCCTGGAGCCGGTCGCCGCCGACTGGCCGGCGTTGCACGAAAGCGACATCGAACAGCTGCTGCGCCATTACCCGCAACTGGGCGCGCTGCGCAGCCTGCATTGGCACAGCCCACGACCGTTTTCCGCTGCAGGCTTGATCACCACCGGCACGGGCACGCTGTTCGTCAAACGTCATCACCAACACGTGCGCCAAGCCGCGTGGCTGGAAGAAGAACACCGCCTGATCGCCCACCTGCATCGCCAGGGCGCGCCGGTGGCCGCAGTGGTGCCGAACCAACAGGGCGCCACGGCCACCGCGCAAGGTGAGTGGACCTATGAAGTGCACCACATCGCCGAGGGCCTGGACCTGTATCGCGATGCGCTGTCGTGGTCGCCGTTTCAACAGCATCAGCACGCCGTCGCTGCCGGCCAGGCCTTGGCGCGCTTGCATCAAGCGGCTGAGCACTACGCCGCGCCGCCACGCCAGACCCCGGTGCTGTTGGCCAACGCGAGATTGATCCAGCACGCGGCACCGCTGGAAAACATCAGCAGCGCCTACCTCGCCGACAAAGACTGGCATGCCCAACTCAGCGAACTGCTGCTGCCGTGGCACCGCGCGTTGCATCCGTTGTTGGCCGAGCAACAGCCACTGTGGACCCACAACGACTGGCACGCCTCCAACCTGCTGTGGAATGCCGACGGCAGTGTCTCCAGCGTGCTGGACTTCGGCCTGGCCGACCGCACCTTCGCCCTCTTCGACCTGGCCACCGCCATCGAACGCAACACCGTGCCCTGGCTCGACCTGGACACCGGTGGCGTGGCCCGCGCCGATCTCGACAGCGTCGATGCGCTGCTCGCCGGCTACCACCAGATTCGCCCATTGCGCGCCAGAGACCTGCACACCCTCAGCGCCCTGCTGCCCTTGGTGCATGTGGATTTCGCGCTGTCCGAGGTGGCGTACTTCCACGACATCGTCGGCTCCACCGCCAGCGCCGATGTGGCGTATTACGCCTACTTGCTCGGCCATCTGCGCTGGTTTGCCGGGGCCGAAGGGCAGCGTCTACTTGGCCATATCCGGCGTAAAAACGTATGAGCATTCTGGTCGACAGCCAGTGGCTGCACGCGCGTCTCGCCGACCCGACGCTGGTGGTGCTGGATGCCACGGTGGTGTTACCAGCGCCCGAATTCGACGGTGACTACCGCGTCCACAGCGGCGAGGAAGGTTGGTTGCAGGCGCATATTCCCGGCGCGCGACATGCCGATTTATTGACTGAACTGGCCGACACCCAGGCCAGTTTCAGCTTCGCCCTGCCGCCCCCCGAAACCCTGGTCAGCGTAATGGCCAGCCTCGGCGCCGGCCAAGGCAAAACCCTGGTCGTCTACGACCGCGCCGATGGCTTCTGGGCTGCGCGGTTGTGGTGGATGCTGCGCGGCGTGGGCATCGACGCAAGCGTACTCGACGGCGGCTTCAATGCCTGGCGCGCAGCCGGTCTACCCGAACACAACGGCCCCGCCGAACCGATAACACCCGTACAACCCTGGGCCATCCACCCGCGTCAAAACCTGTGGATCGACCGCCACGGCGTCGAAGCCATCGCCAGCGGCCACGCACCGGGCGTGCTGATCTGCGCCCTCGGTGCCGCGCTGTTTGAAGGCTCAACCGCCACCCGCTACGCCCGACGCGGACACATCCCCGGCAGCCAGAACCTGCCGGCCCGCCAGCTGTTCGACGCCCACGGCCGCTACCTGCCCAAGGATGCCCTGGCCCTGGCGATTGGCCCCACGCTGCTGCACAGCGACGGCCCCATGGTGCTGTATTGCGGCGGCGGCATTTCCGCTGCCGCCAATGCGTTGGCCCTGACCCTGTTGGGTCGCCAGGACATCGCGATCTACGACGGTTCCCTACAGGAATGGGCCGCCGACGCACGTTTGCCAATGACTACCGGAGCAGCTCCGGCCTGACGCCACTTCTGGCGAACCCGGCTTTTTCATCACGAACTGGCAACCCGTCCGTTGCGCAGCGCTGGGCCCCTTTGCGCCCGATAAAAGCGTACGGCAGCGGCGGTCAGACCTTTGGAGCGCTCTCTACATGGCTACACCCTATCGCCACACCCTGCTCGCCCTGAGCATCGCCTTCGCCGCCACGGCCGTGCAGGCCCAAGATGCGACCTTGGACACCGTCACCGTCCTCGGCCAGGCAACCACCGACTACCAGGCGAAAAACGCCGCCGTGGCCGGTTTCGATAACGCGCCGTTGCTGGACACGCCGGCGTCCGTCGCGGTGATCACCGAAGCCCGCTTGAAGGACCAGCAGGCGCGCTTGCTCAGCGAAGTATTGAAAAACGACGCCTCGGTCGGCGACAGCTACGCCCCGGTCGGCTACTACGAGAACTTCGTGATTCGCGGCTTCGCCCTCAACCCGGCGAGCAGCTACAAGATCAACGGCCGCACGATCACCGGCGAACAGAACGTCGCCCTGGAAAACAAGCAGCAAGTCGAAGTGCTCAAGGGCCTGGCCGGCTTGCAGAGCGGCGTCTCCGAGCCCGGCGGGCTGGTCAACTACGTGAGCAAGCGCCCGGAAAATGTGCGCTCGGTCACGGTGTCCACCAACGAACAGGGTGAACGCTACCTGGCCACAGACATCGGCGGCTGGCTCGGTGCCGAACAGCAGGTGGGCGTGCGCATCAACCTGGCCCACGAAGACATCCGCTCCTATGTCGACCATGCCGACGGCAAGCGCGATTTCGCCTCGCTGGCGCTGGACTGGAACATCAGCCCCAACGCCCTGCTGCAACTCAACGCCGAGTACCAGGACCGCGAGCAACACTCGGTGCCGGGCTATCAACTGCTCGGCGGCACCAGCGTGCCGCGCCACGTGTCGCCAGAGGACATGCTCGCCTACCAGAGCTGGTCGAACCCGGTGGGCATCCGCTCGTTGAACCTCGACGGGCTGTTCGAATACCGCTTCAACGAGGCCTGGAAAGCCAGCTTCAGCGCGTCCCGCAGCCGTGTGGTGATCGACGACTACAGCACCTTCGCCTGGGGCTGCTACGGCGCCGCCAGTTGCACGAATACCGCCGTGCCCAACCACTTCAGCGCCGAGGGTGACTACGATATCGCCGACTACCGCAGCCCCGACGACACCCGCAGCAACGAGGAAGCCCAGGCCGCGCTCAACGGGCAGTTCGACACGGGTTTTCTCACGCACGACCTGACCTTCGGCACCACTGCGTTCCGGCGCTTGGTGGACCGGCGCAAGTCGGTCAACGAATACATCGGCGAGGGCAATATCTATCAGCCGTCGCCGGTGCTCGAACCCTACGACGGCCCGCTCGGCCACACCTACCGGCGTCTCGACAGCCGCCAATATGGCCTGTTCGCCAGCGACCGCATCAGCTTCAACGAGCAGTGGCAAACCGTGCTCGGCGGGCGACAGGTGCGCCTGGATGAAGAGACCTACAACCAAGCCGGCGCCACCACGCGTCACACCCAGCGCAGCGTGTTCCTGCCCCAAGCGGCATTGATCTACAAACCGCGCCCCGATACCTCGTTGTACGCCAGCTACAGCAAAGGCTTGTCCCTCGGCGGTGAGGCCGCGTGGTTCAGCAGCAACGCCGACGAGGTGCTGCCGCCGACCACGTCGCGCCAACTGGAGGTGGGCATCAAGCGTGACTTCCAGCGCCTGAGCCTGACCGCCGCGCTGTTCCAGATCAGCCAGGACCTGCAATACAACCGGCCGAATGACGACGGCACGACCACCTTCGTGCAGCAAGGCAAACAGAAAAATGTCGGCATCGAATTGTCCGCCAACGGCCGCGTGACCTCCGACCTGCAAGTCTCGGCCAGCGTCGCGGCGATCCGTGCGCGGGTCAGCAGCAGCGGCACCGACAGCTACGACGGTCACCAGGCGATCAACGTGCCCAAGCTGCGCGCCAGCCTGCATGGCGACTACAGCGTCCCCGGCATCCCGGGCCTGGCCTTGCTCGGCGGCGTGCAATACAGCGCGAGCAAGTACGCCAACCGTGAAGCCACGGTAAAGGTCGACGACTACGCGGTGTTCGATGCAGGCGCGCGCTACACCACCCGGGTCGGCGATTACGCTACTGTGCTGCGCCTGACCGTCGACAACCTGTTCGACAAACGCTACTGGCGCGATGTGGGTGAATCGGCGGGCGACGGCTACCTGTTCCTGGGTGCGCCGCGCACCGCGCGGTTATCCGCCACCGTCAGTTTTTGAGGCCTATCGTTCATGCGTAATCTGATGTTTTCCAGTGTGTGCCTGCTCTCCACCACCCTGGTCGGCTGCCAGCAGCAACCGCCCGCCAACGACCAACTGGACGCGGTGCTGTGGACCCAGACCTCCATCGAGCACGAGCTGATTTACCGCCAGGTCTTCGCCAGCGCCACCCGCCAGCTGGACGCGGCCCTGGCCGACCCGACGTGGGACGCCCTGCCCCTGCCGCCGCGCAACCTCAGCGGCCTGCCCCCGGCCGTGGTGGTGGATATCGACGAAACCGTGCTGGACAACGTGCCGCTGAATGCGCGGGACATCCTCACCAACCAGGTCTACTCCTATGATCGCTGGAACACCTGGGTCGACCAGGCCAAGGCGCAGGCACTGCCGGGCGCGGTGGAGTTCCTGCAAGCGGCGGACAAGAAAGGCATCACCGTCTACTACATCACCAACCGCGAGCACAGCCAGGTCCAGGCCACGGTCAACAACCTGCGCCTGCGCGGTTTCCCGGTGGCGCATAACGAACAGGTGCTGGCCGCCAGCACCCCGACCGGGCACTGCGAGCAAGCCGGCTACGGCAAGAACTGCCGGCGCCAATGGGTCGCCAGCCACGCCCGCGTGCTGATGCTGGCCGGTGACTCCTTCGGCGACTTCGTGCAGGCCGAACACAACACCCTGGCCGACCAGCGCAAGGCGGCCGCGCCGTACCTGGCCTGGCTCGGCCAGCGCTGGTTCCTGCTGCCCAACCCGACCTACGGCAACTGGTACAGCGCGCCCTATGGCGATCAGGAAAAACTGCCCTTCGAACGCAAGCGCCAACTCAAGCAACAGGCGCTGCACCTGGAAAACTAGTTGTTGAGAGAGCCCTATGTCGCCACTGGAAATCGTCGCCGTCTGCTTCAACATCGCCGGGGTCTGGCTCACCGCACAACGGGTGCGCTGGTGCTGGCCGGTCAGCGTCGTCGCGGTGTTGTTGTATGCCTGGATCTTCTTCGAGGTGAAGCTGTATTCGGACATGCTCCTGCAACTGGTCTTCGCCGTGCTGCAAGGCTATGGCTGGTGGCGCTGGAGCACCGGGCGTGTGGACGCCGGCAAGGTGCGGGTGGAACGCCTGCCGATGCTGGAGGCATGGCGGCACTTGCTGGCGGGCTTGATCGGCGCCGTGGCCCTGGGCGCGGTGATGCACCACTTCACCGACGCCGCCCTGCCCTGGCTGGACTCGCTGCTCACCGCCTTCAGCCTGGTGGCCAGCCTGTGGGCGGCGCGCAAATACGTGGTCAGCTGGTGGTTGTGGATCGTGCTGGATGCGGCCTATGTCGGGCTGTTCCTCTACAAGGACCTGCACCTCACCGCCGCCCTGTACGCCGGTTTTGTGCTGTTGGCGGCCTATGGTTTGCGGGCCTGGCAACGTGACCTGCGCCAGCAGGAAGGGTAGAGTCACGCCCACGTCATGCCTGCCTACGGAACCCCAGGATGCCTTTCGACCCCATTTCCCCGCACTACCAGCGCATCCGCGAACAGATCGCCCACGACATTGCGTCCGGTAGTCCCCAGGCCGACGAGAAATTCCCCTCCGAACGGGACATGATCGAACGCTTCGGCTGCACCCGCGTGACCTTGCGCCAGGCCTTGCAGCAACTGGAGGCCGAAGGCCTGGTCTACCGCGAAAACCGCCGGGGCTGGTTCGTCAGCCCGCAGCGCATCCGCTACGACCCGACACGCATCAGCGGCTTCATGGACTACGTCAGCGCCCAGGGCCGCACGCCCCGCACCGAATGCCTGCACGCCGAACTGCGCCCCGCCGGCCCGTGGCTGGCCAAGCGCATGGGCCTGGCCTCGGCGGACGAACCGGTGTTCTTCCTGCAACGCCGCCGCTGGATCGACCGCCGCCCGGTGCTGCTGGAATTCAACGCCCTGCTCGCCAGCTGGTGCCCCGGCCTGCTGGACGCCGACCTCAACACCTCGTTGACCCAACTGCTGCGCGAACGCTTCGCCCGGGTGCAATCGCGCTGCGAGTTGGAGATGCACATCGGCACGGTCAACGAGGAACAGGCGGAGTTGCTGCAACTGTCGCCCGGCTCCACCAGCGTCTACCTGGAGCGTTTGAACTTCGGCGAAGACAACCAGGCCGTGGAATTCGACCAGGAATTCTGGCGCCCGGATGCGTTGTCGATTGTGATGGAGACGCGGTATCCGGGCACGGATTAAGGGCGAACGCTGTACCTGTGGCGAGGG
>NZ_ANNV01000050.1 GCF_000346755.1 Pseudomonas sp. CBZ-4 | reverse complement strand
TGGGAGCGCTTCGCACTCCAGCGGGAGCAAGCTCCCTCGCCACAACTAGCCCGTTCCTACAAAGAGAAACTTCGATCAGCTTAGTTCAATGCGATCCGCATGAATCACGATCTGGCCCTGCTTGTAGAGGGCACCGATGGCCTTCTTGAAGTTGCCCTTGCTCACGCCGAACAAGTTGCTGATCACCGCCGGGTCGCTCTTGTCGCTGACCGGCAGGCTGCCGTTGTTTTCACGCAACTTGGCAAGGATCTTCGAGTTCAGGCTGGAAGCCGCTTCCTGGCCCACGGGCTGCAGGCTCAGGCTGATGTTGCCATCGGCGCGGATCTCTTTGATGAAGCCTTTCTCTTCCTTGCCCGGGCGCAGGAACTTGAACACTTCGTTCTTGTGGATCAAGCCCCAGTGCTTGTTGTTGATGATCGCCTTGAAGCCCATGTCGGTGGCTTCAGCCACCAGCAGATTGACTTCCTGGCCCACCTGGTAATTCGCCGGGGTCTTGTCCAGGTAGCGATCCAGGCGTGCGGTCGCGGTGATGCGCTTGGTGTGCTTGTCGAGGTAGACGTGCACCACGCAATATTCACCAGCGGTCATCTGGCGCTTTTCTTCCGAGTACGGCAGCAACAGGTCCTTGGGCAAACCCCAATCGAGGAATACACCAATGCTGTTGACTTCCACCACTTTCAAACTGGCAAACTCGCCCACTTGAACTTTCGGCTTTTCAGTCGTGGCGATAAGTTTGTCATCGCTGTCCAGATAAATGAAAACGTTCAGCCAGTCTTCATCTTCACTGGGAATATCTTTGGGGATATACCGGTTGGGCAAGAGGATTTCACCGTCTTGCGCGCCGTCCAGGTACAAACCAAAGTTAGTGTGTTTAACCACTTGCAAGCTGTTGTAGCGACCGACCAAAGCCATTTTTCAATACCCTCATTACGTGGGCGGCATTCTACCCGAGTTGCGCCCGCCACGCGCGCGCCCCTGAAAAATCGCGGGCTGGCGTGGCGTGCTGCTGGCCCTGCCCCGCTCGTCCGATCAATCGGCTCGATTTTACGGCTACGTACGCTGCAGCCCGCCCTTGGGTTTCGAGTTAAAACAGTAAGTTAGAGGCTTATTTCAAAGACAGACTTCGGTTATTTGCACACGCCGCGCTTATTCCCGGGGGATATTTGCCAAGCAATTGTCAAGTATTTCCTGTACGATGCCTGGCCAAGTTAATTTTCTACAGGTTAGTGGCCGCCATGCGCGTAAAAGCATCCAACAGCAAAGCAAAGCCAGCTCCCGCCGTTGAAACCAGCGAATCGATCAACAGCCAGATTGCTGCGTTCCTCAAGTCCGGCGGCGAAATCCAGCAAATTGCCAAGGGCGTGAGCGGCCAGACTTTCGGCCCGTCCAAGCAGATCAGCCTGGGCAAGAAGTAATACCGCGCAACACACCTGGTCCCTAAGCGCCTTGCAATCAAGGCGCTAGGACTAGAGCCCGCAACACCTTCCCGACACATTCAATCTCGCACCAATCGACGAACGGGGCTCAACCCCAGGCATTCGCCGGTATGCTTGCACACGTCTAGCACGGGCATCTTCCCGACTTCTTCCGTTACTGCTCCTCGCTTTTCATGGAGTGACGCATGTTCAAACCCTGCATTTTCCTGCTCACGGCCCTGGTCGCCAGCCCCCTTGCCGAAGCGCAGATCTTTCAGCGCGAATGGGGCGACTTCGACTTGAAGCTGGGCACCACGCCCAGTCGCAGCATGGCCCAGGGCTTGGTCAAGCCGACCGCTCCGGGCAGCGATTCATTCCATGGCGGGCTCGACCTGAGCCACGACAGCGGCCTGTATGTCGGCCAGTTCTCACCGAGCATGGGCCTGTCGCCGGACAGCACCTTCGAAGTCGACTCCTACCTGGGCTTCAAGCACCCCTTCGACCAGACCCTGGGCTATGAAGTCGGCCTGATCCACTACAGCTACCCCAAGCTCAGCCCCCTCGACAGCCAGGAGTTCTACGGCGGTCTCAACCTGCTGGGCAACCGCTTCGGCGCGTCCTTCAGCAACGACCCGGATCGCCAGGACAGCACCTTGTTCGCCGACCTCGGCGGCACGCAACCCTTCGGCATCGGCGTCAGCATGAAGTACACCACTCATCAGTTGGGCAGCCCGGTCGCCGTCGACGGGGGCTCCATCCGCAGCTTCAGCGATTGGTCGGTGCAATTCTCCCGGGCGTGGATGGGCGTTGACCTGAACCTGATCTACAGCGACTCCAGCCTCAGCGGCGGCGATTGCTCGGCCTATTCTGGACACAACTCGCAATGCGATGGCCTGTTGACGCTGAAGGCCGCGCGGTCGTTTTATTGATGGGCTGAACTGTCGCACCCCGCGCAGGTTCACATGCACACACCTCCTCTGCGCAAGGACCCGCCCATGCTGCATCGGCTCAAACTCCTGATGGTATTGCTGGCCCTCAGCCTGGTGCTCGGTGGCTGCAACCGCGTCGGCCTGGCCTACCGCAACCTCGATGTGATCATCCCCTGGACCCTCGGCGACTACCTGGACATGAATGCCGGGCAGAAGAGCTGGTTCAACGACAACCTCAAGGCGCACCTGGCCTGGCACTGCACCACCCAACTGCCGGGCTACCTCGACTGGCTGGACCGCCTGCAACAGATGGCCGAAAACCGCGAGGTCAGCGACGCCGCGCTGCAAGCCCGCACCGCCGAAGCCAAGCAGGCGATCGGCGAAATCGCCCGGCAAATCACCCCGTCGGCCATCGAACTGCTGCAAGGCCTCGACGATCAGCAGGTGCAAAGCATGAACGACGCCCTGGCCAAGGACCTGCGCAAGCGCCAGGACGACTACCTCAAACCGCCGCTGGCCAAGCAAATTCAGGAACGCGCCGAGCGCATGAGCAAGCGCCTGGACGCCTGGATCGGCCCGCTCAGTGCCAGCCAGCAGAGTCGGGTCAACGCCTGGTCCGTCGCGCTGGGTGAACAGAACCAGGCCTGGGTCGGCAACCGCGCCCGCTGGCAGGCGCACTTCATCGCCGCCGTACAGCAACGCCACGACGCCGACTTCCCGCAGAAAATCCAGCAGTTGCTGGTGGACCGCGAAAGCCTGTGGACCCCGCAATACCGCAGCGCCTACGCACAAACGGAAACCGCAGCGCGCAGCCTGATTGTCGACCTGATGGCCGAAAGCACCCCGGCGCAACGCCAGAAACTCAGCCAGAAAATCGACAAGGTACGCGGTGATTTCGAGGCGCTTAAATGCCTGAAAAGCACGCCATCCTAGGTGGGTGCCAAAGTGCCCAGCCACGCGACCAGCCCCAGGATCACCACCACCGCCACCAACTCCAGGGCGATGCTTCGGCGCAGCGCCTTGAGCGCCGCCCCATGCTCGCCCGCCGCCAGGGACCGTTGCAGCCGCGGCGCCAGGTGCACACGATTGAGCGCCGCCAACCCCAGCATCAGGCCGAACAATCCCAGCTTGAGGCACAGCAGCAGCCCATAGCGCCCACCCGTGAGGCCGTCCAGGTTCGGCCCGACGACAAACAGATAGTTGGCCACACCGGTGACCATCAACACCGCCACAAACCCGCTGCCGATACGTCCGAATCCCGCCAACGTACGCGCCAGCGCCTGCACACGCCCGGCCTGGGGCAACGACCGGCTCACCAGCAACAGCCCAAACGCCGCCAGCGCCCCGAGCCAACCCGCCGCCGCCAGCAGGTGTGCGCTGTCGCTGAGCACATGCCAGAGCCGCAACGTGCCTTCGTGCATCGCGCCGTGCCCGGTCCACGCCAGCGTGACCAGCGCGACACCGCCGCACAGCGTGGCCAGCCTGGTATCCAGCACAACCAACACCAGCGCCACCACGCGCAACCACCACGTCCAGCCCAGTTCAGTCTGCCCCAGCATCATGTGCAGGTGCGCCCACAATGTCGGCCAATCCTCGGCACCGCTCATGGCCTGGGTCATGGCCAGCATCGACAGCACCGAAACCAACACCCCCAGCCCTGCCAGCACGCGCAGCAAGCGCTGCACACTCAACAGTCGACGCGCGGCATAGAAGCCAAACAATCCCAGGCCAAACACCAGCATCAAGTCCGCATACAACACAAAGCGCAGCACCACCGGGATCAGTTCACTCATGGCTGAACGCTGAACACCACATTGCCAAGGATCGGGTGCGTATCCGACGACACGGCACGCCAGTCCACCTGATAGGTGCCGGCCGTCAGTGCGGACGCGGGCTTGATCAGCATCACTTTGGGGTCGGTACTGGCAGCGACACTGGCCTTCACGGGCATCGGCGCGTGGGCCATGCCCTGCATGCCGGTCATGGTCAGCTTGGCGCCGGAAAACTGCGTCAGCAGGTTTTCCGAGAAGTGCAGTTCAATCACTGCGGGCGCAGGACCCCGGGCGCCCGCTGCCGGAATGGATGAGAGCAGTTTGGGATGGGCGGTGACCGACAGGCTGGTGAGCAACGCAGCGCCCACCAGCGCGGTTTTCAACATCGACATGCAAGGCTCCAGGCCGCTCATGGCGGCGAGTGATAGGAAGAGTGAAACGTCAGAACCACAGGCGCACACCCGCGACCCAGCGCCATTGGCTGGCGTCTTCGCCTTCATCGCGGGCGTATTGCGCGGTCTGGCCATAGCTGCGGTGCCAGGTGAAACCCACATAGGGCGCAAACTCGCGGCGTACCTCGTAGCGCAAGCGCACGCCGACCTCACTGTCGGCCAGGCCGGCGCCGATGCCGCGCTGGGGGTCATTGCGCCCGTAGAAGTTGAGTTCGGCGGTCGGTTGCAGGATCAGGCGGTTGGTCAGCAGGATGTCGTAGTCACCCTCCAACCGTGCGGCGGTGCGCCCGGCTTCGCCGACAAACAGCGTCGCTTCGGCCTCGAAGTTGTAGAGCACCATGCCCTGCGCGCCGAAGGCAGCCCAGGTCTGCCCATCACCCGGCTTGAAGTCCTGGCGCACACCGCCGACCAGGTCCCACCACGGGCTGATGGCATGTCCCCACAGGGCCTGGGCCTCGGCGCTGTCTGTGCGGCCGGCGCTGCGCTCGCCCTCGGTGCGCAGCCACAGGCGGTCGATGTCGCCGCCGAGCCAGCCCTTCATATCCCAGCTCAGCGCCCCTTCACCGCTGCCGCCCTGCCACTCCAGCTGGTTGATCAGCAGCATCGAATTGACGCCACTGTCATGCACCAAGTGGCCACCGGGGGCGTTGTACACTGCCGCGCGATCGGCATCGGTCAGCACCGGAATCGGCGTACGGCTCTCGGTGAGTGTCGGGGTCGCCGGGCTCATGCCTTGAAATTCATCCGCCAGCGCCAAAGGGCTGCACCCCAGCGCGATGACGAGAGCAACCACACGACGGCTCATCCTCAGGTCCTTATTCATGCACGCGCACCTCACGGAACATGCCCATTTCCATGTGGTACAGCAGGTGGCAGTGATAGGCCCAGCGGCCCAGGGCATCGGCGGTCACACGGTAGCTACGCCGGGAGCCGGGCGGCATGTCGATGGTGTGCTTGCGCACCTGGAACTGGCCGTTCTCGTCTTCCAGGTCGCTCCACAGGCCGTGCAGGTGGATCGGGTGGCTCATCATGGTGTCGTTGACCAACACCAGCCGCACCCGCTCGCCGTAGGTCAGTTGCAACGGCTCGGCCGCGGAGAACTTCACCCCATTGAATGACCAGGCGAATTTCTCCATATGCCCGGTAAGGTGCAGCTCGATGGTGCGACTGGGCTCGCGGCCGTCGGGGTCTTCGAAGGTGCTGTGCAGGTCGGCGTAGGTGAGGACACGGCGGCCATTGTTGCGCAGGCCGATGCCCGGGTCGTCGAGCTTGGGCACCGGGCTCATGGCTTGCATGTCCACCAGCGGGTTGTTCTGCTCGCTGGCCGGATGGCTTTGCATCGCCATGGCGCTGTGATCCATGCCTTCCATATCCGCCATGGCGCCGTGGTCCATGCCGCCCATGCCCATGTCGTCCATGGTGATCCAGGGGCGCGGATCGACGGCCGGGACTGGCGCGGTCACGCCAGCTTGCCGGGTCAACGTGCCACGGGCAAAGCCGCTGCGGTCCATCGCCTGGGCAAACAGCGTGTAGGCCGGCGCGGTGGGCTCGACCAGCACGTCAAACGTCTCTGCCACGGCAATGCGCAACTCATCGACGCTGACCGGTTGGACCGGCTGGCCATCGGCAGCGATCACGGTCATCTTCAGTCCGGGGATGCGCACATCGAAATAGCTCATCGCCGAGCCGTTGATAAAGCGCAGGCGAATCGTCTCCCCCGCCGCGAACAACCCGGTCCAGTTGCGCTCGGGCGGCTGGCCGTTGAGCAGATAGGTGTAGGTCTCGCCGCTGACGTCCGCCAGGTCGGTGGGGTTCATCTTCATCTGCGCCCACATCAGGCGGTCGGCGGCCGTGGCGGACCAGCCCTTCGCCCCCACATCGCGCATGAAGTCGCCGACGGTGGGTTTGTGCAGGTTGTAGTAATCGGACTGCTTCTTCAGGGTCTTCATCAGTGCGACGGGGTCTTCATCCGTCCAATCCGAGAGCATCACCACGTAGTCACGCTGGTAGCTGAAGGGTTCGGGCTCCTTCGGATCGATCACCAGCGGGCCGTAGACACCTCTCTGTTCCTGGAACCCTGAATGGCTGTGGTACCAGTAAGTGCCATGCTGCTTGACGGTGAACTGGTAGACAAACACCCCGCCCGGCTCGATGCCCTTGAAGCTCAGGCCGGGCACGCCGTCCATGGTCGATGGCAGCAAAATGCCGTGCCAGTGGATCGACGTGGGCTCGGCCAGGCGGTTTTTCACGCGCAGGGTCACGGTGTCGCCTTCGCGCCAGCGCAGCAGCGGGCCGGGCAGGCTGCCGTTGATGGTCAGCGCGGTGCGGTGGCGGCCGGTGAGGTTGACCGGGGTCTGGTCGATAAACAGCTCAAATTCACTGCCCGCCAACACAGTGGGCTGGCCTGGGCTGGTCAAGGCCCAGACCGGGCTGCGCCAAAGCCCGAGCCCGCCCAGCAGGCCGCCGGCGGCGAGGCCTTTGACAAAGGTGCGTCTGGAGGGTGTGCAATGCATGCCGATTCACGTCCGTCAGGGGAATGGCAGCAGATTAGGGGGAGCCGGCTGTCAGCCACCTTAGCGGCAGATTACCGATCTGACAGGTTCGCCTGGCACCGCAGCGGGTGCCGGGCGCGGTTAAGGTCAGGCGATCTGGGCCTTGGACGCGACTTCGGCGAAGGTCGCCGGGTCCAGCGCATCGGCTTGCTCGTCCAGCACTTGGCGCGGATGGTCGTTGCCCGGGATCGAACTGTCGATCAACGCCAGCAGCTGCGCACCCAACGGCGTCAAGATGAAATTCTCACCGGTGCCGCCCTCTGCCTCTGGCCGCGGCTCGATGAAACCGCGCTTGAGCAACAGCGCTTCATAATCCGCTGCGGTCTTTTTCAACGCGTCCAGATTGCCCGTGGATTCGCCTGCCGTGGCCTTTTCGGCCGCTTCCTGCTCGGCATACTGGCGCGGGGCGAAACTGCCTTCACCATTCTGCACTTCGTGCAGCAAGCGCTCGATCAGATTCCAATTGTAAGTCGTCATCCTGATTCCTCCTGCGGGCGGGTGGAAAGTAGCCCGTTAAAAGGTGTGACCGAGCACGTCACTGGCCGTTCAGCCCAATGGACGAGCGTCACTTTTGTGAACTTTCCAGGCGGCGCCAACCTCCACTGAGATATCCCTGCCAAGGAGGTCCACCCATGAAAACCCTGATGAACCTGGCCATCGCGGCCACCTTGTTGACTGCCCTGCCCGCCTGGGCCTGTACGCCGGACGAGGCTACGGCGAAGCGCGAGCAACTGGGCCAGGAAGTGGCCAAGCTGACCGAACAGAACGCAACCAAAGCCAAGGAAATGAACGACGAACTGCAGAAGATGGACCTGGATACGGAAAGTGCGCAGTTCCCTGACAAGTGCCAGCTGATCGACGCTCGGCTCAAGGAACTCAAGGAAGCGGCGGCCAAAGCCGAGAATTGAAGCTAGAGGCAGGACGCGGAGCGTCCTTGGAGGCATTCCCACGCGGAGCGTGGGAACGATCAATCACCGTGCATAAAAAAACCGGACATCTGTCCGGTTTTTTTACATCAGCCCAACCTTACTCGGCGGCTGGTGCTTCTGGCTTGCGGCGCTTGAGCGGGGCCATGCCGTCCTTGCTGACGAGCGACAGGTTGTCGGTCTTCGGTCGGTTGGCGATCTTGCGCTTGGTCGGCGACTTGGCGCCGGTTTTTTTCTTGTCGCCCTTGGCGTCGGTCTTTTTCTTCTTCACGCCAACGGCCTTGCCCGACGCCTTGACCTTCTTCGGCCCGGTGTAGGTGCCTTTGACTTCCTTGATGGTGCGGCGCTCGAACGACTGCTTGAGGTAGCGCTCGATGCTCGACATCAGGTTCCAGTCGCCGTGGCAGATCAGCGAGATGGCCAGGCCATCGTTGCCGGCACGCCCGGTACGGCCGATACGGTGCACGTATTCGTCGCCGCTGCGGGGCATGTCGAAGTTGATCACCAGGTCCAGGCCATCCACGTCGAGGCCACGGGCGGCAACGTCGGTGGCCACGAGGATCTTCACGCCGCCGGCCTTGAGGCGGTCGATGGCCAGCTTGCGGTCCTTCTGGTCTTTCTCGCCGTGCAGCACGAACGCCTTGTATTCCTGGGCAACCAGGCGACCGTAGATACGGTCGGCAGCGGCACGGGTGTTGGTGAACACGATGGCCTTCTGATAGGTCTCGTTGGCCAACAGCCAGTTGAGGATCTGTTCTTTGTGCACGTTGTGGTCGGCGGTAACGATCTGCTGACGCGTGGTGGCGTTCAGGTCGCTGACGTTGTTGACCTGCAAGTGCTCAGGGTTGTTCAGGACCTTGGCGACCATCTCGCGCAGGGTCGAACCGCCGGTGGTGGCGGAGAACAGCATGGTCTGCTGGCGATTGACGCATTCGGCCACCAGGCGCTGCACGTCGTCGGCAAAGCCCATGTCGAGCATGCGGTCGGCTTCGTCCAGCACCAGCACTTCGACTTCCTTGAGGTCAAGGTTGCCGGCGTTGAGTTGCTCGATCATGCGGCCCGGGGTGCCGATCAGGATGTCCGGCACCTTGCGCAGCATCGCGGCCTGGACCTTGAAGTCTTCACCGCCGGTGATGATGCCGGACTTGATGAAGGTGAACTGGGAGAAACGCTCCACTTCCTTCAGGGTCTGCTGGGCCAGCTCGCGGGTTGGCAGCAGGATCAGGGTCTTGATGCTGACGCGAACCTTGGCCGGGCCGATCAGGCGGTTCAGCACCGGCAGGACGAAAGCGGCGGTCTTGCCGCTACCGGTTTGAGCTGTCACCCGCAGGTCACGCCCTTCGAGCGCGAGCGGGATGGCCGCTGCTTGCACAGGCGTTGGCTCGACAAATTTAAGCTCGGCCACGGCTTTGAGCAGGCGTTCGTGCAGGGCGAATTGGGAAAACACGGGTGCTACCTCGAAGAAATACAAAATATCAGCGGCATAGGGTACCGGTTTCGCGCGTCCAAACCGAGTTTCTTTACGCGAACGGTGCTAATCAGCTGCTTTTTTGTGAGCACTTTTGTCTGTGAGGCCAACTTTGTAGCACTTCAATGCTCTAATCGCCCCGTCTTGTCCTACAGAAGAATCGGTTTCACCCATGGATATCAAACAGCTCTGGCTCAACGTCCAAGACCTTTGGGGCGCCCTCGATGAACACCCGCTGCTGCACGCCAGCCTCGGCTTTGTGGTGCTGCTGGTGGTGGCGCTGTTGCTCGGACGGGTGGCGCGCTACCTGATCCTGCACACGATCAAACTGCTCGGCCGCCAGCCGGCGCTGCACTGGCTCAATGACCTGCGGCACAACAAAGTCTTCCACCGCCTGGCGCAAATGACGCCATCGCTGGTGATCCAGTTCGGCCTGTATCTGGTGCCTGACCTGAGCAAGACCGCGATCCTGTTCATCGGCAACGTGGCCCTGGCAATCAGCATCCTGTTCCTGATGCTGGCCATGAGCGCCCTGCTCAACGCCCTGTTGGACATCTACGCCCGCACCGAACACGCCCGCACCCGCTCGATCAAGGGCTACGTGCAGCTGGCGAAGATGGTCTTGTACGTGTTTGGCGCGATCATCATCGTCGCCACCCTGATCGACCGTTCGCCGCTGTTGCTGCTGTCGGGGCTTGGCGCCATGTCGGCGGTGATCCTGTTGGTGTACAAGGACACCCTGCTGTCGTTCGTCGCCAGCGTGCAGTTGACCAGCAACGACATGCTGCGGGTCGGCGACTGGATCGAAATGCCCCAGGTCGGCGCCGATGGCGACGTGGTGGACATCACCTTGCACACGGTCAAGGTGCAGAATTTCGACAAGACCATCGTCTCCATTCCCACCTGGCGCCTGATGTCCGAGTCGTTCAAGAACTGGCGCGGCATGCAGGCGTCGGGCGGGCGGCGGATCAAGCGCAGCCTGTTTATCGACGCCAGCGGCGTGCGCTTCCTGCGTGACGATGAAGAAGTGCGCATGACCCAGGTGCACCTGCTCACCGACTACATCGGACGCAAGCAAGCCGAGCTCAAGGCCTGGAACGAAGCCCAGGGCCACAGCGCGCAACTGTCGGCCAACCGTCGACGCATGACCAACCTCGGCACGTTCCGCGCCTACGCCCTGGCCTACCTGAAAAGCCACCCGGACATCCAGCCGAACATGACCTGCATGGTGCGCCAGATGCAAACCACGGCGCAGGGTGTGCCGCTGGAGATCTACTGCTTCACGCGCACCACGGCGTGGGCGGATTACGAGCGGATCCAGGGGGATATTTTTGATTATCTGCTGGCGGTGTTGCCGGAGTTTGGTCTGAGCCTGTATCAGCAGCCGAGTGGCAATGATTTGCGCGCAGGGGTGCTGCCAGCCCTACTCGGTGCCAGTCATTTACCGACTCTGGAAAACAAATCTGCCTGACGCCACCACAACCCAATGTGGGAGCGGGCTTGCCCGCTCCCACAGGGCTCAGTGGTGAGTTGCCTGCTTGCGCACACCCAACCGACTGATCCACACCGCCGCCAGAATCACCAACCCACCCAACGCCAACCGCCCCAGCGGCTCATGCTGGTTCCAGATCAGCAGGTTCAACAGCAACCCCACCGGCACATGCAGGTTGTTCATCACCGCCAACGTGCCGCCCTGTACCAGGCAGGCGCCCTTGTTCCACCAGTACATGCCCAGCGCCGTGCTGACCAACCCAAGGAACACCAGCACGCCCCATTGCAGCGGCGCTTCAGGCAAAAAGTTGGCCTTGCCGAACAGCAGGAACGCCGGCAACACCACCAGCACTGCGCCCACATAGAAGAAACCAAAGCGCCGGTAATGCGGCAAGTCGCTCGGGTAACGCTTGACCAGATGCTTGTACATCACCTGCCCGGCGGCGTAGGTGAAGTTGGCCAGTTGCAGCAGCAAGAAGCCGCCGAGGAAGTGCGGGGTGATCTGGTCGAAGCGAATCACCGCCGCGCCCGCCACCGCCACCAGTGCGGCGACCAGCGCCCACGGGTTGAAGCGCCGGTTGAGGGCGTCTTCGATCAGGGTCACGTGCAGCGGCGTGAGGATGGTGAACAGCAGCACCTCCGGCACCGTGAGCACGCGAAAGCTCAGGTACAGGCACACGTAGGTCACGCCAAATTGCAACGCGCCGATCACCAGCATGCCGCGCATGAACCCCGGTTCCACCGAGCGCCAGCGGGTCAGCGGGATAAACACCAACCCGGCCAGCAGCACGCGCACCAGCACGGCGAAGTAGCTGTCGACGTGGCCGGCGAGGTATTCGCCGATCAAGCTGAAGGAAAATGCCTGAATCAGGGTGACAACCAGTAGATAGCCCATGCGCGCCTCGTTTCGAATGGGCGGGACATTAAAGGTTTTCGGCGGTTGAAGAAACTCAAGGCAAAAAAAACCCGACCTCGCTAAAGCGGCAGTCGGGTTGGAGCACTCAGGAGCAAAAAGTGCAAAGGGAGGTTCATTACGCGTACTTGAAGGGTTTGCGTGGGGCTAGATAAACACGGCGCGATTATCTGGCGATTAAAGGATCAGGCCACCTGTGCCAGCAAGGCCTTGGCGTGGTTGATGCCTTTTTCCTGGAAGTCGCCGCTCAGGTTCACCCCTTCGGCATGAATGAAGGTGACGTCGTGGATGCCGATAAAGGCCATGACCTGGCGCAGGTACGGTTCCTGGTGATCCGACGTGGCGCCGGTGTGGATGCCGCCGCGAGCGGTCAGCACAATGGCACGCTTGCCGGTGAGCAAGCCCTGCGGGCCGGTGGCGGTGTACTTGAAGGTCACACCGGCGCGCAACACGTGGTCCAGCCAGGCTTTCAGGGTGCTGGGGATGGCGAAGTTGTACATCGGTGCGGCCATGACCAGTACATCAGCGGCCAGCAGTTCGTCGGTCAATTCGTTGGAGCGGTCGAGGGAGGCCTGTTCATTGCCATTGCGCTGATCCGCAGGTTTCATCCAGCCGCCGAGCAGGTTGGCGTCCAAGTGGGGGACCGGATTGAGCGCCACGTCGCGCACAGTAATCGTGTCCGCTGGATGGGCAGCCTGCCATTGGCTGATGAATTGCTGGGTCAGTTGGCGGGAGATCGAATCCTGCTGACGGGCGCTGCTTTCGATGATCAGAACGTTGGACATGGCTGGGTAGGCTCCATCGGTAAATGCTGTAAGGCGATGGAGTAGAGATTAAACAGAGCCAATTCGATAAAAAAGCGCAAAAAACTGCTATAACCCATCTATAAATTTGTTTATAAACGGAGTATTGCTAGCGCGACGCCCCGCTGCCGGACTACTTCGGCGCGCACGCCAGTGCAATGCGCATCTTGAGAATGGCGCGGTTGAACTTGACCGTGGTGTTGGTGCTTTTACCCGCCGGCACCGTGACCTTGCGATTGCGCGGCGCTTCCGGTCCATTGGTGAAGGTTACCGAGCACACGGCATCGTTGGTGCCGTAGTTATTCAGGCGGATCGAACTGATGTCGCCGTCCACGTCGGAGGCGGTGTAGTCGATGCTCACGCCGTCGATTTTTTTTGTCACGTCGATGGGGTAGGCAAACGCGCTCATCGGCAGCAGCGCCAGCAACACACAACAGAATTTTCTCATTCGGCAGTCTCCAATAAGGACCGCCAGCTTAGGACAAGAGGAACCCATCTTGAAAGCGCCCCGCGTTACCCTCGATCAATGGCGCACGCTGCAAGCCGTGGTCGACCATGGCGGCTTCGCCCAGGCGGCTGAAGCGCTGCACCGTTCGCAGTCCTCGGTGAGCTACACCGTGGCCCGCATGCAAGACCAGCTTGGCGTACCGCTGCTGCGCATCGACGGGCGCAAGGCGGTCCTCACCGACGCAGGTGAAGTGCTGCTGCGTCGCTCGCGCCAACTGGTGAAAAACGCCAGCCAACTGGAAGACCTCGCCCACCATATGGAACAAGGCTGGGAAGCCGAAGTGCGCCTGGTGGTGGACGCCGCCTACCCGAATGCGCGGCTGGTACGCGCCCTCTCCGCCTTTATGCCGCAAAGCCGTGGTTGCCGTGTGCGCCTGCGCGAAGAGGTGCTCTCCGGCGTCGAAGAATTGCTGATCGAAGGCGTGGCCGACCTGGCGATCTGCGGCTTCAGCATTCCCGGCTACCTGGGCACGGAAATGAGCGACGTCGAATTTGTCGCCGTGGCCCACCCCGAACATGCGTTGCACCGCATGCAGCGCGAATTGAGCTTCCAGGACCTGGAAAGCCAGATGCAGGTGGTGATCCGCGACTCCGGCCGCCAGCAACCGCGCGATGTCGGCTGGCTCGGCGCCGAACAGCGCTGGACCGTCGGCAGCCTGGCCACCGCTGCGGCCTTTGTCGGCAGCGGCCTGGGCTTTGCCTGGCTGCCCCGGCACATGATCGAACGCGAACTCGCCGAAGGCGTGCTCAAGCAGCTACCCTTGGAACAGGGCGGCAGCCGCCACCCGACGTTCTTCCTGTATTCCAACAAGGACAAACCCTTGGGGCCGGCGACGCAGATCCTCGTGGAGCTGCTGCGCACCTTTGACACGGCCCCCCTGGACGCGCCTTTCGCCGCCCCCCAGCAAGCCTGAAACGGAGTTCACGCATGGCCTGGTTCGACCACGAAGGATGCAGCCTGCACTACGAGGAATACGGCCACGGCTCGCCGCTGATCCTGATCCACGGCCTGGGCTCCAGCAGCCAGGACTGGGAATTGCAGATCCCGGTGCTGGCCAGGCATTACCGCCTGATCGTGGTGGATGTGCGCGGCCATGGGCGCTCGGACAAACCTCGTGAGCGCTACAGCATCCAGGGTTTCACCTATGACCTGCTGGCCCTGATCGAACACCTGGGCCTGCCGCCCGCCCATGTGGTGGGCCTGTCCATGGGCGGCATGATCGCCTTCCAACTGGCGGTGGACGAACCGACCCTGGTCAAGAGCCTGTGCATCGTCAACAGCGCGCCCGAGGTCAAGGTGCGCAGCGCCAATGACTATTGGCAGTGGGCCAAGCGCTGGAGCCTGGCGCGCGTGCTCAGCCTGGCCACGATCGGCCAGGCCCTGGGCGACCGGCTATTCCCCAAGCCGGACCAGGCCGACCTGCGCCGCAAGATGGCTGAACGCTGGGCAAAAAACGACAAACGTGCTTATCTCGCCAGCTTCGATGCGATTGTGGGCTGGGGCGTGCAGGAACAACTTTCGCGGATCACCTGTCCAACCTTGGTCATCAGCGCCGACCACGACTACACCCCCGTGGCGCAAAAACAAAACTATGTAAAACTGCTGCCCGATGCGCGGCTGGTGGTGATCGAAGATTCCCGCCATGCCACGCCCTTGGACCAACCCGAAGTCTTTAACGCTACCTTGCTCGATTTTCTAAAGACAGTCGAAACCACTACCCAGGATCACTGACCCATGCTGAAAAAAATCGCCTTCTTTGCCGGTTCTGTTCTGTTCGCTGCCAACCTGATGGCGGCCGAGCCTGCCAAGGCGCCCCACGTGCTGATCTCCACCACCAACGGCGACATCGAAATCGAACTGGACCCGGTCAAGGCGCCGATCAGTACCAAGAACTTCCTGGCCTACGTGGACAAGGGCTTCTACACCAACACGATCTTCCACCGCGTGATCCCGGGCTTCATGGTCCAGGGCGGCGGGTTCACCACGCAGATGTCGCAAAAGCCGACCGAAGCGCCGATCCGCAACGAAGCCAGCAATGGTTTGCATAACGTGCGCGGTACCTTGTCCATGGCCCGCACCAACGACCCGAACTCGGCCACCAGCCAGTTCTTCATCAACGTCGCCGACAATGCGTTCCTCGACCCAGGCCGCGACGCCGGTTATGCCGTCTTCGCCAAAGTGGTCAAGGGCATGGACGTGGTCGACATCATCGTCAACTCCCAGACCACCACCAAGCAGGGCATGCAGAACGTGCCCATCGATCCTGTCCTGATCAAGTCGGCCAAGCGCATCGACTGAGGTCTACAGGGCTTTGCGCGCATGGCCCACAAGGCCATGCGCGCCTTTGAATGGAGAGCCCGCCACGCGGGCGTCATACCTAATGCTCTATCGTCGTTTTGAACAACTGATCGATATTTTCCGCGACGCCCCCAGCGACGCCCCGCCCGATAAAGTCCTGCCCTTCTACCTCTATTACCTGCGCCAGGTGTGGCCGCATTTTGCCGCCTTGCTGGTCGTCGGCCTGATCGGTGCATTGATCGAGGTCGCGCTGTTCAGCTACCTCAGCCGCATCATCGACCTGGCCCAGGGCACGCCGCCGGCGAATTTCTTCCAGGTGCACAGCACCGAGCTGATCTGGATGGCCGTGGTCGCCCTGCTGCTGCGCCCGATCTTCGGCGCCTTGCACGACCTGCTGGTGCACCAGACCATCAGCCCCGGCATGACCAGCCTGATCCGCTGGCAGAACCACAGCTACGTGCTCAAGCAGAGCCTGAATTTCTTCCAGAACGACTTCGCCGGGCGCATCGCCCAGCGCATCATGCAAACCGGCAACTCCCTGCGTGACTCCGCCGTGGCGGCGGTGGACGCAATCTGGCACGTGGCGATCTACGCCATCAGTTCCCTGGTGCTGTTTGCCGAGGCCGACTGGCGCCTGATGATCCCGCTGGTGACCTGGATCATCTGCTACAGCCTGGCCCTGCGCTACTTCGTGCCACGGGTGAAGGAGCGCTCGGTGATTTCCTCCGAGGCGCGCTCCAAGCTGATGGGGCGCATCGTCGATGGCTACACCAACATCACCACCTTGAAGCTGTTCGCCCATACCCAATATGAGCAGCAGTACGCCAAGGAAGCGATCATCGAGCAGACCGAAAAAACCCAGCTGGCCAGCCGTGTGGTCACCAGCATGGACATCGTCATCACCAGCATGAACGGCCTGCTGATCGTGACCACCACCGGCCTGGCCCTGTGGTTGTGGACGCAGTCGCTGATTTCCGTGGGTGCGATTGCCCTGGCGACCGGCCTGGTGATCCGTATCGTCAACATGTCCGGCTGGATCATGTGGGTGGTCAACGGCATCTTCGAAAACATCGGCATGGTGCAGGACGGCTTGAAAACCATCGCCCAGCCCCTGGCCGTGGTCGACCGCGAAAACGCCCCGCGCCTGACGGTGCCCCATGGCGAAGTGCGCTTTGAACAGGTGGATTTCCACTATGGCAAGCAGAGCGGGATCATTGGCGGGCTGAACCTGAAGATCCAGGCCGGGGAAAAGATCGGCCTGATCGGCCCGTCCGGCGCCGGCAAATCCACCCTGGTCAACCTGCTGCTGCGCCTGTACGACCTGCAAGGCGGGCGCATCCTGATCGACGGGCAGAACATCGCCGAGGTTGCGCAGGAGTCCTTGCGCGAACAGATCGGCATGATCACCCAGGACACTTCCCTGCTGCACCGCTCGATCCGCGACAACCTGTTGTATGGCAAACCGGACGCCACCGACGAGGAGCTCTGGGCCGCCATCCACAAGGCCCGGGCCGATGAGTTCATCCCGCTGCTGTCGGATTCCGAAGGCCGCACCGGGCTGGACGCCCACGTGGGCGAGCGCGGGGTGAAACTCTCCGGCGGGCAACGCCAGCGCATCGCCATTGCCCGCGTGCTGCTCAAGGACGCGCCGATCCTGATCATGGACGAAGCCACCTCGGCCCTGGACTCGGAAGTGGAAGCGGCGATCCAGGAGAGCCTGGAGACCCTCATGCAAGGTAAGACGGTGATTGCGATTGCGCACCGCTTGTCGACCATCGCACGCATGGACCGCCTGGTGGTGCTGGAGAAAGGCCAGATTGCCGAGACGGGCAGCCACGCCGAGTTGCTGGCCCATGGCGGGTTGTATGCACGGTTGTGGCAGCACCAGACCGGAGGGTTCGTCGGCATCGACTAATCATCTACAGCTCAAACACAGTCCAAAATGTGGGAGCGGGCTTGCCCGCGATAGCGGAGTGTCAGTCAATGAATCTGGCGACTGATACACCGCTATCGCGGGCAAGCCCGCTCCCACATTTGATTGGGCCTCTCCCAGATTCTGGCACTGGATTTGTGCCACAACCCTGCTGTACTCAACGCAGTGCCCAGACGGGCGCTGTACTAAGTGCAGGGAGCATCACGGTTTTACTGATCTGGTAGAGCGATCTATCAAGGACGTGTTCCATGTCTTTGTTCAAGCGTTCAGTCACGGAGAGTCTAGGTACGTTTTGGCTGGTGTTGGGCGGTTGCGGGAGTGCGGTGTTGGCCGCGGCGTTTCCGGCAGTCGGGATCGGTTTGCTGGGGGTGTCCCTGGCGTTCGGGCTCACGGTATTGACCATGGCGTTTGCCATCGGCCATATCAGTGGTTGTCACCTCAACCCGGCCGTGTCGGTGGGGCTGGTCGTTGGCGGCAGGTTCCCCGCCAAGGAGTTGCCAGCGTACATCGTCGCCCAGGTCATCGGCGGCACAGTTGCCGCAGCCTTGTTGTACTTCATTGCCAGCGGCAAACCCGGCTTTGAACTGGCGTCGGGCCTGGCGTCCAACGGCTATGGCGAGCACTCGCCCGGCGGGTATTCGATGGCGGCGGGTTTTGTCTGTGAGCTGGTGATGACGGCGATGTTCGTGCTGATCATCCTCGGCGCCACCGACCACCGCGCCCCGAAGGGCCTCGCGCCCATCGCCATCGGCCTGGCCTTGACGCTGATCCACCTGATCTCCATTCCCGTCACCAACACCTCGGTCAACCCCGCGCGCAGCACAGGGCCAGCCTTGATCGTTGGCGGGTGGGCGATCCAGCAATTGTGGATGTTCTGGCTCGCGCCGATCCTGGGTGCGGTGATCGGTGGTTTTACTTATCGATGGCTGGGCAAGGAGGAGTCGGCCTGAGGCGACGCGAGCTCAGCCCTGCCGATAAGGTAGGGCTGAGATCACTGAGCTGTTTTCAGCCTTGATGGGCCTGCATGTACTGGCGCAATAGCTGATTAATACGTGTCTGGTAGCCAGTACCCTGGCCTTTGAACCACTCCAGGACATCCGCATCAAGTCGAATCGTGACGGCTTGTTTTACCGGAACACGTAAGTCGGCACGCTTGAAAAAGTCGGCGTCCAACTCAGGAATATCACTGGTGTCGATGTCTTCGTCATTCATCTTGGCCAGGCGCTCCCAATCAGTTTTCGATGTTTGCGTCATAGTATAAGGCTGGGCTTTTCTGTCGTGGTGATCACGCCCCCTGAAAACACCACAAATCAAATGTGGGAGCTGGCTTGCCTGCGATAGCATCACCTCAGTATCACTGAAAGACCTAGGTGTCTGCATCGCAGGCAAGCCAGCTCCCACACAAGCTCACTCCCCCGTATTTCGAGTTACACCTGCCGATACGGCAACGCCGCCCGCGCCTCTTCGGCATACGCCACAATCCCCACCCGCTCACGCCCCAGGAAATCCTCCACGGCACTCTTCAACCCCGCATGCCGCAAGTAGTGCCACGACCGCGTAATCACCGGTTCAAACCCGCGAATCAACTTGTGCTCACCCTGCGCCCCGGCGTCAAAGCGTTGCACGCCATGGGCGATGGCGTAGTCCATGCCCTGGTAGAAGCAGGTTTCAAAATGCAGGCGGTCGAACTCCGCCAGGCAGCCCCAGTAACGGCCGTAGAAGCTGTCGCCACCAATCAGGCTGAACGCCATGGCCACCGGCCGCGTGCCTTGCTTGGCCAGCACCACGCGGATTGGTTCGGGCATGCGCGCGGCGAGCAGGCTGAAAAATTCGCGGGTCAGGTACGGCGATTGGCGGCGCACGGCGTAGGTGTTGGCGTAGCAGGCGTAGACAAAATCCCACTGCGCTTCGCTCAGCTCATGGCCGTGCAACCACTCGAAGTCGATGCCCTGCCCGGCCACTTGTTCGCGCTCTTTGCGCATCTGTTTGCGCTTGCGTGAGCTGAGGGCGTCGAGGAAGTCCTGGAAGTCGCGGTAGCCACGGTTCTGCCAGTGAAACTGACAGCCCAGGCGCTGCAACCAGCCCGGTTGCTGGGCCAGCGCATCATCGGCCAAACCGTCGGTGAAGTTGATATGGGCGCTGGAGAGCCCTTCGATTTCCAGGTAACCCGGCAGGCTTTTGAGCAGCTCAAAACCGTCCTCGGCACTCGCTGCCAGCAGGCGTGGCCCGCTGACCGGGCTGAACGGCACGGCCGTCAGCAGCTTGGGATAGTAGTCGATGCCGGCCCGCTCGCAGGCGTCGGCCCAACCATGATCGAACACGTACTCGCCATAGGAGTGCCACTTGCGATAACTGGGCAGTGCCGCCACCAGCCGCTCGCCTTCCCAGTGCAGCAAGTGCTCCGGCTGCCAACCCGAGTGCGGGCCGACGCTGCCGCTGTCTTCCAACGCACTCAGGAACGCGTGCCGCACAAACGGCTGGGCGTCTGGCACCAGTGCATCCCAGGTCTGCGGGGCGATTTCGGACAGTCTGGTCAGACGTTGCAGCGGCATCGGAATCCTCATGGCTCAGGGGCGTGAAAGCCTCGCGAGTATCGCTTATCGCCGGCCTTCGCACACCCTCGAATCGCCGGACAAGGCTCTAAAGCAATAGTTCCCATCATGAATAATTTGTCATGTAGATGACATCACTTCGCCACTGCTCCGTCATAAACGATCGCGATACTGACGCCTGTTTTTAGAGCGCCTGGTGCTACCAGGCGGCATTTTTTCCGTCCGTCATTGGTCGGTTGTGTCCTGGATGGTTTGCCATCCCTCCTCACTTTCGGAGATTGATATGCGTCTTGCTTCCACTAAAACTGCGGCGATCCTGTGCGGCGGCTTGTTGCTGGCCCTGAGCGTACCGGCCAACGCTGCAGTCGACGCTAAATTGCTCGACATGCTCAAGGCCAACGGCCAGATCACCAATGCCCAGTACAGCGAACTGCAAGCTGAGCTGGCACGGGATCAGAAAGAACAGCAGATCGCACGGCAAGCTCAACAAGAGACCAACGAACAGATCGCGGCCACCGCGAAGAAAACCAACGAGCTGAGCAGCTTCGACCAGAAGCTGGCCTGGGCGGCCAAGACCCAATTCAAAGGCGACGTGCGCGTGCGCCAGGAGACCGTCAAGGTCGAAGGCTCGCCAAACAATGGCGGCAAGGACAAGGATCGCCAGCGCCTGCGTGCCCGCCTGGGTGCCTACACCGAGATCAACTCGCAAGTCGACACCGGTATCCGTATCGCCACCGGCAGCAGCGACGACGCCCGTTCCACCAACGTTGACCTGGACGGCTACTTCAACAAGAAAGCGCTGTGGCTGGACCTCGGCTACATCGACTACCACCCAGACCAGGTCAAGAACCTGCACGTGATCGGCGGCAAGATGCTGCAACCGTGGGTCAGCATGGGCGACGTGATCTGGGACACCGACGTGAACCCGGAAGGTCTTGCACTGACCTACAAATACCCACTGGGTGGCAGCGCCGAGCTGTTCGGTAGCGCCGGTAACTACAGCCTCAAAGACAACGTCAACGGCGAAGGCGTGCAATTTCGCAACGACATGCGCATGACGTCCGGCCAGTTGGGCGCGCGTTTCGCCGTGACCGACAACCTGAAAGTGACCTTGGGCGGTAGCGTCTACGCGTTCCAGAACGACGAAGACAGCCGTTGCCCGACTGCCGGCTCCACCGCCTGCCTGACCCCACAGGAAACCATCCTGAACACCGTGGCCGGCAATGCCAGCGAATACCGCTTGTATGAAGGCTTCAGCCAGATCGACGTCGGCGGCCTGGCCGTGCCGTTGTCCTTCTACGGTCAGTATGTACAAAACACCAAAGCCACTGAAAGCGACAAGGACACTGCCTGGTTGGTGGGTGCCAAGTCCAAGGTGTTTGGCTTGAACCTGGACTACAACTACCGCGACATCCAGCGTTACGCCGTGGTCGGTGGCTTCACCGACTCGGACTTCGCCGGCGGTGTTACCGGTTCGCGCGGTCACAAGTTCAAGGTCGGTTACGACATCGACAAGAACTTCGCCATCGGCGCCACTTACTTCCTGACCAAGGCCGATTACTCCAGCGCGACAAACTACCGCGATGCCAAGGTCAACACCTTGCAGCTGGACGCAGAAGCCAAGTTCTAAATGTGAGTGCTTGAAGCCTTGGGCCAGGACGGCCCGAGGTGGCTGCAACAGTCTTGCGTGGTCGGATCGGTCCCCATCATCCGTTCGATCCCGCCACGCGAGCCCTCTTATTCCCCGCCTTTCTGATCCTTGAGCCGCTCGGCAGCCAGCTGCTGCGCCAAGGCATCCACATCCCCCACCGGCTCGTCCGGCAGTATCTTCAGCGTGGCCTGCATCAGGCGCATCTGGCGGATAAACCGTCGGCAGTTCGGGCAAAACATCAGGTGATGACGCACCAGCAAGCGTTCGCGAAAGGTCAGTTGCCCATCGAGATAGTCACTGGAACGTGCCACTTGTTCTTTACAGGTCAACATTCGCCCGTTTCCTCAAAATGCTCCACCGTGGCGAAGACTTTAAGCCGTGCTCGATGCAACAGCACACGGACATTGGAGAGTGAGAGCGTCAGAAGATTACAGATCTCTTCCAACTCCAGGCCTTGGCGTTCACGCAATACCAGCACACTGCTTTGCAACTCCGACAGGCTCAGCAAGGTGTGTTCCAGGCAATTGCGCAGTTCATCCTCGGTGAGCAGGGCTTCCGGGGTGTCCTGGTGCCAGGCGTACGGGGCGACGGCCCAGTGGCCATCATCGGGGGTAAAACGATCATCACCGATGGTGCCGTGGGGTGAAGGCAGATCATCCAGCAGCACTTCGCGGCGGTTCTGCTTGTAGCGGCCCTTGGCGGCGTTGGCGGTGATGGTCAGCAGCCAGGTCTTGAGGCTGGAACGCCCTTCGAACTTGGCCAGGTTGCGCACCACCGACAGCCAGGCATCCTGGACGATTTCATCGGCATGGCGCTGGCCGACGATGGCATAGGCCACCGCGCGCATGGCGCTCTGGTAGGTGGTGACCAACTCCTTGTAGGCCCGTTGCTCGCCCTTGAGCAGGCGTTCAAGCAGGTGCGCGTCGTCGGCTGCTGCCATTGTCTACCTCAATTTCACTTTGGGAATGCAATCGATGTGGGAGCTGGCTTGCCTGCGATGGCATCAACTCGGTGTATCTGAAATACCGAGGTGTCTGCATCGCAGGCAAGCCAGCTCCCACACAAGCCCGCTCCCACATTTGGCCGATCAATCAGCGTTTGCGCAGGATCACGCTGCCGATCGAATAACCCGCACCGAACGAGCTGAGCACCGCAACGGAGCCCTTGGCCAGATCGTCCTGATAAGTATGAAACGCAATCACCGACCCCGCCGAACTGGTGTTGGCATAGGTATCAAGGATCACCGGTGCTTCTTCCACCGTGGCCTCGCGGCCCAGCAGTTTTTTCACGATCAGGTGGTTCATGCTCAGGTTGGCCTGGTGCAGCCAGAAGCGCTTCACGTCCGCCACGTCCAACTGGTTTTCCGCCAGGTGCACGCCGATCAGCTCGGCGACCATCGGGCACACGTCGCGGAAGACTTTGCGGCCTTCCTGCACGAACAGCTTGTCGGGTGCACCAACGCCCTCTTCCGCCGCGCGGTTGAGGAAGCCGAAGTTGTTGCGGATGTTATTGGAGAACTTGGTCAGCAGCTTGGTGCTGACCACGTCGAACTGGTGCTCGGACGTCGCCAGGTCGGCACGCTCCAGGATCACGGCGGTGGCCGCGTCGCCAAAGATGAAGTGGCTGTCACGGTCACGGAAATTCAGGTGGCCGGTGCAGACTTCCGGGTTGACCATCAGGATCGCCCGGGCCTGGCCCAGCGCGATGCTATTGGCCGCGTTCTGGATGCCGAAGGTGGCCGAGGAACACGCCACGTTCATGTCAAAACCGAAACCCGCGATGCCCAGGGCTTCCTGGACTTCAATGGCGATGGCCGGGTAGGCGCGCTGCAAGTTGGAACAGGCGACGATCACACCGTCGATATCGGCGGCGGTCTTGCCGGCGCGTTGCAGGGCCTGTTCGGCAGCGCCGACGGCCATCTGGCAGAGCACCGACCATTCGTCGTTGCTGCGCTCAGGCAGGCGCGGGGCCATGCGCTTGGGGTCGAGAATGCCGTCCTTGTCCATCACGAAGCGGCTCTTGATACCCGAGGCTTTTTCGATGAAGGCGGCACTGGATTCGGTCAGCGCCTGTACTTCACCGCGCTCGATGGCGTCAGCATTTTCGCTGTTGAACTGTTGCACGTAGGTATTGAAGGACTGCACCAGCTCTTCGTTGGAGATGCTGTTGGCAGGGGTGTACAGGCCAGTGCCGCTGATGACGACGTTATGCACGGTCGTTCCTCTAAATCTGTCAGGCAGAAGATATTGGTACCGTCGTACCAAACTTTAAGTAGTTTTATTCCGCCCGGCGGACATCAAACTGGCATCGCTTTATTCCATCGCGCCGTGGCTGTAGCAGCCAGCCCAAACCGGCGATCCCGGCATTTATAGGCGCGAAGTTTGCCACAAACCTCGGAATTTGGCGCTATCTGCGGACAAACCGCCATTTTCCTGGATGTACCTGAACTGTGGGAGCTGGCTTGCCTGCGATAGCGGCGGGTCAGTTTGCACATCAGCAACTGATAGACCGCTATCG
>NZ_ANNV01000049.1 GCF_000346755.1 Pseudomonas sp. CBZ-4 | reverse complement strand
CGTGAACTGATTTGTAACCCATGTGGGTGAGTCATACCGGCGAGGACCTTTTGCTTACTTTTGGGTCCTTCCAAAAGTGAGCCGCTGTAAGAGCGGAACCCTAAGCAGCCGTTACCTAAATAACGGATATGTACTCCGATCAAAAAGCCTCAGCGCCTAACACATCGCTATCGCAGGCAAGCCAGCTCCCACATTTTGACCGCGTACACCCGATAAGACTTGGCCGCATGATCGGGAGCCTTCGCGGGCAAGCCCGCTCCCACATAAGCCAAGCTCACTCCTCTATTGAGTCAGGCGCCCCGTGCACGCATGAAGTCGCCCCAACGCCGCACCAAATAGTTGTGCTCATCCATCACCGAGTTCCACACCGCGATGTGCCCCATGCGCTGTTCATAAGACCCGCCATCACGCACTTCGCCGATATCGATCAACGGCAGGCCGTCACTGCCGAGCAGCTCTTCCCGCGCAGGCTGGCCGGCGTACCAGTAATCCCACTCGGCGCTGCTCAGGTGGTCGCGGCTGCGCGCCGGGTTGCCGATGTAGTACCCCTGGCGCGCCATCACGGCGCCGGGCCAGCCGGACAGCCACCAGTTGAGGTAGGCGTAGGCCGCATCCAGCACCGGCCCCTGGGCATGGCGCGACAGGGACAAGCCGCCGAACCAGGCGCGGTAGCCTTCACGCGGCACCGCCAGGCGGTATTTCACCCCGGCGCGGTGCAGGCGCATCAGGGTCGGCGACCACAGGCTCTGGATGTCGATGCTCGGGCTGAGCATCAATTGCGCGGCCTCTTCGTCATCCGACCAGAAGGCGGCGAAGTGGCCTTCTTTCTGTTTGCGCACAAGGATGTCGGCGAGCACGTCGATCTCTTCGATGCTCATGTTGCCGATGTCCTTGAACTGCGCGAGCCCCGCGCCCTGCACCGCCAGCGCGGCATCCAGGGCGCCGATGGCGGCGTCGCTTTGCAGCGCGGTGCGTGCGCGCCAGGCCGGGTCGAGCAGCCAGCCCCAGCTTTCGTTGCCGTGGCAAAAGCCGTCGGGCAGGCGCTCGGGGCGGTAGGCGAAACTGTCGGCGTTGTGGGTCAGGGGCAGCATGCTGATGCGTTCGGTGACGGTGCTGCCGAGGCTGCCGTCGTGCTGCACGAACAGGCGCTCGCTGGGCACGCTGCCGCTGCCGAGGCGGTCATCCGGTGACAGGCGGCCGCGCTTGGGCAGGTCGTTGATCTCGTGCCACAGCGCGATGCGCCGCGTGTCGATGGGCTGGATCGCCCGCGCCGGCCAGACGAAATCGACGTTGTGGAACCACTGGTCATACAGGTCGTAGCTGTCGGGCTGCATCACCGCGATGCGCTGGGCCTGCTCGACATCGTGCACCTGATACACCAGGCGGATGCCCAGCTCCTGCTCGGCGCGTACGCGCAGGCATTCCAGCAAGGTCACCGAGGTGCCGAGGACGCGCAGGGTAATCATGGGGCGAACCGCCGCGAGAACACGTCGAACGAGCGGCGCAGCTGCGCCGGGTCGAGGCCGCGCAGGATAAAGACCAGGCGCGATTGGCGGTCGATGCCCGGCCAAGCAGGCAAGTGCACCGGGGCATGCAGGCAGTGCTGCACGCCATGAATGACGATGGGGGCGTTGCTGGCGTTCACGTTGAGCAGTCCTTTGACCCGGAGGATTCGTTCGCCGTGGCATCTTAACAGCATCGACAGCCACACCCCGAAGCCGACCCAATCCAGCGGTTGGTCGAAGGTCAGGCAGCACACTTGCGCAGCGCCGTGGGTGGCGGTGATGGGTTGATGCAGTTGCCAGCGACTGACTTCGACGGCGGGTTCGGCGCTGCGCAGGCCTTCGCCGAGCAGCAGTTGCTCGCCGCTGTGGATGTCCTGGGTATCGAGGATCGGCGTGCCGGCGTTGAGCGCCTGCAAGTGCGCGCGCAGCGCGGTGCTGTCGCCGGCCAGGTCGGTCTTGCTCAACAGCAGGCGATCCGCCGCCGCGACCTGGGCCAGCCATTCCGGGTGCAAACGTTCTTGCAGCGTGGCGTGGCTGGCGTCCACCAGGGTGATGACCAGGCCGATATGAAAGCGCCCGCGCAACTGCACGTCGTTGTTCAGGGTGGCGAGGATCGGCGCCGGGTCGGCCAGGCCAGTGGTTTCCAGGATCACCCGTTTGAAGGCCGGGATTTCCCCGCGCTCGCGGCGTTGCAACAGGCCGAGCAGCGCGTCCTTCAACTCGCCGCGAATCGAGCAGCACACGCAGCCGCTGGGCAGCAGCACGGTGTCCGGCGCGACCTCTTCCACCAGCAGATGGTCGATGCCGACGTCGCCGAATTCATTGATCAGCAATGCCGTGTCGCCGAGGCTTTCGCCTTGCAGCAGGCGCTTGAGCAAGGTGGTTTTGCCGCTGCCGAGGAAGCCGGTGATTACATTCAGGGCGATGCTCATGGGGCTGACTCCAAGTGATCCAGCAGGGTTGGATCGAGCGGGTCCAGCGGGCGGCCGAGCATGGTTTCGGCGGCCTGCCACAGTTGATCCAGGCCGCTGGCCAATTCCTGCTTGCCGGTGGCGCCGAGCAACAGGTACGAGGCACCCTGGAAGTCTTCGACCTTGAGTCGGAACACCGCCAGTACCTGGTTGATCGCCGCGATCCGGCGCAGGCGTTCGCAGCGGCGGGGCACTTCATCGCCCAGGGGGTCGCTCCAGTGCAGGTCTTCGCCGAGCAGCCCGCAGAGTCCGCACATGGCTACACCCCGCTCATGGCATGACGTCGCCGGAGTTCGGGCCGAGGGTCTGGCCGACGAACAGATTGCCACCCGGTTCGCTGGCCAGCAGCACGGCGGTGGGCGCCACTTCATCGGCCAGGCCGAAGCGGCCCAGGGGCAATTCCTTGGCCTTGGCGCGTTTCCAGTCATCACTGATGCCGCCCACCAACGGCGTTTCAATCGGGCCGGGGGCGATGGCGTTGACCAGCACATTGTCCTTGGCCACTTCCAGCGCGAGGGACTTGGTAAAGCCGATCACCCCGGCTTTGGCGGCGGCGTAGTGAGTCAGCTCGGCGCCGCCCTTGATCCCCAGTTGCGAGGCGACGTTGATGATGCGGCCCCAGCGCTGCGCCAGCATGTGCGGCAAGGCGCGCTGGCTGGCGACGAACACGCTGGTGAGGTCGACGCGCAGCATGTCGTTCCACATCTCGATGGACAGGTCGACACACCGCGCCTGGGTGAGCATACCGGCGTTGTTGACCAGGATATCGATGCCGCCGAACTGCGCGACGCAGGTATCCACACTGGCCTGGGCGCCTTCGACGGTGCCGACGTCGGCCAGGCATTCGACGACTTCGGCGCCGAGGTTGCGGCAGGTGATCGCGGTGTCGGCGAGGCTCGCGGCGTTGCGGTCGGCCAGCACCAGGCGTGCGCCTTCGGCGGCGTAGGCGCGGGCGATGGCAGCGCCGATGCCGCTGCCGGCGCCGGTGATGACGGCGCGGCGATGAGTGAGTTGAGGCATATACAAATCTCCTCAGACAAACACCGGTTCCCTGTGGGAGCTGGCTTGCCTGCGATGGCGGTGGTTCAGTAAATACATGTGCTGCTGACCCACCGCTATCGCAGGCAAGCCAGCTCCCACATTTGGACCGAGTACATCCGTTATTAATCAGGCCAGCGCACGGTCAAGCCGCCGTCGATGATGATGCTTTGGCCGGTGAGGTAGCTCGACGCCTCACTGGTCAAGAACTGCACCAGCGACGCCACTTCATCCGCCCGCCCTACCCGCCCCAGCGGAATCGCCCGCGCGGCTTTCGCCAGGCCTTCCGGCCCCAGCGAGTTCTTCGCATCCAGCGACTGCGGCGTCTCGATCAACCCCGGGATCACCGCATTGCAACGAATGCCCTGGGCCGCCAATTCCACCGCCAGCGAGCGGCACAACCCCGGCACGCCGGCCTTGGCCGCTGCGTAATGGCTGTGTTCCTGCCAGCCATACACGCCACCGGCAATCGATGAAATCGCCACCAGCGCGCCGCCTTCGTTCATGTGCCGGGCGGCCGCACGGAAGGTGCGCATCACCCCCGTCAGGTCGACATTGAGCATCTCGTCCCACAGCGCGTCGGTCATTTCCAGCAGCGGCGCACGACGCAGCAAACCGGCGTTGGCCACGGCGTAGTCGAGGCGGCCGAAGTGCTGCACGGCTTGCTCGGCCAAGGCGTCCACCGAAGCGGTGCTGCCGACATCCAACGGCAGCATCAGGCATTCGCCGCCGGCTTCTTCCACCAACGCGACGGTGGTTTGAGGGTCATGGGGATCGGCCGGGTAATCCCCGCCGCCCACCGCCACACCGACTCGCGCATAGGCCACGGCGAGGGCTTGGCCGATGCCGCTGGCGGCGCCGGTAATCAAGGCAACTTTACGGCTCATCACACACTCCTTACTGAACGGTTTCCGGGCGCACGTGGCGCGCGGCGAACATCAACATGCCGGACAGGAAGCACGGCACCGCACCGAACCACAGCGCGGCGGTCTGCCAGTCGCTGCCGGCGGACAACACCTGGGTCGCGCCAAACCCTGCGACCACCGCACCAATCGGGCCCATGGCGTGGATGATCGCGCCGCCGGTGGCACGGATGCTGGTGGGGAAGCTTTCGCTGATAAAGAACAGCGCCGCCGAGTACGGCCCGATCAGGAAGAACAGGCCCAGGCTGTACAGCCCGACCACCATCGCCATGTTGCTCGGGCCGAACAACATGCCGGCGAACGCCAGGCCGCCGAGCATCCAGCCCAGGCCGATAACGTTGCGACGGCCGATCTTGTCGCCCATCCAGCCGTGGCTGAGGTAGCCGCAGTAACCCACCAGGTTCGACAGCACGAGGATGATCAGCGAGTTCTCGAACGAAATGTGGTGCACGCTGACGATCACCGAGGTACCGAGCACGCTGAACACCTGGATCGCCGCCCAGTTGAGCAACAGCGCGGCGCCGATCACCAGGGTGGCGCGGCGGGCCGGGCCACGGAACGCGGCCTTGAGACCGGCCTTGCTGTGTTCGTCGTAGTCCACGCCGTAGGTCACGGCGACGTTCTGTGCTTCCGTCACCGCGCCGCTTTTGCGCAGTTGGCTGATGCGTTCGTGGATCTGGAACTGCGGGCTTTCCTTGAGCTTGCGCGCCATGATCGCAATCACGATCGCCGGGATCGCGGCGAAGATGAAGCAGCCCTGCCAGCCGATGATCGGCAGCAGCAACGCGGTCAAACCGGCAGCGATCAACGCCCCGACCGGCCAGCCGCCCTGCACCAGGCTGTAGATAAAACCACGGCGCTTGGTCAGGCGCGGGTCTTCCGAGGCGCCGTACAGCTCGGTCAAATAGGTGGCGTTGACGGTTTCCTCGGCATAGCCCAGGCCGCCCAGCGAACGGATCAGGATCAGCGGCGACTTGCCCCACGCGCCGCCGATTGCAGTCAGCGCCGAGCACAGTGCAGAACCTGCCACGGTAAAAATGATGCCCTTGCGGCGCCCCAATTTATCGACGATAGGGCCGATGGCCAGGGCGACTACGGCGGTACCCACCGCCACCCATGTCGCGATCTCGGCTTGCTCCACTTCACCCCAGCCAAAGTGCCGGCCGATTTCCGGCAGCAAGGTGCCGAAGAGGATGAAGTCGTACACCGCAAACACCCAGGCGAAAAACGCGATCCAGGTGGCGAAGCGCACTTCCTTGGAGGTCAGTTGCCGGGGTTTCCAGCCGGTCAGGTCAAGCTTGTTGTAGATGGACATGGGTCGCGCCTCAGGGATGGGGGCTGTTTTTTAAGGGTCAGGTACGCGGTTGACGGCGGATAAAGTCATCGGCGATTTCGTCGAAGGTGACGAAGCGCACGCCGGCATGGCTCTGGATGTGTTCGATCAGGCGCTCCAGCATCAGCAGCACTTGCGGGCGGCCGGAAACGTCGGGGTGAATGGTCATGGTGAACACCGCGTGTTCGTGTTCGCGGTAGACCCAGTCGAACTGGTCGCGCCACATTTCTTCGAGGTGACGCGGGTTGACGAAGCCGTGGCTGTTGGGGGCTTTCTTGATAAACATCATCGGCGGCAGGTCGTCGAGGTACCAGTTGGCCGGGATCTCCACCAGGTCGGTTTCTTCGCCGCGCACCAGGGGTTTCATCCAGGTATCGGGGTGCTGGCTGTAGTCGATCTTGGTCCAGCTGTCGCCCTTGCGTACGTAGTAGGGGTGGAAGTCGTTGTGCATCAGGCTGTGGTCGTACTTGATACCTTTTTTCAACAGCAGCTCGTTGGTGACCTTGCTGAATTCCCACCACGGCGCGACGTAGCCGGTCGGGCGTTTGCCGGTGACCTGGGTGATCAGTTCGATGGATTTATCGAGGACGATTTCCTCTTGCTCGGCGGTCATGGCGATGGGGTTTTCGTGGCTGTAGCCGTGCACGCCGATTTCGTGGCCGGCGTCGGCCACGGCCTTCATCTGCTCGGGGAAGGTTTCCATCGAGTGGCCGGGGATAAACCAGGTGGTGCGCAGGCCGTAGCGTTCGAACAATTTGAGCAGGCGTGGCGCGCCGATTTCACCGGCGAACAGGCCGCGGGAGATGTCGTCGGGCGAGTCTTCGCCGCCGTAGGAACCGAGCCAGCCGGCGACCGCGTCAACGTCGACGCCAAATGCACAGAGGATGTCTTTAGCCATGGTGTGTCTCCTTAAATAGTCATTGCGGATTCGACGGACAACGCGGCGCGCAACAGGCGAGCGTCTTCCCCCGTCGGGGCGCTGAGCAGCAGCCCGGTGGGCAGGCCCAGGGCATCGCGGCCGCTGGGCAGGTTCACGCCGGGCATGTCCAGGAAACTGCCGGGCATGGTCAGGCGCAGGGTGGCGAGGTTGGTGTGGATGAACAGGTCATCGTCGGCTTCCAGCGGCGCCAGGGGCGGCGCGACATGGGCGACGGTGGGGGTGATCAAGAGGGCGCCGTCGAGGTCGTCGAGCAGTTGCTGTTGCAGGCGGCGGCGGGCTTCGATCAGGTACAGCAATTGGCTGGCGGGCAGCGCGCGCGCGGCTTCGAGGCGGCGGCGCACGCGGGGGTCGAGGTGCTCGGCGTCGGGGCTGTCGAGCAGCGCTTCGTGCAGGGCGAAGGCTTCGAAGGAGCCGAGCCAGCCGTGGTCGCGGATCAACGCCAGGGTGGCCTGGAACGTCGGGCATTCACGTTCTTCGATGATTGCGCCGGCGCCTTGCAGTTGCTCGACGGCGCGCAGCAAGTTGGCGCGCACGGCCGGCTCGACGTCTTGTTGCGCCAGCACAAAACGCTGGCCCTTGAGGCTGCGGGGCGTGTGGACCTGGCGGCGGCCATGGAGCAAATCGTCGATGGCCAACGCGTCGCGCACGCTGCGGGTCAGCGGGCCGAGGCTGTCGAGGGTGCGCGACAACGGGAACACCGCGTCGCGGCTGTAGCGCCGACTGCTGCTGCGGTAACCCACCAGGCCATTCAACGCGGCGGGGATGCGGATCGAGCCGGCGGTGTCGGTGCCCATGGCAATCGGTACGATCCCGGCGGCCACGGCGACCGCCGAACCCGATGACGAACCGCCGGGAATCCGCGCTTGATCGCTGCTGTGGGGGTTGAACGGCGTGCCGAAATGCGGGTTCAGGCCCAGGCCGGAATAGGCCAGCTCGCTGAGGTTGGTCTTGCCCACGCTGACCATCCCCGCGCGGCACAACAGGCCGACGCTGGGCGCATCGAGAGAGGCTGCCGGCGCGTTGCGGCGGTAAGCGGCGCCCGCCGTGGTGATGCTGCCGGCCACGTCGAACAGGTCTTTCCAGGCCAGCGGCACGCCATCGAACACGCTCAACGGCTGGCCGGCCCGCCAGCGCGCGGCCGAGGCTTCGGCCTCGCGGCGGGCACGCTCGGCGGTCAGGGAGATAAATACGCTGGGGGCCATGCTCGCGTGGACAAGTGCCTGCTCAAGCACCTGCACCGGGTCGCTGCGACCGCTGGCGAAATCCTCGGCCATGGAAGTGGCGTCTGACATCAAGATGACCCTCACAAAACGTACCTATTAATAAAATGTACATTTTACAAAGGCAGCTTTCGTGCCAGTCTCTGCGGCAAGGGTTTTGCCAAACCCGGGTTTTTCGCCCAGAGCTACGGGATAGATAGCGTGGATAGCGGGAAAAATAGTTTGACTGGAGCCGGCGCCAGGCCTTGAATGAAATAATGTATCTTTTATGAATAAGTACATTTTGGTGCAGAAAAGTAACATTCCTACATTCCCAGCCCCAAAAAAGTGCCACCGACGTGGCGCAGGGTGACAGGCACAACTTATGAGAGAATCCCCGGCCACCGTCCTACAAGCCCCTGAGAAAGCAATGAAAGCAGTGTCTGCCTCGGCCTCGCGCTACGCGATGATTCACCAGGTATTGCGTGACGCGATCGTCAACGGCACGGCCCGCCATGGCCTGGTGTTGCTGGAAGCGCCGCTGGCCGAATTGTTCGGCACCAGCCGCGTGCCGGTGCGCAAGGCCCTGGACCTGCTGCACGACGAAGGCTTGATCTGCCGCTTCAACGGCCGGGGTTACCTGATCAACCCCGAGGGCCTGGCGCTGGAGCCGCTGCGCCTGCCCTTGAGCCATGCGCACCTGGGGCTCAATGGCGAAGCCGAGCTGGTGGACACGCGGCCATTGGGCGAGCGCATCGTCGAGGAAATCGGCGCGGCGCTGTCCACCTGCATTGCCTTCGGCCATTACCGCCTGGACGAGCAAGCCGCCGCCGACCACTACGGCGTCAGCCGCGCCGTGGTGCGTGAGGCGCTGATGCGCCTGCGCGACCGTGGCCTGGTGGAAAAGGAGCCCTACTCCCAATGGCTCGCCGGGCCGTTGACTGCGCGGGAAGTCACCGAAGACTACGAACTGCGCGCCTGCCTGGAACCCGAAGCCCTGCGCCTGAGCGCACCGGGCCTGGACCGCGAGGAGCTGGAAGCGATGTTGCAACGGGTGCTGGACGCGCAGGCCAGCCCGCAGTGCAGCCTGGAAGCCATCGAGCAGATCGAAGAGGATTTGCACCAGCGTTGCCTGGCCGGGTTGCAGAACCGCAAGATCGCCGCGTTGATCCGCCAGGGGCAGAGCCCGATGATTATCAGCCGGATTTTTTACCGGTTGCTGGGGATCGGCGCGGATCCTGCCATGTTGGCCGAGCATCGCTTGATTCTGGAGTTGTTGTTGCATGGGGCGGTGGATGCGGCGGCGCTTAACCTGCGCGAGCATTTGCAGCGGGCCAGGCAGCGGATGTTGCAGCGCCTGAAGGTGTTATCGGTGCTACCGGAGCAACCCCTGCCCTCCTACCTCCACAAAATCAGCTGACTGCACTCAATTCCAAATGTGGGAGCTGGCTTGCCTGCGATAGCGGTGGATCAG
>NZ_ANNV01000048.1 GCF_000346755.1 Pseudomonas sp. CBZ-4 | reverse complement strand
GCCTGCATCGCAGGCAAGCCAGCTCCCACAGAAGCCAGCTTCCACAGTTATGTTGTGTGTCAGCCAAAGGTTTCGCGCAGCAGCCCGGCGAACGCATCCCTGGCCAGATGCCGCTGGGTGTCCGCGTGCCAGAACAGCAGGTTGTCCACCGCCTGCAACTCCTCAAACCGATACGACGCCAGCTGATTGGCCTGCTCATACCGCGCCAGAATTCCCTCCGGCGCCAACGCCACGCCAATCCCCGCGCTGACGCAACCGATGATCGTGCCCCAGCTGGCATAACTGGCGATGCTCGGCTTGAACGCTTGAGGCTTGACCCAGTTCTCCAGCGCCGCGCGATAGGGACAGCCCGGCGGCCATACCAGCAGCGTGCGTCCGGCCAGGTCTGCGGCGCTGTGGATCGGCGCGCTGGACGCGCTGGCGATCAGCACCAGGCGTTCGCTGTAGACCACGCTGTGTTCGAGCTTGGCGCGCTTGCCGCCGCTGGCCACCAGTGCCACGTCCAGGCGGTGGTGTTGCAGGTCGTCGAGCAGTTGGCTCCAGGCGCCGGTCACCAACTCCAGGCTGACATCCGGGTAGCGCCGGTGATACTCCGCCAACAGCGGCGGCAAACGCCCGCTGGCGCTGGACTCCACCGCACCGATGCGCAAGGTGCCGCGGGGGATGGCATTGGCGTCCACGGCGCGTTTGGATTCGTCCACCAACGCGAGGATGCGCTCGCAGTACTCCAGGAAGATCTCGCCAGCGGCACTGATCGCCAGCCCGCGTCCGGCTCGGATAAACAGCGGTGTGCCCAACTCGTTTTCCAGTTGTTTGATGCGCGTGGTGATGTTGGACGGTACACAGTGCAGTTGCACGGCGGCCTGGGCCACGCTGCCGGTTTGCGCCACGGTTCGCACCATCTTCAGTTGGGCCAGTTCCATTGCTCAGTTCCAGTGATTGCAGAAGTCAGAAACGGTTAATTGTCCTGCGGGTGACCGGGGCCAAGACTGACGGCATTCCTTCTCTGTTTCTGGATGCCTTCGATGAAATCCCCGTCACCCGTGAAGCTTACGCTAGTGGTTGCCAGCGTCATCCTCTGTTGGGCCTATTCGCCGATTGGCGTGCACATGGGGCTGCACAGCTACAGTCCCGGGCAATTGGCGTTGCTGCGGTTTGTGATTGCGTCGCTGTTCATGGGCGGCGTGGCGCTGGTGCTGGGCATTGGCCGGCCGCGCCTGCGGGATCTGCCATGGTTACTGGTGCTGGGTTTTTTCGGCGTGTTCCTGCACCACACCAGCCTCAACTATGGGCAGCAATTCGTCACGGCGGCGGCGTCCAGCGTATTGGCGCAATCGGCGCCGCTGTTTAGTGTGTTGATCGCATTTTTCGCCTTGAAGGAGCGGGTCAGCGGCTGGCGCTGGGGGTGTGTGTTGCTCGGCTTGCTGGGCGTGCTGGTGGTGATCTGGGGCGATCAGGGCGTGGCAGGCATCGACCCGCGTGGCTTGTCGATCCTGCTGGCGGCGCTGTCGTGGAGTGTGTATTTCGCCCTCCAGAAGCATTATTCCCATCGCTACAGCCCGCTGACGATGGCGTGCTACATGGTCTGGGCGGGCACCTTGATGCTGTGCGTCAACCTGCCAGGCCTGCCCGCCGCCGTGGCGCAGGCGCCGTGGGCGGAGAACCTGGCGGTGCTGGTGCTGGGGATTTTCCCCAGTGCATTGGCGTACCTGGCCTGGGCCTATGTGTTGAAGCATGTCGAGGTCAGCCGGGCGTCGGTGGCGATGTACCTGATCCCGCCGGTGGCCATGCTGATGGCCGCGACGCTGCTCGGCGAGCAGATTGCCGCGCAAGTGGTGCTGGGCGGGGTGATCGTGCTGGCCAGTGTGGCGGCGATCAGTCTGGAGGGGCGCTGGTTGCGCGATCCCCGGTGTACAACTGGATGATGTCGTCGATCTCGCCGGACATTTTCATCCGCAACAAGGTGCGCAGGATGCGTTGCACCGGCACATTCGGGTCGTTGCGCACGGTGCAGCCCAGGCTTTGCTCCTCGATCACCGCGACTTTATGCAAGCGCCGGCCGGGCGCCAGGCGTTGGTTGAAGCGGTCGAGTATCCATTCATTGGCGACTGCGTACTTGAAGCGACCGGCCACCAGTTTGTGCAGCACCTGCTCTTCACTGCGGGCGTCGTCACGGGTGAGCTGGCCGCTGACGAACAAGGGGTCGAGGGTGCTGTAGCGGTAGTTGAGCACCGTGCCGATCAACTGCGGCGCCAGCTTGCTCAACTCCACGGCCTGCGCGGGCACATGGGTGCTGACCAGCAGGTTGCGCTGCACAAACAGCGGCACGCTCCAGGTGTAGTCGCCGGACATGTCATCGACCCACGCCTGGGCGACATAACAGCGCACATCAATCTCGCCGTGCTCCATGGCGGCAGCGATGCGCGCCCGGGCCAGCACGTGGAAGTGCGCCGGGCGCCCGACCTGGGTGGCCAGGCTGGACATCAAGTCATACAAAATCCCCTGGGTCGGCCGGCCGTCCTCCACTTGCACCATGGGCATCGCCCAACTGTCGGAAACCGAGAAACGCAGCGGTGCAGGCGCCGCCAGGCTAGCCGTGGCAATCATCCATAAAGCGCCCAGGACTACGCGCATATGCTCTCCGGGTTCAGGCCTTTTCGGGGCCAGTGCGATGAGCTTAGTCAGATTAGGCGAGCGTGCCGGATGCAATTTCCCCCTTGCTCCGCTAGCATTACCGGCTTCCGCTTCCCAGTTGCGACGGTTTTCGATGAGTTATCAGGTTCTTGCACGTAAATGGCGTCCGCGCTCGTTCCGCGAAATGGTCGGCCAGACCCATGTGCTCAAGGCTCTGATCAATGCCTTGGACAGCCAGCGGCTGCACCACGCCTACCTGTTCACCGGCACACGCGGGGTGGGCAAGACCACCATCGCGCGCATCATTGCCAAATGCCTGAATTGTGAAACCGGTATCACTTCGACGCCCTGCGGCACCTGCTCGGTGTGCCGGGAAATCGACGAAGGGCGCTTTGTCGACCTGATCGAGATCGACGCCGCGAGCCGCACCAAGGTCGAAGACACCCGCGAGCTGTTGGACAACGTGCAGTACGCGCCCAGCCGCGGCCGCTTCAAGGTCTACCTGATCGACGAAGTGCACATGCTGTCCAGCCATTCCTTCAACGCCTTGTTGAAAACCCTGGAAGAGCCGCCGCCCTACGTCAAGTTCATCCTGGCCACCACCGACCCGCAGAAACTTCCTGCAACGATTCTGTCGCGGTGCCTGCAGTTCTCCCTGAAAAACATGACCCCCGAGCGCGTGGTCGAGCATTTGACCCACGTGCTGGGCGTCGAGAACGTGCCGTTCGAAGACGACGCGCTGTGGCTGCTCGGTCGCGCTGCCGATGGTTCGATGCGTGACGCCATGAGCCTCACCGACCAGGCCATCGCCTTTGGTGAAGGCAAAGTCATGGCCGCCGACGTGCGCGCCATGCTCGGCACCCTCGACCATGGCCAGGTGTTCGACGTGCTGCACGCGTTGATCGAAGGCGACGCCAAGGCGTTGCTCGAAGCCGTGCGCCACCTGTCGGAGCAAGGCCCGGACTGGAACGGCGTGCTCTCGGAAATCCTCAATGTGCTGCACCGCGTCGCCATCGCCCAGGCCCTGCCCGAGGGCGTCGATAACGGCCAGGGCGACCGCGACCGCGTACTGGCCCTGGCCCAGGCGCTGCCGGCCGAGGATGTGCAGTTCTACTACCAGATGGGCCTGATTGGTCGTCGCGACCTGCCCCTGGCGCCGGACCCGCGCGGCGGCTTCGAAATGGTCCTGCTGCGCATGCTGGCGTTCCGGCCCGCCGACGCGGCAGATGCGCCGAGACAGCCGCTAAAGCCAGTGGGGATCAGCCAGGCCACAGTTGATTCCGCCAAACCAGTGGCTGGCGCGGCGGTTGTCGCGCCAGTGGTTGCTGCACCGGCGCCGGCTCCCGAGCCGGTGGTGGTTGCGCCGGATCCGGTTGTCGAACCCGAACCCGCGCCGGTCGTCGACCTGCCGTGGAACGATCCGGTGGAAGCCGAGGCCGAACCCGAAGCCGAGCAACAGCCCGCCGTGGAGCCCGTGCTGGAAACCACTGGCGAACAGCCCGAGCTGACGCCGATGCCCACGCCGACCCCGGACAGCGCGGTGCCCGACGCCCCTGAGTGGGTGTCTGCGCCTGTGCCCGAGCCGACCGTCGCCCAGGTTGAGGCGGCTGTGCCGGGTATCGACGACGACGAGCCGCCGCTGGACGAAGACTACATCGAGCCGGACATGGATTCGGCCTACAGCTACCTGGACGACCTGGCCAGCGAGCACACCGCCGAGCCGGCCCCCGAACCCGAGGCGGAACCCGCTGCGGCGCCGGCCACCGGCCTGGCCCTGCAATGGCTGGAGCTGTTCCCGAAACTGCCGATCTCCGGCATGACCGGCAGCATCGCCGCCAACTGCACACTGATTTCCATTGAGGGCGACCACTGGCTGCTGCACCTGGACCCGGCCCACAGCGCCCTGTTCAACGCCACCCAGCAGCGTCGCCTGAATGACGCACTGAACCAGTACCATGAGCGCACGCTGACCATCGCCATCGAGTTGATCAAGCCGGAGCAGGAAACCCCGGCCCAGGCCGCGACCCGCCGGCGCATCAACCGCCAGCGCGAAGCCGAAGACTCGATCCACGCTGATCCGCTCATCCAGCAAATGATGCAACAGTTCGGTGCGGTCGTCCGTCACGATACTATTGAACCTGTCGAAGCCCCGGTGCCCCAGGCGTCCTGATACCGGGCTACTTACTTGATCCACGTACTTTGAGGTGATTCCCATGATGAAAGGTGGCATGGCCGGCCTGATGAAGCAGGCGCAGCAGATGCAGGAAAAAATGGCCAAGATGCAGGAAGAACTGGCCAACGCCGAAGTCACCGGTAAAGCCGGTGGCGATATGGTCAGCGTGGTGATGACCGGTCGTCACGACATCAAGCGCGTCAGCATCGACCCAAGCGTATTGCCAGGTGTTGGCGAAGACGACCTGGAAATGCTCGAAGCGCTGTTCGCCGCGGCGGTCAACGACGCCGTGCGCAAGATCGAAGCCAACAGCCAGGAAAAAATGGGCGGTGTGACCGCTGGCATGCAACTGCCGCCGGGCATGAAGCTGCCGTTCTGATCGGCGAGCGTTAGCTACACTCGAATGCCAGGCCAAGTGCCTGGCATTTTTTTTTGTGCGCGACGCGCCTCCTGTGGGAGCTGGCTTGCCTGCGATGCCTTCATCTCGGTGCTACTGATAAAACATCGAACCCCAACCGCTCTATCATGGTCTGCACCCTATACCGATGGATTCGCGAAAGGAGCCCCAGATGCCGCAACAACCGACTTTGAACCAGCGCATTGTCCTGGTCTCACGCCCACAGGGCGCACCCACCCCGGAAAACTTCCGACTGGAGCGTGTGAATCTTCCGGAGTTGGCAGACGGCCAAGTCCTGCTGAAGACCCTGTACCTGTCCCTCGACCCCTACATGCGCGGACGCATGAGTGACGCACCGTCCTACGCAGCACCAGTGGAAATCGATGAAGTGATGACCGGTGGTGCTGTCAGCCGTATTGAGCAGTCGCGCAATCCGAAATTCGAAGTGGGGGATCTGGTGGTGGGCGCCACCGGCTGGCAAAGCCACAGCATTTCCGACGGACACAACCTGATCCCGGTGCCCAAGGGCCTCGCCAGCCCCTCCATGGCCTTGGGTGTGCTCGGCATGCCGGGCATGACCGCCTACATGGGCCTGATGGACATCGGCCAGCCCAAGGCCGGCGAAACCCTGGTGGTGGCAGCCGCGTCCGGTGCGGTGGGCTCGGTGGTGGGGCAGGTGGCCAAGCTCAAGGGCTTGCGCGTGGTGGGTATCGCCGGCGGTGCGGACAAGTGTCGCTACGTGGTGGACGAGTTGGGCTTTGACGCCTGTATCGATCACAAGAGTGCAGACTTCGCCGATGAACTGGCCCAGGCCTGTTTCAAGGGCGTGGACATCTATTTCGAAAACGTCGGCGGCAAGGTGTTCGACGCGGTGCTGCCGTTGCTCAATCCCAAGGCGCGCATCCCGTTGTGCGGGTTGATCGCCGGCTACAACGTCCATCAGCCGCCGAGCGGTCCTGATCGGCTGCCGGCATTGCAACGCACGTTGCTGACCAAGCGTGTGCGCATCCAGGGTTTTATCGTGTTCGACGACTACGGCGACCGCCAACCCGAGTTCATCAGCGCCATGGTGCCGTGGGTGCGCGAGGGCAAGGTGAAATTCCGCGAAGACGTGGTGGACGGCCTGGAGCAGGCGCCCGAAGCCTTTATCGGTTTGCTCGAAGGGCGCAACTTCGGCAAGTTGGTGGTGCGCGTCGCGCAGGATTGAGCATTTGACGCTAATCCGGGGCGCGGGTATAAACCGCGTCTCGTTGTTTTGTCGGACCCTTCGCCCATGAGCTTCAGCCCCCTGATTCGCCAACTGATCGACGCCCTGCGCACCTTGCCCGGCGTCGGCCAGAAAACCGCCCAGCGCATGGCGCTGCAACTGCTGGAGCGTGACCGCAGTGGTGGCACCCGGTTGGCCCAGGCCCTGAGCCAGGCCATGACCGGCGTCGGCCACTGCCGCCAGTGCCGCACCCTCACCGAAGAAGACCTCTGCCCGCAATGCGCCGACCCGCGCCGCGACGACACGCTGCTGTGCGTGGTGGAAGGGCCGATGGATGTGTACGCAGTGGAGCAGACCGGTTATCGCGGGCGCTACTTTGTGCTCAAGGGCCACCTCTCGCCGCTGGACGGTTTGGGGCCTGAGGCGATTGGCATCCCGCAACTGGTGGCGCGGATTGCAGAGCAGGGCACCTTTACCGAGGTGATCCTGGCCACCAACCCGACGGTGGAAGGCGAAGCGACGGCGCATTACATTGCGCAGCTGCTGACCAACAAAGGCCTGATCACCTCGCGTATCGCCCATGGCGTGCCGTTGGGGGGCGAGTTGGAGCTGGTGGACGGCGGCACGTTGGCGCATTCCTTTGCCGGTCGTAAACCAATCGCGCTCTAAACAACACTGCAAATCCCGATGTGGAAGCAGGCTTCTGTGGGAGCTGGCTTGCCTGCGATAGCGGTGGAACAGCGACATTGATGTCGCCTGACACTCCGTTATCGCAGGCAAGCCAGCTCCCACAGTGGTTTTGTGTTGTTGGTGATATTTGCGGACAGCTTGATAACCAAGCAAGCGCTTGGTAATTTCCCTCCACCTCACCGTGGAGCTTGCCGATGTCTGCCTATCAGGACTACTTCGACCCCAGCCACCAATTGGTCCGCGACAGCGTGCGCCGTTTTGTCGAGCGCGAGCTGCTGCCGGGCATCGAGCAATGGGAGGAGGCCGAGCGCTTTCCCCGCGAGCTGTACCTCAAGGCCGGCGCGGCGGGGATCCTCGGTATCGGCTATCCCGAAGCCCTCGGCGGCAGCCATGAAGGTGATCTGTTCGCCAAGGTCGCGGCCAGCGAGGAGTTGATGCGCTGTGGCTCCGGCGGTGTGGTGGCGGGGCTCGGTTCGCTGGATATCGGCCTGCCGCCCGTCGTCAAATGGGCACGGCCCGAGGTGCGCGAACGCGTGGCGCCGTTGGTGCTGGCGGGCGAGAAGATCATCGCCCTGGCCGTCACCGAACCGGGCGGCGGTTCCGATGTGGCCAACCTGCAAACCCGCGCCATTCGTGATGGCGACTACTACCGGGTCAGCGGCAGCAAGACCTTTATCACCAGCGGCATCCGCGCCGACTTCTATACGGTCGCCGTACGCACCGGCGGGCCGGGTTTTGCCGGCATCAGCCTGCTCCTCATCGAAAAAAACACCCCCGGTTTCACCGTCGGCCAGCCCTTGAAGAAAATGGGCTGGTGGTCGTCGGACACGGCTGAATTGTTCTTCGACGATTGCCGGGTGCCCGTAGGCAACTTGATCGGTGCCGAGAACATGGGCTTTGCCTGCATCATGGGCAACTTCCAGAGCGAACGCCTGGCCCTGGCGCTGATGGCCAACATGACGGCGCAGATGGCCCTGGAGGAAAGCCTCAAGTGGGCGGCCCAGCGTGAAGCGTTCGGCAAGCCCATCGGCAAATTCCAGGTGCTCAAGCACCGGTTGGCAGAAATGGCCACGGCGGTGGAAGTCTCGCGGGAGTTCACCTATCGCCAGGCGGCGAAGATGGCGGCGGGCAAGAGTGTGATCAAGGAGATTTCCATGGCCAAGAACCTGGCGACCGACACGGCGGATCGGGTGACCTATGACGCGGTGCAGATCCTGGGCGGGCAGGGGTATATGCGCGGCAGCCTGGTGGAGCGGCTGTATCGCGACAATCGCATCCTGTCGATTGGTGGGGGGACGCGGGAGGTGATGAACGAGATCATCAGCAAGCAGATGGGACTTTAAGTTGTGTGTTGTTTTTTAGGGCCTCATCGCAGGCAAGCCAGCTCCCACATTTGAATGTATTCGCACATCAAAATGTGGGAGCGGGCTTGCCCGCGATGGCGTCAGCCCAGGCAATCCTTACCTTTCAGTGAGGGCAAACTGCGTCAAACAAAACGTCGGAATCCCCATATCTTCCAAGCGCTGCGACCCACCCAGCTCCGGCAAGTCAATAATCGCCGCCGCTTCAAAGATCTTCGCCCCCATGCGCCGCACCAGGTTCGCCGCAGCAATCAAGGTCCCGCCCGTGGCGATCAGGTCATCGAACATCAGCACCGAGTCGCCTTCACACAGGCTGTCGGCATGCACTTCCAGGAAGGCTTCGCCGTATTCGGTCTGGTAACCCTCGGCCAGCACGTCGGCCGGCAGTTTGCCCTGCTTGCGAAACAGGATCAGCGGTTTGTTCAATTGATAGGCGATGATCGAACCGATCAGGAAGCCCCGCGCATCCATCGCGCCGATGTGGCTGAAGTCGGCTTCGACATACCGCTGGGCAAAGGTATCGGCCACCAGGCGCAGGGCGCGGGGCGATTGGAACAGTGGCGTGATGTCACGAAAGATCACCCCAGGCTTGGGGAAGTCGATGACGGGGCGGATCAGGGATTTGATGTCGAACGAATCAGCGATCATCGTCGAAGAGTCCTGGGGCTGGAAACGGACTCGAAGTATACCTGCGGCCTCGCCGGTTGGCGCGGCCGCAAGTGTCTGGATCAGCCCTCGAGGGAGCCACCGGCCAGCGCACAGAGCTGGATCGGGTCGAGGATATGCACTTCCTTGCCCTCGGCGGCGATCAGTTCGTTCTGCTGGAAGCGGGTAAATACGCGGGACACGGTTTCCACCGCGAGGCCCAGGTAGTTGCCGATTTCATTGCGCGACATGCTCAGGCGGAACTGGTTGGCCGAGAACCCCCGGGCGCGGAAGCGTGCGGACAGGTTGACCAGGAATGTTGCAATGCGTTCGTCGGCGGTTTTTTTCGACAGCAGCAACATCATTTGTTGATCGTCACGAATCTCGCGGCTCATCACGCGCATCAACTGGCGGCGCAGCTGTGGCAATTGCAGGGCCAGTTCGTCGAGGCGTTCGAAAGGGATTTCGCACACCGACGTCGTCTCCAGCGCCTGGGCCGATACCGGATGAATCTCGGTGTCCATGCCGGACAGCCCCACCAGTTCGCTGGGCAGGTGGAAGCCGGTGATCTGCTCTTCGCCGCTGTCGCTCAGGCTGAACGTCTTCAACGCGCCGGAACGTACTGCATAGACGGAATCGAACTTGTCGCCCTGGCGAAACAGGAACTCGCCTTTTTTCAGCGGGCGGCCGCGTTTAACGATGTCGTCCAGCGCATCCATGTCTTCCAAATTCAGCGAAAGTGGCAAGCAGAGGGGGGCCAGGCTGCAATCCTTGCAATGAGCCTGGCTGTGAGCGCGCAGTTTAACTGGCTCGGACATTTCTTAAATCCTTGTGGGAAAACACACATAAGACGTAAGGGTAACGCACTGAGGGAGGGTGAGGCCAGCCTGTACAAAAAACCGGCAGGGGTATAAAGAATTTTCGCCAGGTGCCGATGGCCTGCTATCAACCCTGGAACCTGGATGTTCACAAGATGGCTTCCCTTACGCTCGACCTGGCAATGCGCACGCAGATTACGACGACGCCAGATACAAAAAAAACCGCTGTTAAAACCGACGACGCCGACCCCAAGGCCACCGATGCGACCAAACCTGCGGTCTCGGTGGTTATTTCCGGTGCGGCGATGAAAGCGGCGGCGGCCGAGAAAACCTCCAACAGTGACATCGACGACAGCGGCCTGGCAGAAAACGTCAAGCAACTGTTGAAGATGATTCGCGAGATCAAGAAGCAGATCGCCGAGAAACAGGCGGAAATGGCGGCGGTCATGGCTGACAAGAGCCTCAGCCCCGAGCAGGCCAGGGCCAAGGCCACTGCCCTGCAATCGGCGTTGGGTGCGCTGCAGGCCAGCCTGACCAGTGCCCAGGCGTCCTTGACCAAGGCGATGAAGGACCTGAGTGCCGGCGACGCGATCAAGGCCGCCAGCTTGGCAATGAAATAACCGCGCTCAAATCACCCGTGAAAACCGCTGCCTATTCTGGTGCTCCAGGTAGGCATCGAACACCATGCACACCGAGCGCACCAGCAGGCGCCCGGCTGGCAACACGCGAATGCCCTGGGCATCCAGTTCGATCAGGCCATCGGCGGCCATCGCCTCAAGTTGCGGCCAGATCTCGTCGAAATACCCGCGAAAATCGATGTTGAAGGCCTGTTCGACCTTGTCGAATGCCAGGCTGAAATTGCAGATCAACTGCTGGATCACTTCCCGGCGCAAGCGATCGTCCGTGGTGCACACCAAGCCCCGGCTGGTGGCCAGTTGCGCGCTGGCCAAGGTGTTCTGGTAAACGTTGAGGTCGCTGGTGTTCTGGCAGTACAGGTCGCCGATCTGGCTGATGGCCGAGACCCCCAGCCCGATCAGGTCGCAATGGCCATGGGTGGTGTAGCCCTGGAAGTTGCGTTGCAAGGTGCCTTCTTCCTGGGCGATGGCCAGTTCGTCGTCCGGCAGGGCGAAGTGGTCCATGCCGATATAGCGGTAGCCGGCCTGGGTCAGCTGTTCGATGGTGGTTTGCAGCATCAGCAGCTTTTCCGCCGGGGAGGGCAGGTCGTCGGTGTTGATCCGCCGCTGCGGCATGAAGCGCTCCGGCAGGTGGGCGTAGTTGAACACCGACAGGCGGTCGGGTTGCAGCTTGATCACTTCTTCCACGGTGCGTGCAAAGTTGAGCGGGGTTTGCTTGGGCAGGCCATAGATCAGGTCGATGTTGATCGAGCGAAATTGCAGGGTGCGCGCGGCATCGATGACGGCGCGGGTTTCTTCCAGGCTTTGCAGGCGGTTGACTGCCCTTTGTACCTCGGGGTCGAGGTCTTGCAGGCCAATGCTCACGCGGTTGAAGCCCAGCTCGCGCAACAGGCCCATGGTGGCCCAGTCGGCTTCGCGCGGGTCGATCTCGATGCCGTAGTCGCCGGAGTCATCGTCGAGCAGATTGAAGTGCTTGCGCAGGCAGCCCATGACTTGGCGTAGTTCGTCGTGGCTGAGAAAGGTCGGGGTGCCGCCACCGAAGTGCAGCTGTTCCACTGGCTGTTTCGGGTCGAGGTGGCAGGCCACCAGTTGGATTTCCTGCTCCAGCCGCTGCAGGTAGGCATGGGCGCGGCCACGGTCCTTGGTGATGACCTTGTTGCAGGCGCAGTAGTAGCAGATGTTCGCGCAGAACGGCACATGCACATACAGCGACAACGGCCTTGAGGCCTTGCGGCTCTCGCGCAGGGCGTGGAGCAGGTCGAACGTGCCGACCTGGCTGTCGAATTGTACGGCGGTGGGGTAGGACGTGTAGCGCGGCCCCGCCAAGTCGTAGCGGTGAATCAGATCGGTGTCCCAACGAATGGCGTCGAGCATGCGGGCGTTCCCCCGGATAGGCTAATGGGCCGAGTCTAGGGGCGAGGCGGGGATGGCATCTTGATTTGTATCAACGGGGAGCGGCGCTATGCCACATGGCGATTTAGTGGCCCATTAGCCAGTGCTGATGGGGACCCGGCAGCGTCCAAATCCCAAAGAGCATGACCAGCAGGCCACCGGTCATTCTTACGCTGCGTTTGCGCAATAGCGCCGTGACCCGCTCCGCCGCCAACCCGGTGGCCAGCAGCACCGGCCAAGTGCCCAATCCAAACGCGAGCATCAGCATCCCGCTGTCCAGCGCGTTGCCCTGGCTCGCCGCCCACAGCAGGGTGCTGTAGACCAACCCGCACGGCAACCAGCCCCAGAGCGCGCCCAGCAGCAAGGCGCGCGGCAGGCTGGACACCGGCAGCAAACGGTTGGCAATCGGCTGGATATGCCGCCACAGGCCACGCCCGAGGCTTTCGATACGGGTCAGGCCGCTCCACCAGCCGGCCAGGTACAGGCCCATGCTGATCAGCAGCAACCCGGCCAGCACGCGCATGAACATCGCCGCCGGGCTGTTCGCCACGGCCCAGCCTGCCAGGCCGATCAACACGCCGGCCGTGGCATAGCTGAGGATGCGCCCCAGGTTGTACGCCAGCAGCAGGCGAAAGCGGCGGCTGCGCTGCTCCTTGGGGATCGCCAGGGTCAGCGCGCCCATCAACCCGCCACACATGCCCAGGCAGTGGCCGCCGCCCAGCAGGCCAAGGATCAGCGCGGAGACCAGCAGCGGCGCCAATTCAAGCATGGGGCGGGTCTTTGGGTGGCTGTTCGGGGCCGTTGGCCTCGTCGACGGCGGCGAGGTGGTTGGGGTCCTGGTCGTCAAACAGCACGCTGTGGGCCGGGCCGTCGAGGTCGTCGTACTGGCCGCTGTCCACCGCCCAGAAGAAGATGTAGATGGCCACGCCCACTAACAGCAGCGCCGCTGGAATCATCACGTAGAGAGCTGGCATCGGTACTCCATGCCCGCCCGGCTCATGCCGGCAGCGGGCGGGTGACGGTGGGGGCGCTGGTGGCCGGCGTGCTCGGCTGGCGAGTCAGGCGCAGGGCGTTGAGCACCACGGTCAACGAACTGAGGGACATGCCGATCGCCGCCCAGATCGGCGTGATCCAACCCAGGGCAGCAAACGGCAGCATAAGGCCATTGTACAGCCCGGCCCACAGCAAGTTTTCAATGATCACGCGCCGGGTGCGCCGTGCCAGGGTGAAGGCTTGGGCCAGGGCGTCGAGGCGGTTGGACAGTAGCACCGCGTCCGCGCTGGTCTTGGCCAGGTCGGTGGCCGAACCCATGGCCACGCTGATATCGGCGGCGGCGAGGACCGGCACATCGTTGACCCCATCGCCGAGCATCAGCACCTTGCGGCCTTGCTGATGCAACTGTTGCAGCACCTGCAGCTTGTCGTCCGGGCGCAGGCCGCCACGGGCTTCGTCGATGCCCAATTCGGCTGCCACGCTGGCGACCATCGGCGAGCTGTCTCCCGACAGCAGCAAGGTGCGCCAACCGCGCGCCTTGCACGCCGCCAGCAGGGCCGGGGCGTCGCTGCGCAAACGGTCATCGAGGACAAACCAGGCGAGGGCGCCGTGGGTATCGCCCAGCAGCAGCCATTGCCCGGCTTCGTCCGGTGAGGCGGGGATCGGGCAACCGCTGAGGGCGCAGACAAACCCGGGCTGGCCGATGCGCAGCTGGCGCTCGCCGACACGGCCTTCCAGGCCCAGGCCGGGGGAGCTGAGCACCTCGTCGGCGGCCAGCGGGGCGCGGCCAAAGGCGCGGGCAATCGGGTGTTCGGAGCGGTTTTCGAGGGCGGCGGCAAGGCCCAGGCAGGCATCGCTGTCCAGCGTGCCCAGGGGGCGGATCGCGCGCAGGGCCAAGCGGCCTTCGGTGAGGGTGCCGGTCTTGTCGAAAATCACCGTGTCGATCTGGTTCAGGCCTTCCAGCACATGGCCACGGGTCAGCAACAGCCCGAGTTTGTGCAGGGTGCCGGTGGCGGCGGTGAGGGCGGTGGGCGTGGCCAGCGACAGCGCGCAGGGGCAGGTCGCGACGAGCATCGCCAGGACAATCCAGAAAGCACGGGACGAGTCCAGTTCCCACCACACCAGGCCGATCACGGCGGCGGCAATCAGCGAGCACAACAGGAACCACTGCGCGGCACGGTCGGCGATTTGCGCCAGGCGCGGTTTTTCCGCCTGGGCCCGTTCCAGCAGGCGCACGATGGCGGACAGGCGCGTGTCGTGGCCGAGGGCGCGCACTTCGACGGTCAGCGCGCCTTCGACATTGAGGGTGCCAGCGGTGACGGCATCGCCGACCTGGCGTGGTTGTGGCAGGTACTCGCCGGTGAGCAGGGATTCATCGATGCTGGATTGGCCGTCGAGGATCACGCCGTCTGCCGGCAACACGGCGCCGGGATGCACCAGCACGCGATCGCCCAGGGCCAGTTCGCTGAGCAGGATGCGTTCGCTCTGGCCGTCGCTGTGCAAGCGCAGGCACGACGCGGGCAAGAGGTTGACCAGTTGCGCGGTGGCGGCGGCCGTGCGTTCCCGGGCGCGGCGCTCCAGGTAGCGCCCGGCGAGGAGGAACAGGGCAAACATGCCCACCGCGTCGAAATACAGCTCGCCGACGCCGGTGATGGCGGTCCAGATCCCTGCCAGGTACGCGCCGCCGATGGCCAGGGACACGGACACATCCATGGTCAGGTGGCGCGTGCGCAGGTCGCGCAAGGCGCCTTTGAAAAACGGTGCGCAGCTGTAGAACACGATGGGCGTGGTCAGGAACATCGCCACCCAACGCAGGATCACGTGCAACTCGGGGCTCAGGTCGATGTTGAATTCCGGCCAGGTGGCCATGGTCGCCATCATTGCCTGGAACCACAGCAGTCCGGCCACGCCCAATTGACGCAAGGCCAGGCGGTTTTCGCCGGCCAGTTGTTCGGCCGCGCGGTCCGCTTGATAGGGGTGGGCGGCATAGCCGATCTGGCGCAGCTCGCCGAGCAGGTGGCTCAGCGGCAATTGCCCGTCGGCCCAGCGCACTTGCAGGCGATGGTTGGACAGGTTCAGCCGCGCCTCGGCCACGGCAGGCAGGCGGCGCAGGTGTTTTTCGATCAGCCAGCCGCAGGCCGCGCAGCTGATGCCTTCCATCAGCAGGGTGGTTTCGGCGAGTTCGCCTTCGTGGCGCACGAAGGGTTTTTGCACATCGGCGCGGTCATACAGCGCCAGTTCGTCCACCAGTTGCACCGGCAGCGCGTCGGGGTTGGCCGAGGCTTCGCTGCGGTGCTGGTAATAGCTTTCCAGGCCGCCGGCGACGATGGCTTCGGCCACGGCCTGGCAGCCGGGGCAGCAGAGTTCGCGGCGTGAACCGAGGATGACCGCTGTGAAACGGCTGCCGGCGGGGACGGGCAGGGCGCAGTGGTAGCAGGGGGTGGTCATGATTTGGAATCTGTAGTGGCTGGGAGGGCCTCATCGCGGGCAAGCCCGCTCCCACAGTTGGAATGCGTTCTTCCTGTGGGAGCGGGCTTGCCCGCGATGCGCGAAGCGCCGGCTGTTACTTTTTCAGGTCTTCGGCACCTTGCAGCGGTTCATCCCCCAGCAGCAAGTCTTTATCGTGGCTGACCTGTTCCTCTTCGAACATGCGCCAGGTGCGGTCGCCTTCCACGCCGAGCAGTTCGACGAAGCGGCGGCCTTCGACCTTGTCGGTGACCTGGCCGATGTAGCGGCCCGGTTCGCTGGCACTGCGGGCCAGGTTGATCTTGCGATCCTTCTCGGGCTGCGTCGGGGAAATCAGGTTGAGTTCCAGGGTGGTCGGGTTGCTGTTGCCGGTCAGGTGCAGCTCGACTTCACCGGTCAGCTCGTCCAGGTGCACCTTGGCGCGCAGTTGCAGGGTCTGGGCCAGCAGTTCGCGGTCCAGGGAGCGGTTGATGCCTTTGCCGGCCTCGTAGTAGTTGTCGTTGACCAGGTTGTCCGGGTTGTTCACCGCGATGGTCACCATGGACAAGGTCAAGGTCACCGAGCAGGCCAGGATCGCAATGATGATCCAGGGCCAGAGGTGCTTGTACCAGGGGCTTGCGGCAGTAGCTACGGGCATTGTCGTGCTCTCTATTTAACGAACTTGGGGGCCGATGAATCGGCTCTTGGCTTCAATACGGACGTCGGGATCATCGGCATCGGTGAGGATGAATTTGACCTCGTTGGTGCTCGACGGCAATTGCTCCGGCGCGCTCGACAGTTCCACCGGCATGCTGACGATATCACCGGCAGCCACCCTGATCTCGCGGCGGCCTTGCAGCTTGAGGTCGGGCAGGCCAGCGGCGTCGAGCACGTAGGTGTGGTCGCGCTGGTCCTTGTTCATGATCTTCAGGCTGTAGACGTTTTCGATGCGGCCTTCGGCGTTTTCGCGGTAGAGCACGCGGTCCTTGCTCACGTCGAAACCCACCAGCGAACGCATGAAAAACGCCGCCACCAACAGGCTGATCATCGCCAGCAGCACCAGCGCGTAGCCGATCAGGCGCGGGCGCAGCTTGTGGGTTTTCTGCCCGGACAGGTTGTGTTCGGTGGTGTAGCTGATCAGGCCGCGTGGGTAGTCCATCTTGTCCATGATGTTGTCGCAGGCGTCGATACACGCCGCGCAGCCGATACACTCGATTTGCAGGCCGTCGCGGATGTCGATCCCGGTGGGGCACACCTGCACGCACATCGTGCAGTCGATGCAATCCCCCAGGCCCTCGGCCTTGTAGTCGCTGCCTTTTTTACGTGGGCCGCGCAGTTCGCCACGGCGTGGGTCGTAGGACACGATCAGGGTGTCCTTGTCGAACATCACGCTCTGGAAGCGTGCGTACGGGCACATGTAGATACACACCTGCTCGCGCAGCCAGCCGGCGTTGCCGTAGGTGGCGAGGGTGAAGAAACCCACCCAGAAATACGACCAGCCATCGGCCTGGCCGGTGAAGAAGTCGAACACCAGTTCGCGGATCGGCGAGAAATAGCCGACAAAGGTCATGCCGGTGACAAAACCGATCAGCAGCCACAGGGTGTGCTTGCTGAATTTACGCAGGAACTTGTTGGCGCCCATCGGCGCCTTGTCGAGCTTGATGCGCTGGTTGCGGTCGCCTTCGGTGACCTTTTCGCACCACATGAAGATCCACGTCCACACGCTTTGCGGGCAGGTATAACCGCACCACACGCGGCCGGCGTACACCGTGATGAAGAACAGGCCAAAGGCCGCGACGATCAGGATGCCCGAAAGCAGGATGAAGTCCTGGGGCCAGAAGGTGGCGCCAAAAATGAAGAATTTGCGTTCCGGCAGGTTCCACCACACAGCCTGGTGGCCACCCCAGTTCAGCCATACCGTGCCGAAGTAGAGCAGGAACAGACCGGCGCCGCCGAGCATGCGCAGGTTGCGGAACAGGCCAGTGAAGGCGCGGGTGTAGATTTTCTCGCGCGAGGCGTAGAGATCGATGGTCTTGGCAGGGGTAACGTCATGTACCGGTATTTGGTCGCTCATCATTGCATCCCACGGCGGTGGAGATTTGCCTCGGCCAGTACGTGCCGGCCGGGGTCAAATTAGGGGTGTTGCAGTGGCCTAATGATACGCCCCCGATGGTGCGCAAAGGGTGCGACCTTTGGTCGCGTTGGGGGAAATCAATTGATGGTGTACGTGATCTGGATCAATTGACTTGGCAAGTATGGATGGTTTTCGGCGGTAGGTTGGTCATTTGTCCCATGGATCTGCCTGTGCAAAATTGTTCGATCCACACCGCTGGCATTGCCCATGCGGCCACGGCGAGCCTCTGTGGTGGAGTGGTTGTGACGGTGTTCTTTATATCCTGCCTGTCAGACATTGAGAGATTTTTCCCCACTCATTTGAGATTTTGCATACCAAGTGATGTAGGAGCAGCAACGTATTTGCTATAGGAAATATTATTAAACACTTGTTCAACATTCAGAGGGAACGGTGGGTGGAGGTGTTTCCACGAAATGTGGGCTAGATACAATTTTTTTAATTGAGGAACTGTTGATGACTGCTACTAGTGGTGTTTCTTATAACCCTTCGTTGGCCCCGTTGCAGGCTTCGAACTCTCCAGCGGCGGCCGATGTTTCCGATTTTTACAAGTCTACTTCAGATGAAGGGCTGGTCTTTCTTCTGCGTATGGACTTTGAAAAGTTTACCGATCCGAAGCATCCAGGTTCTGTGACTCGTGAATCACTGGCGAAAATGGCTTACGCGGGCGAGCAGAATGGTGTCGATCCCTTTGAGTCAGCCCTCGCGCGGGCCGTCCTGGAAAGAGAGGGACTATTTGAAAAGTGCGATGGTTATGGCAAGCACAAACATGATGGAAAAATTGATCAGGCCAGTCTCGGGGCGTTTGAGGCAAAGGAAAACGGCCGATTCAGCCTCATGAGTGACAAGGACATCGCGCGGCACTTATTTGATAATTTCAATGACTTCAAGTATGTGAACCCACTCAGTACGGCAGGTCGTGCTTTCGACGAGTTATCGGTTCCACGACTTCAGCATGTACTCACTTCGAAGACCTCCAGTGATGAACAAAAAATGTTCGTGCGTGAACTGTTGAGTCGTCCTGAGTTAATGCAGCAGTTAGGGTTCGATGGTAAGCGCGCATCGGTCGTTCGTAATGATGTGGAGAAGAAACTTCCGTACATCAAGTAAGTGCGAGAAGTCGCCAGGGCGCTGTGGGTCGTCAACGCCTATAAAAACACCGCGGCGGCTTGGCAAGTTTCCCTATTTGCACCAGCGTCTCAAGACTGAATCCTGAGCTAACCAATTCTTGTAAGGTGGCCTGAGGCATTGCCCTGTCAATACGCCAGTTGGCGGTAGGGGAGTGTCGGGTTTTCAGGTAGTGCAATACGGTTGTTGGTCATCATCAAGCCCCTTACGGTGCCACCGTAAGGGGCTTGATATTTTACGGGGGTTACTGCTCTTCGGCTTTCTTATCCCCATGCGACAAGCTGTACACATACGCGGCCAGCAAGTGCACCTTGTCGTTGCCCTGCATTTGCTCCTGCGCAGGCATCTGGCCCTGGCGGCCATAGCGGATGGTCTGCTGCAATTGCGCGAAGCTCGAACCGTAGATGAATGCACCCGGGTGGGTCAGGTCGGGCGCGCCCATCGCCGGGGTGCCTTTGCCGGCCGGGCCGTGGCAAGCCACGCAGTTGGTGGCGAAGAGTTTTTCACCGTTGGCCACGTCCGCCTTGGCGCCTTCCGGCAGCTTGCGGCCGTCGAGGTTGGTCAGCACAAAAGCGGCCACATCGGCCACGCCTTGTTCACCGATCACTTCGGCCCAGGCCGGCATGATTGCGTGGCGGCCTTTCATGATGGTTTCCTTGATCACGGCCGGGTCGCCACCCCAGCGCCAGTCGGCGTCGGTGAGGTTGGGGAAGCCGTAGGCACCCTTGGCGTCGGAACCATGGCACACCGAACAGTTGGACGCGAACAGGCGGCCGCCCATCTTCAAGGCTTGCGGGTCCTTGGCCACTTCTTCAATGGGCATCGATGCGAACTTGGCGAAGATCGGCCCGAACTTGGCCTCCGACTTGGCCATTTCCTTTTCCCATTCGTGTACGCCGGTCCAGCCGGTCTGGCCGTTGGCGAAGGGCGTTTGCTTGTCGTTGTCGAGGTAGTTGTAGCCCGGCAGCACGCCTTTCCAGTTGCCCAGGCCCGGGTAGAGCACCAGGTAGCCGAGGGCGAAGACGATGGTGCCGACGAACAGCATGAACCACCATTTTGGCAGCGGGTTGTCGTACTCCTCGATGCCGTCGAACGAGTGGCCGACGGTTTCGTCGGTTTGTTCGCTGCGCTGCCCCCTGCGGGTCGACAGCAACAGCCAGGTCAGGGCGAAGATGGTTCCCAGACTGAGGACTGTGACGTACAGACTCCAGAACGTAGTCATTCTTTGTTACTCCTAGAAGCTTGCTCGACGTGCTTGATGGCTTCGGGATCATCCGCAAAGGGCAGCATGGTTGCGTCGTCAAACTCCGACTTGCGGCGGGGGCTGAACACCCACAACGCCAGGCCGACAAAGGCCACCATCACCACAACGGTGCCCAGGCCTCGAATCATCCCGATATCCATGTAGGTCACCGTTTGCTTTTGATGATGGTGCCAAGGCCTTGCAGGTAGGCCACCAATGCGTCCATTTCGGTCTTGCCCTTCACGGCTGCGGCTGCACCGGCGATGTCTTCATCGGTGTAGGGCACGCCCAGGGTGCGCAAGACTTCCATTTTCTTCGCGGTGTCCTTGCCGTCGAGCTTGTTTTCCACGAGGAACGGGTACGCCGGCATTTTCGACTCAGGCACCACGTTGCGCGGGTTGTACAAGTGCGCGCGCTGCCAGTCATCGGAGTAACGTCCGCCGACACGGGCCAGGTCCGGGCCGGTGCGCTTGGAACCCCACAGGAACGGGTGGTCCCACACGCTTTCGCCGGCGACCGAGTAGTGGCCGTAGCGTTCGGTTTCGGCGCGGAACGGGCGGATCATCTGCGAGTGGCAGCCGACACAACCGTTGGCGATGTAGACGTCGCGGCCTTCCAGTTCAAGGGCGGTGCGCGGCTTCATGCCTTCCACCGGCTTGTTGGTGACGTCCTGGAAAAACAGCGGAACGATCTGCGTCAGGCCGCCGATACTCACGGCGATGACCATGAAGAAGGCCAGCAGGCCGATATTCTTCTCGACTACTTCATGCTTCATCAGTGGGCTCCCACTACGGCGATCTTGGCGGCGGCTTCGGCTTCTACTGGATCGGCGGCACGCACGGTGCGCCAGACGTTGTAGGCCATCAGGAACATGCCGGAGGCAAAGAATGCACCGCCCAGGGCGCGCACGATGAACCCCGGATGGCTGGCTTGCAGCGCTTCGACGAAGGAGTAGGTGAGGGTGCCGTCATCGTTGATCGCACGCCACATCAGGCCCTGGGTGATGCCGTTGACCCACATCGAAGCGATGTAGAGCACGGTACCGATGGTGGCCAGCCAGAAGTGCGCATTGATCAGGCCAACGCTGTGCATCTGCGGGCGACCGAACAGTTTCGGGATCATGTGGTACAGCGCGCCGATGGAGATCATCGCTACCCAGCCGAGCGCGCCGGCGTGTACGTGGCCGATGGTCCAGTCGGTGTAGTGGGACAGCGAGTTGACGGTCTTGATCGCCATCATCGGCCCTTCGAAGGTCGACATGCCGTAGAACGCCAGCGACACCACGAGGAACCGTAGGATCGGGTCGGTGCGCAATTTATGCCAGGCGCCCGACAGGGTCATCATGCCGTTGATCATGCCGCCCCAGCTTGGGGCCAGCAGGATGATCGACATCGCCATGCCCAGCGACTGCGCCCAATCCGGCAGCGCGGTGTAGTGCAGGTGGTGCGGGCCAGCCCAGATGTACAGGGTGATCAGCGCCCAGAAGTGCACGATGGACAGGCGGTACGAGTAAATAGGACGTTCGGCCTGTTTCGGCACGAAGTAGTACATCATCCCCAGGAAACCCGTGGTCAGGAAAAACCCTACCGCGTTATGCCCGTACCACCACTGGATCATCGCGTCCGTCGCCCCGGCGTAGGCCGAATAGGACTTGAACAGGCTGACCGGCAGCGAGGCGTGGTTGACGATGTGCAGCATCGCCGTGACCAGGATGAAGGCACCGTAGAACCAGTTGCCCACGTAGATGTGTTTGGTCTTGCGCTTGACGATAGTGCCGAAGAACACCACGGCATAGGTCACCCACACAATGGCGAGCAAGATGGCGATGGGCCATTCCAGCTCGGCGTATTCCTTGGTGGTGGTGTAGCCCAGGGGCAGGGTGACGATGGCGCCGAGGATCACGGCTTGCCAACCCCAGAAGGTGAAGGCGGCGAGGCCATCGGAGATCAGTCGCGTCTGGCAGGTTCGCTGCACGACATAGTAGGAGGTGGCAAACAATGCACATCCACCGAAGGCGAAGATCACCAGGTTGGTGTGCAGCGGGCGCAGGCGACCGAAGGTCGTCCAGGGCAAGCCGAAGTTCAATTCCGGCCAGACCAGTTGCGAGGCGATGAACACCCCGAGCCCCATGCCAAGGATCCCCCAGACCACCGTCATGATGGCGAACTGGCGGACTACCTTATAGTTATAAGCAGTCGGACTGATTGCTGTGCTCATTCTAAGGTTCCACGGTTTAGGTTTTTTTATAGGTAAAAATCGGCCGCAAGTATGTAGAAAGCGAGAGGCCAATGCAACGCAACGCTGACCTGTGTCAAGGCGTTCCACGCCAGATTCTGCGCCCTTTCCCTGTTTTACGTAAGGATAAAGTCGGCGTTCGAAAGCTGATCAAGTGGACAGGAATTTTTTCGGCTCGCAACGGCAGTCGTCGCGTACACCAGAACCGGCCCGCTGTGGGGGAAGCGTAGACCCGAATGGCGGGAGGGGAAAGTTGTGCTTTGGAGGGGGTGTGACAAAAGGTCGCGAAGCCAGGGCGGGTGAACGCCCGATTATTCGCGAAGGGCATCGGCGAGCACTTTCTAGATTTATCTATGCAAAAAAAATGAGCGGATGGGAACCGCCCCGGTCCTTTTCCCACATAGGAGAAGCAAATAGACCGTAGGACTTCCAGTTAAGGAGAATGTGATGAGTGTGAATACTGTGTCCAATAACGCGATGGGTGCCATGCAGCCGGCCGCGCAACTTTCGGCAAAATCCGACACCGGCAACCCGTTCACGCGAATGAATGAGACGGAGTTGGCCAATCATCTCTACGTTCATTTCGACAGATTCAGCGACCCCAAACAGCCAGGTGTTATCACGCGTCAATCCCTTGAGAACATCGCGTATAGCTCCACGCAGTCTGGTGTCAGCACTGAAGATTCGCAGTTTGCACGTGCGCTGTTGGAAAACCACGGCCTCATGGACAAGCTCGACAGGTACGGCAATACCAAATATGACGGCAAGATTAAGCGGGAAAGCGTTCGCATGGTCGCATCCCCGGAGCACCAGAAGTTCAGTGCCATGAGCAATAAGGACATGGCCAACTACTTGATCGCTCATTTCGATACGTTCAAGGAACACCCGGACACTTTTAATGCGTCCAAGTCCATGCAGGGCGTGACCCTCTGGTCGCTTGAGGATGTAGCCCTTTCGCAGGCGTCGCCGCCTGACGCAAAGATGTTTGCGCGTGAGCTGCTTGCTCGCCCTGAGCTAATGGATCAACTGGGATTGGCGGACCGGGGGAGTCGAGTCACTAAACAATCGCTTGTGATCTCTCTGCCCAATGTTCAGTAGCGGTGCTCAATCGGCGTTGCCGGGGGGATTGGCGTCGCTGTACGCGCAAAAAAGCCCCGCCAGTTTTCACTGAGCGGGGCTCCAGGCCTGCCAAGAAGGGCCTACTCGGCAGTTTGCTTATCACCATGGGACAAGCTGTAAACATACGCCGCCAACAAATGCACCTTGTCATTCCCTTGCAGCACATCCTGCGCCGGCATCTGGCCCTGGCGGCCGTGACGGATCGTCTGCTGCAACTGCGCCAGGCTGGTGCCGTAGATGTAGCCAGCCGGTTTGGTCAGGTCGGGTGCACCCATGGCTTCCATGCCAGTGCCTTGCGGGCCGTGGCAGGCGACGCAAGTGGTGTTGAACGCCGCTTGGCCGGCGGCCAGGTCGGCGCTGTTATCCGCCGGCAATGGCAGCTTGGCCAGGTCGTGACGCACATAGGCGGCAACGTTTTTCACGCCGTCTTCACCGAGGATTTCGCCCCAGGCTGGCATCGCCGCGTGGCGACCGTTGAGGATCGTGGTCTTGATCGCCTCGGCCGAACCGCCCCAGCGCCAGATGTTGTCCGCCAGGTTCGGGAAACCGTACGCGCCCTTGGCGTCCGAGCCGTGGCACACCGCGCAGTTGGAGGCAAACAGGCGACCGCCCATTTTCAACGCTTGCGGGTCTTTCGCCACTTCTTCCACGGGCATGGCCGCGAATTTGGCGAAGATCGGCCCGAACTTGGCGTCGGCCTTGGCCATTTCCTTGTCCCATTCCTTGTTCTGCGTCCAGCCGTCCTCGTAGCCTGGCAACACGCCTTTCCAGTTGCCCAGGCCCGGGTAGAGGATCAGGTAGCCGACCGCAAACACCAGGGTGCCGGCGAACAGCATGAACCACCACTGGGGCAGGGGGTTGTCGTACTCCTCGATCCCGTCGAAGGCGTGGCCCATGGTCTGGTCCACACTGCCCTTGGTCTCGCCCTTGCGGGTGCCGATCAACAGCCAGGTCAGGCCGATCAGGCTGCCCAGGGTCAGTACGCAGATCCATGTACTCCAAAATAGGGTCATGGCCGAGTGCTCCTTATTGCAGGCTCTTCTTGAGCGTCGGATGGAGAAGGTTCATCGGCGAACGGCAGCAGGCGCGCCTGCTCGAACTCCGCATTGCGGCGGTTGTTGAACACCCACAGCGACAGGCCGATAAAGGCGATGGCGACGACCAGCGTGCCAAGGCCGCGGATGGTGCCCGCATCGAATTCAAATCCCATGGCTCACCTCTTGCTCTTGATGGCAGTGCCGAGCACTTGCAGGTACGACACCAGCGCGTCCATCTCGGTCTTGCCCTTGAGGCTGGCGACGGCGCCACTGATGTCGTCGTCGGTGTACGGCACGCCGAGGGTGCGCATCACTTTCAACTTGGTCTCGGTGTGGCTGCTGTCGACCGCGGCGGTGACCAGCCACGGGTAGGCCGGCATTTTCGACTCGGGCACCACGTTGCGCGGGTTGTACAAGTGCGCGCGGTGCCAGTCGTCCGAGTAGCGTGCGCCGACGCGCGCCAGGTCCGGCCCGGTGCGCTTGGAGCCCCACAGGAACGGGTGATCCCAGACGCTTTCGCCTGCCACCGAGTAGTGGCCGTAGCGTTCGGTCTCGGCGCGGAATGGGCGGATCATCTGCGAGTGGCACTGCACACAGCCTTCGCGGATGTAGATGTCACGGCCTTCCAGTTGCAGCGCGGTGTAGGGCTTCATGCCTTCCACCGGCTTGTTGGTGACGTCCTGGAAGAACAGCGGGACGATCTGGGTCAGGCCGCCGATACTCACGGCCAGCACCATCAGCAGCATCAGCAGGCCGACGTTCTTTTCAATCGTTTCGTGTTTCATCACTGACTCCTCAGGCCATCTGCGTGGCGGTGGCGGCTTCGACAGGTTGTGCCGAGCGCACGGTGCGCCAAGTGTTGTAAGCCATCAGGAACATGCCGCTGAGGAACACTGCACCGCCCACCAACCGCACGATGAAGCCAGGGTGGCTGGCCACCAGGGTTTCGACGAAGGAGTAGGTCAAGGTGCCGTCTTCGTTGACCGCACGCCACATCAGGCCCTGGGCGATGCCGTTGACCCACATCGAGGCGATGTAGAGCACGGTGCCGATGGTGGCCAGCCAGAAATGCGCGTTGATCAGGCCGAGGCTGTACATCTGCTCGCGACCGAAGATTTTCGGGATCATGTGGTACAGCGCGCCGATGGAAATCATCGCTACCCAGCCGAGGGCGCCGGCGTGTACGTGGCCGATGGTCCAGTCGGTGTAGTGGGAAAGGGCGTTGACGGTCTTGATCGCCATCATCGGGCCTTCGAATGTCGACATGCCGTAGAACGCCAGGGAGACCACGAGGAAGCGCAGGATCGGGTCGCTGCGCAACTTATGCCAGGCGCCCGACAGGGTCATCATGCCGTTGATCATCCCGCCCCAGCTCGGTGCCAGCAGCACCAGCGACATCACCATGCCCAGGGACTGTGCCCAGTCCGGCAGCGCGGTGTAGTGCAAGTGGTGGGGGCCGGCCCAGATGTACAGGGTGATCAGTGCCCAGAAGTGCACGATGGACAAGCGATAGGAATACACCGGACGCTCGGCCTGTTTCGGCACGAAGTAGTACATCATCCCGAGGAAGCCGGCGGTGAGGAAAAAGCCTACCGCGTTATGTCCATACCACCACTGCACCATGGCATCCGTCGCACCCCCGTAGAGGGAGTAGGACTTGGTCAGGCTGACCGGGATTTCCAGGTTGTTGACGATATGCAAAATGGCCACGGTGATGATGAACGCACCGAAAAACCAGTTACCGACGTAGATGTGCTTGGTGTTGCGCTTCATCACTGTGCCGAAGAACACGATGGCGTAGGCCACCCAGACAATGGTGATGAGGATATCGATCGGCCATTCCAGCTCGGCGTATTCCTTGGAGCTGGTGTAGCCCAGCGGCAAGGTGATCGCGGCCAGCAGGATGACCAACTGCCAGCCCCAGAAGCAGAACGCGGCGATTTTCGGCGCAAACAGCTGGGTCTGGCAGGTGCGTTGCACCGAGTAGAAGGAGCTGGCGAACAGCGCGCAGCCACCGAACGCGAAGATCACCGCGTTGGTGTGCAGCGGGCGCAGGCGGCCGAAGCTGGTCCAGGGTAAATCGAAATTCAGAGCAGGCCAGACCAATTGGGCGGCGAGAAAAACCCCGAGCCCCATGCCGACGATGCCCCACACCACCGTCATAATGGCGAATTGGCGGACCACCTTGTAGTTATAGGCGGTACTTAAAGTAGTGTTCATGGTTCCCCATCCACGGTTCAACCCAAGCAAATGCGGCACTTGGGCTGGAGTTATAGGCAGACTAAATAGCGAGGCAAGCATGGGCAAAGAGCACAAGGCCAGTATTGACGGGGATCAATGGGCGCAGTGTGTGCGGGAACACGGCTGGTTGTGGGACGTCGCGACAAGCGTTGCAGGGCATGAACCTGTGACGCTGATCCTGGCCCACGGCGCCGGCGCACCGATGGACTCAACCTTCATGAATGACATGGCTGCACGCCTTGCCGGGCACGGCGTCAACGTGTTGCGCTTCGAGTTTCCCTACATGGCCCAACGCCGTGTGGACGGCGGTAAACGCCCACCGAATCCGGCGCCGAAACTGCTGGAAGCGTGGCGCGAGGTGTATGCGCAAGTGCGACGTCATGTCGCTGGGAAACTGGCGATGGGCGGCAAGTCCATGGGCGGGCGCATGGCCAGTCTGTTGGCCGACGAGTTGGGTGCTGATGGGCTGGTGTGCCTGGGGTATCCGTTCTATGCGGTGGGCAAGCCAGAAAAGCCACGGGTGGAGCATCTGGCCGGATTGCAGACGCCGACGCTGATCGTGCAAGGCGAGCGCGATGCCTTGGGCAATCGGGCGGCGGTGGAGGGCTATGTGTTGGCGCCGGGCATCGAGGTGATGTGGCTGGTGGCGGGGGATCATGATTTGAAACCGTTGAAGGTTTCAGGGTTTAGTCATGAGCAGCATTTGGCGGCTGCGGCGGCGAAAGTGGCTGGGTTTCTCGGCGGCTGTTAGGGCCTCTTCGCAGGCAAGCCAGCTCCCACATTCGACCGTATTCCAAGGGATGTACACGGTTAAATGTGGGAGCTGGCTTGCCTGCGATTGCGGTTTACCGGTTGAACCGTTCTACCAGCGAATACTGGGTATTCGCGGTATGAGTAAGCTCTTCACTCAACTGCGCCGAGTTCAACGCCTGCTCCGACGTCTGGTCCGCCAACAGCGCAATGGTGCTGATATTGCGGCTGATCTCTTCGGCCACCGAGCTTTGCTCTTCGGTCGCCGCCGCGATCTGCGTGGTCATGTCGGTGATATGCGCCACCGCTTCACTGATCCCCACCAACGCCTGATCCGCTTCCATCACCCGGGCCACACCTTCTTCGGCCTGGCGATGCCCGGCGTCCATGGTCTGTACGGCAGCGGCAGCGGTTTGCTGCAGCTTGGCGATCAGGGCATGGATCTGCCCGGTGGACTCAGCGGTGCGCTGGGCCAGTTGGCGCACTTCGTCGGCCACTACGGCAAAACCACGGCCCATCTCACCGGCACGCGCCGCTTCGATGGCGGCGTTGAGTGCCAGCAGGTTGGTCTGGTCGGCGATGCCTTTGATCACATCGACCACGCCGCCGATTTCATCGCTGTCCTTGGCCAGTTGGGTGACGGTCACGCCCGTCTCGCCAACGGCCACCGACAGGCGCTGAATCGCCTCGCGGGTTTCCCCGGCGATATCGCGGCCGCGCCCGGTCAGGCGGTTGGCTTCCTGGGTCGCATCGGCCGTGCGCTGCACATGGCTGGCGACTTCCTGGGTCGTCGCGGCCATCTGGTTGACGGCGGTGGCCACCTGTTCGGTTTCCACGCGCTGGCGTTCCAGGCCGCTGGAGCTGTTGTGCGCCAGGGTATTGGACTGCGCCGCCTGGTCGTTGAGGTGTTCGGCGGTGTCCTGCAAGCGCGTCAGGCACGTCTTCAGACGCGCCTCCTGGCTGAGGATCGACATCTCCAGACGCGCCTGGGCGCCCCGGCTGTCGGTGTACATCTGCGCGATCAACGGGTCGGAGGTGGTCTGCTCGGCCAAACGCAGCAAACGCTTGAGGCCGCGCTGTTGCCAGCTCAGGCCCAGCAGGCCCAGTGGCACCGACAACCCCGCTGCCAGGGCAAAGCCCCAGTGGGAGTTGAGTGACGCGCCGATCATGAAGCTCAACTGGCTGACCAGGATAAACGGCAGCCAGTCTTGCAACACCGGCAGCCACTTGTCTTTCTGCGGGATCGCCGACTTGCCCTGATTGATGCGTTGGTAGAGCGCTTCGGCACGGCGGATCTGCTCGGCGGTGGGCTTGATGCGCACCGATTCGTAGCCGACCACCTGGTTGCCCTCGAAGACCGGCGTCACATAGGCGTTCACCCAGTAGTGGTCACCGGTCTTGCAGCGATTCTTGACAATGCCCATCCATGGCAAGCCTTGTTTGAGCGTGGTCCACATATGCGCAAACACCGCTCCCGGAACATCCGGGTGACGCACCAGGTTATGGGGCGCGCGCAGCAGTTCGTCGCGGGTGAACCCACTGATCTCGACAAACGCGTCGTTACAGTAGGTGATCACACCCTTGGCATCTGTGGTGGAGATCAACCGTTGCTGAGCGGGGAAGGTACGTTCGCGCTGGGTAACGGGTTGGTTATTACGCATGATTGTTCAATCCGCAAGGCTTTCAGGGGTTATCGGCACGGGCAGGGGTTTATTTAACTTATTTTTGCAACAATCAACCGGCCAGCATCGGGTACGTAAACAAGCCGAAGTGAAGCAGATTCAAGCCGAAGTGCGTGGCAACCGCCGCGCCCAAGCCGCCGAAGCGATACGCCAGGCCATAACCGACCCCGGCGATGCTCGCCAGCAGCACCCACTGCCAACCCGCGCCCAGGTGCACCAGGCCGAACAGCAGCGAGGCCAGCAGCAGCGCGAGATTGTCACCGTAGGGCAGCTGTTTGAAACGCTGGCTCAGCCCACCCTGGACGTAGCCACGGAACAGCGCTTCTTCCACCAGGGTGACAAGAAGCAGATTGTTCAACACCCACAGCCACGCCTGTTCGGGCCATTTCGGCGCCCAACTGATCATGCCCAGCAACGCGGCACCACCCAGCGCGGCCACGGCGGTCAAGCTCAAGGCCAGCGCGGAGACGCAGATCGACAGGCGCAACGAACGGCGCGCCACGATCCACGGGCAGGCCAGCAGCAGCCAGAAGCCGATCAGCGGCTTGTCCTGGTTCAGATACATCGAGAAGGGCACGGCGTCGGTGGTAAACCGTTGCGGGGCAATACCGCGCCCATTGTAGAAACCCGGCAGCCAGTGCATCGCGAGGCCCAGGGCCAGCACGATAAAGAAGCCGTGGCCGAGGTAGCGCGCCCCAGGGGTGCGCTGCTGGCGCACGGCATACCCGGCCAGCAACAACAGGGCGACCGAGATGCCGGCGAGCAGGCCCAATTGCCCATAGATCAGGGCCAATACGTAGCCAATGGAAAGAAGCGCCAGGTACAGCCAGGGCAGTGCGAGCATGGGAAATCCTTGGAAAAATCTGGGCGGCATTATAGCGGCCGTCCTACAGGCGACACATGAAAACTCCGGTAGTCGTCCTACAAGGTTTTAGCCAGCCGTCCTGGCCGCAACACCATCCACAGCGCGCCGGCAATCAATAACCCGCCGTACACGTGCGCCATCGATAACGGCTCGCCGAGCAACAGCGCGCCCCACAGCACGCCAAACGGCGGGATCAAGAACGTGGTGGTCATCGACCGCACTGGCCCGATGGCCGTGAGCAAGCGGAAGTACAACACGTAGGCCAACGCCGTACACACCAGGCCCAACCCCAGCAACGAACCCCACACCGGCCAGCCGCCCCAACTCGCGGGCGGATGGCTGATGGCGCTGTAGGCAAACAGCGGCAGCAGGAACAGCGTGGCGCCGAGCATGCTGCCCAGGGCCGACAGACGACTGTCCAAGCCACCGCGCTGGTCCAGCCAGCGCCGCGCCAGGAACCCGGCAAAGCCATAACAGGTGGTGGCGACCAGGCAAGCCAGCGCGCCCATCAACAGCTCCAGGTCAAACGCCACCGGCCCTGCACGGGTCAGCACGCCCACGCCCAGCAGGCCCAGGCTGACCCCGACGAGTTTCGACGGCGTAAGGCGTTCACTGAAAAACAGCCCGCCAATCAACACGCCCATCAACGGCGTGGTGGCGTTGAAGATCGCCGAGTAACCCGCCGGCAGCACCTGGGCGGCCACCGAGTACATCGTCGCCGGGATGCCCGAGTTGATCACGCCCAGCAACAGGACGGTCTTGAACTTGCCCTGGAAATCCCACTTCACGCGCATCACCGCCAGGATTACCAACAACCCTGCGGCCGCAATCGACACACGGAAGAACGCGGTCGGCACCGCCCCCAGCTCCGGCGCGATAATGCGCATGAACAGGAAGCTGGCGCCCCAAATGGCGGCGAGCCCCAGCAGGTACAAGGTGTCGACAGGTCTCACGGAGTTCTCCTACATCAATCAGGCGGCGAGTGTTGCACGCCACCTCGACTGATTACAGGACAAACCGCGTCACCAGCCCATTGAGGTCTACCGCCAGGCGCGACAGTTCCTGGCTGGCCGCCGAGGTCTGGGTGGCACCGGCAGCGGTCTGGGTGGACAGGTCGCGAATGTTCACCAGGCTGCGGTCCACCTCGCGCGCCACCAGGGCCTGTTGCTCGGCGGCGCTGGCGATCACCAGGTTGCGCTGGCTGATCTGCGAGATGGCTGCGGTGATTTTCTCCAGGGCGCTGCCCGCGCTGTTGGCCCGTTGCAAGGTTTGGCCAGCGTGTTCGGCACTGCTGTTCAGCGCGCCGACGGTGTCCTGGGTGCCTTGCTGGATGCCGGTGATCATCTGCTCGATTTCTTCGGTGGAGTCCTGGGTGCGCTGGGCCAGCGAGCGCACCTCGTCGGCGACCACCGCAAAACCACGGCCGGCCTCGCCCGCGCGGGCGGCTTCGATGGCGGCGTTCAGCGCCAGCAGGTTGGTTTGCCCGGCAATGCCGCGGATCACTTCCAGCACCTTGCTGATGTCTTGCGCCTGCACCGCCAGGCCTTCGGCTTTATTGGAGGCGCCGAGCACTTCGTCCACCAGGTTCTGGATCGAGCTGATGGTTTCGCTGATCTGGTAGTGGCCGTGCTTGCTGTCTTCATCGGAGGCCTTGGACGCCTCGGCGCTGGACACCGCATTGCCCGCCACCTCGTCCACGGCGGCGCTCATCTCGGTCACGGCGGTCGCGGCCTGTTCGATTTCATCGTTCTGCGCTTGCAGGCCACGGGTGCTCTGTTCCATCACCGAGCTCATTTCTTCGGCGGCCGAGGCCAGTTGTTGCGCCGATTCGCTGATGCCGCGAATGGTGGTTTGCAGCTGTTCCTGCATGGTGGCCAGGGCCGTCAACAAGTGCGCCGGCTCATCCTTGCCGCGCACCACGATGGGCTGGCTCAAGTCGCCGGCGGCGATGGTACGCGCCACGCTCAGCGCCTGGCCGAGGGGCGCGGTGATGCTGCGGGTCAGCAGCCACGCCAGGACCAGGGTGGCCAGCAGCGCGAACAGGATGATCAGGCCGACCACCCATTGTGCGTTCACATACATCTGCGCGGCCGACGCCACTGCCGCTTCGACGCCGTTCTGGTTGAACACGATCAGCTCTTCCAGGCTTTTGCTGAGGATCACGCCCTGGGGCGCCAGGCGCGTGTTGAGCAGGTCGATAGCGTCTTGTTGCTGATCCTTGTCCACCAGCGCGACGATCTGCCCGACCAGGCTGAGATAGGCGTCCACGTTGACCTTGAGCTGCTGGAGTTTCTCACCTTCTTCGGCGTCGCTGAGCAGGCTTTCGTGATGCTGCAGCAGGGCTTGCAGTTCGCTGCGGTGGCGGCCGAGCAGGCTTTTGCTGGTGTCACGAATCCGCGATTCGTCGGTGGTGGCCAGGCGCAAGGCCTCCAGGCGGATGCTGGCCACGTAGGCGGCGCTGTCGTGGATATTCTCGATGCTCGGCATCCACGATTGCTCGATGACCAGCGCACTTTCCCGCAGCTTGGCCATCTGGCCCAGGCCAAACATCCCCACGATCACCAGCAAGCTGGCCAAAACCCCAAAACTCAGACCCGCACGCAAGCCGATCCTCATATTCCTCAATGACATCTCAATGCTCCTTGGGCGATTAGAACCTGTTCCCGGGTCGGCCTTTTAGCCTTGTTAGGAGGGGAAAGGGCGCGCTGTATAGCAAAGTGCCACTAATGAGGTAATCAGGGTTTCCCTTACGGTGTATCAAGACGGTTACATAGCGGCGTCGGCCGTTGCGGTGCCGGGTTTTTCGCCCGCACAGCGCCAGACAGCGCCGTTGCAGGGGTGTGCAGAAAACATCCTGCGACTTTTTGGTGCGTTTATTGACCGATTGGTCGAATAAAAAAAATTGAAAATAAATGTACGAAATGAACGAAGTTGTACAACGCGCCAGGAAAAATCGTCCTTCTCCTGCCTTCCTACACTGGCTAAGCTCAGTGCTTCCAGATACCCGTAGAGGTTTCCCGCATGTCGCCATCCACGCCCGCCCTCGCCATCGCCCGGATGATCCTTGATGGCTTCGACGATTACCGCGAGCACTTCCGCCAGATCACCGACGGTGCCCGCGAGCGTTTCGAGAAGGCCCAGTGGCAGCAGGGGCAGGCGGCGTCGGCGGCGCGGATCAACCTGTATGAAGAGAAGGTCGGCGAAGTGACCACGCGCCTGCACGCGAGCTTCGCCGAAGACGAATTGCTGGACATCGACCTGTGGCCCCTGGTGAAAAGCGCCTACATCGGCCTGATCGACCTGCGCTTTGACGATGAACTGTCCGAGACCTGGTACAACTCGATCTTCTGCGGCCTGTTCAGCCATGACCTGATCAGCGACGGCTGCATGTTCATCCACACCACCCGGCCCAGCCTGCGCCGGGCGCGCGCGGCGCAAACGCGCACCTATGCACCGGCGGGCAACATCGCCGCGATGCTGGCGCAGATCTTCGCCGACTATCGCTTCAGCGAGCCCTACGCCGACCTGCCTGTCGACCTGCGCCGCCTGGAAGCGCAGTTGCGCGAGAACCTGCCGGACTGGGTGTGCAAAGACCCGGACCTCAAGGTCGAGCTGTTTTCCTCGGTGCTCTACCGCAATAAAGGCGCCTACCTCGTAGGACGCATCTACACCCGCGACGAACAATGGCCCCTGGTGATCCCGCTGCTGCACCGCGAAGGGCAGGGCATCCAGATCGACGCGTTGATCACCGACGAAGCCGATGTGTCGATCATCTTTTCGTTTACCCGTTCCTACTTCATGGTCGACGTGCCGGTGCCGGCGGAGTTCATCGGCTTTCTGCGGCGCATCCTGCCGGGCAAGCACATTGCCGAGCTGTACACCTCCATCGGCTTCTATAAACACGGCAAGTCGGAGTTCTACCGCGCGCTGATCAACCACCTGGCGACCACCGACGACCAGTTCATCATGGCCCCCGGCGTGCGCGGCATGGTCATGAGCGTGTTCACGCTGCCGGGCTTCAACACCGTGTTCAAGATCATCAAGGACCGCTTTTCACCGTCGAAAAACGTCAACCGCGCCACGGTGATCGAGAAATATCGCCTGGTCAAAAGCGTCGACCGCGTAGGACGCATGGCCGACACCCAGGAATTCGCCGACTTCCGTTTCCCGCTGAGCAAATTCGAACCCGAGTGCCTGGCCGAACTGCTGGAAGTCGCCGCTGGCACCGTCGAAGTCGAAGGCGACACGGTGCTCATCCGCCACTGCTGGACCGAGCGGCGCATGACCCCGCTCAACCTCTACCTGGAAAACGCCAACCCCGCCCAGGTACGCGAAGCCCTCGAAGACTACGGCCTGGCCATCAAGCAACTGGCGGCGGCGAACATCTTCCCCGGCGACATGCTGCTGAAAAACTTCGGCGTCACCCGCCACGGCCGCGTGGTGTTCTATGACTACGACGAGATCTGCTTTCTTACCGAAGCCAACTTCCGCCACATCCCCGCGCCGCGCACCCCCGAGGACGAGATGGCCTCCGAGCCCTGGTACTCCATCGGCCCGCTGGATGTGTTCCCCGAAGAGTTCCCGCCGTTCCTGTTCGCCGATGCCGGCCAGCGCAAGTTGTTCGATGAACTGCACGGTGAGCTGTACAACGCCGACTACTGGAAAGGCCTGCAGGATGCGATTCGCGCGGGCAAGGTGATCGACGTGTTCCCATACCGGCGCAGGGACCCAGTGTGACGCGAGCCCCCTGTGGGAGCGGGCTTGCCCGCGATAGCGGTGTATTAGTCGGCAGATGTGTCGCTGACAGATCGTAATCGCGGGCAAGTCGAATCGTCGCACCGCCGCTCCCACATGATCGTTGCTCCCACATTTGCTTGTGGTTTACCGCCGATGCCACTCAGGCGCCTGCCAGACGAGCCGCTTTTCTGCCACACTTGCCGGCCGTGCCTATATAGATAACCGTCAAGTACCTGATGACTGACCAAGCGCCCACTATCGACCAACTGCTCAAAACCCTCGATCACGCCATGCTCGCCGACCGCCACCGCTTGCGTCGGCAGTTGCTTGAGCTGCGCAAGAAACCCGACGAGGACAAGTTGGCGCAGTGGGTCGCGCGCATGCAGGCGTCCTGCGCCCAGGTCACGGCGCGCCGTGCCAGCCTGCCGGTGATTCGTTACGACGACAGCCTGCCGATTGCCGCCAAGCGCGATGAAATCAAAGACGCGCTGAACAAGCATCAGGTGTTGATCATTGCGGGTGAGACCGGTTCGGGTAAAACCACGCAGTTGCCGAAGATCTGCCTGGAAATCGGTCGCGGCCAATTCGGCCTGATCGGCCACACCCAGCCGCGCCGGATCGCTGCGCGCAGCGTCGCCAGCCGGGTCGCCGAAGAGTTGGCGACGCCATTGGGCGCACTGGTTGGCTATCAGGTGCGCTTTGAAGATCAGAGCGACTCCAACACCCTGATCAAGCTGATGACCGACGGCATCCTGCTGGCGGAAACCCAGAACGACCGCTACCTGGAACGCTACGACACGATCATCGTCGACGAAGCCCACGAACGCAGCCTGAACATCGACTTCCTGCTGGGTTACCTGAAGACCCTGCTGCCCCGTCGCCCGGACCTGAAGGTCATCATCACCTCGGCGACCATCGACCTGGAGCGCTTTTCCAAGCACTTCGACGATGCGCCGATTGTCGAAGTGTCGGGCCGCACCTTCCCGGTGGACACCTGGTACCGCCCGCTGACCCTGGAGCAGGACGAGGAGGGCAACCGCGTCGAGGACGACCTCACCGTCGACCAGGCGATCCTCGCCACCCTCGATGAAATCGCCGCCTACGAGCGCAGCGAACGCCGCAGCCCTGGCGACGTGCTGGTGTTCTTGCCGGGCGAGCGCGAGATTCGCGACGCCGCCGACATGCTGCGCAAGGCCCAGCTCAAGCACACCGAGATTCTGCCGCTGTACGCGCGCCTGTCGCCGGCCGAGCAGCAGCGGATTTTCCAGTCCCACCCGGGCCGGCGCGTGGTGCTGGCGACCAACGTCGCAGAAACCTCGCTGACCGTGCCGGGCATCCGTTATGTGATCGACAGCGGCACCGCGCGCATCAGCCGCTACAGCTACCGCGCCAAGGTGCAGCGCCTGCCCATCGAGGCGATTTCCCAGGCCAGCGCCAACCAGCGTAAAGGCCGCTGCGGCCGGGTCGAGCCGGGGATCTGCATCCGCTTGTACAGCGAAGAAGATTTTATCGGCCGCCCGGAATTTACCGACCCGGAAATCCTGCGCACCAACCTCGCCGCCGTGATCCTGCAGATGCTGCACCTGCGCCTGGGCGAAATCACCGACTTCCCGTTTATCGAACCGCCCGACGGCAAGGCCATCAGCGACGGTTTCAACCTGCTGCAAGAGCTCTCGGCCGTGGACCGCAACAGCCAGCTCACGCCGTTGGGCCGCCAGTTGGCGCGCCTGCCGGTGGACCCGCGCATGGGCCGCATGTTGCTGGAAGCGGCCAAGCTCGGCAGTTTGCAGGAAGTGCTGATCGTCGCCAGCGCCATGTCGATCCAGGACCCGCGCGAGCGTCCGCCGGAGCGTCAGCAAGCCGCCGACCAGGCCCACGCACAATGGAAAGACGCGGATTCGGACTTCGCCGGCCTGGTCAATCTGTGGCGCGGCTTTGAAGAGCAGCGCCAGGAACTGACCGCCAGCCCGCTGCGCAACTGGTGCCGCAAGAACTTCCTCAACTATTTGCGCCTGCGCGAATGGCGCGACTCCCATCGCCAGCTCAGCCTGATCTGCCGCGACATGCAGCTGACGATCAACAAAGAGCCGGCGGATTTTCCGAAACTGCACAAGGCGGTGCTGTCCGGCCTGCTCAGCCAGATCGGCCAGAAGACCGAAGACGGCGATTACCTCGGTGCGCGCCAGCGACGTTTCTGGATTCATCCGTCGTCGGGCATCGGCAAGAAGCGCCCGCAATGGCTGATGACCGCCGAACTGGTGGAAACCACCAAGCTGTATGCGCGCATGGTCGCCAAGATCGATGCTGACTGGATCGAGCCGTTGGCGGGGCACTTGATCAAGAAAAACCACTTCGAACCCCATTGGGAGAAGAAACGCGGCCAAGTGGTGGCGTTTGAGCAGATCACCCTGTTCGGGCTGATCGTGGTCGGGCGCCGGCCGGTGCATTACGGGCCGATCGATCCGGTGGTGTCGCGGGAGTTGTTTATCCGCGAAGGCCTGGTGCGCGGCGAGATCCAGTCGCGGGCCAAGTGCCTGACCGCCAACCAGCAACTGCTGGAACAGCTCGACGAACTGGAAGCCAAGGCGCGCCGGCGCGACATCCTCGCCGATGAAGAAACCCTGTACGCCTTCTACGATGCGCGCTTGCCGGCGGAGATCCACCAGACCGCGACCTTTGACAGCTGGTACAAGATTCACAGCCAGAAAGACCCGCAGTTGCTGATCATGCGCGAAGAAGACGTGCTGGCCCGCGAGGCCAGTGAAGTCACCGCTGCGCATTACCCAGACACCCTGCACCTGGGCGACCTGGCCCTGGCCTTGAGTTACCACTTCGAACCCAACCACCCCCGTGACGGCGTGACCCTGCGTGTGCCGGCGCCGCTGTTGCCGGCGTTGCCGCCGGAGCGCCTGGAATGGCTGGTGCCGGGGGTGATCGAAGCCAAGTGCATCGCCCTGGTGCGCAACTTGCCCAAGGCTTTGCGCAAGAACTTCGTGCCGGTGCCGGATTTCGTCAAGGCCGCGTTGCAACGTATGGAGTTTGGCCAAGGCTCGCTGCCCCAGGCCTTGGGGCGTGAGCTGTTGCGCATGACCGGCGCGCGCGTGAGCGACGAAGCCTGGGCCGAGGCGGCGCAGCAGGTGGACAACCACCTGAAGATGAACCTGGAAGTGGTCGACGGCCAAGGCAAGTTCCTTGGCGAAGGCCGCGACCTGGCCGAGCTGACCGCGCGCTTCGCCGAAGCCAGCCAAGCCGCGTTGGCCGTGCCGCAAACCGCGAAAAGCCAGCAGCCGGTGGAGGCCAAGGTGTTCGCGGCGGTCGCCGAAAAGACGCAACAGCAGATAGCCGGCCTGTCGATGACGGTCTATCCGGCGCTGGTGGAAGAAAACGGCACGGTCAAGGAAGGGCGTTTCTCCACGGCGGCCGAAGCTGAGTTCCAGCATCGCCGCGCCTTGCAACGCCTGCTGATGCAGCAACTGGCGGAACCGGCCAAATTCCTGCGTGGCAAATTGCCTGGTCTGACGGAGCTGGGCCTGATGTACCGCGAACTGGGGCGCATCGACGCCCTGGTGGAAGATATCCTGCTGGCGAGCCTCGACACCTGCGTACTGGACGGCGAAGCCAGCCTGCCGCGCGATGGTGCCGGTTTGGCCGCCTTGGCCGAGCGCAAGCGTGGCAGCTGGACCGAACACGCCGAGCGCCTGGCGCGCTTGACCCTGGAAGTGCTGAAGCTCTGGCACGCGCTGCAAAAACGTTTCAAAGGCAAGATCGACCTGGCCCAGGCCGTGGCCTTGAACGATATCAAGCTGCAACTGAGCCACCTGGTGTACCCCGGGTTTGTCCGCGAAACCCCGGCGCAGTGGTTCAAGGAACTGCCGCGTTACCTCAAGGCCATCGAACTGCGCCTGGAGAAACTGCCGAGCCAGGTGCAGAAGGACCGGGTGTGGAGTGGCGAACTCAGTGGCCTGTGGGCGCAATACGAAAACCGCCTGAAAAAACACGCCCAGGAAGGCAAGCGCGACCCGCAGCTGGAGTTGTACCGCTGGTGGCTGGAGGAATATCGGGTGTCGTTGTTTGGCCAGCAGTTGGGCACCAAGGTGCCGATTTCCGACAAGCGCCTGAGCAAGCAATGGAGCCTGGTCGAGGCCTGAAGCCCAACCCAAATCCAAACCCCAATCCCCTGTGGGAGCGGGCTTGCCCGCGATAGCGG
>NZ_ANNV01000047.1 GCF_000346755.1 Pseudomonas sp. CBZ-4 | reverse complement strand
ATAGACCGAGGTGTCTGCATCGCAGGCAAGCCAGCTCCCACATTTGTTTTGCAGTGTGCTTGAGGTTAGCGGCGGTCTGCTACTACGCCGATCAGTACCAGCACCACCACCAACACCGGCGCCAAACTGTAGTTATTGAACTGGCTCAACCCCCGCACAATCCACGGCGTGGCGTAGATCAACGCCGCACCGCTGCCAATCATGCACAGCAACGCCATCAGCGGTACGCGCAACGCACCGGCCACGCTGCCCAGGCGGGCTTCGACCCAGCCCTTGATATCGGCGCCAAACAGCACCAGCAAGCAGCCCACCAATGCCAGGGAGATTTCCGACAGGTTGCTGCGGCTCCAGCGGGATACGGTGGCGAGCAGGTCGAGTACCAAATCCATTCGATTTCCTTAAGAGCGTCAGCTCAAAAACGTCTGCAACAGGTCATTGAGAAAGAGTTGCCCGCGGTCGGTCGCCGCCAGGCGTGACGGTTCGACCTGCATTAAGCCACTTTGTTCGGCCTCGCGGCGGCCTTCGTCCAGGCTGGCCAGCGCAAGGCCGGTACGCTCCGCGTACAGCTTGGCTTCGACACCTTCGGTCAGGCGCAAGGCGTTCATCAGGAACTCGAACGGCAGCTCCTCATTGGTCAGTTCCTTCGCGCCGGCCTGGAAGTTTTTTGCCGGGTTGAGGTAGTCCTTCGGCGCGCGGGTCTTCCAGGTGCGCACGATGCGCCCGTCCGGGTGGCTGAGCTTGCCGTGGGCGCCGGCGCCGATGCCGATAAAGTCGCCAAAGCTCCAGTAGTTCAGGTTGTGCCGCGCCGGGCGACCTGGCTGGGCATAGGCCGACACTTCGTACTGTGCGTAACCGTGTTCGGCGAGCAGCGCCTGGCCGGCTTCCTGGATATCCCACAACGTGTCGTCTTCGGGCAGCGCAGGCGGCTGGTTCCAGAACACCGTGTTGGGTTCGAGGGTCAGCTGATACCAGGACAAATGGGTCGGCTTCAGCGCGATGGCCTGGCGCAGGTCGCTCAAGGCGTCGTCCAGGGACTGATCGGGCAAGCCGTGCATCAGGTCCAGGTTGAAGTTGTCGAACCCGGCCTGGCGCGCCATGCCCGCCGCGCGGATGGCTTCATCGCCATTGTGGATGCGGCCCAGGGCCTCGAGTTTTTCCTGCTGGAAGCTCTGGATGCCGATGGACAGGCGGTTGATCCCCAGCTTGCGGTAGGCCACGAACTTCTCTTGTTCGAAGGTGCCGGGGTTGGCTTCCAGGGTGATCTCGATATCGCCGGCAAACGGGATGCGTGCTTCCACACCCTTGAGCAAACGGCCCAGGGCCGCCGCACTGAACAGGCTCGGCGTGCCGCCACCAAAAAAGATCGAACTCAGCTCGCGCCCGTAAACGGCGTGCAGGTCCTGATCGAGGTCGGCCAGCAAGGCGTCCACATACTCCTCTTCCGGCAGCACTTTGCTGGCGGTGTGGGAGTTGAAGTCGCAGTAAGGGCATTTGCGCACGCACCACGGAATGTGGATGTACAGCGCCAGGGGCGGCAGCAGGGGCAGGGCCGCCCGTGGTGTTTGCGCGCCGCCGTGGATCAGCGGCTGCGCAGAGGTGTTTTGGGTCATTTCAGGCTCAGGCGTTGGCGCAGCAAATCCATTGCGCGGGCGCGGTGGCTGATCTGGTTCTTGTCGGCCGGGCTCAGTTCGGCGCTGGAGACATTGCGCTCCGGCACCCAGAACAGCGGGTCATAGCCAAAGCCATGTTCACCGCTGGCGGCATGCAGGATGCGCCCGTGCCACAGGCCTTCGCAGAGGATCGGCAACGGGTCGTCGGCGTGGCGCACCAGGGCCAGCACGCAGACGAACTGCGCGCCGCGCTCGGCGTCCGGCACGTCCTTGAGGGCGTCCAGCAGCTTGGCGTTGTTGGCCGCATCGCCCTTGCCGTCGGCATAACGCGCCGAATAGATGCCCGGGGCGCCGCCGAGGAAGTCCACCGCCAAACCCGAGTCATCGGCCAGCGCCGGCAGGCCGGAGATGCGTGCGGCGTTGCGGGCCTTGAGGATGGCGTTCTCGACGAACGACAGGCCGGTTTCTTCCGGCTCTACCTGGCTGAACTCGCCAATCGAGCGCAAGTGCACCGATTCGCCGAGCATGGCCTGCAGTTCCTTGAGTTTGCCGGCGTTATGGCTGGCCAGTACGAGTTGGGTGAGTTTCATCATTCGGCCGGGAATTGTTCTTGGTTGAATTGGAAGCTATGGGCTTTGCCACCGGTTTCAACGTTGATGGTAAACGTCTTGTATTCACGCTGGGTGACGGAGTAGGGCGCCAGGTAACTGACCCCGCTTTTCTCGGTAATCTGCTTGAAGGTCAGGACCTCGCTCTTGCCGCCCAGGTCCTTGATGGTGCCGGTCACTTGCGCCGCTACCGGGGCAACGCCCTTGATCACGGTCACGTTGATCAAGCCCTTCTCTTTACTGCGCACCACGCCGATCTTCTGGGCGGTTTCCGGTGGCAGGAAGCTGGAGGTGAAGGTGTTGTAGTGGACGGTGATATCACCGAAGTCTTTCTTGCGATTAGCGTCGATAGAGTCCGCTGCGATGGCGCTGGCGCCCAGGCATGCGGTCAATAGAAAAATAGCCAAGCGACTCATGATCATCCCTCTTGAAAATGATTAGACGGCAATCTTGTGGTCGGTCAGGCCAGGGCTGCTGACCCGGTAGATACCAATTTCGCCCAACAGGTTGGGCCATAGTTTACTCGCCCAGCCGTGGCGGTGCTGTTGATCGACGGCAAGGCGGTTGATCACCTTGGCTTCACGTTCGCCACACAGGGCTTCGAAGTCTTCGAAGGTGCAGAAGTGGATGTTCGGCGTGTTGTACCACGTGTACGGCAGGAAATCCGAGACCGGCATGCGGCCCTTGGTGGCCAGGTACCAGCGGCAGCGCCAGTGCCCGAAGTTGGGGAAAGTGATGATGCACTGGCGGCCGACGCGCAGCATTTCGTCGAGGATGCGGTCCGGGTAGTGCACTGCTTGCAGGGCCTGGGTCATCACCACGATATCGAAGCTGTTGCTGGCAAAGTTGCCCAGGCCCTTGTCCAGGTCCTGCTCGATCACGTTGATGCCCTTGGCCACGCACTGGGCGATGTTGTCCGGGTCGTTTTCCAGGCCGTAGCCGGTGACTTGCTTGTTGTCCCGCAGCCAGCTCAGCAGTTCGCCATCGCCGCAGCCCAGGTCGAGCACGCGGCTGCCGGCGGGGATCCAGTCTTGGATGATGTCCAGGTCGGCTCTCATGGCTTTCTCACAATACGATTCGGTTCATGTAGTTGCTGAACGCTTGCAGGTAGCGCGGGATCGGGATCAGGAAGGCGTCGTGGCCTTGCGGAGCGTCGATCTCCAGGTAGCAGACGTCTTTGCGTGCGGCCATCAGGGCATCCACCAGCTCGCGCGAGCGCGCCGGCGAGAAGCGCCAGTCGGTGGTGAACGACATCACGCAGAACTTGGCCGTGGCGTGTTCGAAAGTCTTGGCCAGGTCGTCGTCATGGTTGGCCGCCGGGTCGAAGTAGTCCAGGGCCTTGGTCATCAGCAGGTAGGTGTTGGCGTCGAAACGCCCGGAGAACTCCTCGCCCTGATAACGCAGGTAGCTTTCCACCTGGAACTCGACGCTATGGAAGTCGTAGTTGAGCTTCTCGCTCTTGAGGCCACGGCCGAATTTCTCGCCCATGGAGTCATCGGACAGGTAGGTGATGTGCCCGACCATCCGCGCCAGCATCAGGCCGCGCTTGGGGATCACCCCGGCTTCCTGGAACGAACCGCCGTGGAACTCGGGGTCGGTGAGGATGGCCTGGCGCGCCACTTCGTTGAAGGCGATGTTCTGCGCCGACAACTTCGGTGCCGAGGCGATGGCCAGGCAATGGCGCACGCGGTCCGGGTAGCTGATGGTCCATTGCAGCGCCTGCATGCCGCCCAGGCTGCCACCGATCACGGCGGCCCATTGCTTGATAGCGAGCAGGTCGGCAAGGCGGGCCTGGCTGTGCACCCAGTCTTCCACGGTGAGCACCGGGAAGTCGGCGCCGAACGGCTTGCCGGTTTCCGGGTTGAGGCTGCTGGGGCCGGTGGAGCCGTTGCAGCCGCCAAGGTTGTTCAGGCTGACCACAAAGAATTTGTCTGTGTCGATGGGCTTGCCGGGGCCGATGCAACTGTCCCACCAACCGGGTTTACGGTCATCGGCAGAATGGAAACCGGCGGCGTGATGATGGCCGGACAGGGCGTGGCAGATCAGCACGGCGTTGCTGGCCGTGGCGTTCAGTTGGCCGTAGGTCTCGTAGATCAGGTCATAGGCCGGCAGCGAACGACCGCAGGCCAAGGCCAGCGGTTCGCTGAAGTGCGCCACTTGGGGCACGACCAGTCCAACAGAATCGGGGGGGAAGGCAGCTGGCATCGACCCTGCTCTCGTTTAAATGAGGCGTAAGTCTAAAGAGCGGGGACCCTAGCGGCAAGCAAACCCTTCCCGGCCGATCGTTCCCACGCTCTGCGTGGGAACGCCTCTGGTGACGCTCTGCGTCAGGTGATGGGACGCTGAGCGTCCAGGCTGCATTCCCACGCGGAGCGTGGGAACGATCAGCGTGTCAGATTAGCCCGAACAGCATCTTGGGCATGGCTGCAAATTCAGCCAGGTACGGGATCACCCAACCCTGGATCAACTGGATCGCGATGAACGCGAAGATCGGCGAGATGTCCAGGCCGCCCAGGTTCGGGATCCAGCGACGGAACGGCGCCAGTACCGGCTCGGTGATCTGGTACACCAGCTCGGCGCCAGGGCTGCGGCTGCCCGGTGCGACCCACGACAGGATCACGCTGATGATCATCGACCAGAAGATGATCTTCAAAAACAGCGAGAAGATGCCGATCAGCGCCCATGGCAACAGCAGCACGGTGTAGGGCAGGAAGCCGTTGAGCAACAGCACCACGGCAAACAGCAGGATCTGCAGCAGCAGTGCCAGCACCAGCGACGACATGTCCAGACCGAACATGCTCGGCACGATCCGGCGCAGCGGCTTGAGCAGCGGCTGGGTGGCCTTGACCACGAACTGGCACAGCGGGTTGTAGAAGTTCGCCCGCACCAGTTGCAGGATAAAACGCATCAGCACGATCAGCAGGTACAGGCTGCCCAGGGTCTGGATGATAAAAACAAGCGCGTCATTAAGGCCAAGCATGTTTGATTCCTTGATTGGGACGACTATTTATTTGCCCAGCTGCTCGGCCATTTCCGCCGAACGATGTGCCGCGGCACCCAGTGCTGTTTCCACCAGGGCTTCAAAGCCCCCGGCCTGGAAGGATTCGATGGCGGCTTGCGTGGTGCCGCCCGGCGAGGTCACGCGGCGGCGCAATTCGGCGGCGTCGACGTCGCTGGTCACGGCCATCTTGGCTGCACCCAGTGCGGTTTGTTCCGACAGTTGCTTGGCGATTTCCGCCGGCAGGCCCAGTTTCACGCCAGCGGCAGTCATGGCTTCGATCAGCAGGAAGAAATACGCCGGGCCGCTGCCGGACACGGCGGTGACCGCATCCAGTTGCTGCTCGGTGTCCAGCCACAGGGCGATGCCCACGGCGGACAGCAGTTCCTGGGCTTGATCCCGTTGCGCGGCGCTGACTTCGCTGGTGGCGTACAAGCCGCTCACACCCTGGCGCAGCAGCGACGGGGTGTTGGGCATGCAGCGCACGATCGGCTGGGCGCCGAGCCAGTTGTTCATGCTGGCGCAGGTAATGCCGGCGGCGATGGACACCACCAACTGCTGCGGTTGCAGGCTTGGGCGCAGGCTTTCGCACACGGCTTTCATGGCCTGCGGCTTGACCGCCAGGACGATCACATCGACGCCCTGGATGGCCTCGGCGTTGTCGGCAAAGGTCTCGATACCGTGCTCGGCGCTGACGCGGGCACGGGTCTCGGCGCCCGGGTCGCTGGCGCGGATCTGCGCGGCATCCAGGCCCTTGGCCCGCAGGCCACCGATCAGGCTGGCCGCCATGTTACCGGCGCCGATAAAGGCAATACGCGTGTTGCTCATGACAGGTCCTTATTCAGTGAAAAGTCAGCCATTTCACGGCTGGCCGTAGTCGCGGGCGCCAAACAGTGCAGTACCGATCCGCACCCAGGTGGCGCCTTGGGCGATGGCTGACTCAAGGTCGTGGCTCATGCCCATGGAAAGTGTGTCGAGCGGCAGATTCAAACCGGCTTGCAACTCGCGCACCGTGGCGAAGGCTGCATCTTGCGCGGCACGATCGTCAGTCGGCTCGGGAATCGCCATCAAGCCCCGCAGCTGCAAGCGCGGCAGCGCGCTGATCGCCTGGGCCAGGGCCGGCAGGTCGGCGGGCGTACAGCCGGACTTGCTGGCTTCGCCACTGACGTTGACCTGGATGCAGATGTTCAGCGGTGGCAGGTCAGCCGGGCGTTGTTCGGACAGGCGTTGTGCGATTTTCAGGCGTTCCACGGAATGCACCCAAGCGAAGTTCTCGGCGATAGCGCGCGTCTTGTTCGATTGAATGGGGCCGATGAAGTGCCAACTCAAGGGCAGGTCGGTTAATTCGGCCTGTTTGCCCAGGGCTTCCTGCAGGTAGTTCTCGCCAAAATCGCGCATCCCGGCGGCGTAGGCTTCACGCACGGCCTGGGCGGGTTTGGTCTTGCTCACGGCCAGTAGATGGATGCTGCTGGCGTCGCGTTGCACGGCGTCGGCGGCGGCGCGGATACGCTGGCTAACCCGCTCGATGTTGTCTGCTATCGTGGACATTCAAGATGCGCCCGTGGACATGGAGTCCGCGGCATTCTACTGGAAATGGAAAGCCCTATGGATATCACTGAACTGCTGACGGCAGGCGTGCGCCGTGGCGCATCCGACCTGCATTTGTCGGCCGGCCTGGCGCCGATGCTGCGTGTGGACGGCGAGGTCTGGCCGCTGGACTGGCCGGTGCTGTCGGCGCCCCAGGTGGCGGATTTGCTCAGCCCTTTGCTCAATCAACACCAGCAAAAGGATTTCGAAACATCTCTTGAAATGGACTTTGCCTTCGAACTGCCGGGCGTGGCGCGGTTCCGGGCGAATGTGTTCCAGCAGGATCGCGGCATGGGCGCGGTGTTTCGCACCATTCCCCATGAGGTCCAGAGCCTGCAAAGCCTTGGCCTGGGGGACGTCTTCCAGCGTATCGCCCAACTGCCCCGTGGCCTGGTGCTGGTCACCGGGCCGACCGGTTCGGGCAAGTCCACCACCCTGGCGGCGATGATCGACTACCTCAATCAGCACCGGCGCCAGCACATCCTCACCCTGGAAGACCCCATCGAATTTATCCACAGGCCAAAAACCGCGCTGATCAACCAGCGCCAGGTGCACCGGGATACCCACAGCTTTTCGGCGGCGTTGCGCTCGGCGCTGCGGGAAGACCCGGATGTGATCCTGGTGGGGGAGTTGCGCGACCTGGAAACCATCCGCCTGGCCCTGACGGCCGCTGAGACCGGGCACCTGGTGTTTGGCACCCTGCACACCGCGTCGGCGGCAAAGACCGTGGATCGGCTGGTGGATGTGTTCCCGGCGGGGGAAAAGGCCATGGTCCGCTCGATGCTGGCGGAGTCGTTGCAGGCGGTGGTGTCCCAGGTGCTGGTGAAAAAACTCGGCGGCGGGCGGGTGGCGGCTCATGAAATCCTGCTGGGCACACCGGCGGTTCGCAATCTGATTCGCGAGGACAAGGTGGCTCAGTTGGTCTCGGCGATCCAGACAGGTGGGGCGTTGGGCATGAAGACGCTGGATATGAGCTTGAAGGCGCTGGTGGGCGAGGGCGTGATCAGTCGGGAGGATGCGCGGGAGAAGGCGAGGGTGCCGACCGATATCTAGAAAACACTGATATCAATGTGGGGGCTGGCTTGTGTGGGAGCTGGCTTGCCTGCGATAGCATCTCC
>NZ_ANNV01000046.1 GCF_000346755.1 Pseudomonas sp. CBZ-4 | reverse complement strand
TTTACTTAGCTGACATCCCGCTACCGCAGGCAAGCCAGCTCCCACAGTTTTGACCGTATTCACAAATTCAGATCAGAACAACCACTTCCACAGCAGTACCAACACAACGACGGCCAACACCGGCCGCGCAATCCGGTAAGCCTTGGGATGCTTGCGCTTCCACTGCTTGACCACACCACTGAACTTGTCGCTGAAGGTCTTGCTCCAGGCATACGCCTGGTTGATCCCGCCGACGCGCTCGTCATCCAGGTTCTGCGGCGCCGTGGCGCGGCCCAGTTGCTTGCTGACCCAACGGTTGACGCGGGTCATGAAGCCATTGCTCAGCGGCCGTTCGATGTCGCAGAACAGGATCACGCGGGTGGTTTCTGTCTCGTTCTTCACCCAGTGCACGTAGGTTTCGTCGAACATCACGTCGTCGCCATCACGCCAGGCGTACTCCTGGCCGTCGACAAAGATGCGGCAGGCGTCGGAGTTCGGCGTGGACAGGCCCAGGTGATACCGCAAGGAACCGGCAAACGGATCACGGTGCGGGTTGAGGTGGCTGCCACCCGGCAACAGCGCGAACATCGCGCCCTTGACGTTGGGAATGCTGCTCACCAGCGCCACGGTCTTCGGGCACAGCGCCTCGGCCGAGGGCAGTGGTTTGTCATACCACTTGAGGTAGAAACGCTTCCAGCCCTTCTTGAAGAACGAACCGAAACCGGCGTCGTTGTTCTTTTCGGCGGCGCGGATGTAACCCTCGTCGAACAAGTGCATGGCCTCTTCGCGGATCACTTCCCAGTTGTCCTTGAGCACGTCCAGTTCGGGGAACTTGCTGCGGTCCAGGTACGGCTTGGACGGCACGGCCGAGAACAGGTACATCAAGGCGTTATACGGAGCGAACAGCGCCGAATGGTTGACGAACTGGCGCAACAGCGGCAAACGCGCCTTGCCGCGCAGGTGCACATACAGCGTGCTGCCGATGAACAACAGCAACACCGACAGTTTGGCGGCCAAAGAAAAGGTCATGCAGCAACTCCTGAAAAAATGCGCCGGGCATCATAAACACTTGGGCCATTATGCAGAAGGGCCAAGGTATCGGCGCTGACACACATCAAGCCTGGTTTTCCTGATCGGTAAACAGATCGCTGAACAACATGCTCGACAGGTAGCGCTCACCGGAGTCCGGCAGGATCACCACGATGGTCTTGCCCTGCATCTCCGGCTTCTGCGCCAGGCGCACGGCCACGGCCATCGCCGCACCGCAGGAGATACCGCACAAGATCCCCTCTTCCTGCATCAGGCGCAGGGCCATGGCCTTGGATTCTTCATCACTGGCCAGTTCGACACGGTCAACCATCGACAGGTCGAGGTTTTTCGGCACAAAACCGGCGCCGATGCCCTGGATCTTGTGCGGGCTCGGCTTGATTTCTTCACCGGCCAGCGCCTGGGTGATCACCGGCGACACAATCGGCTCCACGGCCACCGAGAGGATCTGCTTGCCCGCGATGTTCTTGATATAGCGCGACACACCGGTGATGGTGCCACCGGTGCCGACGCCGGCCACCAGCACATCCACGGCGCCGTCGGTGTCGTTCCAGATTTCCGGGCCGGTGGTTTTTTCGTGGATCGCCGGGTTGGCCGGGTTTTCGAACTGGCCCGGCATAAAGTACTGGGTTGGGTCGCTGGCGACGATTTCAGCGGCTTTTTCGATCGCGCCCTTCATGCCCTTGGCCGGCTCGGTCAGCACCAGTTCGGCGCCGAGGGCCTTGAGCACCTTGCGGCGCTCGATGCTCATGGACGCCGGCATGGTCAGCAGCAGCTTGTAGCCACGGGCAGCGGCGACAAACGCCAGGCCGATGCCGGTGTTACCCGACGTCGGCTCGACAATGGTCATGCCCGGCTTGAGTTTGCCGGTGCTTTCCGCGTCCCAGATCATGTTCGCGCCAATGCGGCACTTCACCGAGTAACCGGGGTTACGCCCTTCGATCTTGGCCAGGATGGTCACGCCACGGGGGGCGATACGGTTGATCTGCACCAGGGGCGTGTTACCGATGGAGTGCGCGTTGTCTGCAAAGATGCGGCTCATGGCGGGTCCTATGTGGGCGGTATTCAGGAAGGCCCCAAGGGTATGCCTCGTGTCGCAACGCGTCCAGTCGAGGAACGTTGCGCGCCTCACAGGAGTCCATTTCCTACAGACATGGAGAACGCCCCAATGAAACGTCGCTACAGCTGGCTGCTATGGACCGTCGCCGGACTGGTGGTGCTGCTGGTCGCCCTGGACCTCGCCCTGCCCTACCTGGTGCGCAACTACCTGAACGACAAGCTCGCCGACATGGGCGACTACCGTGGCCAGGTCAGCGACGTGGACGTCGCCCTGTGGCGCGGCGCCTACAAGATCAATGGCCTGGAGATCATCAAGGTAGATGGCAAGGTGCCAGTGCCGCTGCTCAAGGCGCCGTTGATCGACTTGTCCGTCAGCTGGCCAGCGCTGTGGGCCGACCATGCGGTCGTGGCCAAGGTGCGGTTTATCAGGCCGGAGGTGAATTTCGTCGATGGCGGCGCCAACAAACAGGCGTCCCAGACCGGTAAAGGCACCGACTGGCGCGCGCAGCTGAGCAAACTGGCGCCGATCACCCTCGACGAAGTGCGCATCGAAGACGGCAAGATTGCCTTCCACAACTTCAACTCCAAGCCGCCGGTGAACATCAACGCCACCGAGGTCAACGCCAGCTTCTACAACCTGACCAACATCGTCGACGTCAAAGGCAAGCGCGACGCCCGCTTCGAAGGCAAGGCCCTGCTGCAAGGCCAGGCGCCGCTGGAAGCCAGCGCGACCTTTGATCCGCTGAGCAATTTCGAAAACTTCGAATTCCGTTTCCGCGCCAAGGATTTGCAGCTCAAGCGCATGAACGCCTTCGCCTCGGCCTACGGCAAGTTCGACTTCAAGGCCGGCACCGGCGACGTGGTGATCGAGGCCCAGGCGGAAAAAGGCCAGCTCACCGGCTATATCAAGCCGCTGCTGCGCGACGTCGAAGTGTTCGACTGGCAGCAGGACGTGGAAAACAAGGACAAGAACATCTTCCGTTCGATCTGGGAAGCCGTGGTGGGTGCCAGCGAGACGGTGCTGAAGAACCAGCAGAAAAACCAGTTCGCCACGCGGGTGGAGCTGAGTGGCAGTGTGCATCAGCAGGATGTCAGCGCGTTCGGTGCGTTTTTGGCGATTTTGCGTAATGGTTTCATCCAGGCCTTTAATGCGCGCTACGAACAGCCCAAGCCTAGCGCGGACTGACTGTGGGAACTGGTTTGTGTGGGAGCTGGCTTGCCTGCGATAGCGGTCTGTCAGCTTG
>NZ_ANNV01000045.1 GCF_000346755.1 Pseudomonas sp. CBZ-4 | reverse complement strand
CCTGATGCACCGAGGTGCTTGCATCGCAGGCAAGCCAGCTCCCACAGTTGAACTGTGTTGTTTAGGAGGCCGCAGCGTAAGTCGGGTAATCGGTGTAGCCCTGCTCCGAGCCGCCGTACATGCCTTCAACCCGCAGCGGGTTCAGCGGCCAGCCGTTAAACAGCCGTTGCGGCAGATCCGGGTTGGCAATGAACGGCCGGCCAAACGCGATCAAATCCGCAAGCCCCGCCTGCACCAGTTTCTCACCGCGTTCAGCGGTATAACGCCCGGCATAGATGATCCGCCCGCTGAAACTCTCGCGCACCGCACGGCGGAAGGTTTCCGGCAGTTCCGGCGCGTTGTCCCAGTCGGCTTCGGCGATGGACAGGTAGGCGATGCCCGCCGTTTCCAGCACTTTTACGGCTTCGATATAGGTGTGGTGCGGGTCTTCTTCCACCAGGCCGATATACACCCGGTCCTGGTCCGTGCCACTGAACAGCGGCGAAAAACGCACACCCAGGCGTTGCGCGCCGATGGCCGCGCTGACGGCTTCGACGATTTCCCGCAGGAAACCCAGGCGGTTGTGCAACGAGCCGCCGTATTCATCATCGCGCTGGTTGGCATGGGCCGAGATGAACTGGTTGACCAGGTAACCGTTGGCCGAATGAATCTCCACACCGTCAAACCCGGCCGCTATCGCGTTGCGCGCCGCCTGGGCATACAGCCCGACCAGGTCCTTGACCTCTTGCGTACTCAGCGCGCGCGGCACCGGCGGTTGCACCAGTTCACCGGCGCCCGGCGCGGTTTCGATAAAAGCCTTGACCTGCTGCGGCTGGATCGCCGACGGCGCAACGGGGGCTGCGCCCTCGGGTTGCAAATCGTGGTGGGACACGCGCCCCACATGCCACAACTGGGCAAAGATCACCCCGCCCTCGGCATGCACCGCGTCGGTGACCTGGCGCCAGCCCTCGATCTGCGCCGGCGTGTAGATGCCCGGCGTCCACGCATACCCCTGGCCACGCGGTTCGATCTGCGTGCCTTCGCTGACCATGAACCCCGCCGAAGCGCGTTGGCGGTAGTACTCGGCCATCAGGTCGGTGGCGATATCACCCGGTTGGGCGCTGCGCTGGCGGGTCAACGGTGGCAGCACAATGCGGTTGTTCAGGGTGTGTCGGCCCAGTTGCAGCGGGGTGTTCAAAACGTTGTCGGTCATGTGGGGTTTTCCAAATCCTGGACGAGCAAAAGCCTTGGCGACTCCGTGGAGTCGCCAATCAATAAAAAGTGATGAGTTAACTTACGCGGTGAGTTTCAGCAGCGCCTTGGCCACATCGCTGGAGCTGCCCGGGTTCTGCCCGGTGACCAGCAAGCCATCGACGATCACAAAGGATTGCCAATCAGCGCCCTTCTCGTACTTGCCGCCGAGCTTCTTGAATTCGTCTTCCACCAGAAACGGCACCACGTCGGTCAATTCCACCGCCGCCTCTTCCGAGTTGGAGAAGCCGGTGACGCGACGGCCCTTGACCAGCGGCTCACCGTTGACCGCCTTGACGTGACGCAGCACGCCCGGCGCATGGCAGACAAAACCGATGGGCTTGCCGGCGCGTTCGAACGCCTCGATCAGCGCGATCGACACTGGCGACTCCGCCAGGTCCCACAGCGGGCCGTGGCCGCCTGGGTAGAACACGGTGTCGAAGTCGGCGGCATTCACCGCGTCCAGCTTCAGCGTATTGGCCAACGCGTGCTGAGCAGCCGGGTCGGCGGCGAAGCGGTGGGTCTGTTCGGTCTGGAAGTCCGGCAGGTCGCTGACCGGGTCCAGCGGCGGCTGCCCGCCGGCCGGGGATGCCAGCACCACGTCGGCACCCGCATCCAGGAACGCGTAATACGGTGCCGCAAACTCTTCGAGCCAGAAGCCGGTCTTGCGGCCGGTGTTGCCCAACTGATCGTGAGAGGTCAAAACCATCAATACTTTCATTGTCGAGTGCCTCGGGATGACTGAGGGTTGAAGCTTAGGAGTCGGGGCGCAACGGCACAACGTCATATCCGCAAGGTTTTCGGACATGCACGCTGGCAGTTGCCGTTTGCCCGCCAGCCGCCGACAATCCCACCTCCCCCGCCCCTTGGAGAGATGCGATGCACAGCGTTGCGCTGCTGGTTTACCCGAATTTTGAATGCCTGAGCCTCAGTGTCGGCTCGGTGTTCGAGTGCGCGAACCTGCTGCGGGGCGAGCCGGCCTATGAGTTCCACCTGGTGTCGGAGGGTGGCGGCGCGGTGATGACGTCCCAGGGGTTCTCGGTGAATACCACGCCGATCCGGCCCGAGGGCTATGACACGCTGATCGTCGGCGGCTACATGGAATTTCGCCTGCCGGAGGCCAATCTGCTGGCGCTGGTCACGGCCGCCGCCGCCCAATCGCGGCGGGTCGCGTCGTTGTGCATGGGCATCTTCGTATTGGCCGAAGCCGGCCTGCTGGAAGGCAAACGCACCACCACCCACTGGATTCACGCGCCGGCCTTTCGCAAGCGCTACCCGCAGATCCAGTTGGACGAAGACCGTTTGTTCGTGGTGGACGGCCAGATCTGGACCGGCGCCGGCATGAGCGCCGGCGTGGACATGGCCCTGGCCATGGTCGAGAACGACCTGGGCAGCGACCTCGCGCGGCGCATCGCGCGCAAGCTGGTGATCGCCCAGCGCCGGGGCAGCGAGCAGTCGCAACTGTCGGCATTACTGGAGCTGGACCCGAAATCAGACCGCGTGCAGCTGGCCTTGGCCTACGCCCGCGAAAACCTCACCCACGATCTGTCCGTGGACGCCTTGGCCGACGTCGCACGGCTCAGCCCGCGCCAATTCAGCCGGGTGTTCCGCGAAGAGACCGGACAAACCCCGGCCAAGGCCATCGAAGCCCTGCGAGTGGAAGCCGCACGCACGCTGATGGAAACCAGCCGCCACCCGGTGGAAGTGGTGGCCCGCGAAACCGGTTTTGGTGACCGCGAGCGCATGCGCCAGGCGTTCCTGCGCGCCTTCGGCCAACCGCCGCAGGTGATGCAGCAAGCGTTTAATGCAGCGCCACCCGCGTAATCAAGTAGCTCACCAGGTTCGGTTCATCCTCCAGCTCCAGGGTCTGCACCGGGCGCGGCAGGTTATCCAGCACGGTGCGCCAGAACGCCTGGGACACTTCGTCCTGATCATAGAAACGCACCAGCCAATTGGCCGCGCCGCTGCACAGCACCTGGGTGGCAATGGCGCGGCCGATGCCTTTGCGGCGATAGCGCTTGAGAATAAACAGATCGGCCAACTCCAGGGCGTCCATCCCCGGGATCTCGCTGCCTTCGATCAGCAGGAAACCGGCGATATAACCGTCCACCAGCAACAGGTTGGCGCTCCACTGCGGGTCTTGCCAGTAGCGCGCCAGGTGTTCGTCATGGATGTAGAAACGGCCGTCGCCCTCGACATCTTCCTGCTCCCAGTCCGACGACTCGTAGGCGTAGTACTGGTAGAGATTGCGGATCAGCTCGGCGTCTTCGGGGCCGGTCTGGATCAGTTCTACGGTGGTTTCAGGCATGGGACTCTCGGTGAAAAAATGCAGGGCGCCATTGTTCACAAAACCTTCATGCAGGCCAATACATTGTCCAACCTTTCTGTTTGCTGAACCGAAGGCGGATTTGTGCGGGGCCATGGCAACATCCTGAAACATTTAGCCTAGACTGCCCGGGATTCCGTTTTTTTCTCAAGGACACGCACTGTGAGCAACGTCTGTACCGCGGGCCTGGATGTGGGCTTTGCCTCCCTGGATTACTTGCAAATCTTCATCCTGGGCGTGATCCAGGGCATCACCGAGCTGTTGCCGGTGTCGTCCACCGCCCATATGCGCGTGGTGCCCGCCCTGCTCGGCTGGCAAGACCCGGGCTCGGCGTTTTCGGCGGCGATGCAATTGGCGGCGCTGGCGGCGGTGGTCAGTTACTTCTGGCGCGACGTGCGCCAAGTGACCACCGGCAGCCTCAGTGCGGTGCGCCGAGGCGACTACAACGACCGCTGGTTCAAGCTGGCAGTGGCGATTGTACTGGCGACGATTCCCATCGGCATCGCCGGATTGGCACTGTCTTCGACCTTGAACGCCTGCAACTCGCCGTTGCGTGGGTTGATGGTGATCGGCATTTCCTGCGTGGTCATGGCCGTGCTGCTGGCCGTGGCGGAAGTGCGCGCACGCCACACGCGGGAAATGGGTGAGATGCGCCTGCGTGACGCGTTGATCGTCGGCATTGCGCAGATTGGTGCGTTGATTCCGGGGGTATCGCGCTCGGGCTCGACCTTGACCGCCGCGCTGTTCCTCAACTTCAAGCGTGAAGAGGCGGCGCGTTTCTCCTTCCTGCTGGGCCTGCCGGCCATTGCCCTCGCCGGGCTGAAAGAGCTGTGGGTGCTGCTGCACGCCGACTTGCCGGCCCACGCCTGGCCCCATCTGCTGTTTGGCCTGGTGGTGGCGAGCGTCTCGGCGTTTTTTGCGATCTGGGGGTTGATGAAGTTTCTGGAGCGGTTCTCGACTTGGCCGTTTGTGATTTACCGGGCGTTGTTGGGGGTGTTCCTGATTGTGGCGGTCAGCACTGGCTTGCTGACCTGACACCACTCTAAAAGCACCCAATGTCCAATGTGGGAGCGGGCTTGCCCGCGATTGCAGGGCATCAGTCAATGCATCCGGCGACTGACACACCGCTATCGCAGGCAAGCCAGCTCCCACATTGGAGCGGCGGTCGCAGATCATTTCTGACAGCTTCGCCACACCTCGCGGATCAACGTTTGCATCTTTAATGCCTCACTCCAGCGATCACTGATCTCGCGGCCATCCGCCCCGGTGATGGCATAGGGCGGCGGGCCCAGCTCGCAGGTGAAGGACAGGCTTTGCGGCGTGTCGGGCCGCGCCAGCCAGTCTTCGATCCCGTAGCGCCACCACTCGGTGAAGCGCTGCACCCAGGGTTGGTGCTGGGGAAAGTCCAGCGACACCTGCACCTGTTCGCTGCTCGCCACACGCCCGTGAAACCCCCAGCTGTGGCGCAGGATCGTGCGGATCTGTTCGTCATCCTCGGCGGCGCCCGGCTCGGGCAGTTCGCGCCCGACCACGTAGTGAGACAAGTCGGCCAGCAGCTGCAAATCCGGCATCTGCGCCAGCAGATCCAGGGTGAACAGCAGGTCGTTGGTCAGCCGATAGCGATGGGTTTCCAGCAACACCGGAAAGTCCACCTGCTCGGCCAGGCGCTGCCAGCCTTCCACCAGCCGCGCGGCTTCGGCCTGGGTGCGCGGGCGCACGTCGGCCTGCAAGGTGAGGTGGTGACAGCCATGGCGGCTGATCACATCCAGCGCGGCCGCCAGGTCATCCACCGATTGCGGGAACAGTTGGCCCTCGACCTGCAAGCCCCTGGCCGAGGCGGCGGCGTGCAGGCGGGTAACATCGGCGGGCTTCCAGTAGTGGTCGGTGATGCCGTCGAAACCGGCGGCTTTGATGCGGTCCAGTTGCGCCTCGAGAGGACCGGGTTCGGTCTGCATCGCCCACAGGGATTGGAATACCAGGAATTGGCGCATCTTAGCCTCGCAGCAGGTGTTTGAGGGACAGTTCGGGGTCGGCCAGGTCGGCCGCGCTCAGCACCACACGCGCCGTGATCAGGCGTTCACACAGCTTGATATCCTTGGCCGCGCCACTGCCCGGCGCCCAGCCGCAGGCGCCTTGCAAACGCTGCTCGGCGTCGAGGTAGAACTGCAGCAAGCCGCCACCGGGCAAGGTGCGGCTGACCACGGCGGGCGTCATCGTCCCCACGGTGAGCAAGCCCCAGTCATACTGGTCGGACCAGAAACCCGGCAGCGCGTCAAAGGGCAACTCGCGCCCCAGCAGGTTCAGCGCGGCATGGCGGCCCTGGGCTTCGGCGTTGCGCCAGGTTTCCTGGCGCTGGTACAGGCCATCCTGGCGAAACTCGCAGACATCGCCGGCCGCATAGATGTTGGCCGCGCTGGTGCGCAGAAACCCATCCACACGAATGCCCTGCCCCACGTCCAACCCGGCCGCCGTCGCCAGTTCGATATTGGGCTGCATGCCGATACCCACCACCACCCGGTCGCAGGGCAAGCGCTGGCCGTCCACCAGCAGCACGCCATCCGCCTGGATGGATTCCAGTGCCACATTCAAGCGCACATCTACCCCATGCTCGCGATGCAAACTCAGCAACGCTTCGGAAATGACCGCTGGCAAGACTCGCCCCGCCAGTCGCGACCCAGCTTCCAGCACCGTCACTTCACAGCCCAGGCCACGGGCCGTCGCCGCCACTTCCAGGCCGATAAACCCACCGCCGACCACCACTAATCGCGTGCCAGGCTTTAGCGCATCACGCAGGGCCAACGCTTCATCGTGGGTGCGCAGGTACAGCACGTTGGCGGGCGCCTGGGGCAGGCGCCGGGCGCGGCCACCGGTGGCCAGCAACAAACCGGCGTAGGGCAACCATTGGCCGTCGGCGAGTTGCAGGCGGTGTTGCTCGGGCTGCAACTGCGTCACCGGGTTGGCGGCAATATGTTCGATGTTCAACGCGGCCAAGCGCTCCTCGTCGCACAGGCTGTAGCCGGCCAGATCCGCCGTGCCTTGCAGCAGCCCCTTGGACAGCGGTGGCCGTTCGTAGGGCAAGTGCGGTTCGTCGCCGATCAGGATCAGCCTCCCTGTATAGCCTTCTTCGCGCAGGGTCAGCGCGGCACGGCCACCGGCATGGCCGGCGCCGACGATAATCAAGGGCGCGTTCATCGTCACACCGTGACGGCGAGCAACACCCGCCCCGCTTCGACCCGTACCGGGTAGGTCTTGAGGTTGACGCACACCGGCGCGCCCATGGCTTTGCCGGTGCGGTAATCAAAGCGTCCGTTGTGCTTGGGGCATTCGATCACGTGGTCCATCACCAGGCCGTCGGCGAGGTGGATTTTCTCGTGGGTGCACAAGCCGGCGGTGGCGAAAAACTCATTCTCGGCCGAGCGGTACACCGCGTAGGTGTGGGCGCCGTGGTCGAAGCGCAGCACGTCTTCTTCGTCTATTTCGCCCACGGCGCAGACGTCGATCCATTGATCGTTCATGGTGTTGTTCTCTTGTTTTTGGAGGGCTCAACCAGCAGCGGTTTCAGCATGCGCCGGGGCATTGGCCGTCGACTCCGCACGGGGACGGATCGGCCGCTGGATGAAGTAGTTCGGATCGCTGCGCTGCTTCCACACCGTCGGCAGGATTTCCTTGTACGCCGCGAAAAGGTTCGCGTACGGCGGCGGGCAGTCACCACGGATCTCTTCGTGCAGTTGCTCAAGCGCGTGGTACGGCACCATCGGGTACATGTGGTGTTCGAGGTGGTAGTTCATGTCCATGTAGATAAAGCGCAGCACGCGGTTCATGTAGATGGTGCGGCAGTTGCTGCGGTGGTCGAGCACGTCTTCGGCAAGGCCGACGTGTTGGGTCAGGCCGAACAGGTAGCCGAGCCATGCGCCGTAAATGCTAGGCAGGCCGATCAGCATCAGCGGCAACCAGCTGTGCAAGTAGAGCGCGGCGCCGATGACCACGGCATAAATCCCTACCCAGATCCGCGCGGCACGGAACACCTTGGGCCATTCGGATTCAGGGATGAAGTCGGCCTCTTGCGCGCTCATCTTGCCGGCGGCATGACGGGCCACGCCGCTGAAGGTCTTCCAGGCCAGGGGCAGGTTGAACAGGCTCAAGAACATCATCAGCAAGCTCGGCGGACGCGGCTCGACGATCTCCGGGTCGCGGCCGACGACAATGGTGTCGGTGTGGTGCCGCGCATGGCTCCAGCGCCACACATGGGGTTCGAAGATGCACATGAAGCTTGCGACCTGGTACAGCACATCGTTCATCCAGCGGGTCTTGAACGCGGTGCCGTGGCCGGTTTCGTGCCAGCGCGGGTTGGACGCGGTGCCGTACAGCACGCCATACACGATAAAGAACGGCACGCAGGCCCAGGTGCCCCAGAACCAGTAGCCGCCAAATCCGCTGGCGGCCAGCGCGATCAGCCACAGGGCGGTGTCGCGCAGGGCCGGGCCGTCGCGGCGCTGCATCAGTTCTTTCATGCGTTTGCGGGAAATCGGTGATTGATACCAGCTGGCCGAGACCAGGCCTTTTTCGGCGGCGCGGGCGGCTTCGGGGCCGGTGAGGCTGTAGTCGCGCCGGGCGGTGTGAGCGGTGTGTTCAGGCATTGTTATTGTTCTCCGCAAGCGTGGGTTTCAGGTGCGTTGTGCAACCCACGATAGAGAAGCGCTAAATCGCCCTCAAGGCCTTGAATCCATTCCCTATCAAGCTATCATCCAGGCCCAGCGGGGCTTGATAGTTTTCTATCAAGACGCTCAAGGGGCCAGCCATGCACAACAATAAACGCCCAACCATCGCCACTGTTGCCGCCCAGGCGGGCCTCAGCGTAGCCACCGTCGACCGGGTGTTGAACGCCCGCGCGCCGGTCAATCCAGACACCGCCGAACAGGTGTTCCAGGCCGCCGAAGCCGTGGGCTATTTCGCCGCGCGGCTGATCGGCCAGCGCATCCGCGAACGCCGGCCGACTTACCGCTTTGGCATCCTGCTGCTGGCCACCGCCCAGGCGTTCTACGCCAGCCTGGCGCAGGCGATTGCGCAGGCGGCCGAGCACCACGCCGGCGCCAACCTGACCTGCCAATTCGACTACATCGTCGATCGCAGCCCCAGCGCCATCGTCGCGCAGATCGAACAACTGGCGGTGCAATGCGACGCCCTCGCCGTGGTGAGTTTTGCCCACCCGCTGATCAATGCCACGTTGGCGCAGATCCGCGAAGCCGGTGTGCCCGTGGTCGCCCTGCTCTCGGATATCCACGAACACGCGGCGGAACCCTACGTCGGCCAGGACAACCACGTCGTCGGCCGCACCATGGGCTGGCTGCTCGCCCGCACCTGCGGCGCGCGCAAAGGCAGCGTGGGGATCTTGCTCGGCGGCCACCGCTTCCTCGGCCACCAGGCGCGGGTCACGGGCCTGCACAGCTACCTCGCCGAACACGCGCCGGGGCTCAAGCCGCTGGAGCCACTGATCAACCTGGACAACTGCGACATCACCGAAGAAGCCACCCTCGACCTGATCACCCGCCACAGCGACCTGCGGGGCCTGTGCGTGGTGGGCGGCGGCGGCGACGGCATCATCAGCGCCCTGGCGCAGCTGCCCAAGCGGCCGGCGTTGTGTTGCATCTTGCAGGAGTCCACGGAGCTGTCGCGTCAGGCGTTGAGCCAGGGGTTGGTGGATGTGGTGATGGATTCGCAGCCGAGGCAGACGGCGGTGGCGTTGGTGGAGTTGTTGGTTGAATTGCAGAGCGCCGAAGCGTTCGATCCGGTCAGGCATCGGGTGTACGTACCGCCTCAAATCGTCACCTCAGAAAACATCTGCACCTGATACATGGAGATCAAAAACTGTGGGAGCTGGCTTGCCTGCGATAGCGGTGGGCCAGGCACCTCAGTAGTGACTGATGTACCGCTATCGCAGGCAAGCCAGCTCCCACAGGTTGATCTCCCACAGGTTGATCGGCGTGAGGCTCAGCTATTGCGATAGTCGCTGGCACTCAAGCCAAACCTACTCATCTTGTTGTACAGCCCGCCCCGCGACACATTCAGCTGCCGCGCGGCCAAGCGGATATTGCCACCCGTGCTTTCCAGCGCCGCAACGATGGCATTCATTTCATGGCTGCTGAGGTCCTGCGCCGGCTGCGGCTCGTACACGCGCTGCGACGCGCGCGGCTTGGTGTCCAACGGCAGGTCAAGCGGCTGGGTCAACGCCCCCATCGCCAGGTTGGTCGCGCGTTCGATGCTGTTTTCCAACTCGCGCACATTGCCCGGCCACGCATAGGCACACAGCAACGCCAGCGCATCCGGCGCAAAGCCCTCCACGGACTTGCGCAACGAACGGGCGTAACGCGCAAGGAAGTGCCGCGCCAGCAACGGAATGTCTTCACGGCGCATGCGCAGCGGCGGCACGGTCAGGTTCAGCACATTGAGACGGTAGTAAAGGTCCTCACGAAACGCGCCCTCGGCCACTGCCTGGCTCAGGTTGCGGTGCGTGGCGGCAATGATGCGCACATCCACGCGCCGCGAGTTCTTCGCGCCGACGCGGGTCACTTCGCCCTCCTGCAACACCCGCAGCAGGCTGACCTGGGCGTCGAAGGCCATGTCGCCAATTTCATCGAGAAAAATCGTGCCGCCATCCGCCAGTTCGAACTTGCCCGCCGAGCCGCCCCGGGCGGCGCCGGTGAACGCGCCTTCGACATGCCCGAACAGTTCGCTTTGCACCAGGTCACGCGGGATCGCGCCGCAGTTGACCGCCACAAACGGGCCTTTGTGGCGGTCGCTGCCGTTATGGATCGCCTGGGCAAACAGCTCTTTGCCGGTGCCGCTTTCGCCGAGGATCAAAGTGGTGGAATCGCTGCGACTGGCTATGCGCCCCAGGTGCAGGGCGTCCTGGATCGCCCGTGACTGGCCCTGGATGGTGTCGAAGGTGTAGCTGGCCTGGGTGCCGATGATGCGCCGGGTGATTTCGCGGATGCGTCGGTTCTCGCGCAGCGAGACGATCACCCCGCCCTGCTCCAGCGGGCACACTGAAACCAGACAGGCGAGCTGACTGCGGTCGTGCAGGTGGAACGTGCAGTCGAGGTCGCGCATGGGTTCGCCGAGGGTATCGCTCAGCTCGCTGCGGCCCAGCTGCTGGAACGGGCGGCCGATCAGCTCCAGCCCCACGCCGAACAACTGCCGGGCGTAACGGTTAAGCGCCTTGATGCAGCCGCGCTCATCCAGTACCACCAGGCCTTCGTTGAGCACTTCGAGCACGGTTTGCTGTTCTTCCAGCAGCGCTTGCAGGGCCATCTGCCTCGACACGGCGTCCGCCGCCGCTTGCACGGTGCCGAGGGTGTGGAAGTGGAACCAGCCGGGCTCGGCGGTGAGGGTGAGCATGGCCAGGGTCTGGCCCTGGGCGTTCTTGATCGGCGCGGCGGCGCAGTGCATGCGGCGCTGGCGCAGGCCCGTGGCGAAGTTTTCCTCGGCCAGCACGTACACCAGACGGTCCTCGGCCAGTGCCAGGCCGGTGCAGTTGGTGCCTTGCACCGACTCCAACAGGCGGCTGCCCACCGGGGTGATGTCCAGCCCGCAAAAGTACAGGGTGGTGCCGTCGGCATCGGTGAGGTTGATATGCCCGCGCGGGTTGTAGGCCAGCAGGCCATGCATGACCTGCGCCGCTGCGGCGATCAGCACGCGGTGCGTGGCCAGGGTCGCGGCCAAGGTGTCAGGCGCGACAAAGCGATAGGCGTTGTCCGCCGGGTTGATCCCCGCCTCGACGCTGCGTCGCCACGAATCCCAGATCACTTGCCGCACGCGTTTCGGTCGCTCGACCTGGCCCGCCAAGCAAACACTCCACGCCAACTCCAACGCCGCGACGGGGCCGTCATTCAACGCCGCTGGCCCCAGCGCGGTGAGGTAGTCGAGGTCTTGTACGCTGAACGTCATGCTCATTGCGGGGTGTCCATGTTCATGTTTTTGACATGTCAGTATAGGCATGTCATCAAAATGAACACTTTTTGTTTATAGATTTTTAATAAACGTTAATTATCAATTACTTATAAGTTGGCACAGCCTTTGCTCCTACCCCTTTACCCATCAGGACTGTCCTGAGGCCAACAATAAAAAAGGGGTCACTTCATGAGTAAACAGAACATCCGCCTGGGCTTGATCGGTGCTGGTCGCATGGGCAGCTTTCACGGGTTGACGGCCGCGCGGCACATCCCCGGTGCGAGCCTCGTCGCCATCGCCGACCCCACTCCAGGCCAAGCCGCGCGCCTGGCGGCGGAACTGGGCGTGGACAAGGTCTACACCGACCCGCAGCAGTTGCTCGACGACCCGGACATCGACGGCGTGATCATCGCCGCCCCCGCCCGCAGCCACGCCGAACTGGTGATCAGCGCCGCCCGCGCCGGCAAGGGGATCTTCTGCGAAAAACCCATGGCCATCACCCTCGAGGAAGCCGACCGCGCCATCGCTGCCGCCGCCGATGCCCGTGTGCCGTTGCAGGTCGGGTTCAACCGGCGCTTCGCCAAGAGCTTTCGCACCGCTCACCTCGACGTCGCCGCTGGGCGCATCGGCACCCCGCAGTTGCTGCGCTCGGTAACCCGCGACCCGGCGCTGAACAATCCTGCTGCGTCGCCACAATGGGTGATCTTCCTCGAAACCCTGATCCACGACTTCGACACCCTGCGCTACCTCAACCCCGGCGCCGAAGCCGTGCAGGTGTATGTGATGGCCGACGCGCTGATCGCCCCGGCGTACAAGAGCAAAGGCTTCCTCGACACCGCCGTGGTCGCGATCCGCTTCGACAACGGCGCCATCGCCACCGCCGAGGCCAACTTCCAGGCCGTGTACGGCTACGACGTGCGCGGCGAAGTGTTCGGCAGCGAAGGCATGCTGAGCATGGGCAGCCTGAATGACTCGGACCTGGTACGCTACCTGGCCCAGGGCATCCAGGCCGATACCCAGCGCCTCGACACCGACCTGCTGCGCGACGCCTACATCGCCGAACTCAACCACTTCGCCGACTGCCTGCGCACCGGCGCCAAGCCGATGGCCAGCGGCGAAGACGCCCGCGCCGCCCTGGCGATTGCCCGCGCGTGCATCGAGTCGTTCCAGCAAGGCAAGGCGGTGGCCGTATGAGCCCGTTCAAACTGGCGATCAGTGCCGAGATGGTGTTTCTCGACCTGCCGTTCATCGAGCGCGTCAAGCGCATCCATGAGCTGGGCTTCAGCGCCGAGATCTGGAACTGGACCAACAAGGACATCGGCGCCCTGGCCGCCACCGGCGCTGACTTCACCTCGATGACCGGCTACATCAGCGGCACCCTCACCGACCCGGAGGGCATCCGCCAGTTGCTCGACAGCGCCCGCGAATCCCTCGGCGTTGCCGAACGCCTGAATTGCCCCAGCCTCAACCTGCACGGCACGGGCCTGGGTGAAGGCGGCCTGCCGGTGCAACCGGTCAGCCAGACCACCGGGCGCATGTGGCTGAGCGCCTGCAAGACTCTGGAAAAAATCGCCCGCCTGGGAGAAGACGCCGGCCGCGTATTCCTGCTGGAAAACCTCAACACCGAAGTGGACCACCCCGGCACCCCGTTCGCCCGCGCCGACGACACCCTGGCGCTGATCGAAGCCGTGGGCAGCCCGCACCTGAAAATGAACCTGGACCTGTACCACGCGCAGATCGGCGAAGGTAACCTGATCGAACTGATCCAGCGCGCCGGCAGCGCCATCGGCGAAATCCAGGTGGCCGATGTGCCCGGGCGCAAGGAACCCGGCACCGGTGAAATCCACTACCCTGCGATTGCCAGGGCCTTGCATGCCATGGGCTACAGCGGCGTGGTCGGCCTCGAAGGCTGGGCCAGCGGCGACAGCGAACTGGCCCTGGAGCGATTCCGTCAAGCGTTCACCCTATAACAATAAAAGGACACCCTTATGAACCGCTATTCGTTGATTGTTGCCTCGCTGTTACTGCTGTTCAGCCCGTGGACGCTCGCCGATTACCGCATCGGCGTGAGCATTGCGCGGGTCGACGACAACTTCATGACCTACGTGCGCAACGGCCTGGAAACGGCCGCCAAGCAGCAAGGCGTGAAGATCCAGTTCGAAGACGCCCAAGGTGATGTGGTGCGCCAGCTCAACCAGGTCGAAGGCTTTCTCAACCAGAAAGTCGACGCGGTGATCGTGCTGCCGGTGGACACTTCCGCCACCGCCAACATGACCCGCGCCGCCGTGGCGGCCAAGACGCCGTTGGTGTACGTCAACCGCCACCCGGATGAGCGCACCCTGCCCAAGGGCGTGGTCACCGTGGCGTCCAACGACATCGAGGCCGGGCAATTGCAGATGCGCTTCCTCGCGGAAAAACTCGGCGGCAAAGGCAACGTGGCGATCATCATGGGCGACCTCGCGCAGAACGCCACCCATGACCGCACCGAAGGCGCCAAACAGGTGCTCAAGGACTTTCCCGGAATCAAGGTAGTCGAGCAGCAAAGTGCCGAATGGCAACGCAGCAAAGGCATGGACCTGACCAGCAACTGGCTGCTGGCGGGCACCCAGTTCGATGCGATTGTCGCCAACAACGACGAAATGGCCATCGGCGCCGGGATGGCGTTGCAACAGGCGGGCAAGGCCAAGGGGGATGTGGCGATTGTCGGCATCGACGGCTTGCCGGATGGGTTGGCGGCGGTGAAGCGTGGGTTGTTGGCGGCGTCGGTGTTCCAGGACCCGAAGGCGCAGGCGGCCAAGGCGGTGGAGTCGGCGATTCGGATGATCAAGGGTGAAGCGATCGAGTCGGAAGTGTGGGTGCCGTTTGAGCTGATCAAGCCGGAGCAGGTGGCGGTGTTTGAGCAGCGCTACAAATAGTCTGGAGTACACAGATACAACTACTGTGGGAGATCTAACTGTGGGAGCGGGCTTGCCCGCGATGAGGGAGTGTCAGTCGACTGATGTGTGACTGACACACCGCAATCGCGGGCAAGCCCGCTCCCACAGGGGTTCTCCTACATTTTTCTAGCGCATTAATCCAGGTCGCTGGCGTCGTGACGCTCGGCCAACTGTTCCTCAGGCGCCCCAGAAACCCGGTTCACCCGCCGCCCCCGCTGCACCGCCGGCCGCGCTTCAATCGCCTCGGCCCAACGCAGCACATGCGTGTACTCATGCACCGACAAAAACTCCGCCGCCCCATACAACCGGCCTTTGACCAACCCACCGTACCAAGGCCAGATGGCAATATCGGCGATGGTGTACTCATCCCCGGCAATGTAGTCACTCACCGCCAGACGCTGGTCCAGCACGTCCAGCTGGCGCTTGGTTTCCATGGCAAAGCGGTTGATCGCGTATTCCATCTTGCTTGGCGCATAGGCATAAAAATGCCCGAAACCGCCGCCCAGGTATGGCGCGCTGCCCATCTGCCAGAACAGCCACGACAGGCATTCCGCCCGGGCCGCAGGTTCTGTGGGGAAAAACTCGCCGAACTTCTCCGCCAGGTACTGCAGGATCGCGCCGGACTCGAACACCCGAATCGGGTTGGCGCCGCTACGGTCCAGCAACGCCGGGATCTTGGAGTTCGGGTTGACCCCGACAAAGCCGCTGCCGAACTGGTCGCCGTCGCCGATCTTGATCAGCCAGGCATCGTATTCGGCGCCGCTGTGCCCCAGGGCCAGCAGTTCTTCCAGCAGGATCGTGACCTTCTGCCCGTTGGGCGTGGCCAGGGAATACAGCTGCAGCGGGTGCTTGCCGACCGGCAGCTCTTTGTCATGGGTGGCGCCGGCGATGGGCCGGTTGATGCTGGCAAAGGTGCCGCCGTTTTCGGTGTCCCAGGTCCACACTTTTGGGGGTACGTAGTCGGTCATGCTTACTGCTCCAGAGGCGCTTGCGATCAACGAAGCGCTCCAGACTAAACCAAAGGCTGATGGCTCGTCACACAGTGAATGCCGCCGCC
>NZ_ANNV01000044.1 GCF_000346755.1 Pseudomonas sp. CBZ-4 | reverse complement strand
CCCGCGATGAGGGTGTGTCAGTCAGCAGATTTCTAGCTGACCCACCGCCATCGCGGGCAAGCCCGCTCCCACACTGGATCTTTGTTGCGGCAGATATTTAGCTCGCGACGACGCGATTCTTGCCCAGCCGCTTGGCCTCATACATCGCCGCATCCGCGCGGGCGAACAGGCTGTCCAACGTCGAGTCCTCCTCGCTCAGGCTGGCCAAACCCTGGCTGACCGTCACCGTAAACGCCGACCCTTCATAGCTGAAACTCAACGCCTGGATCTCCTTGCCCAGCCGCTCCGCCACCTGCAACGCCATCTCCGGCGCACAACCGGGCAGGACCGCGGCGAATTCTTCGCCGCCAATGCGCCCGAACAGGTCGCCACGGCGCAATACCCCGCGACCGCTCTCGGCGATACGCCGCAGCACCTGGTCGCCCTCCAGATGGCCGTAGGAGTCGTTGACGTCCTTGAAGTCATCGATGTCCAGCAACAGGAACGCCAAGGGCGCGCCCTGGGCGCAGGCGCTGTCGAATGCCTGGTTGGCGCATTCGAAGAAGTGCCGGCGGTTGCTGCTCTGGGTCAGCACGTCGGTGGTGGCGAGGCGATGCAGCTCCAGTTCCAGCTGCTTTTTCTCGGTGATGTCTTCGGCCATGCCGACCACAATCACCGGCTCGCCGGGTTCGACCTGCTGATTGATGTAGCACTTGTCGCTGAGCCAGCGGATCTGCCCGTCAGCGGTGATGATGCGGTACTCGCGGTCTTCCACGGCGCCCTGTTCCAGCACGCGGGCCAGGCTGTGCTCGGCGTAGTCGAGGTCTTCGGGGTGAATGCTGTTGCGCCATTCGCGATGGTCGGCCAGCAGCAAGCCGGCCGAACGCCCGAATACCCGCTCGTAGGCCGGGCTCACGTACAGCACGCGGCGCGTTTCCCAGTCGATGGCCCACAGCACGGCGTTCACGCTGACCAACAGGGAACTGAGCAATTGTTCGCGCTCGCTCAGCCGCTCGACTTCGCCCTGGGCGTGCATCAGCGCCAGCAGCGTCGCCGCCGCTGCGGGGCGCGGGTGCTCGGTGCTGGGGGGATCGGGCTGGTAGGGCTTTTCGTGAACCATCGGCACAACTCTCTCTGGGCGCGCCGCAGGATGGAACAGCGGTCACTACAAGGGGCCACCATGATGGCGAAGTGTTCATTGAGAGAGGGGAATTGCAGTGAAGTTCCGTCATCGGTCGCGATTGACGGTGTCCGAGAAATGGCGCCAAAAAGCCGGTGGGTGGGAGGGCAAGCCCTCCCACCGTAGGGTCAGACCGCTGCAGGACGCAGGGAATAGGTCTTCAATTGGTGGGCAAAGTCGCGCAGGGACTGGATGCCGCTGGCCTCGGCCTCATGCACCCATTCCTTGATGGCGGCGAGCATGTCGTGGCCATTGGTGCTGGTCTTGAGCCAGATCTGTTGCAGCGCCAGGCGCTTTTCGTAGATCACTTTCAGGGCCTGGCTGTGTTCCAGCATGCCCTGGATGCGCAGGTGATGGCGCTCATCCAACAGGCTGGTCTCCCGCGACAGCAAACGCTTGGCGCGGTGGAACTGGTGGCGCACCGAGTGATCGACCTTTTCCAGCTCTTGCTTGACCAGCGGGCCGATCACCAGCTTGCGGTACTGGGCCATGATCTGGAAGCGGTTGTTGAGGATCGCCATCGCAGTGTCCATGTCCAGGTGGCCCTTGCCCTCGACGCGGTGGGCAATCGGCGCCACACGCTGCACCTTGGCCAGGCGCAGCCAGCTGAACACCTTGATCCAGGCCCAACCGAGGTCGAACTCCCACTTCTTCACCGACAGCTTGGCGGAGTTGGGGTAGGTGTGATGGTTGTTGTGCAGCTCTTCGCCGCCGACGATGATGCCCCACGGCACCAGGTTGGTCGCCGCGTCACGGCATTCGAAGTTGCGATAGCCCACGGCATGGCCCAGGCCGTTGATCACGCCGGCGGCCCAGAACGGGATCCACATCATCTGGATCGCCCAGATGGTGATGCCGATGGTGCCGAACAGCAGCAGGTCGATCACGCCCATGATTGCCACGCCCAGCAGCGGGTAGGGGGTGTAGATCTTGCGTTCGATCCAGTCGTCCGGGCAGTTCTTGCCGTAGATGCGCAAGGTCTCGGGGTTTTCCGCCTCGGCGCGGTACAGTTCGGCACCTTTGCGCAATACGGTGGACAGGCCTTTGATCACCGGGCTGTGCGGGTCATCGACGGTTTCGCATTTGGCGTGGTGTTTACGGTGGATGGCGGTCCACTCGCGGGTGTTCTGTGCCGTGGTCAGCCACAGCCAGAAGCGGAAGAAGTGTTTCAGGCCGGCATTGAGTTCCAGGGAACGATGGGCTGAATAGCGGTGCAGATAGACGGTGACCCCAACGATGGTCACGTGGGTCATCAACAGAGTGACTGCCACCAGTTGCCAGGCTGACAGGTCAAGAAAACCGTTGTACCACATAGGCTGTATGGCCCTCAGATAAAGAAAAAAACAGCTCACGCATTATCACTAAGCCTACAGAGAAAACCAGCCACCCTTTCAGATAGGAGTGACTGGATGTTTCTTATTCTATAATCCGCAGCCTTTGTAGGGCGATTCTGTTTTTTTAGTAAGGATTACTGAGCATATGCTGCTTTCATACCGAGGTGCCCTACGTGTAGGGCTGGTATACCTGCTGGTTTCCATTGTCTGGCTCCAGCTCAGCAACCAGGTATTGATCAACTTTCTCGATGAACCGAGGGAGCTGGGTCACTGGCTGCAGGTGCGCGGCTATGTGTGGGTGGCCCTCAGCGCGCTGGCCATTTACCTGCTCTGTGCGCGGTTTGACCGGGCCAGCCGGCTTGCCCAGCCACTGCAGGAAAACCGCGAGCGCCTGCGCCAGGCCGCCGCCGTGTTCGACTGCACCCGCGAAGGCGTGCTGGTCACCGACGCCAAGGGCCTGATCGTGCATGTGAACCGGGCCTTTGTGGAGATCACCGGCTACCGCCGCGAAGACGTCATGGGCCAGCAGCCGAGCCTGTTCAAGTCTGGGCGCCATTCATCGGGTTTTTATCAACAGATGTTCCAGGCCCTGGGGCGTACCGGCGAATGGAGCGGAGAGATCTGGAACCGACGCAAGAGCGGCGAGATTTATCCACAGTGGCAAACCATCCGCGCCGTGCAGGATGATCTCGGCCACGTCAGCCACTACGTCGCGGTGTTCTCCGACATCACCGCCATCAAGCATTCCGAGCACGAACTGGCGCACCTGGCGCACCACGACCCGCTCACCGACCTGCCCAACCGCCTGCTGTTCACCGACCGCGCCGAGCAGGCGCTGGCCTCGGCGCAAGTGCACAAGCGCGGCTGTGCCTTGCTGCTGCTGGACCTGGACCACTTCAAGATCATCAACGACAGCCTTGGCCATAACGTCGGCGACCAACTGCTCAAGCTGGTGGGCGAGCGGCTCAAGGCCCTGTTCGGCCCCGGCGTGACCCTGGCGCGCCTGGGCGGAGACGAGTTCGCCGTGCTGGCGGAAAGTTGTCCACAGGTGGTGCAAGCCGCCGGCCTGGCGCAGCGCATGCTGGATGCGATGAAACAACCGTTCATCTTTGACGGCCACCAGCTGTTTATCAGCGCCAGCGTCGGCATCAGCCTGTTCCCCAGCGATGCCCTGAGCGCCGAGCAACTGCTGCGCAACGCCGACTCGGCGCTGTTCAAGGCCAAGAGCGCCGGGCGCGAAGGCTACGCCCTGTACACCGAAGAACTCACCGCCCACGCGCAAAACCGCGTGGAAATCGCCAGCGAACTGCGCCGCGCCCTCGACCAGCACGAACTGCGCGTCTACTACCAGCCCGTGCACGACCTGCAAGACAGCCGCCTGATCGGCGTCGAGGCGCTGGTGCGCTGGGAACACCCGGAACGTGGCCTGGTGCCGCCGGGGGATTTCATCCCCATCGCCGAACGCACCGGGTTGATCGCCGATATCGACGCCTGGGTGCTGGACCAGTCGTGCCGCCAGATGGGCCAATGGCTGGCGCAGGGCGTGGCGCTGAATTTTATTGCGGTCAACGTCTCCAGCCGCCTGTTTGCCCGTCGCGAGTTGTACGAGCAAGTTGCCCAGGTGCTGCACGACACCGGCCTGGACCCGGCTTTTCTTGAGCTGGAAGTCACCGAAAGCGCGGTGATGGACGACCCCGAAGCCGCCCTGGAGCAACTGCATCGCCTGCGCGAACTGGGCTTGCGCCTGGCCATCGACGACTTCGGCACCGGCTATTCCTCACTGCTGCGCCTCAAGCGCCTGCCGGTGCAGAAACTCAAGATCGACCAGGGCTTTGTCGCCGGCTTGCCGTGGGACGAAGACGACGCCGCCATCGTGCGCGTGGTCATCGCCCTGGCGAAAAGCATGGGCATGCAGGTGCATGCCGAAGGGATCGAGCAGGTGGAGCAGGCGCGGTTTCTGTTGGAACATGAATGCGACCTGGGCCAGGGCTACTGGTTTGGCCGGCCGGTGCCGGCGAGTGAAATCGACTGGAACCGAGCCCCGCCGATCCAAAGTTGAAATGCACTCAAAATGTGGGAGCTGGCTTGCCTGCGATAGCGGTGTGTCAGCCAGCACATCACTTGCTGATAG
>NZ_ANNV01000043.1 GCF_000346755.1 Pseudomonas sp. CBZ-4 | reverse complement strand
CCGCTATCGCAGGCAAGCCAGCTCCCACAGAAGTCTCCCTATACACACATCATCAGAGTTGGTAACTAAAACTCAGCGTATACCGCGGTCGCCGGTCAAAGCTGTCCAGCGCGACGTCCGACAGCGGCTTGGCCGCCTCCAGCGCAATGTTGTAGTACTGGCTGTCGCCAAAGCGCAGGCCCACGGCGGCGGACGATAGGTCGTTGCCCCTGATCGGCAGTACGTTGAACCAGGTCTTGGCGCGGTCGAACACCACGTACGGTTGCAGGATGCGCACCCAGTCGCCGGCACGGTTGTAGCTGTAGTTGATCTCGTACGCCAGGCCCCAGCCCTTGTCGCCCGAGCCCTGGTCGTCGGGGTAGCCACGGGCGAAATTCTGTCCGCCGAAGGTGGCGCGTTCGCTGTCGGGCAGGGTGTCGTCACTCCAGTAGAACGCCGCGGAAAGCACGCCCTGGAAGTTGCTGCCGAACAGCTTGTTGCTTTGCACGCCGGACAGGCGCAGGCGGAAGAAATCCAGGTCGGGTTTTGTCCCCTCGAAGTCGCTGCGGGTCTTGGCGCCCAGGCCATTGATACCTTGGTACAGGCCGGCGCTGAGGATGCGCAACTGGTCGGTGTCGGCCTTGCGCCAGTCGCCTTCGAAGGCCAGGGCGCGCAGATTGGTTTCCAGGTCAAAACGGTTGGGGAAACCCACCAATTGATAGCGGGTTTTCTGATCGACGCCATAAATGCGCGTGCCGAGGCTCAACGATTCGGTTGGCGAGGCAATCACCGGGTGGCTTACACCGATGGAAAAGCGGTCGATGGCCTGGTGCGGCTTGAGCTGGAAACCACCGTCCAGTTGCACGTTGGTGCCCGGTTCGGCGCGGTAGTGTTCGCCTGACAGTGCAAGCTGGGTGCCCTCGGCGTTGACGAACTGGCTGTAGGCGGCGCGGTAGTAGTGTTCCTTGTCGTTGCCCGGCGGCGCCAGGGCGCTGACGGTCAACTGTTCACCCATCGACGTCTGCGAGTTGCTGGTGGCGCTGACCAACGCTTGCAGGCCGCCACGGCTGGCCTGGTTAAGGCTCATGCTGGTGGTGAAGGGCTTGCGGCTGGCGGTGATCTGCATGTGTGTGCCGCCATCGGTGGTGCGCGGTGGCGGCACTTGCGCCTGCAAGGTCACGCCGGGAATCGCGCCCATCAGCGTGGTGTAGCGCTCGAAGGTCTTGCGGGTGAGTGGGCGTTCGGCCTTGAGTTTGTCGGCGAGCTTTTCCACGTAGGACGACACCGAGCCGATATCGCCTTGCAGCTGGTAATCGCGCACATAGCCTTCCACCAGCACTACGTGGACCAGGCCACCGTCGAAGCTTTGTTCCGGCAGGAAGGCATAGGACAGCAGGTAGCCGTCCGTTTGGTAGCGCTTGGTGATGCTGCGGGTGGCCTCGATCAGCTGGGCGATGTTGGTTTCATGGCCAATCAGCGGTTCGAAAGCCAGCGCCAGTTCCTTGAGCGGGTAGACCGTGCCGCCGTCGATCTGCAGTTTGCTGATGGTCACCTTGGTGTCCATCAGCAGCGGCTGGGCTTCGCTGGCCGCAGGCGTTGGCAACTGGGTTTGCGGGGTGTTTGGCCGGTAGGCGTCGGCGGGCAGGTTGGGCACGGGCAGGTTGCGGATGGTGTCGTTGCTATTGAGGAAGCTGGGTAGGGTTTCGGCGTGGGCGTAAGCACTGAGGGACAGCAACAACAGCGGCGTCAAAGCGCGCATAGGACACTCCATGGTCAAAACTGCAGCAGCGTTTCGCAGATTCCCGCCGGGCTCTGGGGCGCGGTTCGGGTGCCTTTCATTGGCGCATAAAAAAGACGAGAGACTTATTGGGTCTCTCGTCTCAACCAAGCGTAGGCGCTGTAGGGGAGGCCGTCTAATCGGCCAGGTGCAATTCTATTTTTTGCCGGTCAGGCCACCGAGCAAACCGCCCAGGCCGCCGCCGCTGGTGCTGGCCCCGGCACTGGCGCTGGCGCCGGCAGATGCGCTGCCGCCCAGGCTCAGGCCGCCGCCGAGCAAACCACCACCGCTACCGCTGGTACCGCCGGTGACCAGGCCGCCGACCGAGGTCACGGTGTTGCCGACTGCGCTGACGGTGCCGCCCAGGGCATTGGTGACCGGGTTGGCATTGGTGCCGGTGATTTTGCCGCCCAGGCCGCTGACGGCGCCGCCGACGTTGGTCACCAGGCCGTTGACCGGAGCCCCCAGGCCAGTGGTGTTGCCGACGTTTTGGGTGAGGCTGGTGACGCCACTGGTGACCGGGTTGAGCGCGCTGCCAAGGCTGGTGGTGAGTGCCGCGACCGGCGCACCGGCTGCGGTGTTCGGTACGCCATTGCCACCCAGCAGCGTGCCGAGGGAGGCAACCGTGCCGCCTACGCTGCCACCGGTGACGCCAGCTGCACTGACCACGCCGTTGGTGTTGCCTGCATTCAGGCCGTTGCCGGCGCCGGCGATCACGCCGCCGATGAGTTCCGGCAGGCCGAGGTTGCCCGTGCCGATGCCGCCGCCGGAACCGCTGCCGGTGCCAGTGGTTGGGTTGACATAGCCGCCGGCGCTGCCGACCACGGTGCCCACGCCGCTCAGTACGCCACCCACGGCGCCCGTCACAGGGTTGCCGGTGCCGCCAGTGCCGGTGACTTTATCGCCTAGGCCGTCCACGGTACTGCCGACTTTATTCAGCAGGCCGCCAACCGGGCCGCCGAGGCCGGTTGCGGTGCCGACTTGGCCGGTGGTTTTTTCTACGAGAGAAACCACTGGTACCAGCACTTTGGCACCCACTGTATTGGTGACCGAACCCAATGGACCGGTGGTGCTGGCGGTGCTCAGGGTGTCGCCGAGCATGGTCACGACGTTGCCGACTTTATCTACTACACCGCCGACCACGGGGGCTGCGCCACTCACCACCGGCACTTGGCCGAGCAAGGTGGCAACGTTGCCGCCGGTGGTGCTCACGCCATCACCGAGGTCGGAGACGGCGTTGCCCACACCTGCAACGGTGGTGCCCAACGCATTGCTGTTGGTGCCGAGGGTGCCCAGCCCGCCTGACAGGCCAGTGCCGAGGCTGCCGACCGCGTTGCCGGTCGCGGTGACCAGGCCGCCCGTGGTAGCGCCGACAATCGGCAAGCTGCCCAGGGTGGTGCCGAGGCTGCCGACCGCGGTGCCTACGCCCGTTACGGTGTCGCCTACGGTGTCCACGACCGTCGCGGTGACCAGTGGGGTAGTGGTGCCGCCACCGGTGCCACCGCCCGTACCGCCGCCAGTGCCACCACCGGTGCCGCCACCCGTGCCACCGCCGGTACCGCCACCCGTGCCGCCGCCAGTGCCACCACCGGTTCCGCCGCCAGTACCGCCACCGGTACCACCGCCCGTGCCGCCGGTGCCGGCCGTTGTATCGTCGGTGGAGGACGAACCACCACTGTGATGCCCGCCACCACCGCTGCTGCAGCCGCCGAGCGTCAATGCTACTGCCAGGGCCAGCGCGGTACTTGCTTTCCAAAACACTACTTGAGTTTTCATGATTGAGTTCCCTGCACCTGTACAACCTTAGTTGTCTTCAAACACTCGCCACTTCTGTGGAGGGCGATGCGTTTGTCCGTAGGGCTATAACAGTCCAGGGGGCTCTTTCTGACAATGCTCAACTTGGTATTAACGATTTATATACGGTCGTAAAGTCTCTGCTTAGGGACTAATACCAAGGATATAAAAGGAGGATGTATCAAGATGTATATGTGTTTTGAATCAATGGGTTGAACGAAATAGCGGACCTTATAAGGTCCGCTATAACTTAGGGTGTATATATACAATTAAGCAGTTTGTTTCAGGCGATCGGCTGCCATTTGCCTACCATATGTTCAATATCGCCCGCGCCGCTCAAGCGTAACTCACCCGCTGAGCCGGCAGCGCTGGCAAACAACGTCACTTCACTGGGCAGGCGCACGGGTTTCCTGAACTCGACGCTGATCTCGACATTGGCGGCGGGCAAGTGTTCGCCCAAGGCGGCGAGGGTGTACGCCTTGTTCCACAGCCCGTGGGCGATGGCCTGGGGAAACCCGAACAGCTTGGCGGTCAGGGCGCTGAGGTGGATCGGGTTGTAGTCGCCGCTGACCCGCGCATAACGGCGGCCGATATCGGCGGGGGCTTGCCAGCGCGTCAGCTCGCTGATGTGGGTGGGGCTCGGTTGCGCCGCGTCCGTGGCGTCGCCGTCGAGCTTTACGCCGCGGCAGAGCATGCGACTTTCGGCTTCCCACAGCAGGCCGAGGGCATCGCTGACGGTGGTTACCAGCTCGAAGGTCGCGCCCTTGGGGTGATGCTTGAGATCGTGTGCGTGGACGCTGAGGGTCAGTTCGCTGACGCCGCCCAACGGCCGGTGAATGCGGATGCGGTTGCTCAGGTGAATCAGCCCCAGCAGCGGGAAGGGGAAGCGGTTGTCGGTGAGCAACTGCATCTGCAAGCCGAACGCGAGTACATGGGGATAAGTCGCCGGCAGCATCGGGCTGTCGGCAAACCCGCAGACCTTGCGGTATTTGGCGACAGCGCTGGGGTTGACGGTCACCCGGCAGCGCAGCCCGCGCTCGGGCAACGTGCTGCCGGTGATCTTGCGTTTGAGTGCCGCGCGCCAGTACAGCGGCGGCAGCGACGGGGTGCTGTCCAACGTTTGCCAGTCCATGCCTACGCTCCCAAGAGACTTTGCCCACATACCCGCAGCGCTTGCCCGCTGACGGCACCGCTGCCCGGCTGGCCGAGCCAGGCCACGGCTTCGGCCACGTCTTGCGGCAGACCACCCTGGCCGAGCGAGCTCATGCGTCGCCCGGCTTCACGCAAGGCAAAGGGGATATGCGCGGTCATCTGGGTTTCGATAAACCCCGGCGCAACGGCGTTGATGCTGATCCCCCGGTCTTTGAGCAGCGGCGCCCAGGCTTGTGCGAGGCCGATCAAGCCGGCCTTGCTCGCGGCGTAGTTGGTTTGCCCGCGATTGCCGGCGATACCGCTGATGGACGCCAGCAGCACTACGCGGGCGTTGTCGTGCAGGGTGCCGCTGTCGATCAATGCTTTGGTCAACACTTGCGGGGCATCGAGGTTCACCGCCAGCACCGCGTCCCAGTATTCCGGGGTCATGTTGGCCAGGGTTTTATCGCGGGTGATGCCGGCGTTGTGCACGAGGATGTCGAGGCCATCGGGCAGGTGGTCGATCAACTGCTGGGCGGCGTCGGCGGCGCAGATGTCCAGCGCTACGCTGCGTGCACCCAGGCGAGCGGCGAGGGCTTCGAGGTCGGCCTTGGCCTGGGGCACGTCGAGCAGGATTACATCCGCGCCGTCACGGGCCAGGGTTTCGGCGATGGATGCGCCGATGCCACGGGCGGCGCCGGTGACCAGTGCCTTGCGCCCGGCGAGGGGGCGGGTCCAGTCCTCGACTTGCGTCGCGCACGCCTCCAGGCGAATCACCTGCCCGGAGATGTAGGCACTTTTGGGCGAGAGGAAGAAGCGCAGCGCGCCCTCCAACTGGTCCTCGGCAGCGGCGCCGACGTAGAGCAATTGCAGGACGCCGCCATGGCGCAGCTCCTTGGCCAGGGCGCGGCTGAACCCTTCGAGGGCACGTTGGGCGCTGGCGGCGAAGGGGTCGTCGAGGCTTTCCGGCGCACGGCCGAGGATCACCAGGTGTGCGCTGTGATCGAGGTTTTTCAGCAACGGCTGGAAGAATTCGCGCAGTTGCTTGAGCTGGTCGGTGTGTTGCAAGTCGCTGGCGTCGAACACCACCGCCTTGAGCTTGGGGCCATGGCCGGGAATCCAGGTCGACGCCTCGGCGCCGTAGGTGTAGATAGCGTCGGTGAGCTTGTGGGCAAATGCCTGCACCTTTCCCGCCAGCGCGCCGCCGCCCAGCAGCAGCGCCCCTTCCACCGGGCGCAGGCGTCCGGCTTGCCAGCGTTCCAGGCGTACCGGTGACGGCAGGCCAAGGGCGGCGACCAGGCGATGGCCGAGGCTTGAGTTGGCGAAGTCGATATAACGGTCAGACATGGAACGCTCTCCGAAAGCTGGGGTTCAAAGGGTTGACCACCCCGGGACGGTAGTCGTTCGATCAGCCTAGGCTAGGCTGAATGATTCCACCCACAACCTTCAGGGAGCTTTCCATGACTCAATTGCGCCGCGTAGCGATCATTGGCGGTAACCGCATTCCCTTCGCCCGCTCCAATGGCCCGTACGCCACGGCGAGCAACCAGGCGATGCTGACGGCGGCGCTGGAAGGCCTGATCGAGCGCTACAACCTGCACGGCCTGCGCCTCGGCGAAGTGGCAGCGGGCGCGGTGCTCAAGCATTCCCGTGACTTCAACCTGACCCGCGAATGCGTGCTCGGCTCGCGCCTGTCGCCGCAAACCCCGGCCTATGACATCCAGCAAGCGTGCGGCACCGGGCTGGAAGCCGCGTTGCTGGTGGCCAACAAGATCGCCCTCGGCCAGATCGAATGCGGGATTGCCGGCGGTGTGGACACCACGTCCGACGCGCCGATTGGTGTAAATGAAGGGCTGCGCAAGATTCTGCTGCAAGCCAACCGCAGCAAATCCATGGCCGACAAGCTGAAAGTCCTGCTGCAACTGCGCCCTCATCACCTCAAGCCGGAACTGCCGCGCAATGGCGAACCACGTACAGGGTTGTCCATGGGCCAACACTGCGAGCTGATGGCGCAGACCTGGCAGATTCCCCGTGCCGAGCAGGATCAGTTGGCCCTGGACAGCCATCAGAAAATGGCGGCGGCTTACGCGGAAGGTTGGCACAACGATTTGCTCACGCCGTTCCTCGGCCTGACCCGCGACAACAACCTGCGCCCCGACCTGACCCTGGAGAAACTCGCCGCGCTCAAGCCGGCATTCGAGCGCAGCGAAAAGGGCACGCTCACGGCGGGTAACTCCACGCCGCTCACCGATGGTGCGTCGTTGGTGCTGCTGGGCAGCGAGGCCTGGGCGAAAGAACGCGGCTTGCCGATCCTCGCGTATCTGCGTGATGGTGAAGCGGCGGCGGTGGATTTCGTCAACGGTGCCGAAGGCCTGCTGATGGCCCCGGTGTATGCGGTACCGCGCTTGTTGGCGAGGAATGGTCTGACGCTGCAAGACTTCGATTACTACGAGATCCACGAAGCCTTCGCGGCCCAGGTGTTGTGTACGCTCAAGGCGTGGGAGGATGCGGACTACTGCAAGACGCGCCTGGGGCTGGATGCACCACTGGGGAGCATCGATCGCAGCCGGTTGAATGTGAAGGGCAGCTCGCTGGCGGCCGGCCATCCGTTTGCGGCAACAGGCGGGCGCATCGTCGCCAACCTGGCCAAGTTGCTGGATGCGGCAGGCAAGGGGCGCGGGCTGATTTCCATCTGCGCGGCGGGCGGGCAGGGCGTCACCGCGATCATTGAACGGTGAAAGTGGCCCATTGGATGCATTCTTGAGTGATCAACGGTCGGTAGCCCCTCCCACCGGCGAGCCGATTGCCGTATAACGAGTGCCATACGCGTATTTGGTAATAAAGGACCCACAATAAAAGCTGATGAAGACTCCTAAACGCATTGAACCCCTGATCGAAGACGGTCTGGTCGACGAAGTGCTGCGCCCACTCATGAGTGGTAAAGAAGCAGCTGTTTATGTGGTGCGCTGCGGCAACGAATTGCGTTGCGCCAAGGTTTACAAGGAGGCGAACAAACGAAGTTTTCGTCAAGCGTCCGAATACCAGGAGGGCCGCAAGGTCCGTAACAGTCGTCAGGCCCGGGCCATGGCCAAGGGTTCCAAGTTCGGCAAGAAAGAAACCGAAGACGCCTGGCAGAATGCTGAAGTGGCGGCGTTGTTCCGCCTGGCCGGTGCGGGCGTTCGCGTGCCCCAGCCGTTCGACTTCCTCGAAGGCGTGCTGTTGATGGAACTGGTGGCCGACGAGTACGGCGATGCGGCGCCGCGCCTGAACGACGTGGTACTGGAGCCGGACCAGGCGCGTGAATACCACGCCTTCCTGATCTCGCAGATCGTGCTGATGCTGTGTACCGGCCTGGTGCACGGTGACTTGTCCGAGTTCAACGTCCTGCTTACGCCGACCGGCCCGGTGATCATCGACCTGCCCCAGGCGGTGGATGCGGCGGGCAACAACCACGCGTTCAGCATGCTGGAGCGGGATGTGGGCAACATGGCGTCGTACTTCGGGCGCTTTGCCCCGGAGTTGAAGAAGACCAAGTACGCCAAGGAAATGTGGGCGTTGTACGAAGCCGGCACCTTGCACCCGGCCAGCGTCTTGACTGGCGAGTTCGATGAGCCGGAAGAGCTGGCGGATGTCGGCGGCGTGATCCGCGAGATTGAGGCGGCGCGGCTGGATGAAGAGCGCCGGCAGGCGATTCGGGCGGCGGATGATGCGCCGCAGAGCAAAGTGCCGGACGAGCCACCGCCGCCACCTTGGATGCAGTAACCCCCTGTGGGAGCTGGCTTGTCGGGTCGCCGCATCGCTGCGATGCAGACACCTCGGTACATCAGTTGCACCGAGGTGATGCTATCGCAGGCAAGCCAGCTCCCACAGAGACCTGCTCCCACCCTTGTTTTGTGTACTTCCTTTCAGGTGCAGCAACCGCCCGAAGCCAACTCCTTGAGAATCGGACAATCCGGCCGATGATCGCCCTGGCAGTGCTCCACCAGGTCCTGCAACGTATCGCGCAACTGCCCCAACTCCAGAATCTTCTGATTCAACTCATCGATATGCTGGCGCGCCAACGCCTTCACATCGGCGCTGGCCCGTTGCCGGTCCTGCCACAGGGTCAGCAGCTTGCCGACCTCGTCCAATGAAAACCCCAAATCCCGCGAGCGTTTGATAAACGCCAGGGTGTGCAGGTCGTCGGCGCCGTACACACGGTAGCCGCTGTCGGTGCGGTGGGCGGCTTTGAGCAGGCCGATGGATTCGTAGTAGCGAATCATCTTCGCGCTGAGCCCGCTCTGGCGTGCGGCTTGGCCGATGTTCATGGGCGGTGGTCCTCGAGGTCCTTGGGTTTCCAGGTTTTCAGCAGCAGGGCATTGCTCACCACGCTGACGCTCGACAGCGCCATCGCCGCGCCGGCCAGCACCGGGTTGAGCAGGCCGAACGCCGCCAGGGGAATGCCGATCAAGTTATACACAAAGGCCCAGAACAAATTCTGGCGGATTTTTGCGTAGGTCTTGCGGCTGATCTCCAGCGCCGCCGGCACCAGGCGTGGGTCGCCGCGCATCAGGGTGATGCCGGCGGCGTGCATGGCCACGTCGGTGCCGCCGCCCATGGCAATGCCGATGTCGGCGGCGGCCAGGGCCGGGGCGTCGTTGATACCGTCGCCGACCATGGCCACCACACCGGTTTTTTTCAACTCGGCGACGGTGGCGGCCTTGTCGGCGGGCAGCACTTCGGCGTGCACGTCGTCGATGCCCAGCGCCTCGGCCACCACACGCGCGCTGCCGCGGTTGTCGCCGGTGAGCAGGTGGCTGCTGATGTGCTGCGCCTTGAGCCGGTTTACCGCTTCCAGTGCGCCGGGCTTGAGGGTGTCGCCAAAGGCAAACAGCCCCAGCACGCGGGGTTGCGCGCCTTGCTCGATCAGCCAGGACAAGGTGCGGCCTTCGGCCTCCCAGGCCTTGGCGGAGTCGGCCAGGTCGCCGGCGTTCAGGCCGCTTTCTTCGAGCAGGCGGCGATTGCCCAGGGCCAGCTGTTGGCCGTCCAGGGTGCCGGCGATGCCGCGTCCGGTCAGGGACTGGCTGGCAGTCACGTCCGCCACTGGCAGACCTTGTTCATTGCACGCATCCAGCACGGCCTTGGCCAGCGGGTGTTCGCTGCCGCGTTGCAGCGCGCCGGCCTGTTGCAGTAGCAGGGCTTCGTTGCCATCCACGGCGGCGAGATGGGCGATTTTCGGCGCGCCGGAGGTGAGCGTGCCGGTCTTGTCGAAGACCACCGCGCTGACTTCATGGGCGCGTTCCAGGGCTTCGGCGTCCTTGATCAAGATGCCGTGGCGCGCGGCCACGCCGGTGCCGGCCATGATCGCAGTGGGTGTGGCCAGGCCGAGGGCGCACGGGCAGGCAATCACCAGCACGGCCACCGCATTGATGATCGCGGTTTCCAGCGACGCACCGTACAGCCACCAGCCCACCAGCGTGACCAGGGCCAGCACCAGCACGGCGGGCACGAACACTTGGCTGACTTTATCCACCAGTTTCTGGATCGGTGCCTTGGCGGCCTGGGCGTCTTCCACCAGGCGGATGATCCGCGCCAGCACGCTTTCGGCACCGAGGGCGGTGGTGCGTACCAGCAGGCGGCCTTCGCCGTTTATCGCGCCGCCGGTGACCTTGTCCCCCGGCTGCTTGGGCACCGGCAGGCTTTCGCCACTGATCAGCGCTTCGTCGGCGTGGCTCTGGCCTTCGACCACTTCACCGTCCACCGGGAAGCGTTCGCCGGGTTTGACCAGCACCAGGTCATCGAGGGTCAGGGCGCTGATGGCGACGTCTTCTTCTTGGCCAGCATTCACCCGAATCGCGCGTTCCGGGCGCAAGGCTTCCAGGGCGCGGATGGCGCTGGCGGTCTGGCGTTTGGCGCGGCTTTCGAGGTGTTTGCCCAGCAACACCAGGGCAATCACCACCGCCGAGGCTTCGAAGTACAGGTGCGGCGCCATGCCGGGGTGGGCGGTGAGCCATTCATAGATGCTCAGGCCATAACCGGCGCTGGTGCCGATGGCCACCAGCAGGTCCATGTTGCCGGCGCCGGCGCGTACGGCTTTCCAGGCAGCTATATAGAAGCGCGCACCAAAGATGAATTGCACCGGGGTGGCCAGGGCGAACTGCACCCAGGCGGGCAGCATCCAGTGCAGGCCGAAGGGTTCCACCAGCATTGGCAGCACCAGCGGCAGCGCCAAGGCAATCGCAAACACCAGCGACCAGCGCTCGCGGTGCAGGCGCTGGGCTTGATCGACCTCGGTGGCGGTTTCGCTTTGCGGCAGGCTGGCGGTGTAGCCGGCTTTGTCGACGGCGGCGATCAATACGCTGGGGTCCATCTGGCCCGCGACTTCGACGTGGGCGCGTTCGTTGGCCAGGTTGACGCTGACGCTTTGCACCCCCGGCACCTTGCCCAGCGCGCGCTCGACGCGGCCGGCACAGCTGGCACAGGTCATGCCGCTGATGGGCAGGTCAAAGGTGGTCGATCCATTCATGGGGCAGTCCTCCAGGAGAAGTTGCCCCTAGGATCAACCTTGACCTGTGGGGAAGGTCAAGCGCCGATCAGTATTCCAGTGCGGCGGGCTTGAGGTACATGCCGTCCGGGCCTTGGGCAATGCGCAACTTGCGCACGTCGCCGACCTTGAGGGTGATGTTCTGCGCCGGTGGTGCGAGCAGGCCTGGCAGGCAGCCTGGCGCCTGGCCCGGCAGCAGCTTGAGGCGCAGCGACAGGTTGCCCGCCGGCAAGTTGAACGAGGTGGCTTGTTCCTGGAACAATCGCCCGGCCAGTTGATCATTGAGGTACAGGCCGATCTCGCAGTTGGTCGGCACTTCCAGGCGTTCCCGGGAAATGATCAACACCGCGTAGTCTTCTGCGGCACTGGCCATCGGTGCGGCGGCAGACAAGCTCATCAGGCCGGCAAGGGCAAAAAACGACCAGCGCATGGCGAATGCTCCGTGGTTCAAATCAAAGATGGCTCAAGCTTGGCCGACCGCGCGAGCGAATACCAGCCCGGCCGATGTTTTAGGCGCTTGACCTTGCCATGATGGCAAGGTCGAGACTGCGTCCACCCTCAATCAAGGAGTCATGTCATGCAAGTATTCAGCGTTGAAGGAATGACCTGCGGCCATTGCGTCAAGTCGGTCACCCAGGCGGTGCAGAGCCAGGACCCGGCGGCCAGTGTGAAGGTCGATCTGGCGGCCAAGGAAGTCGGCGTGGAGAGTCGTTTGTCGGCCGAGCAAATCATCAGTGCAATCACCGAAGAAGGCTACAGCGCCAAGCTCGCCTGATTTTTCAATAGTTAGCGAGCTATCGTAATGTTCAAGGCACCCAAGCGCGGCTAGACTGTCGGGCTGCCGACTCACTTGGGTGCCTTCATGAACCTGCGCATTATCCTGATCCTGGGCGCCTTGAGCGCCTTCGCGCCGTTGGCGATCGATTTTTACCTGCCGGGCTTCCCCGCCATGGCGATCGCTTTTGGCACCGACGAGAAACATGTCCAGCAAACCCTGGCGGTGTATTTCATCGGCCTGGCCATTGGCCAATTGATCTACGGCCCGCTGGCCGACCGCTTTGGCCGGCGTGTGCCGCTGCTCAGTGGCGTCACGTTGTTTACCTTGGCGTCCTTCGCCTGCGCCTATGCGCCGTCCCTGGATTGGTTGATCGCCGCGCGTTTCGTCCAGGCCCTGGGCGGTTGTGCGGGCATGGTGATTTCCCGCGCGGTGGTCAGCGACAAATGTGATGCGGTGGGTTCGGCCAAAGTGTTTTCCCAACTGATGCTGGTCACCGGGCTGGCGCCGATCCTCGCGCCGCTGGCGGGTGGGGTGATGGTTGGGGTGTGGGGCTGGCAGTCGATCTTCCTCGCGTTGACGCTGTTCAGCGTGATGGCGGCGGTGGCCGTTGCCGTCGGGTTGCCGGAAACCTTCCCGGCCCATCAGCCGCGCCAGCCATTGTCCGGCTCGTTGCGCCGCTACCTGTCGTTGCTGTCGGACCGGGTGTACCTCGGTTACGCACTCACCGGAGGTATTGCGATTGGCGGGATGTTTGCCTACATCGCCGGTTCACCGTTCGTCTTTATCAAACTGTATGGCGTGCCCGCCGAGCATTACGGCTGGGTCTTTGGCTCCAATGCGGCTGGTTTTATCCTGATCGCGCAGGTCAACGCGCGGCTGCTGGCCAAGCGTGGCCCGGCGTTTCTGCTGTCGCGCAGCGTGTGGGTGTACCTGGCGGCGGCCCTGTCGTTGCTGGCGATCAGTGCCTTGCACACCGATGCGCTGTGGCCGCTGCTGGTGCCGCTGTTTATCTGCATCGCAAGCCTGGGCTGCATTCTGCCCAACACCTCGGCCTGCGCCATGAGCGGGCAAGGGGCGCGGGCGGGCAGTGCGTCGGCCTTGCTCGGTTGCATTCAGTTTGGTGTGGCGGCGGGCGCGGCGTCGTTGGTCGGCCTGTTGCATGATGGCACGGCGATGCCGATGGCCATGGTCATCAGCTTGTGCGGTGTATTGGCGGTGACGGTGGCCGTCTCGACCCAGCGCCTGCAACGGGCTCGGGCCGCGCAAGCGCAGGTCTGATGTGCGGGTCAGCCAGCGGCGGAACGTTGCTGGCTGTGCGGGATGGGGTGGGGCGCCTGGATACGGGCTTGCAGGGTCTCGGCAAAGGCGCGGGCCTCGGCCTCACTGTGGAAGGTAATGGCCTTCTGGTCGAGGCGCACTTCCCACTGGGATTTTGCTAACGCTTTTATCAGGATCTTCATTGCTGACTTCCTCACGTAAAAGAATCGTGGCAAAGGCGGCCAATATAAACCCGAATACCCGCGCAAATATGACAAAGGTCAACTCTCGGACTAATGGTCTAGTCCATTACTGACAGCAGTAACGGACGACACCTACAGTCCTTTGTCAGAACCCTTCCAATACGATCTTGCCCTTGGCCTTGCCGCTCTCCAGCAGCGCGTGGGCGCGGCGCAGGTTGGCCGCATTGATCACACCGAAGTGCTCGCCGACGGTGGTTTCCAGGGTGCCGGCGTCGATCAGCTCGGCCACGCGGTTGAGCAGATGGTGCTGCTCGATCATGTCCGGGGTCTCGAACATCGAGCGGGTGTACATGAACTCCCAGTGCAGCGACAGGCTCTTGCGCTTGAGCTTGCTGACGTCCAGCGCCTTGGGATCGTCGATCAGCGCCAGCTTGCCTTGGGGCTGCAGGGCTTCGACCAATTGGTCCAGGTGCTGGTCGGTCTGGGTCAGGCTGGCGACGTGGGTCACGTGGCCGACTCCGGCGCGTTTCAGTTCTTCGCTGAGCGGCTGGCTGTGGTCAATCACCAGGTCGGCCCCCAGTGCCTTGGCCCAGGCCTGGGTTTCCGGGCGCGAAGCGGTGCCGATGACATGCAGCGCCGTGAGCTGGCTGGCCAGTTGGGTCAGGATCGAACCCACGCCCCCGGCTGCGCCGACGATCAGCAGGCTCTGGCCCAGGTCCTCTTTGCCTTCACGCACTTGCAGGCGTTCGAAGAGCAGTTCCCAGGCGGTGATGGCGGTCAGCGGCAGTGCCGCGGCGTCGGCGAACCCCAGGCTTTTTGGCATATGGCCGACGATGCGCTCATCCACCGTGTGCAACTCGCTGTTGCCGCCCGGGCGTATCAGGGAGCCGGCGTAGAACACCTTGTCGCCGGCCTTGAACAGCGTGACGTCACTGCCCACGGCCTTGACCACACCGGCCACGTCCCACCCCAGCACCTTGGCGGCACCGTTTTCCGGGGCGACGTTCTGGCGCACCTTGGTGTCCACCGGGTTGACCGAGATGGCTTTGACTTCCACCAGCAGGTCACGCGGGCCAGCGACGGGCTCGGGCAGTTCGATGTCTTGCAGGGACTGGGGATCGCTGATCGGCAGCGAGGCGTAGTAGGCGATGGCTTTCATGGGAAGCTCCGGGATTGGGATGGGCAGATGATTGGCTATTTCCCAACGAGATAAAAGCCGCTAAAACAGAGGTCTGTTTCAATAGAATTTTGATAATTGGCGGGATGCATGCTGCGTTTTGATGATTTGCAGTTGTTTGTGCGCGCGGCGGACCTGGGCAGCCTGTCGGCGGCGGCGCGGGTCATGGACCTGTCACCGGCGGTTGCCAGCGCTGCGTTGAAGCGTATCGAGCAACAACTCGGCGCGCGCTTGCTGGCCCGCTCCACCCGCAGCCTGCGCCTCACCGCCGAAGGCGAGGGCTTCCTGGAATATACCCGCGCCGCCTTGGGTTCACTGGACGAGGGTCGCCGGCTATTGGCCGGCGGCCAGGATCATGTCAGTGGCGTGCTGCAACTGTCGGCGCCGTCGGACTTCGGTCGCAACCATCTGCTGGCGTGGCTGGATGAATTCCAGCGTGAGCACCCGCAACTGACCGTGCGCCTGCTGCTGGGCGACCGCATTGCCGACCTGTTTCGCCAACCGGTGGACATCGCCCTGCGCTACGGCGAGCCCGAAGACTCCAGCCTGATTGCGCTGCCGATAGCGCCGCAGAATGTGCGCGTGCTGTGCGCCTCGCCCAGCTACCTCGCGCAGTACGGTGAACCCCGGCACCTGGAGCAACTGGCCCAGCACAATTGCCTGCTGTATATGCTCGGCAGTCGCGTGCATGACCATTGGAGCTTTCACGACGGCAAGCGTGATATCAGCCTGACGGTGAGCGGCGATCGTTTCAGTGACGATGCCGACGTGGTGCGGCGCTGGGCGGTGGCGGGCGTGGGCATTGCCTACAAGTCCTGGCTGGATGTGAGCACAGACGTGTTGGCCGGCCGCCTGCGGGTGATCCTGCCAGAGCTGCGTGGCGAGCGAACGCCGCTGAATCTGCTCTGTGCCCACCGCGCCCAACTGAGCAAACCCGTCAACCTGCTGCGCGAAATGCTCGTGGCGCGTTGTGCGACGTTGACCGCGCAATGGCCGGAGCGCTTGACCGCTGTGCGATAGCCTCCAACAAGCAAGGACGTTTCACTCAAATCCTGTCCCTATCCGCGCTGTAAGACGGCGCGGAACCGGCTGCCTGCGCCCCTATACTTTGGCGCCCAGCACAGCAAAAAAATGGTTTAACAGGGAGTGAACACATGGAAGCAGCACCTTGCATCAGTCATATCGCCGGCTTGCTTGCGGAGCCCAAGCGCACCGCGATGCTCTGGGCGTTGATGGACGGCTCGGCGAAGTCCTCGGAGGAACTGGCGGCGCTGGCGGGGTTGTCGCTGGCGTCGGCCACTGCGCACCTGACGCGGTTGACCGGTGGCGGCCTGTTGCGGATCGAGAGCCGCCGTGGCCAGCGCTTGTTCCGCGTGGCGGCCCCCGATGTCAGCGCCGCCATTGATGCGTTGGCCAGCACCACCATGGCCAGCGCCGCGCGCTGTTGCCCTGATGATGCTTCACCCGCGGTATTGATCGCCCCTTTGATGTTGCGCCAGGCGCGGCTGTGCCATGGCCACCTTGGCGGCGAGCTGGCGGCTGGGTTGTATCAGCGGATGTTGGCCGCAGGCTGGATTGAGCGCCATGAACAACGCACCGATGTCACGCCCAAGGGCGCGCAGCACTTGGCGGGCCTGGGTATTTACACCCAGGCGCTGGCATCGCCGGTGGTGTGCGACTGTTTCGATTGGAGCCAGCAGCTGCCGCATCTGGGCGGGACGTTGGGCGCGGGGTTGCTGCAATTGTTTCTGCAGTCGAACTGGGTCAGCCTGATCAAGGAGTCGCAGGCGTTGCAGGTCAACGACAGCGGGGCTGCAGAAATCAACCGGTTGGCCGCATCCGAACACCCTTGGCCACGGGGGCGTCGTTCAGAGTTTCAATCAGGTCGCATCCAGCAATAACCCTGCAAAACCATGCCGCACACTCACCGCGGGGACTTTTCACACAGGGGGTGCGGCATGGGTATGCAAGGCTATAGCGCAGCGGAACGGCTGGAACGGTTGCCCATCAGCGGCTACCACCGGGTTATTTTCATCATCATCGCCCTGGCGTTTTTCTTCGACTCCATGGATCTGGCGATGATGACCTTCCTTTTAGGCTCGATCAAAGCCGAGTTCGGCCTGAGCACGGCCCAGGCCGGGCTGCTGGCCAGTTCGAGTTTTTTCGGCATGGTGGTGGGGGCGTCGCTGTCCGGGATGCTCGCCGATCGCTTCGGGCGCAAGCCGGTGTTCCAGTGGAGCATCGTGCTGTGGGGCATCGCCAGTTACCTGTGCTCCACGGCGCAGACGGTGGAGATGCTGACACTGTTTCGCATCCTGCTGGGCATCGGCATGGGCATGGAGTTTCCCATCGCGCAATCGATGCTCTCGGAGTTGATTCCGGCCAAGCGGCGTGGGCGTTACATCGCCTTGATGGACGGTTTCTGGCCGCTGGGCTTTGTGGCGGCGGGGGTGCTGTCGTACTTCCTGCTGCCGGTGATTGGCTGGCGCGACATCTTCCTGGTATTGGCGGTGCCGGCGGTGTTTGTGCTGGCGATCCGCTTCTTTATCCCGGAATCCCCGCGCTGGCTGGAACAGGCGGGCCGGCATGATGCGGCGGACAAGGTGCTGCTGGGCATCGAGCAGAAAGTGCGCGACTCCCTGGGCAGTGCGCAACTGCCGGAGCCGATCCGCCTGCCACGGGTAGAGAGCACGCCGGGCACGTTTTTCTCGGCGTTCCGGCAGCTGTGGTCGGCGCAGTACCGCCAGCGCACGATGATGATCTGGAGCGTGTGGTTCTTTGCCTTGCTCGGTTTCTACGGGCTGACGTCGTGGTTGAGTGCGCTGTTGCAGCAGTCGGGTTTTGCGGTGACCCAGTCGGTGTATTACACGGTGATCATTTCCCTCGGCGGCATCCCTGGCTTCCTGATGGCGGCCTGGCTGGTGGAGCGCTGGGGACGTAAACCGGTGTGCGTGGTGACGCTGCTCGGTGGCGGAGTGATGGCGTTTCTGTATGGGCAAAGCGCGGTGTTTGGCGGCAATGTGGGCTTGCTGATTACGTCGGGCCTGTTGATGCAGTTCTTTTTGTTTGGCATGTGGGCGGTGTTGTACACCTACACGCCCGAGCTGTACCCCACGTCGGCGCGGGCGACCGGGTCCGGGTTTGCCTCGGCGATTGGCCGGGTGGGCTCGTTGCTGGGGCCGATGGTGACCGGGTTGGTGTTTCCGATGACGGGGCAGGGCGGGGTGTTTGCCTTGGGCGCACTGTGTTTTGCGGTGGCGGCGCTGGTGGTGTGGGTGTTTGGGATGGAGACGAGGGGCAAGACGCTGGAAGAGTTGAGCGAAATCTAACCAGCAATACAAACCCCATGTGGGAGCGGGCTTGTGTGGGAGCTGGCTTGCCTGCGATAGCATCACCTCGGTGTCACTGATATACCGAGGTGCCTGCATCGCAGCGATGCGGCGACCCGACAAGCCAGCTCCCACAGTTTTATCCGCGTTTAGTCAGTTACGGCTTGACCAGTCGCGCATCCAGGCTGTTCTGCGCCAGGCGTTTGGCCTGGTCCTGGGTCATGCCCAGCGAAGTGTGCAGCGCGTGGAAGTTCTCGGTGACATAACCGCCGAAGTACGCCGGGTCATCCGAGTTCACGGTGACCTTCACGCCACGCTCAAGCATGTCGAGGATGTTGTGCTGGGCCATGTCGTCGAACACACACAGCTTGGTGTTGGACAGCGGGCACACGGTCAACGGGATCTGCTCGTCGATGATGCGCTGCATCAGGCGCTCGTCTTCGATGGCGCGCACGCCGTGGTCGATACGCTGGATTTTCAGCAGGTCGAGGGCTTCCCAGATGTACTCGGGCGGGCCTTCTTCGCCGGCGTGGGCGACGGTGAGGAAGCCTTCGTGGCGGGCACGGTCGAACACGCGCTGGAACTTGCTTGGCGGGTGACCCATTTCCGAGCTGTCCAGGCCCACGGCCACGAACGCGTCACGGAACGGCAGGGCCATGTCGAGGGTTTTCTCGGCTTCGGCTTCGCTCAGGTGGCGCAGGAAGCTGAGGATCAGACCGCTGGTGATACCCAGTTGCTGTTCGCCATCCTTGAGTGCGGCGGCGATGCCGTTGAGCACCACTTCGAACGGGATGCCACGGTCGGTGTGGGTTTGCGGGTCGAAGAACGGTTCGGTGTGGATCACGTTCTGCTCTTTGCAGCGCAGCAGGTAGGCCCAGGTCAGGTCGTAGAAATCCTGGGAGGTGCGCAGCACATCGGCGCCCTTGTAATACAGGTCGAGAAACTCTTGCAGGTTGTTGAAGGCATAGGCCTTGCGCAGGGTTTCGACGTCGTTCCACGGCAGCGCAATCTTGTTGCGCTCGGCCAGGGCAAACAGCAGCTCAGGCTCCAGCGAACCCTCCAGGTGCAGGTGCAGTTCAGCCTTGGGCAGGGCGTTGAGCCAATCGTACATTTTCTAAATTCTCATCAGGTGCAATGGCGGCATTCTACAGGCCATGGCTGAAATAATCGGCAAAACCTGACCAGCAGGATCGTTTTTGTTGCATTCGCGCAAGGGCCGCGTGAACTAAGGTGTAACGAAACGTTAGCAGCGTGCCGTAGTCTGTACCCCATCAATGACTGATTTGCTGTTTGATAAGGCCCGCAATGTTCACATCCCTCAAGCAAGAAAAATTCATGCTGCTGGCGCTGCTTGCCGCCATCGCCGCCTATCCGCTGGAACACTGGATGCTCAACAGTGGCCAAGGCGTGGCGCTGCTCGGCGGGGTGGTGCTGATCGCGTTTATCGTGATCGCCTCGATGCGCGTGGCGCACCACGCCGAACAGCTCGCGGAAAAGGTCGGCGACCCCTACGGCACCATGATCCTGACCCTCGCCGCCGTGCTGGTGGAAGTGGTGATCCTGGCGATCATGATGAGTAACGAGCCGTCGCCGACCCTGGTGCGCGACACGATTTATTCCGCCGTGATGCTCGATATCAACGGCATCCTCGGCTTGGCCGCGCTGATGGGCGGCATCAAGCATGGCGAACAGTCCTACAACGACGACTCGGCGCGCAGCTACAGCGTGATGATCCTCACCGCCATGGGCGTGTCGATGGTGGTGCCGGAATTTATCCCCGAGGCCGACTGGAAAATTTACTCGGCCTTCACCATTGGCGCGATGGTGGTGCTCTACACCCTGTTCCTGCGCATGCAGGTGGGGCCGCACAGTTATTTCTTCAGTTACAACTACCCGGAGAAACGCGGCAAGAAACCGTCGGAAGAAGCGCCGTCGATCAACCTGGCGTTTTCCATTGGCACCTTGGTGTTTGGCGTGATTGTGATTGGCGCGCTGGCCGAAGTGATGTCCAAGACCCTGGACCTGGGCCTGGAGGGCACGGGCGCGCCGCCGGTGATCACGGCGATTGTGGTGGCGGCGATTTCGGCGGCGCCGGAGATCTTGACGGCGTTGCGCGCGGCCTTGGCCAACCGCATGCAGTCGGTGGTGAACATTGCGTTGGGTGCGTCTTTGTCGACGGTGATCCTGACGGTGCCGGTGATGGAGGCGATGGCGCTCTACACCGGGCAGCCGTTCCAGATGGCGATGACGCCGGTGCAGACGGTGATGGTGTTTATTACGTTGATTGTCAGTGCGATCAACCTCAACGATGGTGAAACCAATGCGATTGAGGGGATGACGCATTTTGTGTTGTTTGCGACGTTTATCATGTTGTCGCTGTTGGGCTTATAGCCGCCGCAAATCCCTTGTGGGAGCGGGCTTGCCCGCGATAGCGGTGGTCCAGTCACTTAAGTGTTGACTGTTGGACCGCTATCGCAGGCAAGCCAGCTCCCACATTTGGATCGGCGTCTGGATCAGGTTCCGGCGATGAGCTGGCGGGCGGCTTGGGTGTGATCGGCGATCAAGCCTTTCAGGTCCAGGCCTTCGACCTGACCATCAATCACCCGCCATTTACCCGCCACCATCACCCGGTCCGCCCGGTCGGCGCCGCACAACAGCAGCGCCGAAATCGGGTCATGGCTGCCGGAGAAGCGCAGCTCATCGAGCTTGAACAACGCCAGGTCAGCCTGTTTGCCTACCGCCAACTCACCAATATCCGTACGCCCCAGCAACTGCGCCGAACCTTTGGTCGCCCAGCCCAGCACGCCTTCCGGGGTGATCTTTTCCGCACCGTAACGCAGGCGCTGGATGTACAGGGCCTGGCGCGCTTCGAGGATCATGTTGGACGCATCGTTGGAGGCCGAGCCGTCCACGCCCAGGCCGATCGGTGCGCCGGCGGCGAGCAGGTCGAGGGTCGGGCAGATGCCGGACGCCAGGCGCATGTTCGAGCTTGGGCAATGGCAGATGCCGGTGCCGGCCGCGCCGAGGCGTTCGATTTCGTCCGGGTTGAAGTGAATGCCGTGGGCCAGCCAGGTGCGTGGGCCGAGCCAGCCGACGCTGTCGAGGTAGTCCACGGTGCGTAGGCCAAAACGTTGCAGGCAGAAGTCTTCTTCGTCGAGGGTTTCTGCCAGGTGGGTGTGTAGGCGCACGTCGAGGCTGTCAGCCAATTCGGCGCTGGCGCGCATGATTTCCGGGGTGACGGAAAACGGCGAGCACGGCGCCAGGGCGATCTGGATTTGCGCGCCGTCGTCGCGTTGGTGGTACTCGCGGATCAGGCGCTGGCTGTCGTCGAGGATCACTTGGCCTTGTTGCACGGTTTGTTGCGGCGGCAGGCCGCCATCGGCTTCGCCCAGACTCATGGAGCCGCGGGTGAGCATGGCGCGCATACCCAGTTCACGCACGCTTTGCACTTGCACATCGATGGCGTTTTCCAGGCCGTCGGGGAACAGGTAGTGATGGTCGGCCGCCGTGGTGCAGCCCGACAGCAGCAGTTCGGCCAGCGCCACCTTGGTCGCGAGGGCGAGTTTTTCCGGGGTGAGCCGGGCCCAGACCGGGTACAGGGTTTTCAGCCACGGGAACAATGGCTGGTTGACCACCGGCGCCCAGGCGCGGGTCAGGGTTTGATAGAAGTGGTGGTGGGTGTTGATCAGGCCCGGCAGGATCACATGTTCGCGGGCATCGAAGGTTTGTGCGCAGGGCTGGGCGGGTGTTTGGCCCAGGGCCAGCACTTCGCTGATCACACCGTCTTGCAGCACCAGGCCGCCACGGGCGTCGAGGCCATTGGCAGTGAAAATCGCGAGGGGGTTTTTTAACCAGATACGGGTCGCAGGCATTGGCCGGCTCCTCTGAATGATGGGTTCAGGTTTGCCAGCTCAGTGTTGCCCTGTCTGCTGATCCAGGGTCGCCGGTGAAGGCGAGGGGCTAGATTACGTGTAGTTCGTAGGCTCGTCCATCTGTAGGAAGTGGGTTCAAACAATGTGGGAGGGGGCTTGCCCCCGATAGCGGTGTGCCAGTCAACATATTCGTTACTGATACATCGCCATCGGGGGCAAGCCCCCTCCCACATTTTGGTTACCAGGCGATGGTGTCGCCTTTGTAGTCGATGAAGTGATGGCCGCCTTTCCCGGTGTAGGCATTTACCTGATCCACCAGCCCACGCACGCTGGTGTCGACGTCGATGTGGGCGTTTTCCCCACCCATGTCGGTCTTCACCCAGCCCGGGTGCAGCGACAGCACGGTGAGTTTTTGCCCGCCTAGTTGGGTGACGAAGCTGTTGGTCATGGAGTTGAGCGCGGCCTTGCTGGCCTTGTACAGCGCCAGGTCGGAGCCGTCGGGAATGGTCACGCTGCCCAGCACCGAGCTCATGAAGGCCAGCACGCCGCTGTCCTTGCGGATCTGCCCGACAAAGCGTTGGGCCAGGTTGATCGGCGCCACGGCATTGGTGAAGAACAGTTGGCCGACTTCCGCCAGGGTGGCGTGGCCTGGCTCCTGGTTCGCGGGGCCTTTGACGCCGGCGTTGACGAACAGCAGGTCAAAGGTGCGGTCCTTGAGGCGCTGGCTCAGGGCGATCACGGCTTGCTGATCGTCCATGTCGAGTTTCTCGATCTGCACCGGGCCTACGGCTTTGAGGGCGTCGGCCTTGCTCGGATCGCGCACGGTGGCGGTCACGTCCCAGCCGTCCTGGAGCAGTTGCTTGACCAGGCCAAGGCCCAGCCCGCGCGAGGCGCCGATGATCAGTGCGGTTTTTGGCGTAGACATGAAAAGCTTCCTTTGGCGTCGCGGTTCAGGGAGTTCAGCGTTGCAGCAGGATACGCCCACGGCTGAGGTCGGCGAGTTGAATTTGCAGGGTGTCGATATGTGTTTCGCCCACGGCGAGTTGTAGCTCGACGCCATTGGCTGTGAAGGATTCTTCCACGACCAGTCCGCCCAGTTCGGCGACGCGCAGTTTCACCAGGTTCAATTCGGCAAAGCCGCAGGCGCAGCTCAGCGGCACGCGGCTGATCAGTTCAATGCGTTCGGCGTTTTGCAGGCACTTGTTCGCGCCGCCGCCATACGCGCGGGCGAGGCCACCGGTGCCCAGTTGGATACCGCCGTACCAGCGGATGACCAGCACCGCGACCTGATCGAAACCCTGTGCTTCGATAGCGGCCAGGATCGGCCGGCCAGCGGTGCCACCGGGTTCGCCATCGTCATTGCTGCGGTATTGATCGGCGAGTTTCCACGCCCAGCAGTTGTGCGTGGCGTTCACGTCGCTGTGCTGCGCGAAAAACGCCTGGGCGTCCTGCGGGCTGGTGATCGGCGCGGCGAGGGTGATAAAGCGACTTTTGCGGATTTCTTCGTGAAATTCGCAAAGGCCGGTGAGGGTGAAAGGCATAAGTCGCTTCGTTTAGAGGGCGGGCTTGACGCCGCAGCCTTTGAGAATGATGTGGATCAGGTTGGTGCCGGCGTCTTCCATGTCCTGCTTGGTCAGCTTGGTGCGACCGGTGACGCGGCAGATCTGGGTGGCGAAGTCGGCGTAGTGCTGGGTGCTGCCCCACAGCAGGAAGATCAGGTGCACCGGGTCTACCGGGTCCATCTTGCCGGCGTCGATCCAGGCCTGGAACACGGCGGCGCGGCCACTGAACCAGGCGCGGTAGTCCTGGCTGAAATATTCGGTGAGGCATTCGCCGCCGCTGATGATCTCCATGGCAAAGATCCGCGAAGCCTGGGGCTGGCGCCGCGAGAATTCCATCTTGGTGCGGATGTAGCGGCTCAGGGCCACGGCCGGGTCATCCTCGGCGGTCAGCGTGTTGAAGGTGCTGTCCCACAGTTCGAGGATATTGCTGAGCACCGCGATATACAGGCCCAGCTTGTTGGTGAAGTAGTAGTGCAAGTTGGCCTTGGGCAGCCCGGCACTGGCAGCAATGGTGTTCATGCTGGTGCCTTTGTAGCCATGGCGCGCGAATTCGTCTTCAGCTGCCTGCAGAATTGCTTGTTCGTTTTTTTGCCGAATGCGGCTGGCGGGTTTTCCGGCGGGGTTGCTGTGGGCAGGAACTTCGAGGCTCATGGAGGTTTCCGTGCAGATCGATAGAGACGACGTGTGCACAGATAACCCACCCTCAAGCCTCAGACAAGTCCTGATGCAATAAAACCGTCAGTGCGATTCCACGGTGTCGCTTTCCGGCGCGTGGTTTGCGGCACGGTTGTCGGCCTTGGCTTCCGGTAATAACAGGCACAACACAATGGCGGTCAGCCCGCCGCTGGTGATGGCCGAGTCGAACAGGTTCTGCACCAGAGTCGGCATCAGGTGCAGCAGGTTCGGTTGGGCGGCGATGCCCAGGCCGACGCCGAACGAGGTAGCGATGATCAGCATGCTGCGCCGGTCCAGCGGCGCCTGCGCAAGGATGCGTACGCCAGCGGCGGCCACGCTGCCGAACATCACCAGGGTGGCGCCGCCCAATACCGGTTTGGGGATTTGCTGGAGCACCGCGCCGATCAGCGGAAACAAGCCGAGGCAAAACAGCACCACGCCGATGTATAAGCCGACGTAACGGCTGGCCACGCCGGTGAGTTGGATCACGCCGTTGTTCTGCGCAAAGGTGGTGTTGGGGAAGGCGCTGAAGGTGGCGGCGATCATGCAACTGACGCCATCACCAAGGACGCCGCCCTTGAGCCGGCTTATATAAGAAGGGCCGCTGATGGGCTGGCGGGCGATCATGCAGTTGGCGGTGAGGTCGCCGACGGTTTCGATGCTGCTGATCAGATAAATCAGCGCGATGGGTAGGAAAGCGCTCCAGTCGAAGTTGAATCCAAAGCGGAAAGGGATCGGCAGGCTGACCAGGGGCAGCTCGGGCAAGGCTTGGGGCACGAGTTTGCCACTGAACCAGGCCGCGAGGCTGCCGAGGGCGAGGCCGATGATGATGGCTGAGAGTCGCACCCACGGCGTGTTGGAGCGGTTGAGCAGGATGATCGTCAACACCACGAACACGCCCAGTGCGAGGTTGGTGGGGGCGCCGAAGTCGGCGGCGTTGAAACCGCCGCCCAGGTCGGTGATGCCGACCTTGATCAGGCTGATACCGATCAGGGTAATGACAATCCCCGTTACCAAAGGCGTGATCACGCGACGCAGTTGGCCGATAAAGCGGCTCAGCACGATCTGCACCACGGCACCGAAAAAGCACACGCCGAAGATCATCGCCAGGATGTCTTCCGGGCTGCCGCCGCGTTGTTTCACCAGAAAGCCCGCCGACAGCACCGCACCTAGAAACGCAAAACTGGTGCCTTGCAGGCAGATCATCCCCGCGCCGATGCCAAACGGCCTACGTGCCTGGATGAAGGTGCCGACGCCGGAGACCATCAACGCCATGCTGATCAGGTAGGGCAAATGCGCGGTCAGGCCCAGGGTGGAGCCGATGATCAGCGGCGGGGTAATGATGCCGACGAACGCGGCCAGCACATGTTGCAGTGCGGCGAGGAAGGCCGGGGCGGGTTTCGGGCGGTCGTTGAGGCCGTAGATCAGGTCGCTGCTGGAGGATTCTGGTGGCATGGCGGGCAAGCTCGAGGTCTATGTCCTCGGGGTCTTGCAAAAAGCTGTCCAACTGCTCAGCTTTTGGTTTGGACCCGAGTTAACGGGTCGCGGCCAGGCTTTCCAGGAAGCTTTCCAGCACCAAATGAGGGCGACGGCCTTTGCGCGTGACCGATGCCAGGCTTAAATCGTAAAAACGTGTAGTCGGTTTCAGCGCGCGCAGTCGGCCTTGTTGTACCCACAGGCTGGCGTAGTGATCGGGCAGGTAGCCGATGTAGCGGCCGGTGAGGATCAGGAATGCCATGCCTTCGCGGTCCGAGGCGCTGGCGGTGCAGTTGAGTGCCTGGTAGTGGGCCTGGATGTCGGCGGGCAGGCGGAAGGTGGGGGCTATGGCGTCCTGGCTGTCGATGCGGGCGTCGTCCAGTTGTTTGTTGTCGGCATAGAACAGCGGGTGGCCGACGGCGCAATAAAGCAGCGAGCGTTCGCTGTACAGCGGCTGGTATTCCAGCCCCGACAAGGCACTGGCCTGGGGTACCACGCCGACGTGGAGGCGGCCGTCGAGTACGCCTTGTTCGACTTCGTTGGGGGCGATCATGCGGATCTGGATCTGCACGTCCGGGCCGCGTTCCTTCAACTGCGCCAGGGCGTGGGTGATGCGCATGTGGGGCAGGGTGACGAGGTTGTCGGTGAGGCCGATGATCAGCTCGCCGCGCAGATGCTGGTGCAGGCCGTTGACCTCGGTACGAAAGCTTTCCAGGGCACTTAATAGTTGCAGTGCCGATTGGTAGACCTCGCGGCCTTCTTCGGTCAGGGAGAAACCGGCGCGGCCGCGTTGGCAGAGTCTTAATCCGAGGCGTTGCTCGAGATCGCTCATTTGCTGGCTGATGGCGGAGCGGCCGATGCCGAGCACGGTCTCTGCTGCCGAGAAGCCGCCGCATTCCACCACGCTGCGAAAGATACGCAACAGGCGGATATCGAAGTCGCTGACTTGGGCCAGGGGATCGGGGCGACGGCTGCTCATAGTTTAGTGAAGGCCTGACTGAAGGTTAGAAGAGTTGAATTTCACCGACTTTATCGCCGTGGCAATTTAGCTGCAACAACGCTTTTCAATCCCGACGCTGCCTTTTGCCCTGCGAGGTTTTGCTGATGAACATGCCCGAAAACGCCCCATCGTCCCTGGCCAGCCAATTGAAGCTGGACGCGCACTGGATGCCGTACACCGCCAACCGCAACTTCCAGCGTGATCCGCGTTTGATCGTGGCGGCCGAAGGTAGCTGGCTGACGGATGACAAGGGGCGCAAGGTCTACGACTCGCTGTCGGGCCTGTGGACCTGCGGCGCCGGGCATACGCGCAAGGAAATCCAGGACGCGGTGGCCAAGCAACTGGGTACCTTGGACTACTCGCCGGGTTTCCAATACGGTCATCCGTTGTCCTTCCAGTTGGCAGAAAAGATTACCGACCTGACACCGGGCAACCTGAACCACGTCTTCTTCACCGACTCCGGTTCCGAGTGCGCCGATACCGCGGTGAAGATGGTGCGTGCTTACTGGCGCCTCAAAGGCCAGGCGACCAAGACCAAGATGATTGGCCGCGCCCGTGGTTATCACGGTGTGAACATCGCCGGTACCAGCTTGGGCGGTGTGAACGGCAACCGTAAGATGTTTGGTCAGGCGATGATGGATGTTGACCATCTGCCGCACACCTTGCTGGCGAGCAATGCCTTCTCCCGTGGTATGCCGGAGCTGGGAGGCATTGCGCTGGCCGATGAGTTGCTCAAGCTGATCGAGCTGCACGATGCGTCGAACATCGCCGCGGTGTTCGTCGAGCCGATGGCCGGTTCTGCGGGCGTGCTGGTGCCGCCACAGGGTTATCTCAAGCGTCTGCGTGAGATCTGCGACCAGCACAACATCCTGTTGGTGTTCGATGAAGTGATCACCGGTTTTGGCCGTACCGGCTCGATGTTTGGTGCCGACAGCTTCGGCGTCACCCCGGACCTGATGTGCATCGCCAAGCAAGTCACCAACGGCGCGATCCCGATGGGCGCGGTGATTGCCAGCAGCGAGATCTACCAGACCTTCATGAACCAGGCGACGCCGGAGTACGCGGTGGAATTCCCCCACGGCTACACCTACTCGGCGCACCCGGTCGCATGCGCCGCTGGCCTGGCGGCATTGGACCTGCTGCAGAAGGAAAACCTGGTGCAGAGCGTAGCCGAAGTCGCGCCGCACTTTGAGAATGCGCTGCACGGCTTGAAGGGCAGCAAGAACGTGATCGACATCCGTAACTACGGCCTGGCCGGCGCGATCCAGATTGCCCCGCGTGACGGTGATGCCATCGTGCGTCCATTCGAGGCCGGCATGGCCTTGTGGAAAGCCGGTTTCTACGTGCGCTTTGGCGGTGACACCCTGCAGTTCGGGCCAACTTTCAACAGCAAGCCGCAGGACCTGGATCGCTTGTTCGATGCGGTCGGCGAAGTGCTGAACAAGATCGACTGATTTCTCCTTCTATATAGAACAATTTTTCAGGAGCCCCGCATGAGCCTTATCCAGCACTTGATCAACGGTGAGTTGGTCAATGACAGCGGCCGTAGTGCCGACGTGTATAACCCGTCCACTGGCCAGGTGATCCACCAGGTGCCGTTGGCCAGTCGTGAAACCATTCAACAGGCGATCGACTCGGCCAAGGCCGCATTCCCAGCCTGGCGCAATACGCCGCCGGCCAAGCGTGCGCAGGTGATGTTCCGCTTCAAGCAATTGCTGGAGCAGAACGAAGCGCGTATCTCGCAGTTGATCAGCGAAGAGCATGGCAAGACGCTGGAGGACGCTGCGGGTGAATTGAAGCGTGGGATCGAGAACGTCGAGTATGCGTGCTCAGCGCCGGAGATTCTGAAGGGCGAATACAGCCGTAACGTAGGACCGAACATTGATGCCTGGTCGGATTTCCAACCGCTGGGCGTAGTGGCCGGTATTACGCCGTTCAACTTCCCGGCGATGGTGCCGCTGTGGATGTACCCGCTGGCGATCGTTTGCGGTAACTGTTTCATCTTGAAACCGTCGGAACGCGATCCCAGTTCGACGCTGCTGATTGCGCAACTGTTGCAGGAAGCCGGCCTGCCTAAAGGGGTGCTGAGCGTGGTGCACGGGGACAAAGGCGCGGTGGATGCGCTGATCGAGGCGCCGGAAGTGAAGGCGCTGAGTTTTGTGGGCTCGACGCCGATTGCCGAGTACATCTATTCCGAAGCCACCAAGCGCGGCAAACGTGTGCAGGCGCTGGGTGGGGCGAAGAATCATGCGGTGCTGATGCCGGATGCTGACTTGGATAACGCCGTCAGCGCGTTGATGGGCGCCGCGTACGGTTCGTGCGGCGAGCGTTGCATGGCGATCTCGGTGGCCGTATGCGTGGGTGATCAGGTGGCCGATGCGTTGATCGCCAAGCTGGTGCCGCAGGTCAAGGCGCTGAAGATTGGCGCGGGCACGTCGTGCGGCCTGGATATGGGGCCGCTGGTGACGGGGCAGGCGCGGGACAAGGTCAGTGGCTATATAGAAGACGGTGTTTCTGCGGGGGCCGAATTGGTTGTTGATGGTCGCGGTCTGAGTGTTGCCGGTCACGAAGAGGGTTTCTTCCTGGGTGGTAGCTTGTTTGACCGTGTGACGCCTGAGATGCGTATCTATAAAGAAGAGATCTTTGGGCCAGTACTGTGCGTGGTGCGAGTGGATAGCCTGGAAGCGGCTATGCAGCTGATCAACGATCATGAATATGGCAATGGCACCTGCATCTTTACTCGTGACGGGGAAGCAGCGCGTCTTTTCTGTGATGAGATTGAAGTGGGCATGGTGGGGGTTAACGTTCCGCTGCCGGTGCCGGTGGCGTATCACAGCTTTGGTGGCTGGAAGCGCTCGTTGTTTGGCGACTTGCATGCCTATGGGCCGGATGGTGTGCGTTTCTATACTCGTCGCAAGGCGATTACCCAACGTTGGCCGCAACGGGCCAGCCATGAAGCGTCGCAGTTTGCTTTCCCGAGCCTGTAATGTCGGCTGAAAGCCGGCCTCTCGGGGCCGGCTTTCGCGTTTTTGGGGTGTTTCTGACTTATATGACAGAAATATGAAGAAAGGCATTGACGGCAGATTTCAGATGTCTATAATTCGCCCCACTTCCGGC
>NZ_ANNV01000042.1 GCF_000346755.1 Pseudomonas sp. CBZ-4 | reverse complement strand
CCACCGCTATCGCGGGCAAGCCCGCTCCCACATTTAGATTTTCATTAAGGCTTCAGGGCGCCGGCATCACGTCAATGCGATACGGCTCGAAAATCTTCAGCATCTCGCCGTTTTCCCGCAACCGCTTGAGCAACCCGGCAAACGCCTCGGCGGTGATCGGCGCCTTGGGCCGCAACAACGCGTAGTGGTGATACACCTGGTCGATACGCTCCGACACCAGGAACTGCCCCGCCATGTCCGCATTGCGCACCATGAAATCACTCAGGTACGAACGCGTCACCAGCGCGATATCGGCACGCCCGCGCGCGACCATCAGCAAGTTGCTGTCATGGGAATAGGTCAACGTGGCGTTGAAGTGTTCGGCCATGTACTTGGGGTCGGGGTTGAAGTTGGCGAAGGCGTAGTGATAACCGCTGAACACCGCCAGGCGCTTGCCCGCAAGATCAGCGAAGTAGCCCTGCTCGCGACCGGGCTCACGCTGGGCGACGAACACTTCCGCATCCTCCAGGCCCATGTCGACGCTGGCGTGGGCAATCTTCTGCCAGCCCCATTCGGGGTTTTCGAAGATGGCCATGTCGACCCGGCCCTGCTCGAAATCACGGAAGCGCCGCGGAATGGAGGTGGGCACCAGCACAAACTGGTAGTCGCTCTGCGCGGTGTTCAGGGCCTCCACCAGTTGCGGCAGCAAACCGGTGTCGGCGCCTTGCTCAGGGCGTACGGTGTAGGGCGGAAAATGCGCCGCGCCGATCCTCACCAATTGCGCAGCCGAAGCCGGCGCCCACCCTGCGGTGCCCAGTGCCAAAAAGGTAACTCCTGCAGCCAGCCGCCATGGCGAAAACATTAAGGCACACACCGTTGAATACTCTGATGGCGATAAGCTAGGCGTTTTTGTCGGGAGAGACAACTTTCCACCGTCAAATTAATAGCTTGCTCATCAATCGGCTTTAAGCACCATCAGCAGCGCTTCTTCGGCCAATTGCTCCAGGGTCAGGCTGCCTTCGGCGCGAAACCACGTCGTGGTCCAGGACAACGCCCCGGTGAGAAAGCGCCGGGTGATAAACACATCGCCCCGGATATAACCGGCCGCCTTGGCCTCGCCGAGCACCTGCAACCAGATCTCTTCGTACACATCACGCAGCGCCAGCACCTGCGCCTGGCCTTCGGCCGACAGCGAGCGCCACTCGTACACCAGCACCGCCATGGCCTCGCCGCTGCCGCCCATGATCGATTGCAATTCGCAGCGGATCAGCGCCAGCACGCGCTCGCGCACGTCGCGCGCTTCTTCGAGGGAGGCGCGCATCATCGCGGTGTTGTAGTGGATGGTTTCTTCCATCACCGCCCGCAGGATCTCGTCCTTGCTCTTGAAGTGATGAAAAATGCTCCCGGACTGAATGCCCACGGCACTCGCCAGGTCACGCACCGTGGTGCGTTCAAAGCCTTTGTTGCGAAACAGGTGCGCCGCCGTCTGCAGCAACTTGCCCCGGGCACTGTCGGGGTCGGTCAACTGGCCGCCATCGACCATGGTGCGCATCACCCGCAGGGCTTTGTGCTCATCCATGCCACTCTCCTCTACTTCTACTGACGTCTTGGCCGGCAATTTAGGCCGTGGCCGCGACCCAAGCAAGCGCTTGGGCAAAATCTGTATCGGGAGTTTACAGACCAAGCGCTTGCTTGGTAGTCTCGGCAACAGCCATCAGAGGAAGGATTTCTCATGCGTGACACGGTTCGTATCGGCTGCGCCAGCGCCTTCTGGGGCGACACCTGCACCGCCGCCGCCCAGTTGGTAAACGGCGGCGCGCTGGATTACCTGGTATTCGACTATCTGGCGGAAGTCACCATGTCGATCCTCGCCGGCGCGCGGATGAAAGACCCCCAGGCCGGCTACGCCACGGATTTTGTCGAGGTGCTCACGCCGCTGCTGGCCGACATCCAGCGCCAGGGCATCCGCGTGATCAGCAACGCGGGTGGCATCCACCCCCAAGCCTGTGCCGCCGCCCTGCAAGCGGCCTGTGACAAGGCCGGCATCGCGCTGAAAATCGCCGTGCTGCTGGGCGATGACCTGCAACCCCAACTCAAGCAACTCCACGGCATCAGCGACATGTTCAACGGCGCGCCCCTGCCGCCCGTGTGCGTGTCCGCCAACGCCTACCTCGGCGCGCCGGGCATTGCCGCTGCGCTGGCACTGGGCGCCGATATCGTCATCACCGGCCGCGTGGTGGACAGCGCCGTGGTCAGCGGGGCTCTGGTGCATGCTTTCGAGTGGTCCTGGCACGATTACGACCGCCTCGCCCAAGCCGCCCTGGCCGGGCACATCATCGAATGCGGCGCGCAATGCACCGGCGGTAACTTCACCGATTGGCGCGACGTGCCGGACTATGCACACATCGGCTTCCCCATCGTCGAAGTCAGCGCCGACGGCGCGTTCACCGTGAGCAAAGTCGCGGGCACGGGCGGGCTGATCAGCGAACTGAGCGTGGCCGAACAACTGCTGTACGAGATTGGCGACCCGCGCGCCTACCTGCTGCCGGATGTGATCTGCGACTTCAGCCAGGTCACCTTGCAACAGCAGGGCGAAAACCGCGTGCACCTGCACGGCGCCAAGGGCCTGCCACCGACCGAGCAGTACAAGGTCAGCGCCACCTACCCCGATGGTTTTCGTTGCACCGCCAGTTGCCTGATCGCCGGGATCGATGCCGTCGCCAAGGCCGAGCGGGTCAGCCAGGCGATCATCGACAAGACTGCCGAACTGTTCAGCCAGCGCGGCTGGGCGCCCTACACCGAAGTGAATATCGAACTGCTCGGCAGCGAAGCGACCTATGGCGCCCACGCACGGCGCCACGATTGCCGCGAAGTGGTGGTGAAACTCGCGGTACGCCACCCCAACAAACAGGCGCTGGTGTTGTTTGCCCGCGAGATCGCCCAGGCCGCCACGGGCATGGCGCCGGGGCTGACCGGGATCGTCGGCGGACGGCCCACCGTGTATCCGTTGATTCGCCTGTTTTCATTCCTGGTGGATAAAACCTTCTGCACGCCAGTGATCGACTTTCAGGGCGAGCGCCACACCGTCGAACTGCCCAGCGCCCACCCACTGATAACACCGGCTGCGGCAATCGAACCGCCCCAACCCCAAGGCCTTGCCGACGCCAGCGTGCCCCTGGTCAAACTCGCCGTGGCGCGCTCCGGCGACAAGGGCAACCACAGCAATATCGGGGTGATCGCCCGCGCGCCCGAATACCTGCCATGGATCGCCGAAGCGCTGACGCCCGCAGTGATCGTCGACTGGATGAGCCACGTGCTCGACCCGCTGCACGGCCGCGTCGAACGCTGGTATCTGCCTGGCAGCCACAGCCTCAATTTCCTCTTGGAAAACGCCCTGGGCGGCGGCGGTATCGCCAGCCTGCGCATCGACCCGCAAGGCAAGGCCTTCGCGCAGCAGTTGCTGGAAATCCCCATCGCCGTACCGCAACACCTCGCCGATCAACTCAACTGACAGGAGCGTTGCCGTGGCCTTCGACTCGATCTTCAAAGCCGACCTGTTCCAGGGTTACACCGTGATTGTCACCGGTGGCGGCAGCGGCATTGGCCGTTGCACCGCCCATGAACTGGCGGCCCTCGGCGCCCGGGTGATTCTGGTGGGGCGCAAACCCGAAAAGCTGCAAACCGTCGCCGCCGAAATTGCCGAAGATGGCGGCAGCGCCCACTGGCATAGCTGCGACATTCGCGATGAAGAGGCGGTGAAGGCGCTGGTCACGCAGATCCTCAGCGACCACGGGCCGATCCACGGCCTGGTGAACAACGCCGGCGGCCAATACCCGTCACCGCTGGCGTCGATCAATCAAAAAGGCTTTGAAACCGTGCTGCGCACCAACCTCGTCGGCGGTTTCCTGATGGCCCGGGAAGTGTTCAACCAGTCGATGAGCAAACACGGCGGCGCCATCGTCAATATGCTCGCCGACATGTGGGGCGGCATGCCCGGCATGGGCCACTCGGGCGCGGCGCGCGCGGGCATGGACAACTTCACCAAGACCGCCGCGTTTGAATGGGGCTACGCCGGGGTGCGGGTCAACGCCGTGGCGCCGGGCTGGATTGCCTCCAGCGGCATGGACACCTACGAAGGCGCCTTCAAGGCCGTGATCCCGACCCTGCGCGAGCATGTGCCGCTCAAGCGCATCGGCACCGAGTCGGAAGTCAGCGCCGCCATCGTCTTCCTGCTCAGCCCCGCCGCTGCGTTTATCAGCGGCAGCACCCTGCGTATCGACGGCGCCGCCAGCCTGGGCAGCCGCGCCTGGCCCTTGCACAAGGCACAGCCGCCGAGCGAACCGTTCAATGGCTTTCACCGCGCCTACTTGCCGGATGTCCTCAAGGCGGAGCAATAAACCATGCCGCTGATCGAATCCCTGATCGACCCTCACAGCGCCCAGTTCGCGCAAAACCGAGCAGCCATGCAGGTGGGCATCCAGCACCTGCGCCAGCTGGAGCAGAACCTGCTGGACAAGGCCGAAGAAGCCCGCGCCAAGTTCGACCAGCGTGGGCAACTGCTGCCCCGTGACCGCCTCAACCTGCTGCTGGACCCCGGCGCGCCGTTCCTCGAACTGGCCGGCCTGGCCGGCTACAAGCTGCACGACGACAAGGACGGCAGCGCCGCCGGCGGTGGCTTGATCGCCGGCATCGGCTACGTCAGCGGCGTGCGCATGCTGGTGGTGGCCAACAACAGCGCAATCAAGGGCGGCACGATTTCCCCCAGCGGCCTGAAAAAATCCCTGCGCCTGCAACAGATCGCCCTGGAAAACAAACTGCCGGTGGTGACCCTGGCCGAAAGCGGCGGCGCCAACCTCAACTACGCCGCCGAGATTTTCGTCGAAGGCGCGCGCAGCTTTGCCAACCAGGCGCGCCTGTCGGCCATGGGCTTGCCGCAGATCACCGTGGTGCACGGCTCGGCCACGGCGGGCGGGGCGTATCAGCCGGGGCTGTCGGATTACGTGGTGGTGGTGCGGGGCAAGGCCAAGCTGTTCCTCGCCGGGCCGCCGTTGCTGAAAGCGGCGACCGGCGAAGCGGCGACGGACGAAGAACTGGGCGGCGCCGAGATGCACGCACAAGTCGCCGGCACCGCTGAGTACCTGGCGGAAAACGATGCCGACGGCGTGCGCATCGCGCGCGAAATCGTCAGCGCCTTGCCCTGGAACGAGCGTCTTCCAGCGCCTGCACAGCGCACCTACCGCGAACCGCTGTACCCCATCGAAGACCTGCTGGGCCTGATCCCCGACGACCCGAAAAAGCCCTATGACGTGCGCGAAATCCTCGCGCGCCTGGCGGACGCGTCGAACTTCCTCGACTTCAAAAGCGAGTTCGACGCCCACACCGTCTGCGGCCACCTGCACATCCACGGCCACGCCATCGGCGTGATCGGCAACAACGGCCCGATCACGCCCAAGGGTGCGAGCAAGGCCGCGCAATTTATCCAACTGTGCGACCAGAGCCGTACGCCGCTGCTGTTCCTGCACAACACCACCGGCTTTATGGTGGGCACCGAATCCGAGCAGCAAGGCGTGATCAAGCACGGCGCGAAGATGATCCAGGCGGTGGCGAATGCGCGGGTGCCTAAACTGACCATCGTGGTCGGCGGCTCCTACGGCGCCGGCAACTATGCGATGTGCGGCCGTGGCCTGGACCCGCGCTTTATCTTCGCCTGGCCCAACAGCCGCACGGCGGTGATGGGCGGTGCGCAGGCGGGCAAGGTGCTGCGGATTGTCACCGAGGCCAAGCAGTTGAAAAACGGTGTGGTGCCCGACCCCAAGGTGCTGGACATGCTGGAGCAGGTCACCGCGCAGAAGCTCGACAGCCAGTCCACCGCGTTGTACGGCAGCGCCAACCTGTGGGACGACGGGCTGATTGACCCACGGGACACGCGGACCCTGCTCGGCTTGTTGCTGGATATCTGCCACGAGGCCGACGTGCGCGAATTGCACCCCAACAGTTTTGGTGTGGCGCGTTTCTAACCGGAGAATAAGAACAATGATCTTTACCCAGGAACACCAGGAACTACGCCGCACCGTCCGCGCCTTCGTCGATCGCGAGATCAACCCCCACGTGGATGAATGGGAAAAAGCCGGGCGCTTCCCCATCCACGAAATCTTCCGCAAGGCCGGCGACCTCGGCCTGCTGGGCATTTCCAAGCCGGAACAGTTCGGCGGCATGGGCCTGGACTACAGCTATTCCATCGTCGCCGCCGAAGAGTTCGGCAGCATCCGTTGCGGCGGCATCCCCATGGCCATCGGCGTGCAGACCGACATGTGCACCCCCGCCCTCGCCCGCTTCGGCAGCGATGAACTGCGCGACGAATTCCTGCGCCCGGCCATCAGCGGCGAGCAGGTCGGCTGCATTGGCGTCTCGGAAGTCGGTGCCGGTTCCGATGTGGCCGGGCTCAAGACCCATGCGCGCAAGGACGGCAGCGACTACGTGATCAACGGCAGCAAGATGTGGATCACCAACTCCCCCAGCGCCGACTTCATTTGCCTGCTGGCCAACACCTCCGACGACAAGCCCCATATCAATAAGTCGCTGATCATGGTGCCGATGAACACCGCGGGCATCAGCGTCAGCCCGCCCCTGGAAAAACTCGGCATGCACAGCTCCGAGACCGCCCAGGTGTTTTTCGACAACGTGCGCGTGCCGCAACGCAACCGCATCGGCCACGAAGGCGCAGGCTTCATGATGCAGATGCTGCAATTCCAGGAAGAGCGCCTGTTTGGCGCGGCCAATATGATCAAGGGCCTGGAGTACTGCATCGACAGCACCATCGCGTACTGCAAGGAACGCCAGACCTTCGGCAAGGCGCTGATCGACAACCAGGTCATCCACTTCCGCCTGGCTGAACTGGCCACCGAGATCGAATGCCTGCGCGCGCTGGTGTACCAGGCCACCGAGCAGTACATCAAGGGCCAGGACGTGACCCGCCTGGCCTCCATGGCCAAGCTCAAGGCCGGGCGCCTGGGCCGCGAGGTCAGCGACAGTTGCCTGCAATACTGGGGCGGCATGGGCTTTATGTGGGACAACCCGGTGGCACGCGCCTACCGCGATGTGCGGCTGGTGTCGATTGGCGGCGGCGCCGACGAAATCATGCTGGGCATCATCTGCAAACTGATGGGCACCTTGCCGGGGAAAAAACCATGAACACCTTGCTGCTGGAACCGCACAACGGCGTGCTGCACATCACCCTCAACCGGCCCGGATGTCGCAATGCGATGAGCCTGGAAATGGTCAACGAACTGCACGCGGTATTGGCGCAGTTGGATGGCCGCACGCGCGCCGTGGTGATCAGCGGCGCCGGCGGGCACTTCTGCGCCGGGGCGGATGTGAAGGATCTGGTCAACGCCGGCGACCAATTGCAGGCGCTGAACCGCGCGTTCGGCACCTTGCTGCAAGCCGTCGAGGCGGTACCCCAAGTGGTGATCGTGCTGCTGCAAGGCGCGGTGCTCGGCGGTGGGTTTGGCTTGGCCTGCGTGAGTGATATTGCGATAGCCGATCACCAGGCGCAGTTCGGCTTGCCGGAAACAGGCCTGGGCTTGTTGCCGGCACAGATTGCGCCGTTTGTGGTCAAGCGCATCGGGCTGACCCAGGCCCGCCGACTGGCGCTGACGGCGGCGCGGTTTGATGGCGTGGAGGCGCAGCGGCTGGGCGTGGTGCACTTTACCGAGCGTGATCCGCAGGCGTTGGCCGAGCGGCTGGATGAAGTGCTCGGGCAGGTTTTGCGCTGCGCGCCGGGGGCGAATGGGCGGACCAAGGCGTTGTTGCTGGCCAGTGTGGATGAGCCGCTGGGGGTTGTATTGGATCGGGGCGCGCAGTGGTTTGCCGAGGCGGTGATTGGCGAAGAAGGGATTGAGGGGACGCAGGCGTTTGTGCAGAAGCGCAAGCCAGGGTGGTGCAAATGACGCCATCGCAGGCAAGCCAGCTCCCACAGGAGGAACGCATTTCAACCTGTGGGAGCGGGCTTGCCCGCGATGAGGCCCGAACAAACACCCCATCAGCCAAGGGATAACCCCATGCCCGCCTTCAGCAAAATCCTCATCGCCAACCGCGGCGAAATCGCCTGCCGCATCCAGCGCAGCGCCCAGGCCCTGGGCTACCGCACCGTGGCCGTGTACAGCGACGCCGACGCCCAGGCCCTGCATGTGCAGATGGCCGACGAAGCCGTCAATATCGGCCCAGCGCCCGTGCAGCAGTCCTATCTGAATATCGCGGCGATTCTCGAAGCAGCGCGCATAACCGGCGCCGACGCCATCCACCCCGGCTACGGCTTCCTCTCCGAAACCCCCGACTTCGCCCGCGCCTGCCTCGCGGCCGGCCTGACCTTCATCGGCCCCAGCGTCGCGGCCATCGAGCTGATGGGCAGCAAGCGCCTGTCCAAGCTCGCCATGCTTGACGCAGGCGTGCCGTGCATCGCCGGCTACCAAGGCGGCGCCCAAGATGACGTGACCCTGCAACACGAAGCCGAGCGCATCGGCTACCCGCTGATGATCAAGGCCAGCGCTGGCGGCGGCGGGCGCGGCATGCGCCTGGTGCACACGGCCGACGCCTTGCTGGAGAACCTGCACACGGCGCGCTCCGAAGCGAAAAACGCGTTTGGCAGTGACGAACTGATCCTCGAGCAAGCGCTGATCGACCCGCGCCACGTCGAAATCCAGCTGTTCGGCGACAGCCACGGCCAACTGATCTACCTCGGCGAGCGCGACTGTTCGATCCAGCGCCGCCATCAAAAAATCATCGAAGAAGCGCCCTGCCCGGTGATGACTGCCGAGCTGCGCCAGGCCATGGGCGAAGCCGCCCTCAAAGCCGGGCGCGCGGTGCACTACGTTGGCGCGGGCACCGTGGAATTCTTGCTCGACCGCAACGGCCAGTTCTACTTCCTGGAGATGAACACCCGCCTGCAAGTGGAACACCCGGTCACCGAACTGATCACCGGCCTCGACCTGGTGGACTGGCAATTGCAGATCGCCGCCGGCCAGCCCCTGCCGCTGACGCAAGCGGACGTGACCCTGAGCGGCCACGCCATGGAAGTGCGCCTGTATGCCGAAGACCCGGCCCAGGGCTTCCTGCCGCAAACCGGCGAGGTGCTGCGCTGGCAACCGGCCGCGGGCGTGCGCATTGACCACGGCGTGTGCGCAGGCCAGCGCATCAGCCCGTTCTATGACCCGATGCTCGGCAAGCTCATCGCCCACGGCGCCACCCGTGAGGAAGCGCGGCGCAAACTGCTGCGCGCGGTGGAGGACACGCTGTTGCTGGGCGTGACCACCAACCAACGGTTCCTCGCGGATTTGCTCAAGCAGGGGGATTTTATCCGTGGCGAATTCAGCACCGGGTTTATCGCCGCACACTTCAACCACATCCCGCGCCAGCCGGTCTCGGCCGAACAGCTCAGCCTGGCCGCCGCGCTGTTCTATCAACACAGCGCCGACACCCATCCCCAGAGCCTCGCGGGCTGGCGCAACAACGCCAGCGTCGCGGGCACTTGTCGCCTGGAGGTCAATGACGAACTCCACAGCGTGCCCCTTGCCCCGCTGGCACTCACTACCGACGGCCGCCACGCCACCGTGGTGCTCAACGGCATTAGGCGTCGCGTCGCTTACCACCTCGACGGCGACCAGTTGTGGCTGCCGGGCTTGCACGTGACCAACCGCACCCACCAGGCCGCCAGCCGTCAGGCCGACGTGCAGAGCGGCACGGTCAAGGCGCCGATGGACGGGGCCATCGTTGCTGTGCGGGTCAGCGCCGGTGAGCGTGTGAGCAAAGGCCAGCTGCTGCTGGTGCTTGAAGCGATGAAAATGGAGCATTCGCTGACTGCCGGCATCGACGGAGTGATCAAAGGTGTGCAGGTGATTGCCGGCGATCAGGTGCGCAATCGCCAGGTTTTGCTGGAGATCGAATAACGCCTAGGCGGAACTACGCGGCCGGGCTACGCTCTATCCCCATCAAGAAGGGAAGAGACGGGAACCTGCACGATGCCTCATTGGCTGATTATTGACCTTGAAGCCACGACGGATGACGGCGGCTGGCCCGTGACGGAGATGGAAGTCATCGAGATCGGCGCGAGCCTGGTGAACCGCCAGGGCCGCGAACTGGACCATTTCCAGCGCTTTGTCCGGCCGTTGCGCCGGCCCTTGCTGACGCCCTTTTGCCGGCAACTGACCCACATCACCCAGGCGAATATCGACGCTGCCGCGCCGATCACCGAAGTGTGGCCGCTGTTCGAACGCTGGCTGGGCCAGCACCACGCGCGCCTGGAAGGCTGGGCCAGTTGGGGCGACTACGACCGCAAGCAGCTGGAACTGGAGTGGCAGCGCCATGGCCTGGCCAGCGCGCTGGCCCAAACCCCCCATGTGAACCTCAAGCAACGCTTCGCCAAGGCGCGCCGGCTGGACAAGCCGCTGGGGCTCAATGGCGCGCTGCAATTGGCAGGGATGCAGTTCAACGGCCAGCAACATCGGGCGCTGGAGGATGCGCGCAACACCGCACGCCTGTTGCCGCTGATTTTGCCGGTCTAGGCAGCTCCCCTGCCCTTGGGCATACTGGCCGACCTTTCCAGACCCTTTTCCGAGGATTCACCCATGTTCAAAGTCAACGAGTACTTCGACGGCACCGTCAAGTCGATCGCTTTCGGCACCGCAGAAGGTCCGGCGACCATCGGCGTGATGGCCCCGGGTGAATACGAATTCGGCACCGCCCAGCGTGAAATCATGCACGTGGTGTCGGGCGCGCTGACCGTCAAGCTGCCAGACGCCAGCGAGTGGGAAACCTTCGCCGCCGGCAGCCAGTTCAACGTGCCGGCCAACAGCAAGTTCCAGCTGAAAGTCGCCGTCGACACCGCTTACCTGTGCGAATACCGCGGCTGAGTTTCACCCGCTAAAAAAAAGCCCGTCTCGCAGGAGACGGGCTTTTTTCATTCCAGGATCGTTACCGGCATGCCCACCGCCAACTGGCCGACACCATCGTTGACCAGGTTCTGGCCGAAAATCGCGCCGTTCTCGGTCTTGCGATACGCCTCCAGCGTCACGAAGGGTTCGCGGTCAGGGCTGCGCTCGCCGGTCTGTGGGTCGATGGTGGTGAGGATGCAACGCGAGCACGGCTTGACCGCGCGAAACTCCACATCGCCGATGCGCAGGCGTTTCCAGCCATCTTCGGCAAACGCCTCACTGCCTTCGATCACCAGGTTGGGGCGAAAGCGCAGCATTTCCATGGGCCGGCCGATACGTTGCGACAGGTCGTCGAGGGAGGCCTGGCCGATCACCAGCAACGGGTAACCGTCGGCGAACGCGACCTGGTCATCGTCCTTGCCGTAACCGGCTTCGGTGGTGCGCGCACGCTCCAGGGGGATTTGCACCAGGCGCGTGGGCTTGCCGATAAAGGCGCTGACCCAGGCGGCCGCGCCGTCGCCCGCATCCGGCACGCGCAAGGTGTCGCGCCAGATGGTCACGCCGCGCAACTCGGCGTCGCTGCCGGGCAGGGCCACGTCCAGGGTGGGGTAGCCCGGTGAGCTGAGGGTCAGGCCACCGGCGCTGTTCCACAGGGCCGACAGCTGGCTCATCTTCGCCACGGCGCGCTGGGTGAGGAAACGCCCGCTGGCCTCGTCCACCAGCATCCAGCGTCGATCGCCGTCCAACCCCAGCTTATCCAGGCCGATCTGCTGCAAGACCTCGGCCTTGCCGGACTTCAAGGGGTAACGGTACAACGCGCTGAGACGGAGCATGGGCCTGCAATCCTTGGGGGTAAAGACGCTACCCTAAGGTCAAGCGGGCACTTCGTCCAGCATCAGGCGTTCGCGCACCACGTCCACCAGTTTGTCCGGCTGGAATTTGGAGAGGAAGTTGTCGCAACCGACCTTCTTCACCATCGAGTCGTTGAAGCTGCCCGACAGCGAGGTGTGCAGCACCACGTACAAGCCACGCAGGCGCGGGTCGTTGCGGATCTCGGTGGTCAGGCGGTAGCCGTCCATCTCGGGCATTTCGGCATCGGTGAAGACCATCAGCAGCTTGTCGGTCATCACCACGCCGCTGTCGGCCCAGGCCTTGAGCATGTTCAGCGCCTTGAGGCCGTCACTGGCGATGTGCATCTTCAGCCCCAGCTGGCCGAGGGTGCCGCGCAGTTGCGACAGGGCCACGTTGGAGTCGTCCACCAGCAGCACTTCGCGACCACGGGCGCGTTCCAGCACCGGGTCTTCGAGTTTTTCCCGGGAGACCTTGGCGTTGTACGGCACGATTTCGGCGAGGACTTTTTCCACGTCGATGATTTCCACCAACTGGTCATCGACCTTGCTGATGGCCGTGAGGTAATGCTGGCGCCCGGCGCTGGTCGGCGGTGGCAGGATCGCTTCCCAGTTCATGTTGACGATGCGGTCCACGCCGCCCACCAGGAACGCCTGCACCGACCGGTTGTACTCGGTGACAATAATGGTGCTGTTCGGCCCCGGCACCAGCGGGCGCATGCCGATGGCCTGGGACAGGTCGATCACCGGCAGCGTCTGGCCGCGCAGGTTGACCACGCCGCAGACAAACGGATGGCGCTGGGGCATCAGGGTCAGCTTGGGCAATTGCAGGACTTCCTGCACCTTGAACACGTTGATCGCGAACAGCTGCCGCCCGGCCAGGCGGAACATGAGGATCTCCAGGCGATTCTCACCGACCAGTTGCGTACGTTGATCTACCGTGTCGAGAATGCCGGCCATTAAAAGCTCCTGATGCGCGAAAGGAATGTGCAGCTCATTAAGGTCTGTTATCGGCGGCGAGCGCCAGATCTTGACCCCGGTAAAATGCCACGTAAATCCATTGATGTCACACTGACATCATGCTTTACTGGCCACGCCTCTCCATATGGCACTACAGCGACGTTGCGCGACATTCAAAGCGACGCAAGGTTCCGCTGCCTAAGGGATTCCCCTAGTCACAATCAGGCCCAACCTGATATTCGCAATATCTAATAGCCATTAATGTGACGCCATTCTCATTGCATGAATGGAGTCAGGCTTTTGTTTGCGATGTCCAGCCCACGACCCACGGGTCTTCCAGCGCTTCATATGTGCGCCCGCACGATGCGGGTAACGCACGGCTATCGCGATCACTACAATAAACTTCCTACTAAAAGTTCAGACGCGAACTACAGATCTCCGTCATATTTCAGCGGTAGTTTTACGCCATTCACCCGACGCGGCATCTCATCACCCGACCGTATGTTGTGGAGACTTGCATGATGAATAGCGCAAACGAATGGCAAACCGCACTTCCCGAATTCCTGCTTGAAGCTGAAACCCTGTTGGCGAAGTCGGAAGAATGCCTGAGCCACTTGCACCTGATTCGCAATGACAGCGATGCCATCGAGTGCATGACCATCAGCCTCACCCGACTCGCCGAAAAGGCCGACAACCTGGCCCTGCAGGCGATCAGCGAATTTTCCAGGCACATCCAGTACTTGATTGCCAATGCCGTCAACCCGCTGCAACTGCATGACCAGGCCCTGGATGCCTTGCACGCGTGCCTGACGTTGCTGGCCTGGCAGTTGGAACTGATCGACACGCGCACCGGCGAACTGGGCCTGGATGACAGTGAGCAAACCAACCTGATTGCCACGGTGACCTTGCAGATCCCACAAAAGAACTTCAGCTATAAACCCGAGCAGCGCCTGCATCGAGCGTCATGAGTGCCGCTTGGCCTGGTGGTCGCTTTTAATCGGCTACTTGTCCAGAAACGACAGGAGCAACTTACGCGCGCGCATCCGTTATATGCAGAAAAAGTACGACCCGTTATAACTTCCCAGAACAGGGAAACTGCGCGATTGACGTCTGGCGACCAGCGGTAATCAAAGTGTTACCATGCCGCCCTCGAAGTGACTCAACTTCATGATGCATACAACGTGAAAAGCATCCGCTATGTACGCCAGCCTCAGGTCACTCCTCGTCACATCCATCTCCCGCAGCCATGCACGCCGAATCATTCTCGCGCTGTGCCTGTGTGCGCTGCTGGTCAGCCTGTGGGCCTACGTCCACGCTGCGCCGGTGCCGCTGCTGCTGCTGATCCTCAACCTGGGCACGCTGGCCGTGGTTGCGCTGCAACAATGGGTGTCACGCAAATCCATCAAGTTCCAACCCCAGGAGCTGGCTGACCGCCTGCTGCAAGTCCAGGAAAACGAACGCCACCGCCTGAGCCGGGAGCTGCACGACGATATCGGCCAATTGCTCACCGCCGCCAAGTTGCAGAGTGAATGGCTGCAGCGCCGCCTGCCCCAGGAGTTGCAAGGCCAATGTACAATGCTCGGCAATACCCTGAGTGAAACCCTGGCCAAGGTGCGTGATGTCTCCGCCATCCTCAACCCGCGCCAGCTGACCAGCCTGGGCCTGGAAGCGAGCCTGCGCGCGCACTTGCTCAAGACCCTGGAAAACAGCCCCACGCACTGGAGCCTGGAATGCCAGCAACGGCTGACCGGCATCCCCGAGGAAATGGCCGTGGCCGCGTTTCGCATCACCCAGGAGGCGGTGACCAACATGCAACGCCATGCCCAGGCACGCAACCTGGTGGTGCGCCTGCAACGCCTGCCCGAAGGGCTGTCGCTGACGATCTACGACGATGGCCAGGGCTTTTCACCCGCCCTCGACCCCGGCCGCGAAGGCCAACGGGGCATGGCTGGCATGTCCGAACGCATCGATCAACTGGGCGGCTCCCTGTCCGTGGTCAGCCATCCCGGCACCGGCACGCGGATCGACGCGCTTTTCCCCTGGGCGCCGCGCGCCCTCGAACGGGCCAGCGCGCCCAAGGTGCTTGAGTGACCTGTAATTTATTGCTGGTGGATGATCACGCGTTGATCAGGGCCGGCGTGCGTGCGCTGATCCTCGATATTCCCGGCTACGCGGTGGTGGGCGAAGCCAGCGACGGCGCGCAGCTGCTCGCACAGTTCAACGCCCTGCAACCGGATATCGTGCTGCTCGACCTGTCGATGAAACACACCGGTGGCCTCGATGCCTTGCAGCAACTCAAGAGCGCGCACCCCAAGAGCAAGGTGCTGATCCTGTCGATGCACACCGACCCGGAACTGATCATGCGTGCCCTCGAGTGCGGCGCCCACGGCTACCTGCTCAAGGACACCAGCGCCAGCGAGCTGGAACATGCGCTGTTGGCGCTGCGCAACAACGAACGTTACCTGAGCCCGGCGATTGCCCACACGGTGATCAACCAGGCGCTGGTGCGCAACCAGGGGCCGGTGTCCCCGGTAGTCCACAGCCACAACCTCACGGCGCGCCAGCTGGAGATCCTGCGCTTGATCGTGCGCGGCAAGTCCACCCGGGAAATCGCCCACGGCCTCGGCTTGAGTATCAAGACCGTGGAGGCGCACCGCTCGCAGATCATGAAGCGCCTGCAGATTTTCGACGTGGCGGGCCTGGTGTTATTCGCGGTGCGCGAGCAGATCATCAGCCTCGACGACTAGCGGCGAACCCACCGGCAGGTGCACGCGCAAGGCCTTGGGCAAGGCGACAAAACGCAAGTCATCGCCCTTCAGCGGCTCGCCATCCAGATTGATGTACAGCCCGTCGGCGACCTTGATCTCAACCCACGGCAGGCGCGCGCGCACAAACATATTGTCCAGCCCACCGTCGCTCATCAGCGTCAGCAAGGTGCCGACCACTTCCTGCGGCGCCGGCAGAATGCTGATGTCGAGCAAACCATCATCGACCACCGCGCCCGGGCACAGCACATGCCCGCCGCCCGCCTGGCGGCCGTTGCCGATGCCCAGCGCGAGCAGGTCGCCTTTCCAGTGGAAGCCCGGCCCTTCCAGCTCACCGTAAGCCGCCTTCAGTTCACTGAAACGGGTCAAGCCGGTAAACAGGTAGGCGGCGCCACCGAGGACCTTCTTCAAGTCTTCGGAGGTGTTGGCCGTGACCTGGCTGCCGAAGCCGCCGGTGGCCATGTTGAGGAAGACCTGCCCGCCGGCCTGCCCCAGGTCGATGGCCCTTGGCGGCACATCCAGCAGCGCCAGCGCCTGGGCCGGCTCCAGTGGCACGCCGGCGGCGCGGGCGAAGTCATTGGCGGTGCCCAGGGGCATCAGCACCAGGCTGGCGTCGGTCTTGGCGTGGGCCATGGCTTCGGCGACGTCACGCAAGGTGCCGTCGCCACCGCCCGCGATCAAATGGGTGTAGCCCGCATCCAACGCCTCATGGACCAGGCGCTCGGCATCACCGCCCTCCCACGTGACCCGTACCGCCAGCTCCCAGCCCTGCTCACGCCGGGCCTGCACGGCCGCGCGCACGTCCTCGTTGAGGGCTTGCTTGCCGTGGAGGATCAACAGTGCCTTGGGGCTGGTCATAGCGGGCTTACTCCTGGTTGCAAAGGTGCATGAAGGATGTGGACCTTTGCTGGCGGAAAAAAAGCCATGGTGACGCAAATTAATTGCGCCGGTCAGAAATTATCCATCGCGTTGCACATCGGGACCTTGCTCACCGGCGTCGGCTCGATGCGCTGCCATTGCTTGCCGTCCACCGGCAACTCGTCGAGCAGGAACGAACAATCCGCCGACATCGACGCCTGCACCATGTAGTCGCGCCCGGGCTTGGGCACGAACGTCATGGTCTTGGCGCACTGGCGAGGGTATTGCAGCCGACCCAGGTAGTGGAATGCGATGGGCTTGTTGGCCGGCACCACCAGCTCCGACGTGACCGCGCCCGCCCACGAATAGACGGGGCCGGGCATGCCGAGGCTGGCGCCGTTGTGATCCGGGAAACCGGCTTTGACCGAGGCCATCACCCCGGCGCCGGGCACGCTCCAGTCCAGGCAATCACGCCCCGGCACCGCACGTACCAGGCCGTCGGTGACCAGGCGCACGCGGGCGGTCTCGCCACTTTGCGGCGGCACGTAGCCGGTGGACAGCGAACGGATATTCGCCACCTGGCCGCAACCACCGAGCGCCAACAGCAGCACGGCGGGGATAACAGGTAACAGTCTCATCTGCATAAGTACTCCATGGAAACGCTGAACCTGTGGCGAGGGAGCTTGCTCCCTCGCCACAGGTTGAGTGTTCATCCTTAACGGACAGGCGTCAGGGCTGGCGGCAGTTCTGGTTGACCGACAAGTTCGGCGCCGGCTCATAGCTCACGCGCTGCAAGCCATCGGCGCCCTGGAACAGGAAGTACTTGGCGCGGCAGTCCTTGAACATCGGCGAATACCCCTCGGCCCGGAAGCCCTGGCCATCGACCTGCTTGGTCACGGTGTTGTTGCGGCTGACCACGGCCAGCACCTTCTGGTAGCTGTCACCCATGTTCACCCCGGGCTCGCCGGTGATGGCCGCCGACGAGGCGCAACCGCCCAGGGTGATTGCCGCCAGCACCAGTGCAGCGCCGTACAGTCCATTGCGTAAAGTGTTCATTGCGTGTGTCCTTTGGGTGAGGGATTAACGGCGGCCGTCACAGACCGGCGACTCACCGATACGGCCGAGCTTGCACAGGTCCATATTGTCTTTACGCGTGAAGCCTGCGTCCTTCATGCAGTAGAAGCGCGTCAGCACCACATCGATCGGCGAGTTGTCTCCCGTTCCCGCCAAGTTGGTGTAACCGCAGGCGCGCATTGCACTCTTGACGCCCTCTAAAGAGACTCCGCTTTTTTGCCACTCGGTGAAATCCGGAGGCGGCGGTTGAAAGCCCCTTCCTGTACAGCCGAGCAATAGGAAAACGCAAACACTCGACAGCAAACTGCTCCTGAACATGACGCCCTTCCTCATTGTTTGACGCGCATGAAATGTGACATGCCATCGGGTGAGTCCATCCAGAATGGCCGGCAGTTATCCCCGCCCTTGCCATAGCAGTTATGCACGGTTTTATCGCCGCCCAGCACTTTCAGCCACTCCCACAGGCGGACGCTGCCATCTGGAATCGTACCGCCAGTCCCGGCGTTGAAACCTACGCCCGGTGTCCGCGCAACGGGGTCGAAATTGTGGTTCTGGTACTGCAGCGCCATCGCCTCGCGCTGTGCTTCAAAACTGAGCGATGAACGGTCCTGCAAGACCCCCAGCAGCGAATCGGCCTTTTGCACGCTGTAGGCCGCGCCGAAGAAGTTCATCGACGTGCCGCCCAGCACACCCACGTTTGCCGGATCACGCGCCAACGACTCCATCGCACTGCCCGTGGTCAACGTGCCACGGCTGTGACCATCGATGTGTAGCCCGCTTTGACCAAACTGGACCATATAGTCCTTGGTCTGCACGGCTGCGTTGGACAAGCCCCAGAAATCATTTTCGAAATTCTTCTGATAGGCCGCGATCATCAACTCGGACGTGAAGTTGTTGGCTTTCTCGAAGTGGATCAAATACTGCGGCCCGGTATCGGCACTGCTGTGTTGTTCGGCATATTTGGCCGCACCGTCGATGTCGTTGAAAATACCGTTGTTGGCAATGTGTACCTTGCCATCCGGCCCAGGCTTGAGGTTGCGCTTTTCTTCGTCGTTCAATTCCCGGCGCTGAACGTTGCCCTTTTCATCGAGCATCGCCTTGCCATCTTTGTCTTTCAACACCTCATACACCCGCGCCTTCTCAAGGAAGATCTTGCGATACGCCTCATCCGCCAGCATCGACACCTGGTTGTAGAACTCACGCTTGATCTCTTGCTCAGCCTCGACCTTGCGCCCCATCTCCGCCACGTCCAGGCGCTCCACGGCAACGTGGGCAGCCTCGGTATTGCGGTTGAGGTTGGCAATCGTCTGGTCAACCGTCATCCCGGCGACCACGCGCTGGCGCTCGGCATTGGTGATCACCAGGGTGCCGGCGCTGATGGCGCTGCGGGTGTCGCTCTCGGCGGAGTCGGAATCCGAACCGTTGGCGAGGCTGTTGGCGAGCAGCGCCTTGGCCGTGCCGAGCTTGCCGTCGAGCATGTCCGAACTGAGCTCCACCCCGGAAGTCTTGACGCTCGCTTCGGAGGTGTTGTGGATGTCGGCCACGGTCAGCGTGCCGGTGGTCAGGCTGTTCTTGCCGTCGGCGATGGCCTTGTCGGTGCTGGAAATCACGCCGCCCTTGAGGTCGGTGTTGCCGCGCACGTTGAGGTCGAAACCGCCGTCGCCGGCGCGAATCCCCGATTGCTCGATGACGCTGGCAAAGTTGGACTTCTGCTTGGTGTTGCTGGAGCTGAAGCTGGCCGTTGCAGCGCCGGCGCAGACCGGCGGGATGCAGATGCTGATGCCGGCACTCATGCTCTTCTGCTCGGAGGCAAATGTGCTGGTGTCTTGCAGGCTCTCGATATTCAAGTCGCCGCCGACGTCGGCCTTGACCTTGTCAGCCGAGACCACCGCGCCGCGCAAGGTGGTGTCCTTGCCGGACACCAAGGTTGCCTGATTGCCCGCCGTCACATGGGTATTGCTCCAGACCAGGTCATTGCCATCGGCATTGCCGCGGCTTTGGGACGCCGAAGCGTTGAAGCTCAGGCCGTTCTTCTCGCTGCCAAAGGAGATGCCGATCCCCAGGCTGCCGTTCACGCTTTTGTTGGTGCTGTGTTGCTCGATGGTGTTCTCAGCACCCGCCAGCAGGATATTGCCGTCGGCCTTGAGCAACGCATCGTTGCCGGCAGTGATCTGGCTGCCCTGCACCGTCAGGTCGTTATTGCGCTTGCCGCCGGTGGCCACAATCGACACATCGTGCCCTGCCGCCACGGTCGAGCCGGCCGCCGTGTTGGAGGTCTGCTCGCTTTTGTTCTCGCTCTTGTTCATGCCCAGGGCGATGCTCAAGTTGATCCCGCCCGCCGCTGCCGGGTCGGCCATCACTTGGGTATGTGCTTCGGTGCCGGCCCAAAAGGTGTTCAGCGCGGCCAGGGTTTTCATGCGTTTGTCGTCGGTGCGCTCGGCGGCCTTGTTCATGCGCTGGCCGGTTTGCACCGCGTTGACGATCGGGTTGGTCAGGGTCAGGCTCACGCCGGTCTGCTTGAAGCGCTGCTCCTGCTGCTGCGCGGCGAGGTTGCGCGCTTCGAGGATATTGACCTCGGACGCCTCGATCGACACATCGCCCTTGGGCGCGCTGACATTGCTGCCGACTTGGCGGTATTCGCCACCGGAGCTGATCAGCACATTGCCGTCGGTGGAACCCACGCTGCTGGCGGCGGCCGTGGTCTGCTGGCTGCTGTCCTTGTTGGTCTGTTGCTGCGAGCCGATGGTGACGGCAATCGCGCCGCCGCTGAACATGCCGCTGGTCTTCACGTCCTTGGTGTGTTTTTCGTCGAGGGTCTCGGTGGCCGCCAACACCTTGATGTCATTGCCCGCCACCAGCGCCGTGCCCGAGGTCGAGACCACGTTGCTGCCGGTAATGGTGATGTTGTTGCCGGCCTGCATCACCGCCTGCTCGCCGCTGAAGGTCGAGCCTTGCGCGGTGGTCTGGGCCACCGTGTCACGGGTGGTGGTGGTCTTGCTGGAGAACATGCCGTTGCTGCCCTTGACCTTGTGCGCCTCGTCCGCCGTGCTGAAGCGCTCGCTGGCTTCGACGTTGATGTCGCGGTTGGCGCTGACAGCCACGGCACCGGCGTCACTGTTGACCAGCGCGCCGCGTGCCTGCACGTCACGCCCGGCGCCCAGGCGGATATCGCCCGTGGCTTGTACCGAGCTGCCGACTTCGCTGCGCCCGGCTTCCTTGCGCCAGTTGTCGCCGTCCCATTGGTTGGCCTGGGTGAAGGACTCGTTCACCGTGCTCAAGGTGATGTCGTTGCCCGCCACCAGCGCCGTCTTGCCGCCGACGCCGGTGTTGCTGACCTGGGCCGCTTGCAGGTTGATGTTGTTGCCGGCGGTGGCAATCAGGTTGGCCGCCGGTGCCGACACATACAGCCCTGCTACACGCGACAAGGCGGTGCGGGTGCCCTGCGCGCTTTCGCTGTCGGTGGTGATCGAACGCACGTTGATGTCGTTGCCGGCACTCAGCGCCAAGCGACTGTTGGCGCTGATCAGGCCGCCGATGTTGTTCAGGTCCTGGCTGGCATTCAACGACACGTCGTTGCCCTGGATGCGCCCGCCAAGGTTGTTGAGGTTCTGCACGCTGACGTTCACGCCATCGCGCCCGGAAAGACTGCCGCTGTTGACCAGGTCACCGCGCACGTCGAGGTTCAAGGTACGCCCGGCCATCAACGCGCCGGAACCGTCGATATCACCTTCACGCACCCGCACGTACACCTGCGGCACCAGCACCTTGCGCACTTCGCCGCTGGCCAGGGTCACGTCCTTGGACACCAGCCACACGATATCGCTGGTCAACTGCGCCATTTGCGCGGCGGTCAGCGCCACGCCCGGGATCAGCTTCCACTGGTCGGCCAGGGTCACGGCGCTGTCGATCATGCCGCGATACTGCGCTTCGTCACTCGCATAGCCATCGACAAAGCGGCGCCCGGTGAGTTGGGCGACTTGTTCGCGGATCAGCTTCTGCTCGTAGAAGCCATCGCCGAGGCGCTGCTGGGTGCCGGCCGGGTCGAGGTTCAGGCGTTCGAGCATGTAGTCCGAGGACAGCCACTTGCCGTAGTTGGCGAAGCGCGGGTCGGTCTCCACCAGGTAACCGGCGGTGCTGTTGGGGTTGATCTGGTACAGGCTGCTGTTGGGCAGGTCCGGGTTGAAGCCACCGGTGCGGATCTGCTCCACCGCGCCGCCCGCGTTCTGCTGGGTCAGCGCTTGCACTTCGCTGATCGGGGTCACCGCGTAGGTGCGCCCGGCGCCGGCCAGGTCACCCGTGCCGGCCGCGCTGTCGGTGACCTTGGCCAAGACCAGCGCGCCCACCTGGGTGCCCGTGCCGTTGATCGCCGCGTACTCGGTAAACACCGTCGGTTTCAGCGAGATCTGCTCGATCAACGGCGCCGGGGTATACGCCGTGACGTTAAGGCCCTGGCGGTCGCGGCCCTTGCGCTGGATGCGGTAGTAGCTGGCCAACGTGCCGTTGTCGGTGGTGACCTTCTGGCCGGTCAGTTCGGTGTTGATCACCGTGCCGACGCTGGCATTCAGCGCCTGGCCGGCGATGATCCGGCTCTTGTCGTTGAACACCTGGTCGGCAATCAGGTTGATGTTGCCACCGGCGAGGATCTGCGCCGGGTCCGAGGCGACGATCTGCGTCTCGGTGACGGTGCGGTTGTAGTCGTAGCGGAGCCAGCGCGTGCCGTAGCCTTCCGGTGTCACCAGGTGCAGGACTTCGTCGTTGTACAGCGAGATCTGCCCCGGCAGGTAGCGGTTGGTCGAGCCCGACAGCAGGTATTCCTGCAAGGCCTGGGTGGACACCTGCACCTGCTGGGTGGCGAAGTGTTCGTTGGTGTTGTTGATCTGCTTGGCGTTGACGCTGAGGCTGCCCAGCGCTTCGACGGTGGCGCTGGCGTTGTTCAACACCTGCGCCTGGCCCGTGGCCTGGTCATTGGCATCCAGGGCGCCGCCGATCAGCAGGTTGCCGGTGCTGAAGATCAAGCCGTGCTCACGGTTGTTGATGACCTGCGCGCCGATATCCAGGCGGTTGCGTGCGGCAATCGTTGCGGCGGATGCGCCTTCAAGGGTGTTGTTCAGGGTGCCGGCGGAGATGGCGAGCAGGTCGCCATAGATGCGCCCGGTGCCGAGGTTGTTCAGGGTCGCGGTGGTCAGGCGCGTGGCTTCGCCGTCGATCAGGCCACGGTTGTCCAGTTGTGTGGCCGCGTTGACCTGCACCTTCGGCGCACTGATCACACCGCTGGCGGTGTTGTCGACAACGTTGGCGTCGAGGCGCAGCAGGTTGCCGGCCTGGAGCGCGCCCTGGTTGGTCAGGCGCCCGCTGGTGGCCAGCGACACGTTGCCGTTGGCCTGGAACAGGCCGTTGTTGACGAAGTCCTGGGTCAGGCGGAAGGTCAGGTCACCCAGGCTGAGAACCTTGCCGTTGCCGCCGTAGCTGGCGCTGTCGAGCAGCAGCGATTGCCCGGCGATCAGGGTGCCCGCGCCGTTATTGATAGCCTGGCGTTTTTGCGCGAGGTCACGATCGGCCACGGTCAGCGTGCTGCCAGCCGAGATGATCCCTTGTTCGTTGTCCAGGGTGCCGCTGCCGGTAACGCTCAGCGTCGTGTCGGCGACGATCGAACCGCCACGGTTGCTGACGCTGTCCGCATCCATCGCGACGGACTGGCCCTTGATACCCTGGTTGGCGCCCTGGGTGCTGCTGTTATCCACACTGGCAGCGGTCAACAGCAGGTGCCCGTCGGCGCGCAACAGACCGGCCTGGTTGCTCAGGTGCTGGGCGTTGACGTCCAGGGTGGCGGCGCTGCCGATAAAACCCTGGTCGTTGAGCAACTGGCCCGCACGCACTCTGACGTCGCGCTGGCCGAGGATGCCACCGGTGCTGCCGGAGTTGCGGTTGCTCAGCTGTTGGCCGTGGGTGTCGATCTTCAGGCTCGACTTGGCCTGCACGATGCCGCCGTCGTTGTTCAGCACGCCGCTGTCGACGGTCAGGGTATCGCTGGCATTCAGGGTGCCCTGGGCGTTGTTCAATTGCTGGCCCTGGGTGTTGAGCAACAACTGCGCGCCGGTGATCACCCCGCTGCTGTTGCTCAAGCCTTGGGCGTTGACGGTCAAGGCCTTCGCGGCTTCCAGACGACCGCCGGTGTTGTCGAGCGCCGTTGCGTCGCTGTTGAGCAGCAGGTCGCCCGCGACCGAACCGAGGGTGCCGCCCTGATTCAGGACGCTGCCGGCCTTGACCGTCAGCGTCTGCGTCGCCGCGACGGTGCCCTTGGCATTGTTCAATTGCGCGGCGGTGACTCCCAGCGCGCCGCCGGCGGTGATCTGCCCGTTGCTGTTGTCCAGGGTGCCGCCGTTGAGGGTCAGCTGCGCGGCGCTCACCAGCTTGCCGTTGCCGTTGGCCAGGTGCTGGCGGGCGGTGACGGACAAATCGCCAAGGGCACCGGACTGCACCAGGCCGCCGCTGTTGTTCAGGCTGTCGGCACTGACGTCGAGGCCGCCGCCGCTGGCGAGGATGCCGCTGCTGTTGTCGAGGTTGCGGGTGACGCTCACGCGCATGCCGGCAGTGCCGGTCTGCACCCATTTGCCGCCGACGTTGGACAGGTCCAGCGCGGTGACGCCGATCTGCGCCGCGCCGACCTGGGCGGCATCGCTGAGCAGGGCCTGATTGGCGTTGGCGGTCAGGGCCTGGCTGGCGGTGACGCGGCTGCGGCGCAGGTCCAGGTTGCCAGCGGTGCTGGTCAACGCGACGGTCTGGGCCGAGGTCTGGCTGTCACTGAGGTCAACCTGCGCGGCGTTGGCGGTAAGCTTTTGCGCCGCAAGGTTCTGCCCCTTGGCCGTGATCGTGCCGGCCGAAGTCAGGGTCAGCGAACCACTGTCGCCGAGCTTGCCGGCGCTGTCGACGCCCGCCGCGAGTGCGGAACCGGCCTGGCTGCGAATCGCGCCCTTGGCGGTCAGGCGCGCATCGCCCTGGGCGGAGGCAATGCCCTTGTTGTCGATATCGGCGGCGGTATTCAGGTCCAGGTTGCCTTGGGCGTACAGCGTGCCGCTGTTGTCGATGCCCTTGTCAGCGGTGGCCGTCAGCTGGGTGGCGCTGCTGATCTGGCCACGGTTTTCGATGCGCCCGTCACTGCCAATCACCACTTCACCGGCGCTGGAGCCGATCTGCCCGGCGTTGCGCACGCCCACGCCGGCGCCGTTGCCCACCAGGGTGATCTTGCCGGCATACATGCCGCCCAGTTGCGCCACGTCGATGGCTACCGCTGGTGTGTCAGCGGGCGCGGCACCGGTGGTGCCCGCCTTGATCGTCAGGTCCTTGGACCAGATGCCCGCGTTGACTTCGACCGTGCGCGCAATGATCTCGGTGTAGTCGGCGCGGCTGCTGTCCATGCCTTCGCCACCGATGCTGATCTTGCCGCCCGAGACCTGGTAGCCGCTGATCAGGCCATTCTCGAACTGCGCGCGCCCGGTGGTCAGCGTGGCGCGGTCGGCGTTGATAAAGCCGCACCCTTCGCACGCGATGCCCGACGGGTTGGCAATCACCACCTGGGCCTTGGAACCGGCCACTTCGACAAACCCGCGCAACTGGCTCGGGTTGCTCGAATTGACTTCGTTGAGGATCACCCGCGCGCTGCCATTGGCCAGCGCACGGTTGCCTTCGATCCAGCCGGCCAGTTGGGTCTGGCTGTTGGTCGCGGCGTTGTTGAGGATCACCCCGCGCTTGTCCACGTCGAACTGCGAATAGGTGTTGCGCGACACGCCTGCGTCGCTCGGGCGGGTGATGTCCACCACCGGCGCGCCATTGCCAGCGGCACCGATGGTCGGGCGTTGGCCCGCCGGTGCCGAGCCATCGGCCACGATCTGCGCCTGCACCGGCGCCACCAGGGTGACCCAGCCCATGCCCACCATCAGCGCAAACCGCAGCGGCGTGAGGGTTGCCGTCACCGGGCTGACCGAGGACACGCCGCGCGTGGTGCCGGGGGCCTTGCAGGCGCTCTTGACGTTCTCGGCCACCACCATCAGCAGGCCGCGGGCCTTGTTGAATACAACTCGAAACAGATGCTTATTCATGCAGATCCTTTGCGCGGTGGCTGATCAGAGCGCGTCGCTGGGTAACGGGTGAGTGGCAAACCAGGCTTGCGCCTCCAGGTCCAGGACGGCGATGCCCTGGAAATTCAAGACGCGCAAGCCGCGCGCTTCGCCTTTGTGGTGCAGTGCGCGGAACACCTTGCCGGGCCACAAACGGCGGCGCAGCAAGCTGCTGATGCGCCGGGTGTGGCCAAACGGTGCGACCCAGTCGTTGATCCACAACCGCTCGCCGCTGTCCCAATCCTCGGCGGGCAGGCACACCGCCGGTGCCCGCAGGTAACGTGCCTCGGCATCGGCACTGAGGTTGAGCCACGAGAGGAAAAACACCGGCCGCCCGCCTTCGCTGATCAAGATGAACTGGCGCCGCTTGATCGCCGGCAGCAACAGCGTGGACAGGCTGTGCAACGGCGCATCGCGATGGGCCGCCGAGTGCATCCACAGCCACACCGCCGAGCCCAGCACCTGGGCTTCGTCGATGGGGCTGTCGGCCCGCTCGGGGGCGAGCACCTCCAGGGTGTCGTGGTGCATGCTGGCCTCCTTCAAAATGACCAGTTGGCGCTGAAGCCACTGGTCACGTCGGCGGTCTGGAAACCCTTGGGTTTTTCCAGGGGCTTGCCGGTGTAGATGTCATAGGAAAACTGCTTGTAGCCGCCGCGCAGGCCCACCACCGCACCGGCCAGGCGTCGGCCCGAGAGGTACTGGGTGGAATGCCCGCCGACTTCGCCATAGTCCACGCCCAGGTAGAGTTCCTGGCCGGTGTTGGCCAGGCTCAGGCCGAGGTCGTTGCTGAAGGTCCAGCCGCGTTCGGCCGAGAGGATCTGCTCGCCGTCGAAACCGCGCACGGTGTAGCGTCCGCCAATCGAAAAGCGGTCCTGGGGGATCAGCGGCGTACGGTTCCACTGCCCGCGCCAGCCGGCGATGTAGCGCAGGCGTTGGTCGGCCAGGGTGAACGGCAGCTGCAATTGGGCGTTGGCGGTGATGATCTGCGAGCGCGAGGTGCCTTCGCCGTTTTCCTCTTCAGGCGCGCGCAATGCATCGCGGGCGCCGGTGCCACGGCGATAGCCGACGCCGAGGTCGAGGGTGCTGGCGCCGATGAATTCACGGTGGTTGATCCCCGCCTGCCAACCGGCCATGCGCCGGCGTTGCAGTTCGATCTCGGTGTCTTCGATGTAGTTGCTGGAGGTGCGGCTCCAACCGCCGACCGACACGGTGGTCTTGCGCACCGCATCGCGGTAGATCACCCGCGACAGCTGCACCTCATTGGTCCGGCTGCGGCCACTGTAGGAATACGCCTGGTTCACCCCGGCAATCGTCTGGTGGTAGTCGTACTCGCTGGACGTCAGGCTCAGCTGCCAATAGTCGTAGGGCACCGAGTAATGCACGGTATGGCCCTTGGAACCACGGTCGCCACTTTGGCCGCCGCCCAGATCATGGTTGAAGCTGATGTAGAACAGGTCGTTGAGGCTGGCCAGGTTATCCAGCGACAGCGCGACGTTGCCCTGGTACTTGCCGGTCTGCTTGCTGCCGGAATCGTCCACCGACAGGCTGACCCGTACCGGAATCGCCTGCTTCCAGGCGATCACCACATCGCTCTCGCCGGGCTGCGCATCCGCGCCTTCGGCCGGGGTGATCTGCACGTCGGCTTCGGCGGTGGGCACGCGCTTGAAGTTCTCCAGCGCCTGCTCGATGTCGCGCAGGTTCAGCACATCACCCGGCGATGCGGGCATGGCGTTCCAATAATTGGCGCGGGCGGAGGTGCCTTCGGCAAAACGGATGTGCTTGATCCGCCCCGGCACCAGCACCAGCGACAGCGTGCCCTGCTTCAAGTCCTGGGCCTCGGCGAGGACACGGGTGGTGATGAAACCCTTGGCGATGATCGCGTTTTGAATGCGCTTCATCGTCAGGTTGATACCGGCGGAACCGACGCAACGCCCTTGCACCGGATCGTCCGCCGGGTTGGCGGCGCGCAGGGCCCACTGGAAGTCTTCGGCCTGCTCGCCACGGAGGACCACGCGGTCGATCTTGAAGCACGGCGTTTCATTGCGCGGCAGACGCAGGTTGCCGGCGCTGTCCAGCGGCGCTTCCAGACGGACGTCGGGGGATTGCTCCAACTGCTCGCGCTGGGCGCGTTCACGTTGTTGCTGCAGGAGTAATTGTTGGGCAGGTGCTTGCGGTTCAGCCGCTAAAGCCGCTGCACTGGTCAGGAAACCGACAAGGGAACAGGTGGCGACGCAAGACTGCAGCAAAACAGACGGTTTTGTTCTAGGTAAAGCGTCGAAAGACATTTCGCATCCTTGTGAGTGAAACTTCCTACATTCGCAGGCTTGGTCACCACAAAGACATAAAAGTGCCATGGGGATGTATGGCCCTGTGACACATTTCGCAAAAACGAGGGGTTGGGGAAGGCTTGGTTTTTTTGTTGGAAGGCTCTATTTCAAGGCCTGGAGCTGACTTAGGTGAATTCGACAATAATTCAACTTTTGTACAGCTTTGTGTGGGAGCCGGGCTTGCCCGCGATGCAGGCACCTCGGTGTGTCAGTCATACCGAGGTGATGCGATCGCAGGCAAGCCAGCTCCCACAGGCGAACGGTGAACGACATGAGAAATACCGGTCGGCTCTAAGGCCGCCGCGCTCTGGCTTTGATCTGGGGTCGCCCCGAACGCAGGCTTGAAGCCGTGGGCAACCCGGCGAAGCTGGCTCGCCGAAAAGTGTCCACCATGTCCCCGCACACCCGTCAACCATGTCTCCGGTCCGTACAGGCTCCTCCAAAAGTGACCCGCTGTAAGAGCAGAACCCTAAGTGGCCGTTACCGCAGCAACGGATATGTACTCTGGCCAAAAAGCTCCAGCTCCCACATTTTTGAATCAGGGCACATACAACCAGGGGTCAGCTTTTGTGCAGCTTGCTCATCAGCTGCGCCTCAGCCTGGGTCAGCCCGCAGGACTGGGTCAACTCATCCACCGTCGCCCCCATCCCTACCAACTTCGCCGCCTGGGCAAACGACAGGCTCGACGGATCACGCTGCTCGATCTGCGCCAGCTTGTCCGGCAACGGCGCCAGGATCGCGCGCAGTTCGTGCACTTCGTCGCCCACCCGCACCGCCGTCTGCTGGTAATGATCAACCCGCTTGACCAACTCCAGCACACGCCGATCACGCACGGCGTCGCGCTCGGCCTGTTGCAGGGCCACTTCCCGTTGCTGGCGCAGGTAGCGCAGCAGGAAGGCCAACGTCCCGGCCCACAACAGGGCCAGGACGATCACCGCCGCTTCAAGAAACAATCAGATGTTCTCCAGATCCGACCATTCTTCTTCGCTCATCATCTTGTCCAGCTCAACCAGAATCAGCAGTTCGCCGTTCTTGTTGCACACGCCCTGGATAAACTTGGCGGACTCTTCGTTGCCCACGTTCGGCGCGGTTTCCACTTCCGATTGGCGCAGGTAGACCACTTCGGCCACGCTGTCGACCATGATGCCAACCACTTGCTTGTCGGCTTCGATGATGACGATACGGGTGTTGTCGTTGACTTCGGTCGGCACCAGGCCAAAACGCTGGCGGGTGTCGATCACGGTGACCACGTTGCCGCGCAGGTTGATGATGCCCAGCACGTAGCTTGGCGCACCCGGCACGGGGGCGATCTCGGTGTAGCGCAGCACTTCCTGCACGCGCATCACGTTGATCCCGTAGGACTCGTTGTCCAGCTTGAAGGTTACCCATTGCAGGATCGGATCATCCAAACCTTGTGCGGACGCTGACTTGTTGTTCATACCCCTGACCCCTTCAAATGCCGCTATGTACGGCGTGTGTGCTTCATTGGCCCCGAAACATCGCGGCCCTTATTGTTCAATCAACTGCGTGTAGTCACCGGCATCGACTTGACGGCGCCGCTGGCGATCAACTCGGCCAGTTCGGAGACGTCGAGCAATGCGCACATGTGTTCGATCACGGTGCCCGCCAGCCAAGGCCGCTGGCCCCGGTGGCTGCGCCATTTGATTTCGTTCGGGTCCAGGCGCAACGAGCGGCTGACCTGATGCACCGCCAACCCCCACTCGTAGCCCTGCACCGAGATCACGTATTGCAGGCCCTGGCGGAAGTCGTCGCGGTAGCGGTCGGGCATCACCCAACGCGCGGTGTCGAGGACTTTGAGGTTGCCGGCCTGGCTGGGCAGGATGCCGAGGAACCACTCCGGTTGCCCGAACAGCGGCGTCAGCTCCTGGCCTTCCAGGGAATAGATCGAGCCCAGGCACACCAGCGGCACCGCCAGGGTCAAGCCGGCGACGTCGAACAGCAGGCATTCGAACGGCTCGGCGGCCCAGCTCGGGCGGCCATCGGTGGTGACCGGCGGCGGTGTGATGCTCGGCGGCAGATGGACTTCCACCACCGGTGCGACCACCACGGGGGCCACTACGGCCGGCGTGATCGGCACCACCACCTGGGCATCGCGGGCTTGTTCTTCGAGCACCGCCAGCTGGAACTCATCCAGTGTGGCCGGCGGCTCGACGACCGGCTCCAGCACCAGCAGCGGTTCGGGCAGCTCTTCGGCGGTCGCGTCCTGGAGCAAGGCATCCAGGTAGGATTCCAGTGCCAGTTGCGGCCGGGTCTTGAATTCGACAGGACGGTTCATCAAGCCACCTGCGCCACAAGCTGCTGGGACAGCAGGTGCTTGAGCAGCGCGCGGTAGGCCATCACGCCACGGCTCTTGCCGTCGAACTGCGACGGCGTGAGGCCGGCGCGGCTGGCGTCACGCAGGCGCGTGTCCACCGGGATATAGCCGTTCCAGATCGTCTCCGGGTAGGCATCGCGCAGTACGCGCAGGGTGCCGAGGGAGGCTTGGGTACGGCGGTCGAACAGGGTCGGCACGATGCTGAACGGCAGCGCCTGTTTGCGCGAGCGGTTGATCATCGCCAGGGTGCTGACCATGCGTTCCAGGCCTTTGACCGCCAGGTGCTCGGTCTGCACCGGGATCACCAACTGCTGGCTGGCCGCCAACGCGTTGACCATCAGCACGCCCAGCAACGGCGGACTGTCGATGATGGCGTAGTCGAAGTCCTGCCACAGTTGCGCCAGGGTCTTGGCGATCACCAGGCCCAGGCCGCTCTGCCCCGGCGACTGGCGCTCAAGGGTGGCCAGCGCCGTGCTGGACGGCAGCAGGGAAATGCGCTCGTTGCTGGTGGGCAACAGCAGCTGCCCCGGCAGGTCGGCCGGCACGCTGCCCTTGTGCAGGAACAGGTCGTAGCAGCTGTGTTCCAGCGCATCCGGATCGTAGCCGAAATAGCTGGTCATCGAGCCGTGGGGGTCGAGGTCGACCACGACCACACGCTTGCCCGCCTCGGCCAGCAAGCCAGCGAGGGCGATGGAGGTGGTGGTCTTGCCGACCCCACCTTTTTGATTGGCAACTGCCCAGACTCTCATTCAGTTGGTTCCTCCCGGTGGGCACAGGCGCGACCGAGACATTGCATAGGTTATTGAGCCGGTGACGGAGAATTGACGGAGCTCTGCCGAACCGGCGGCGTTACCACTGCCGGTGCAGTTTGTGTGCCAGCGCGCTTCAAGGCCGCGTCCGGTGTTGCATTGGCCGTGCCGGTACCGGTCAGGCTGCGGCGCACATCGAGGTTGCGCGACACCACCAGCACCACCCTGCGGTTCTTCGCGCGGCCTTCCACCGTGGCGTTGTTCGCCACCGGCTGGAATTCGCCATAACCCACCGACGCCATGCGCCCGGGGTTCACGCCCTGCATCGCGAGCATGCGCACGATGCTCGATGCGCGCGCCGACGACAGTTCCCAGTTGGTCGGGTACTGCGCGGTGCTGATGGGGAAATTGTCGGTGAAGCCTTCGACGTGGATCGGGTTCTCGAACGGCTTGAGAATGCCCGCGACCTTGTCGATGATGGTGAACGCCTGGTCACTGGGCAGCGCATCGGCACTGGCGAACAGCAGGCTGGAATTGAGTTCGATCTCGACCCACAACTCATTGCCGCGCACGGTCATCTGGTTGGAGCTGATCAAGTCGCCAAAGGCCGCGCTGATGTCGTCGGCAATGCTTTTCAGCGGGTCGCTGGTGCCACCGACGCCAGCGGCGGTTTCGTCGCTGTCGTTGACCAGCGGCTTGGCCGGGGTCACGGTCCTGGGCCGTTCCTCACCAATGGGAATCGGCTTGAGCGAGCGATCGGCGTCGTTGAACACGCCGATCAGGGCTTGGGAAATGACTTTGTACTTGCCTTCGTTGATCGACGAGATGGAGTACATCACCACGAAAAACGCGAACAGCAAGGTGATGAAGTCCGCGTAGGACACCAGCCAGCGTTCATGGTTGACGTGCTCTTCAGGCTCGCGACGGCGACGGCTCACAATCATGACCTCCCATCAGTCCATGAAGCCCTGGAGCTTCAATTCGATGGAGCGCGGGTTCTCGCCCTCGGCAATCGACAGGATGCCTTCCAGCAACATTTCGCGGTAACGCGACTGGCGCTGGGCAATCGACTTGAGCTTGCTCGCCACCGGCAACAACACCAGGTTGGCACTGGCCACGCCGTAGATGGTGGCGACAAACGCCACGGCAATGCCGCTGCCCAGTTGCGAAGGGTCGGCGAGGTTGCCCATCACGTGGATCAGGCCCATCACGGCACCGATGATGCCGATGGTCGGCGCGTAGCCGCCCATGCTTTCAAAGACTTTGGCGGCGTTGATATCGCGGCTTTCCTGGGTGTAGAAATCCACTTCCAGAATGCTGCGGATCGCTTCCGGCTCGGCGCCGTCCACCAGCAATTGCAGGCCTTTGCGCGCGTAGCTGTCGGGCTCGGCATCGGCCACGCCTTCGAGGCCCAGCAGGCCTTCCTTGCGGGCGGTGAGGCTCCAGTTGACCACGCGATCAATGCCACCGGCCAGGTCGACGCGCGGCGGAAAGATGATCCACACCAGGATCTGCATGGCGCGCTTGAACGAGCTCAACGGCGACTGCAACAACGCCGCACCGACGGTGCCGCCGATCACGATCAACGCGGCCGGGCCGTTGGCCAGCGCACCAAGGTGGCCGCCTTCGAGGTAGTTGCCGCCGATGATGGCGACAAACGCCATGATGATGCCGATCAGGCTCAACACATCCATTAGAGGCAGGCCTCCACCAGATGCTTGCCGATGTCGTCCAGGCTGTAGATGGCGTCGGCCAGGTCAGCCTTGACGATGGCCATGGGCATGCCATAGATCACGCAGCTGGCTTCGTCCTGGGCCCAGATCGCACTGCCGCCCTGCTTGAGCAGGCGCGCGCCTTCACGGCCGTCGGCGCCCATGCCGGTGAGGACCACCGCCAGAACTTTGTCGCCGTAGGACTTGGCTGCCGAACCGAAGGTGATGTCCACGCACGGCTTGTAGTTCAGGCGTTCATCCCCCGGCAGGATTTTGATCGCGCCACGGCCATCCACCATCATCTGCTTGCCACCCGGGGCCAGCAGCGCCAGGCCAGGGCGCAGGATGTCGCCATCCTCGGCTTCCTTGACGCTGATGCGGCACAGCTTGTCGAGGCGTTCGGCGAAGGCCTTGGTGAACGCGGCGGGCATGTGCTGGATCAGCACGATCGGCGCCGGGAAGTTCGCTGGCAACTGCGTCAACACGCGTTGCAGGGCCACCGGGCCGCCGGTGGACGTACCAATGGCGACCAGCTTGTAGGCTTTGCGCTTGGGCGCTGGCGAGTGCGCGCTCGGCGCTGCGGCGCGCACCGGTGCGGCGGCTGGCGCAGGCCGGGGCACCGGCGCAGGGGCCGGGCGACCGAACGACGACGTCGGCGCAGGCGCCGCCGCAACCGGTGCAGGCGCAGGCGCGCTGAACAGGCTGCGACGGTTGCTGCGGGAAATGCTGTGGACTTTCTCGCACAGCAGTTGCTTGACCTTCTCGGGGTTGCGCGAGATGTCTTCGAAATTCTTCGGCAGGAAGTCCACCGCACCCGCGTCCAGCGCATCGAGAGTGACTCGGGCGCCTTCGTGGGTCAGCGAGGAGAACATCAACACCGGGGTCGGGCAGCGTTGCATGATGTGGCGGACTGCGGTGATGCCATCCATCATCGGCATCTCGTAGTCCATGGTGATGACGTCAGGCTTCAACGCAATGGCTTGATCAATCGCCTCTTTGCCGTTGGTGGCCGTGCCGACCACCTGGATGCTTGGATCGGCGGAAAGAATTTCCGAGACGCGGCGGCGGAAGAAACCCGAATCGTCCACCACCAGGACCTTGACTGCCATAAACACTCCGTTAGGCGGGGCGGGCAAACCGCCCTGCCCCACCAGAATCAAATACGCCGAGCGGCGTAACGCTTGAGCATGCTCGGAACATCGAGAATCAGCGCGATCCGACCGTCACCGGTGATGGTCGCGCCCGACATGCCCGGGGTTCCCTGCAGCATTTTGCCCAAAGGCTTGATCACCACTTCTTCCTGGCCAACCAGTTGATCGACGACAAAGCCGATCCGCTGAGTGCCCACGGAGAGGATCACCACATGGCCTTCGCGCTGCTCTTCATGCTTGGCCGATGCCACCAGCCAGCGCTTGAGGTAGAACAGTGGCAACGCCTTGTCGCGCACGATCACCACTTCCTGGCCGTCCACCACGTTGGTGCGCGACAGGTCGAGGTGGAAGATCTCGTTGACGTTGACCAGCGGGAAGGCGAACGCCTGGTTGCCCAGCATCACCATCAGGGTCGGCATGATCGCCAAGGTCAACGGCACCTTGATCACGATCTTCGAGCCCTGGCCCTTGGTCGAGTAGATATTGATCGAGCCGTTGAGCTGGCTGATCTTGGTCTTCACCACGTCCATGCCCACACCGCGGCCGGACACGTCGGAGATCTCGGTCTTGGTCGAGAAGCCCGGGGCGAAGATCAGGTTGTAGCACTCGGTGTCGGTCAGGCGGTCGGCGGCGTCCTTGTCCATCACGCCACGCTTGACCGCGATATTGCGCAGGATCGCCGGGTCCATGCCTTTGCCGTCATCGGTGATCGACAGCAGGATATGGTCGCCTTCCTGTTCCGCCGCCAGAATCACCTTGCCGTTGCGGGACTTGCCCGAGGCTTCGCGTTCTTCCGGGGTTTCGACGCCGTGGTCGACGGCGTTGCGCACCAAGTGGACCAGCGGGTCGGCCAGGGCCTCGACAAGGTTTTTGTCGAGGTCGGTTTCTTCACCCACCAGTTCCAGGTTGATCTCTTTCTTCAGCTGGCGCGCAAGGTCGCGAACCAGGCGCGGGAAGCGGCCGAAGACTTTCTTGATCGGCTGCATCCGCGTTTTCATCACGGCGGTTTGCAGGTCGGCAGTGACCACGTCGAGGTTCGACACGGCCTTTTGCATGGCTTCATCGCCGCTGCTCAGGCCCAGGCGCACCAGGCGGTTACGCACCAGGACCAGTTCGCCGACCATGTTCATGATGTCGTCCAGGCGTGCGGTATCCACCCGCACGGTGGTTTCGGCTTCACTGGCAGGCTTTTCCGCGGCGGCCGGTGCCGGTGCCGCAGCCCGTGCAGGCGCTGCTGCGGCGGCAGGTGCCGGAGCGGGTTTGGCCGCCACCGGTGCCGCTGCCTTGGCGGCCACTGGTGCAGGAGTTGCGACCGCAGCCGAGGCCGAGGCCCCCACTTCGGTGAACTTGCCTTTGCCGTGCAACTCGTCCAGCAGGGACTCGAATTCGTGATCGGAAATCAGGCCGTCAGCAGCCGGTGCAGCAGCAGCCGTTGGCGCCGCAGCCGCGACTTCCGGCAAGGCGTCGGCCACGAACGTGCCCTTGCCGTGCAGTTGGTCGAGCAACGCTTCGAATTCATCGTCGGTGATGTCGGTGCTGGCAGGCGCGGCAGGCGCCTCGACAGCAGCGGCAGGCGCAACCGCATCGGCAGCGAACTGGCCTTTGCCGTGCAACTGGTCGAGTAACGATTCGAATTCGGCGTCGGTGATGTCTTCGCCCGTTGGCGCTGCAACAGCAGCCACCGGCGCTTCGGCCTCAGCCTTGACCGCATTGAGGGAGTTGAGCAGCTGTTCGAACTCGCTGTCCGTGACATCCGCCTCGGCCTCGACCACCGGCTCCGGCGCCGCTTCTGCAACAGGCGCAGCCGAGGTGTCGGCCGGCTCTGCCAGGCGCGCCAGGGCGGCCAGCAGTTCCGGGGTGGCCGCGGTGATCGGTGCACGTTCGCGCACCTCGCTGAACATGCCGTTGACCGCATCCAGTGCTTCGAGAATCACGTCCATCAATTCCGAATCAACGTGACGCTCACCCTTGCGCAGGATGTCGAACACGTTCTCGGCGATGTGGCAGCACTCCACCAGCTCATGGAGCTGGAGGAAGCCGGCGCCCCCTTTTACAGTGTGAAAACCGCGAAAAATTGCATTGAGCAGGTTCGCATCATCCGGTCGGCTTTCCAGCTCGACCAGTTGCTCGGACAACTGCTCTAAAATTTCGCCGGCCTCTACAAGGAAATCCTGAAGGATTTCTTCATCGGCGCCGAAGCTCATGTGGGTGCTCCTTAGAAGCCTAAACTGGATAACAGGTCATCAACATCATCTTGACCCGATACAACGTCTTCACGTTTATCGGCATGAATCTGCGGACCTTCACCCTTGGCGAGATGTTTTTGTGGATCTTTTTCCGAGAGGATCGCTTCGCGGTCATGTTCGATGCCGGCAAAACGGTCAACCTGGCCTGCCATGAGCACCAATTTGAGCAAATTGCTTTCCACTTCGGTGACCAGTTGGGTCACGCGCTTGATCACCTGACCGGTGAGGTCCTGGTAATCCTGGGCCAGCAGAATGTCATTGAGGTTGCTGGAAACCGTGCGGTTGTCCTGCTCGCTGCGTGACAGGAAACCTTCGACCCGACGCGCCAATTCACGAAACTCTTCGGCCCCGACTTCGCGACGCATGAAGCGGCCCCAGTCGTGGCCCAAGGCCTGGGCTTCGTTGGCCATGCCGTTGACCAGGGGCGTGGCGTTTTCCACCAGGTCCATGGTGCGGTTGGCCGCCGCCTCAGTCAGCCTGACCACATAGGAAAGGCGTTCGGTGGCATCGGTAATCTGCGAGATTTCTTCGGCCTGGGGCATGTGCGGGTCAATCTGGAAATTGACGATCGCACTGTGCAGCTCGCGTGTGAGCTTGCCCACTTCCTGGTACAGGCCGCGGTCACGGGTCTGGTTGAGCTCATGGATCAACTGCACCGCGTCGCCGAACTGGCCTTTTTCAAGGCTGTCGACCAACTGGTGAGCATGCTTCTTCAGGGTCGACTCGAAGTCTCCCTGTGATGTTTCTTTATGCTCCATAGCTCCCCCGCGATGGCATTAGCCGTGGATGCGTTCGAAGATTTTCTCGATCTTCTCTTTCAGCGCCAATGCCGTGAAAGGCTTGACCACGTAACCGTTGACCCCGGCCTGGGCGGCTTCGATGATCTGTTCACGCTTGGCTTCGGCGGTCACCATCAGCACCGGCAAGCTGCGCAATTTTTCGTCCGCACGCACGTGGCGCAGCAGGTCGATACCGGTCATGCCCGGCATGTTCCAGTCGGTTACCAGAAAGTCGATGCTCCCGCTGTTGAGGATCGGAATCGCCGTAATGCCGTCATCCGCCTCGACCGTGTTTGTGAACCCAAGGTCACGCAACAGGTTTTTAATGATCCGCCGCATCGTTGAGAAGTCATCAACGATGAGGATTTTCATGTTCTTGTCCAATTCGACCTCCAAGCAGTCTTAAACGCGCCCAGCACCTGGACGCGCCATTTCAATCAACAGGCGTTACACAAAAAGGACTGCCCAGGGCACCACGGTGCAAACCCGCAAAAGCCGGTGGCCTTCACGGGTTCGTCTGCAGTGTCCCCACACCGCCTGTCAGCGCGCGCGCCACTCTCCCAATCGCCCCCGCAAGCGGGCTGCGCACTGGCTATGCAGCTGGCTGACACGCGACTCGCTGACCCCCAGGACCTCACCGATTTCCTTGAGGTTCAGCTCTTCGTCGTAGTACAGCGCCAACACCAGTCGCTCACGCTCCGGCAAATTGGCAATCGCGTCCGCCAACGCGCCCTGGAAACGTTCGTCTTCCAGGTCACGCGACGGCTCAAGATGTGCACTTGCGCCGTCCTCATGCAGCCCCTCGTGTTCGCCGTCCTGTAGCAGGTCGTCGAAACTGAACAGGCGGCTGCCCAAGGTATCGTTCAAAATCCCGTAGTAATCGTCGAGACTCAATTGGAGTTCGGCCGCAACTTCGTGATCTTTAGCGTCGCGACCGGTTTTTGCTTCAATTGCACGAATTGCGTCACTGACCATGCGTGTATTGCGGTGTACCGAACGCGGCGCCCAATCCCCTTTACGCACTTCATCGAGCATCGCACCCCGGATGCGGATACCCGCATACGTCTCGAAACTCGCACCCTTGCTCGCGTCGTATTTGGTCGAGACTTCGAGCAGGCCGATCATGCCAGCCTGGATCAAGTCTTCGACCTGCACACTCGCGGGCAAACGCGCCAGCAGGTGATAGGCGATGCGCTTGACCAGAGGCGCATAGCGCTCGATCAATTCGCCCTGGCTGTCACGTGCCGACTTCTTGTAAAGGTTGTAGCCGCTGGCTGTCATAGCACCGGTCCTGCGCTCGTCTGATGCACCAATCGCTCGACGAAAAACTCCAGATGCCCCCGCGGGTTGGCGGGCAACGGCCAGGTATCGACCTTCTGGGCAATAGCCTTGAACGCCAGTGCGCACTTCGAACGAGGGAACGCTTCATAGACCGCACGCTGCTTTTGCACGGCCTTGCGCACACACTCGTCATAGGGAACTGCGCCGACGTATTGTAAGGCGACATCGAGGAAGCGATCCGTGACCTTGGTCAACTTGGCGAACAGGTTGCGGCCTTCTTGCGGGCTCTGGGCCATGTTGGCCAGGACCCGGAAGCGGTTCATGCCGTAGTCACGGTTGAGCAGCTTGATCAGGGCGTAGGCGTCGGTGATCGAGGTGGGTTCATCGCAGACCACCAGCAAGACTTCCTGCGCGGCGCGCACAAAGCTGACCACGGACTCGCCGATCCCGGCGGCGGTGTCGATCACCAGCACGTCGAGGTTGTCGCCGATATCACTGAACGCCTGGATCAGGCCGGCATGTTGCGCCGGGCTCAGGTGCACCATGCTCTGGGTGCCCGAGGCGGCCGGCACGATGCGGATCCCGCCAGGCCCCTGCAGCAGCACATCGCGCAGCTCACAGCGGCCCTCGATCACATCGGCAAGGGTATGTTTGGGCGTCAGCCCCAGCAGAACGTCGACGTTCGCCAGCCCCAGGTCAGCATCCAGCAGCATGACGCGACGGCCAAGCTCTGCCAGGGCCAGGGACAAATTCACTGACACGTTAGTTTTCCCGACGCCACCTTTGCCGCCGGTCACCGCGATCACCTGTACGGGATGCATGCTGCCCATTTTATTTCTTTACCTTGTCTTGCTTAGACGCAGGCTACATGGCTTGGCCGCGTGAATCGCTTGCAGACCATCGATGTAGGTACATTTCACGGTGTTCGTACTGCCTCAACCCACCCGCTTTGCCGGGTTGTGATAGAGGTCAGCGAACATATCGGCCATCGCTTCCTCGCTAGGCTCTTCTTGCATTTGTACGCTGACTGCCCGACTGACCAACTGATGACGGCGCGGCAGATGCAAATCATCTGGAATCCGCGGCCCGTCGGTCAGGTAGGCGACCGGCAGTTCATGGCTGATAGCCAGGCTCAACACTTCGCCCAGGCTCGCCGTCTCATCCAGTTTAGTCAGGATGCAACCGGCCAGCCCGCAACGCTTATAGCTGTGATACGCAGCGGTAAGAACCTGTTTCTGGCTGGTGGTTGCAAGCACCAGGTAATTTTTCGATTTGATCCCGCGCCCGGCCAGGCTTTCCAGCTGCATGCGCAAGGCCGGGTCGCTGGCTTGCAGGCCGGCGGTGTCGATCAGCACCACGCGTTTGCGCAGCAGCGGATCGAGGGCGTTGGCCAGGGACTGGCCCGGGTCGACGTGGGTCACCGACACATTGAGGATGCGCCCGAGTGTCTTGAGTTGTTCCTGGGCACCGATGCGGTAGCTGTCCATGCTCACCAGCGCGATATTCTGCGCGCCGTACTTGAGCACGTAACGCGCCGCCAGCTTGGCCAGGGTGGTGGTCTTGCCCATGCCGGCAGGGCCGACCATGGCGATCACGCCACCTTCTTCCAGGGGTTCGATTTCCGGGGTGACGATCATCCGCGCCAGGTGCGCCAGCAACATGCGCCAGGCCTGGCGAGGTTCTTCGATTTCGGTGGTCAGCGCCAGCAGGTCGCGGGACAACGGGCCGGACAGGCCGATGCGTTGCAGGCGGCGCCAGAGGTTGGCCTGGGCCGGCTTGCTGCCTTGCAGCTGCGTCCACGCCAGGGAGCCCAGTTGCACTTCCAGCAGCTCACGCAGGCCGTTGAGTTCAAAGCGCATCGAGTCGAACACACGCTGGTCAACCGCGGCGGCCGGGGCTGGCGCTGCGGGACGTGGCGGTTCGGTCAACGTCGGCTCGACCAGCGGCTCGGCAGCGGTGAGCGGCAGGCCGGCGAACAACTGGCGATTGGTGGTGGCATCGCTGTCGCCACGCATGCTCAGCTCAGCCTGGGCCGAGACGATGCGCGAGGCGGTCTTGCGCAGCTCGTCTTCGAGTTCCATGTTCGGCACACGCGGGGCCAGGGCCTGGGGGGTGTAATCCAGGGCAGCCGTCAGCTCGACACCGCCGGCAATCCGACGGTTACCGATAATCGCGGCATCGGCGCCCAGCTCATCACGTACCAGTTTCATGGCCTGACGCATATCGGCGGCGAAAAAACGCTTCACTTGCATAACCCACTACCTCAGCCGTTGGGCCCTACTGTCGCGACGATAGTCACTTGCTTGTTGTCAGGAATTTCCTGATAAGCCAAAACGTGCAAATTCGGCACTGCCAGGCGTCCAAACCGCGACAGCATCGCCCGGACGGGGCCTGCCACCAGCAGAATCACTGGATGGCCCTGCATTTCCTGGCGCTGTGCGGCGTCGATCAACGAACGCTGCAGTTTTTCAGCCATGCTTGGCTCCAGCAGAACGCCCTCTTCCTGGCCTTGTCCTGCCTTCTGGATACTATTGAGCAATATTTGTTCCAACCTTGGTTCCAAGGTGATCACAGGCAGCTCAGACTCAGTGCCTACAATGCTTTGCACGATTGCGCGGGACAATCCGACGCGCACCGCCGCCACCAGCGCGGCAGTATCTTGACTCTTGGCGGCATTGTTGGCGATGGCCTCGGCAATGCTGCGGATGTCGCGCACCGGCACCTGTTCGGACAACAACGCCTGCAACACCTTGAGCAATTGCGACAGCGACAGCACGCCCGGCACCAGCTCTTCGGCGAGTTTTGGCGAGGCTTTGGCCAGCAAGCCCATTAATTGCTGGACTTCCTCGTGGCCGATCAACTCATGGGAGTGCTTGTAGAGGATCTGGTTGAGGTGCGTGGCAACCACGGTGCTGGCGTCTACCACGGTGTAGCCGAGGGACTGCGCCTGGCTGCGCTGGCTGATTTCGATCCACACCGCTTCCAGGCCAAAAGCCGGATCTTTGGCGGTTATGCCGTTGAGCGTGCCGAAGACCTGGCCGGGGTTGATCGCCAGTTCGCGGTCCGGGTAGATCTCGGCTTCGGCCAGGATTACCCCCATCAGGGTCAGGCGGTAGGCGCTTGGAGCCAGGTCGAGGTTGTCGCGGATATGGACGGTGGGCATGAGGAAGCCCAGGTCCTGGGACAGCTTCTTGCGTACGCCCTTGATCCGCGCGAGCAACTGGCCGCCCTGGTTGCGGTCCACCAGCGGAATCAGGCGGTAGCCGACTTCCAGGCCGATCATGTCGATGGGCGTGACGTCGTCCCAGCCCAGTTCTTTGGTTTCCGAGGCGCGGGCCGGGGATGGCAGCAGTTCCTGCTGACGGGCGACTTCTTGCAGTGCTTGCACCTTGACGGCGTTTTGCTTTTTCCAGAACAGGTACGCCGCACCGCCCGCCAGGGCCGCCATGCTCAGGAACGACACATGGGGCATGCCCGGCACGATACCCATGATCGCCATGATGCCCGCCGCCACGGCCAGGGCCTTGGGCGAGGCAAACATCTGCCGGCTGATCTGCTTGCCCATGTCTTCGGAGCCCGAAGCACGGGTCACCATGATGGCGGCAGCTGTAGATAACAACAGTGATGGCAATTGCGCCACTAAACCGTCACCGATGGTCAGCAAGGCATACACACGACCGGCATCGCCGAAGGTCATGCCGTGCTGGAAGATACCGACGGCCATGCCACCGATCAGGTTGATGAACAGGATCAGCAAGCCGGCGATGGCGTCACCGCGCACAAATTTGCTGGCACCGTCCATGGAGCCGTAGAACTCGGCTTCCTGGGCCACTTCGGCACGGCGGGACTTGGCTTGGTTCTGGTCGATCAGGCCGGCGTTGAGGTCGGCGTCGATAGCCATCTGCTTGCCGGGCATGGCGTCGAGGGTGAAGCGCGCGCTCACCTCGGAAATCCGCCCGGCGCCCTTGGTCACCACGACGAAGTTGATGATCATCAGGATCGCGAACACCACGATACCGACCACGTAGTTACCGCCGATCACCACCTCACCGAAGGCCTGGATCACCTTGCCGGCAGCGGCGTGGCCGTCCTGGCCGTGCAGCATCACCACCCGGGTCGACGCCACGTTCAGCGCCAGCCGCAGCAGGGTCGCCACCAGCAGGATGGTCGGGAACACCGCAAAGTCCAACGGCCGCAGGGCGTACACGCAGACCAGCAGCACCACGACGGACAGGGCAATGTTGAAAGTGAAGAACACGTCCAAAAGGAACGGCGGCATCGGCAACATCATCATTGCCAGCATCACCAGCAACAACAACGGCACACCCAGATTGCCCCGCGACAGGTCAGTCAGGGTGCCACGGGCCGTGCTGAACATTTGAGAGCGATCTACCACCGGTATTCCTCGTGTCCTTTGAAGCAAAGTTTTGACGCCAGAAGGCGTCTTGGAGGCGGTATTGCAAGAAGCCTTCCAACTTTTGCTTCAACGGGCAGATCGCGGTGAAAGCCCACACACATGTGGGAGCGGGCTTGCCCGCGATGGCGGCAGACCAGCCCCGAACAAGTTGACTGACACTGCGCTATCGCGGGCAAGCCCGCTCCCACAATTGACCGTGTTCGGCTTGAGATAGAGGAAAAGGCCTAGAGGGCGCGGACGTTTTCGGCCTGCGGGCCTTTTTGGCCCTGAGTGATGCCGTACTCGACTTTCTTGCCCTCTTCAAGGGTTTTGAAACCGTCCCCCGTTATCGCAGAGAAGTGAACAAACACATCCGCCGAGCCGTCGTCCGGCGTGATAAACCCAAACCCCTTCTCCGCGTTAAACCACTTCACAGTGCCTGTTGCCATTGCCGTTCTCCCGACTTCTCATTCATCAACCCGAGATAAGTGTGATGCTGGCTGCAAATACGCCCTGGGGCCGGTGGATCCGCGCAAATCTCACCCGCTGCCCTTCGCTGAGCCGAACCCCGGCAGAGCTGACGAGGTCCACAGGCACCTGCTCGCTCCCGCCATCCATTGCGATCACACCCTCACCCGTCTGGTGGTTGTAAGATTTGACCGTTCCTGAGACCCACTTCATTGCTATCTCTCTGCTTCCTGCGCCGCGTATCTAGCGCCATGGAACCGCGAGAAGGGCCAGCTGGCTACTGTCAGAGTTGACAGGTAGGGAAGGGTTTTCGACGAACGGTACAAGGACGGCTTCAGGGCCTCATCGCGGGCAGGCCCGCTCCCACAGGTTGGCAGCACAGTGATTTATGTGGGAGCTGGCTTGCCTGCGATGAGGCCCTTACAGGCACTGCAAACCTCAGGAATCGCGGCGCAACTCTGGCGGAATCGGCAGATCCTTCAACGGGTCCGGCCGCTTGCCCTTGCCCGCGCGGTACTGGCGGATCTGATAGACATACGCCAGCACCTGGGCCACCGCCAGGTACAGCCCGGCAGGGATTTCCTGGTCGAGGTCGGTGGAATAGAAAATCGACCGCGCCAGCGCCGGCGACTCCAGCAGCAGGATGTCGTTGGCCACTGCGATTTCGCGGATCTTCAACGCGGTGAAGTCGCTGCCCTTGGCCAGCAACATCGGCGCACCGCCCTTCTCCGGGTCGTACTTGAGCGCCACGGCGTAGTGGGTCGGGTTGGTGATAACCACGTCGGCGTCGGGCACCGAGGCCATCATCTTGCGCTGGGACATTTCCCTCTGCAGTTGGCGAATGCGTTGCTTGACCTCGGGGCGCCCCTCCTGATCCTTGTGTTCGTCGCGCACTTCCTGCTTGGTCATCAGTAGTTTCTTGTGGCTTTCCCACAGCTGGATCGGCGCATCCACCGCGGCGATGATGATCAGCCCGGCCGCCATCCACAGCGCGCTCCAGCCCACCACCTGCACGCTGTGGATGATCGCCGACTCCAGCGGCTCATGGGCGATGCGCAGCAGGTCGTCGATGTCGGACGACAACACCATCAGCGCCACAAACAGAATCACGATGAACTTGGCCAGGGCCTTGAGCAACTCCACCAAAGCCTTGGCGGAGAACATGCGCTTGAGCCCGGCGCCGGGGTTCATGCGGCTGAATTTCGGCGCCATGCTGCCGGCGGCAAACAACCAGCCGCCGAGGGCGACCGGGCCGATCAGCGCGGCCAGCAGCAAGGTGATCAACACCGGCTGCACCGCCAGAATCGCGATCTTGCCCGAGTGCAGCAGGTATTGGCCCATGGCGCCGGGGCTGAGCAACACCTCGCGGGGCAAGGTGAAGTTGTGCTTCATCAGCTCCATCAGGTCCAGCGCCAGGCCACCGCCGTAGATCAGCAAGGCACCGGCGCCGGCCATCATGGTCGCTACGGTATTCAGCTCCTTGGAGCGGGCGATCTCGCCCTTTTCCCGGGAGTCCTTTTTGCGTTTCTCCGTGGGGTCTTCTGTCTTGTCCTGACCACTCTCGCTCTCGGCCATGGTTCAGCGCGCCCGTGCCAGATCACGTAAGAACTGCAAGGCGTCGGACGCCAGCGGTTGATACTGATTGAGAATGTCGGCCATGCCGACCCAGAAAATCCCCATGCCCAAGACCAGGGTCAACGGGAAACCGATGGAGAAGATGTTCAATTGCGGCGCCGCCCGGGTCATCACGCCAAACGCGATGTTGACCACCAGCAACGCGGTGATCGCCGGCAACACCAGCAACAGCGACGCGCCCAGCACCCAACTGAGGCGCCCGACCAGCTCCCAGAAATGGTTGACCACCAGCCCCGAGCCCACGGGCAAGGTGGTGAAGCTCTCGGTCATCACCTCGAATGCCACCAGATGGCCGTTCATGGCCAGGAACAGCAAGGTCACCAGCATCGTCAGGAACTGCCCGATCACCGCCACCGACACGCCGTTGGTAGGGTCGACCATGGACGCAAAGCCCATGCCCATCTGGATCGAGATGATTTGCCCGGCGATCACAAAGGCCTGGAAGAACAACGTCAGCGAGAAACCCAGGATTGCGCCGATCAGGATCTGCTCGGCAATCAGCAACAACGCACTGAGGTCCAGCGCATTCACCGGTGGCATCGGCGGCAAGCCGGGCACGATCACCACGGTGATGGCGAATGCGAAATACAGGCGGATGCGCTTGGGCACCAGGGTCGTGCCAAACACCGGCATGGTCATCAGCACCGCCATGACCCGGAACATCGGCAGGATGAAGGACGCCACCCAGGTGCTGATCTGGGTGTCGGTCAAGGCCAGTACGGACTGCATCAGGTCAGCCGATCAACTGCGGAATACTGCCGTACAGCTGCAGGATGTATTCCATGAACGTCTGCACCAGCCACGGGCCGGCGACGATCAGGGTGATCAGCATCACCAGCAAACGCGGCAGGAAGCTCAAGGTCTGTTCGTTAATCTGCGTCGCCGCCTGGAACATCGCCACCAGCAGGCCCACCAACAGGCTCGGCACCACCAGCACGGCGACCATCATGGTGGTCAGCCACAGCGCTTCACGGAACAGGTCGACGGCTACTTCTGGAGTCATTGCGCTATACCCCGCCGAAACTGCCGGCCAGGGTGCCGATAATCAGCGCCCAACCGTCCACCAGCACAAACAGCATGATCTTGAACGGCAACGAGATGATCAGCGGCGACAGCATCATCATACCCATGGCCATCAGCACGCTCGCCACCACCAGGTCGATGATCAGGAACGGGATAAAGATCATGAAGCCGATCTGGAATGCGGTCTTCAATTCCGAGGTGACAAACGCCGGCACGAGGATGGTCAGCGGCGCCTGGTCCGGGGTGGCGATGTCGGTGCGCTTGGACAGGCGCATGAACAGCTCCAGGTCGCTGGAGCGGGTCTGCGACAGCATGAAGTCCTTGATCGGGCCCTGGGCCTTGTCGATGGCGACCTGGGCCGTGATGGTTTCCGCCAGGTAAGGCTGCAGCGCTTGCTGGTTCACCTTGTCGAACACCGGCGCCATGATGAACAGCGTCAGGAACAAGGCCATGCCGGTGAGGATCTGGTTCGACGGCGTCTGCTGCAAGCCCAGGGCCTGGCGCAGGATCGAGAACACGATGATGATCCGCGTAAAGCTGGTCATCAGCATGACAAACGCCGGGATAAAACTCAGCGCCGTCATGATCAGCAGGATCTGCAGGCTGACCGAATACTCCTGCGCGCCCGCCGCGTTGGTGCCCAGGGTAATCGCCGGGATCGACAACGGGTCGGCGGCGAACGCCAATGGCGCCGCCAGCAACAGCATGAGCGTCAATAAAACGCGCATTACTTCTTATCCTTCTGATCCTTGCCCAGCAACTCCATCAGGCGCTGGGCGAATTCTGGCGTGGCGGACTCGGCCTGATCCACGTTCACGGGGGTCTTGAGCACATGCAGCGGAGTGATGCGGCCAGGGGTGAGGCCCAGCAGGATCTGTTCCTCGCCGACTTGCACCAGCCCCAGCCGATCACGCGGGCCAAGGGCGCGCGAGCCGATCAGCTCGATGACCTGGCCATTGCCCGGACCGACGTTCTGCACCCGGCGCATCAGCCAGGCCAGCACGAAAATCAGGCCCACCACCAGCAGCAGGCCCAGCACCAGCTGCGTCAACTGGCCACCGAGGCCGCTGCCGGCCGGCGCCGCCGTGGCGGCCTGGGCAATCGGCTCGGCGGCCATGGCGCCCAATGGCAGCGCGAATAACAGTCCTACCATCAGGCGGTTCATATCAGCGCAGCTTCTTGATGCGTTCGCTCGGGCTGATCACGTCGGTCAGGCGGATGCCGAACTTTTCGTTGACCACCACCACTTCGCCGTGGGCAATCAGGGTGCCGTTGACCAGCACGTCCAGCGGCTCACCGGCCAGGCGATCGAGCTCGATCACCGAACCCTGGTTGAGTTGCAGCAGGTTGCGGATGTTGATTTCGGTGCTGCCCACTTCCATGGAGATCGACACCGGGATGTCGAGGATCACATCCAGGTTCGGCCCATCGAGGGTCACCGGCTCGTTGTTCTTCGGCACGCTGCCGAATTCTTCCATCGGCAGGCGGTTGCCGGCCGGCGCGGTGGCGGCGTCGGCGGCCAGCAGCGCGTCGATGTCGTCCTGGCCAACATCGCCGGTCTCTTCCAGGGCAGCCGCCCATTCGTCAGCCAGGGCCTGGTCTTCGGCGGAAGTGTTTTCGTGTTCGGTAGCCATTACATGTCCTCGGCGCAGCAAAAATTAAAGTTGATCAGCGGCGGTTGATCGGTTCGATCACTTGCAACGCCAGGTTGCCCTTGTGGGAACCGAGCTTGACCTTGAACGACGGCACGCCGTTGGCGCGCATGATCATTTCTTCCGGCAATTCCACGGGGATCACGTCGCCCGGCTGCATGTGCAAGATGTCGCGCAGGCGCAGTTGGCGGCGGGCCACGGTGGCGCTCAGGGGCACGTCCACATCCAGCAAGTCTTCGCGCAGGGCCTTGACCCAGCGTTCGTCCTGGTCGTCGAGGTCGGACTGGAAACCGGCGTCGAGCATTTCGCGCACCGGCTCGATCATCGAGTACGGCATGGTCACGTGCAGGTCGCCGCCACCGCCATCGAGTTCGATGTGGAAGGTCGACACCACAATGGCTTCGCTGGGGCCGACGATGTTGGCCATGGCCGGGTTCACTTCCGAGTTGATGTACTCGAAATTGACTTCCATGATCGCCTGCCAGGCTTCCTTCAAGTCGATGAAGGCTTGCTCCAGCACCATGCGCACTACGCGCAGTTCGGTGGGGGTGAATTCACGGCCTTCGATCTTGGCGTGACGACCGTCGCCGCCGAAGAAGTTGTCCACCAGCTTGAACACCAGCTTGGCGTCGAGGATGAACAGCGCCGTGCCGCGCAGCGGCTTGATCTTGACCAGGTTGAGGCTGGTGGGCACGTACAGCGAGTGCACGTATTCACCGAACTTCATCACCTGCACGCCGCCCACCGCCACGTCCGCCGAGCGGCGCAGCATGTTGAACATGCTGATCCGCGTGTAACGGGCAAAACGTTCGTTGATCATCTCCAGGGTCGGCATGCGCCCACGGACGATGCGGTCCTGGCTGGTCAGGTCATAACTTTTGACGCTGCCGGGTTCGGCAGCCATTTCGGTCTGCACCAGACCATCGTCGACGCCGTGGAGCAGCGCGTCGATTTCATCCTGGGACAGCAGGTCTTGCACGGCCATGTCGTGATCCTACTGCAGTACGTAGTTGGTAAAGAGCACTTGCTCGATTGCGACTTTGCCGAGCTCTTTCTGGGACACTTCCTGCACGCTTGCGGTGACCTTCTGGCGCAGCATTTCCTGGCCGACCGGGGTGGCCAGGGCGTCGAAGCTTTGGGCGGAGAACAGCATCACCAGGTTGTTGCGGATCACCGGCATATGCACCTTGAGGGCATCCAGGTCGGCCTGGTTGCGCGCCAGCAAGGTCATGCTGACTTGCAGGTAGCGTTGGCGGCCGTTCTGGTTGAAGTTGGCGACAAAGGCCGGCAGCATCGGCTCGAAGATTGCCGGTTGCTTGACGTTACTGGCGGTTTCGGCAGCCGGTGCCGGTTTGCTTGCACTGCTGTGCATGATGTACCAGGTGCCACCGACAGAGGCGCCGATAGCCAGGATCAGGCCCACGACAATCATCAGGATAAGCTTGAGCTTGCCTTTGCCTGCGGGTGCTTTTGCTGCGTCGTCGCTCTTCGCCATGCCAATAATCCGTCACTATTCGGGGATTCATAGATCTACGGAAAGGCAAGAGCAAGTGTTATGCCAGAGTTGTCTGGTAATGCGAGGAAGCAGCTACACCCCAAATCAACTGTGGGAGCTGGCTTGCCTGCGATAGCGGTGTGTCAGTGAATACATCTGTCACTGATAGATCGCTATCGCAGGCAAGCCAGCTCCCACATGGACCGCGTTCCTGCTGGGGTCAGGCGTAGTAATCGACGGCGCTGGAGCCGATCACCGTTGACGTCACCGGCGCAACCGCTTCAGCCACTTCAGCATGGGCACCGCTGTCACTATCACCCCCACGCCCACCGATGCCACTCACGCCACGCGCCTGGCCCTGCTGCTGTTGCTGCTCCTGGCCACGGGACTGGTCCGACACGTTCACATCCACCTGTCCCATGCCCTGCTGGGCAAACATCTCGCGCAGGCGCCCGGACTGGCTTTCCAGCGCTTCACGCACCACGGCATGGCCGCTCATGAAGCTGACCTGGGCCTGCTGGTCCGCCGTCATATTGACTTTGATATCCAGGCGCCCCAATTCCGCTGGCTGCAACTGGATCTCGGCGGACTTGAGGTTCGCGCTGGACAGGTACATCACGCGGTTGACCACTTCTTCGGTCCAGCCGCTCTGATGCATGGCCAACGGCGTGTTGGTGGCCGGCGGCAAGGCATTTGCGGTTTTCGGCGTGGCAGCCTGGGTCAACGCAGCCAGGCGGTTGGCGAAGTCATCGACACGGGTGTCGCTGCTGGCGCCCTTCAAGTCCTTGAGACCGTCGTCGATCAGCCCGCTGAAAGCCTTGTCGCCACCTTGGTCAGTGCTGTCCTTGGCGGCTTGCTGGTCGACCATATTGGCCAGGCCAGCCGTGAAGTTTTGCGCAGCGGTGGGCTGGTCCAGGTTTGGCGTAGGTTTCTGCGGCGACTGGCTGCTGGCGGAGACGTGGCCGCCCTGCTCCATCGCCAGGCGTACGGCCGGCATGGAATCGAGGGGGTCCGCCTCGGGGTCGAAGGCTGGCTGCTTGACCTCGTCGGTCACCGCCAGCGGTGCGGTGGCCACGGGCGCAGGCTTGCTGTCGTCAGTAACAGTCACCACCGGCACGACTACAGCCGGCGTGACCGCTGCCACCAAGGCCGGGTCGACTACCGGGTCAGTGGGAGGCTGCTGCGCCAGGGCCGGGCCGACAGGTTTGTCGTCATCCGTGCTGGCGCTGTCGTCGGACTTGGCGGGCGGTTTGGCAGGCAAAGGATTGCCGCTATCGGCAACCGCCGGCTTGCTGGCGGCAGGTTTGTCATTGCTGTCCACCTGCTTGGCATTGGCGTCGGCAGGCTTGTCGCGTGTGGTTTTTGACGGCGCGTCGTCGGCCTTTGCCACCGGTTTTGACCCCTGGCTGGCGAACACCTGGGCAAAGCCGGCGCCCTTGTCACGCGGCTCCACGGCCGCTGCCGGGGGGTTGGCAGCGGGCGCTTGCGGCTTGGCCGCAGGGGCAGCCTGGAGGAGCGAATTCGGGGCGACTGGCATAGGTAAAGGTCTCCACTGCATGGGGTCGGGGATGCAGTAACAGGAGATAGAGCAAGAGTCGGGCCAGGTTGCCGAGTGCGACTAGAAATGCGGGAGCTGGCTTTTCTGTGGGCGCTGGCTTGCCTGCGATGCGGGCAACTCGATATTTCAGTTAAACCGTGGTGATGCTATCGCAGGCAAGCCAGCTCCCACAGGTCAGAGCTGGAAGCGCTGGCGCTCCGACTCATACAGCGGCCGCACCAGCGCAAATTCGTGATCGATCTGATCCACCAGCTCACCCAAGTCACTGCCAGGCGCCTGCGCCGACTCCGCCTCCAACCGCTGGCACAACTGCGCCAGCCGCACCGCGCCCAGGTTGCCGCTGCTGCCCTTGAAGCTGTGGGCGATGCGCCCGAGCGCCTTGGCGTCATCCCGGGCCTTGCGCAACGCTTCGACGCGCTTTTGCGAATCGTCGAGGAAGGTATCCAGCAAGCGCGGATACTCACCTTCCATCACTTCCTGCAACCCCGATAACACGTCCGGGTCCAGATGAATCTCAGCCACTTGTTCGCTCCTTGATCAAGAATCGGCGGATTATGCCTGAGCCGGCCACGAAAACTCCACGCAGACGCTCCGCCCGCCGTCGGACCAGTGCACGTCGCCGCTCAATTGACGCACCAGGTTCAGCCCCCGGCCCGACAGGCGATCAACCTCCAGCGGGCGCGCCAGCACCTGTTCCACGTCAAAGCCGGCGCCGCTGTCTTCGATGCGCAACGACATCTGCCCGCCCGTCGCCGTCGGCACCACCTGCACGTGCACCCGCACGTAACCGCCGCTCAACTGCGCCAACCGCTCGTTGCGCTGGCGATAGTAGTCGGCAAAACCGTGCACATCCCGCTTGAGCCGCGAGTCCAGGCCCAGCACGCCGTGCTCCAGGGCGTTGGAATACAGCTCGGCCATCACGCTGTACAACGCCCCGCTGCGCTCGCGCAGGCCGTGGATTTCCAGCAACAGTTGCAGCAAGTACGGCAACGGGTTGTAGCGCTTGAGGGTCTCGGCGCGAAACTCGAAACTCACCGACCAATCCAGCGGGCACGACTGGCTGCTGTCGGTATACAGCGGCCCGGTCGCGCGCAGGGACTGCCCGGCTTGCAGGGTGATTTCCACCATGCTCACGTCATCCCGCGCCTCACCGCGAAACCCGGCCAGGGCTTGCTCGATCTCGGCAAACAAAAGGTCGGGCTCGCGGTTGGCGGCAAATACCTGATGCAGGCGCTCGACGCCAAACAGCTGGTCATTGCTGTCAGCCGTGTCGAGCACGCCATCGGAGAGCAAAAACACCCGGTCACCCAGGGCCATCGGCCACACCTCGGTGCGGTCATCGAAGGCTTCGGCCGACAGCACGCCCAACGGCAGATGCCGCGGCACCAACGCCGTGCGCTTGCCGCTGGCGACTTCATGCACATAGCCTTCGGGCATGCCGCCGTTCCACACTTCCACCACACGGCGCTGGGTGCTCAGGCACAACAGGGTGGCGCAGCAGAACATGTCCACCGGCAGGATGCGTTTGAGCTTGACGTTCATCTCCCGCAGGATCTGCGCCAGGCCGTAGCCCTTGGCGGTCATGCCGTAGAACACTTCCGCCAGGGGCATGGCGCCCACCGCCGCCGGCAAGCCGTGGCCGGTGAAGTCGCCCAGCAACACATGCATATCGCCCGACGGCGTATAGGCCGCCAGCAACAGGTCGCCGTTGAACAGCGCATAGGGCGATTGCAGGTAGCGGATATTCGGCGCGGCGTTGATACAGCCCGAATGCGCCACCTTGTCGAACACCGCCTTGGCCACCCGTTGCTCATGCAGCAGGTAGTCGTGGTGCCGGGCGATCAGGTCGCGCTGCTGCAACACCGTGGCTTGCAAGCGGCGCAGGCGATCCATGGCGTTGATCTTCGCCGCCAGGATCAGCGGGTTGTAGGGCTTGGCCATGAAGTCATCGCCGCCGGCATCCAGGCACTGGGCCAGGGCCGAACTCTCGCGCAGGGAGGTGAGGAAAATCACCGGCACCAAGGTTTCGCCCGCCAACTGCTTGATCTGGCGCGCCGCTTCAAAGCCGTCCATCACCGGCATCAGGGCGTCCATCAACACCAACTGCGGGCGCTCGCGGGCAAACACTTGCACCGCGTCCAAACCATTGCTGGCGGTGAGCACCTGATGCCCCTGGCGCCGCACGATGGTGGACAACAACAGCAGGTCGGTGGCGCTGTCTTCGGCGATCAGCACCGTCAGCGGCTCAAGCACGGGGGCCAGGCCGCTCAACTGATGTCGAACAGTTTGTCGAAGTTGGAGATGGCGAGGATCTTGCGCACATCGGAATTGCTGTTGACCACCTGCACGTCCGCGTTGTCACCGCCGGCGTGATCACGCAACAGCAGGAGCATGCCCAGGGCCGAGCTGTCCATGTAGGTGGTGTCTTTCAGGTCGACCACGTACAACTCGGGCACCTTGTAGAAGCGTTCGTAGGATTCGCGAAACGTCTGGTGGCTGCCGAAATCGAACCGACCCTTGATCGCGATCGTCAACTTCTTCCCGTCCAGGGATACTTCAGACTCGACTGACATGTGACTGCTTCCTTGTCATTGGCGGTAGACACAGGTTTAGCAGCTGAACGCCACAGCAGCAACACAGAGGATCAAATGTGGGAGCTGGCTTGCCTGCGATAGCGGTACATCAGCTAAGGATAAGCCAACTGGTACACCGCTATCGCAGGCAAGCCAGCTCCCACAGGGGACCGGTGGTGGTCTTTAGTATTGGGATTGGCGCGGGAGGCGCTGTGATAACTCATCCAGCAGCTTTTGCTCACGCTTGTCTTCCAACGCCCGCGCTTCGTCGATGTAGCGTTGCACCAGCTTGCGCAAGCCCTCGACCCGGGCGTACGCCTGCTGCCAGCTGTCGCGGGCCTTTTCGAAGTTGTTCTGGTGCCAGAGCAGGCTTTGGCGCTGTTGGTCGACGGCGGTTTCCAGCTGGTTGAGAAAGCCCTGGTAGCCCATCAACCATTGGCCCGACACGCCCTGGGTGCCGCGTTCGATCCACTGTTGCTGGTATTCGCCGCGAAAGCGCTCCAGGTCGCCGAGCTTGCTTTCCGCCAGGCGCACCTGGCCCTGGAAATACCCCAGGCGTTGCACCGCGGTTTTTTCGGCCTTTTCGGCCATGTCCACCACTGGCGCCAGGCGCGACGAACGAGTGCTGGCCATGGCTTAGCCGCCCGGTGCCGGGGCGAAGATCGAGTTCAGGTGCGCTTCGCTTTCGCCCATGCTGATCTTGTCGTTAAGGCCCTGGCGCAGGTACGTCACCAGTTGCGGTTGCAGGGCAATCGCCAGGTCGGTGTCGCGGTCGCCACCGGCCACGTAGGCGCCGACGCTGATCAAATCGCGGCTCTGCTGATAGCGCGACCACAGCTGCTTGAACTGCTGCGCCCGCGCCATATGCGTCGGCGTGACCACCGACGGCATCACCCGGCTGATGGACGCTTCGATGTCGATGGCCGGGTAGTGCCCCTCCTCCGCCAAACGTCGCGACAGCACGATGTGGCCGTCGAGCACGCCCCGCGCCGAGTCGGCAATCGGGTCCTGCTGGTCATCGCCTTCGGACAACACGGTGTAGAACGCGGTAATCGAGCCACCCCCGGCCTCGGCGTTACCGGCACGCTCCACCAGCTTGGGCAGCTTGGCGAACACCGACGGCGGATAGCCTTTGGTGGCGGGCGGCTCGCCGATGGCCAGGGCGATTTCCCGCTGGGCCTGGGCGAAACGGGTGAGCGAGTCCATCAGCAACAGGACGTTCTTGCCCTTGTCGCGAAAATATTCGGCGATGCGCGTGCAGTACATGGCGGCGCGCAGGCGCATCAGCGGCGCATCATCCGCCGGCGAGGCGACCACGACTGAACGCTTGAGGCCTTCTTCGCCGAGGCTGTGCTCGATGAATTCCTTCACCTCGCGGCCCCGTTCGCCGATCAGCCCGACCACAATGATGTCGGCCTCGGTAAAGCGGGTCATCATGCCCAGCAACACCGACTTACCCACGCCAGTACCGGCAAACAGGCCCAGACGCTGGCCACGGCCGACCGTCAACAAACCGTTGATACTGCGGATGCCCACGTCCAGCGGCTGGCTGATGGGGTTGCGCTTGAGCGGGTTGATCGTGGGGCCGTCCATCGGCACCCAGTCTTCGGCTTTCATGCCGCCCTTGCCGTCCAGCGCACGGCCGGCGCCGTCGAGTACGCGGCCGAGCATGCTCATGCCCATGGGCAGGCGGCCGGTGTCGGCCAGGGGCACCACGCGGGCGCCGGGGGCAATACCCGCCAGGCTGCCGACGGGCATCAGGAAAATCTTGCTGCCGGAAAAGCCCATCACTTCGGCTTCGACCTGCACCGGGTGGTAGCTGTCGTCGTTGATCACCAGGCAGCGGCTGCCCATGGCGGCGCGCAAGCCTTCGGCTTCGAGGGTCAGGCCGACCATGCGCAACAGGCGCCCTTCGAGGATCGGCTGGCCGGGCAACTCCGTGGCCTCGGCATAACCGCTCAGGCGCTTGGCGAAGCTGGTGCGATCAAGGCGCATCGGGGGCGTCCAGGTCCACGCTCAGATCCGGCTCGGCCGGGTTCAGCACCTGCTCGTGGGCCTGGTCCAGCAGCTTGGCCATGATCTGGCTGATGCGGGTTTCCACCGTGGCATCGATGCGGCTGTGTTCGGTTTCGACGCGGCAACCACCGGGCTGCAACGCCGCGTCTTCGACGATGCGCCAGGTTTCTTCATGGCGCTCGCGCAGGGCTTTGACCTGTTCGAAATCCTGCGGGTTGATGTACAAGCGCACATTGCCGACGCCCAGGGGCAGCAGCTTGAGGGCTTCACGCATGACGCTTTCGATATGGCTGGAATCGAGCACCAGTTCGCGCTGGATCACCTGGCGCGCGATGTGCTCCACCAGGCCGACCATGGATTTCTCCAGCTGCGAATCCTGCTCGGCAATCGGCTCGAACAGGCTGCGCATCAGGCGCTCCAGGCTGCCCAGCTTGGCGCTGAGCGCCGCCTCGGCTTCCTGGCGCACCTTGAGCGTAGAGCTGCGAAAGCCGTCTTTTTCACCGGCGGCGAAGCCTTCGTTGTAGGCCTCCTGGCGGATGCTTTCCAACTCTTCGAGGGTCAGTGGCTGGACTTCGTCCAGCGGCACTTCTTCCATTTCCACCGGCGGTTCGGGTTCCGGCTCAGGCTCGGGTTCCGGCACATGCGGGTCGAAGCTGGGCAACGACCAGATGTCGAACCCGCCGACATCCCGCGCGCGAATCAGATCGCTGGGCGTCTCATCTTTGTTCGACATGGGGCGCGCCTTAGATCATTTCTTCGCCGCCCTTCCCGCCGAGAACGATTTCTCCGGCTTCGGCCATACGGCGGGCAATGGTGAGGATTTCTTTCTGCGCCGTTTCCACGTCGCTGACGCGCACCGGGCCCTTGGCTTCGAGGTCGTCGCGCAACAGTTCGGACGCACGCTTGGACATGTTCTTGAAGATCTTCTCCTTGACGCCTTCGTCCGAACCCTTGAGGGCCAGCACCAGCACGTCGGAGGACACTTCGCGCAGCAACGCCTGGATGCCACGGTCGTCGACATCGGAGAGGTTGTTGAACACGAACATGAGGTCTTCGATCTGGCCCGACAGGGTGTCGTCGATCTCGCGGATCGAGTCCATCAGCTGGCCTTCGACCGAGCTGTCGAGGAAGTTCATGATGTCGGCGGCACGCTTGATACCACCCAAGGTGGTCCGCGCGGCATTCGAGTTGCCGGAGAACTGCTTCTCCAGGATCGTGTTGAGTTCTTTCAGCGCCGCCGGCTGCACGGTGTTCAGCGACGACACGCGCAGGATGATGTCCAGGCGCACCTTATGGTCGAAGTGGCCAAGCACTTCACCGGCCTGGTCCGGGTCCAGATAAGCCACGACGATGGCCTGGATCTGCGGGTGTTCGAAGCGGATCACGTCGGCAACCGCGCGCGGCTCCATCCACTTGAGGCTGTCGAGGCCACTGGTGTTGCCGCCCAGCAGGATGCGGTCGATCAGGCCGTTGGCCTTGTCTTCGCCCAGGGCCGAGGTGAGCATCTTGCGGATGTAGCTGTCGGAGCCGACGCCCAGGCTGGTCTGGTCGCCGACGATCTCGACGAACTCGCTCATCACCTGTTCGACTTGCTCGCGGTGCACATTGCGCATTTGCGCCATGGCCACGCCGACGCGCTGAACCTCTTTGGGGCCCATGTGACGCAGCACTTGGGCGGCATCGGTTTCACCGAGGGACAGCAGCAGAACCGCCGCTTTGTCGACCTTGGTGAGCTTGGCAACAGCGGCTCGATTATCACTCATCTGCGTTGATCCACTCTTTCACGACCTGGGCCACACGACCCGGATCTTCTGCCACCAGACTTTTGATTGCATTCAACTGCGCGTCGTACCCTTCGCTCGGGCTTGGCAACAGGATGCTTTGCGGGCCGCCGAGGCTGACGCGGTCGTTGGCCAGTTCGCCGTCCAGGCCGCCCATGCCACCCAACTCGACGTCGCTGCCACCAAAGGCTGCCAGTTGTTTCTTGCTGCCGTTGCCGGTGATGTTGTTGAGCACCGGGCGCAGCACGCCGAACACCAGCACCAGGATGAACAACACACCCAGCACTTGCTTGACGATGTCCCAGAACCACGGCTGCGTGTAGAACGCCGCTTCGGCGATCACTTCACCACGCTCGGCGGAGAACGGCATGTTGATCACGCTGACGCTGTCGCCACGGCTGGCGTCGAAACCGACTGCGTCCTGCACCAGGCGAGTGAAGCGCGCCAACTCATCGGCACCCCATGGCGCACGGGTAATGGTGCCGTCCGCGGCGTTGACCTTGACCTGATCATCGACCACCACCGACACCGACAGGCGATTGACGCGGCCCTGTTGCTGCTTGGTGTGGCTGATGGAACGGTCGAGCTCGAAGTTCTTGGTGGACTGGTTACGCTTGTCCGCCGGGTACGGGGCGAGCATCGGCTGGCCGGTGGCCGGGTCCATGATCTGCTGGCCGTTGGCGTCCAGCAGCGGTTGGCCCGGGGCGATGGCGCCCGCGGTGGCTGCGGCGCCACCAGTGGTTTGCGGCGCCGAGGCTGGTGCAGGTGGCTGGTTGCTGAGGGCACCCGGCACACCTTGCGGGCCACTGCTGGCGGTGCGTTGTTCGCTGGTGGACTGCTCGCTGCGCAGCGCGGGCTGGTCCGGATTGAATTGTTCGGAGGTCGACTCGACGGCGCTGAAGTCCACATCGGCCGACACTTCCGCCTTGTAGCGGTCGTTGCCGAGCACCGGTTGCAGGATGTTGTGCACGCGCTGGGTGAGCATGCTTTCCATGCGGCGGCTGTAGTCGAATTGCTTGCCGGCCTGGGTCAGCGCGGAGTTCTCGGCCATGTCCGACAGCAGGTTGCCCTTCTGGTCGACCACGGTGATCTGCGACTTGCTCAACTCAGGCACGCTGGTGGCCACCAGGTTGATGATCGCCAGCACCTGGCCAGGCTCGAGGGAGCGGCCGGAGAACAGCTCCACCAGCACCGAGGCGCTTGGCTTGCGCTCATCGCGCACAAACACCGAGCTTTTCGGGATGGCCAAGTGCACGCGGGCGCCCTTGACGTTGTTCAGGCTGGAGATGGTGCGGGCCAACTCGCCTTCCAGGCCGCGACGATAGCGGGTGGCTTCCATGAACTGGGAAGTGCCCAGGCCCTGGTCTTTGTCGAGGATTTCAAAACCGATATTGGCGTCGGACGGCGTCACGCCGGCGGCGGCGAGTTTCATGCGCGCACGGGCCACGTCGTCGGCCTTGACCAGCAAGGCGCCGGAGTTGGGCTCGACGGTGTAGGCGATGTCGGCGGCGGCGAGGGTTTCCATGATCTGCTTGGAATCCATGCCCGCCAGGCTGCCGTACAACGGGCGGTAATCCGGTTGCTGCGACCACAACACCACGGCAAAACCAATCGCCACGCTGGCAGCCAGGCCGACCATCAGGCCCACCTGACGCAACATGGTCATTTCGGAGAGGTTTTCCAGGAACGACAGGCCAAACAGCGGCGGCTTGCCGTCTGCCTTGGCGGGTGCGTTGTCCACGACTGCTTCTGCCATGACTTAAATCTCGTCCTTAAACCGGCATCTGCATGATGTCTTGATAGGCTTGAACCAACTTGTTACGCACCTGGGTCAACGCCTGGAACGACACGCTGGCTTTTTGCGAAGCGACCATCACATCGGTGAGGTCCACGCCGCTTTTGCCGATTTCGAACGCGGTGGCCAACTGGCTGGAGGCTTGCTGGGTGTCACTGACTTTATTGATCGCCTGGCCGAGCATGTCGGCGAAGCTGCTTTGGCCCAATTCCGGCGCTTGCGCGACGGATTTCGGTTGAGCCATGGCATCCATTTGCATGGAGCGCATATCCAACATCAACCGATTGAACTCAATACCCTGGCTCATGACCTTCTCTCTCCGACAACCCGCAAATTTTTGACACTACGCCGCAATTACTAGGGGAAGTAGCAACAAGGGTGCCAGCTCTGTATCGATTCGTAAGAAAAGGCGACAAAGCTTGTCGGCCTTGGTACCAGTTAGGTGGCAAACAGATACGCTTCCACATCCATCCCCGCATCGCGCATCTGCGCCAGCTTGTAGCGCAGGGTGCGCGGACTGATGCCCAGGCGTTCGGCGGCCTCTTTGCGGCGGCCGCGCTCGGCGCGCAGGGTGTCGATGATCATCTGGAATTCGCGGCGGCGCAGGTCGTCGCCCAGGGCACCGGCAGATTCGGCTTCGACAGGCACCGGCGCGGGTGCCAGGCTCGGCAATGGCGCCGCGCCACTGCCCATGGCCAGGCAGAAATCCTGGGGCTGGATCAGGCCGCCCTGTTGCAGGATCAGCGCGCGCTGGATCGCATTGTCCAATTCCCGCACGTTGCCGGGCCATGGATAGGCGATCAGGCACGCCTGGGCCTCGCCCGACAGACGTGCCTGGGCGTGCTTCATTTTTTTGACGTGGTTGTTCAGCAGGCGCTCGGCCAGCGGAATGATGTCCGCCGGGCGTTCACGCAGCGGGCGCCACGCCAGGGGGAACACCGACAGGCGGTAGAACAGATCCTCACGGAAACGCCCCGCCGCCACTTCGCCGGCGAGGTCGCGGTTGGTGGTGGCGACCACACGGATATCCAGCTGGATCGGCTTGCGTGCGCCGACCCGCTCCACTTCACGCTCCTGCAACACGCGCAGCAACTTGGCTTGCAGGCCCAGGGGCATTTCGGAAATCTCATCGAGCAGGATCGTGCCGCCGTCGGCTTGTTCGAACTTGCCCGCCTGGGCCGCAATGGCACCGGTGAACGAGCCCTTTTCATGGCCGAACAAGGTGGCTTCCAGCATGTTGTCGGGGATCGCCGCGCAGTTGATCGCGACAAACGGCTGGCTGGCGCGGCTGGATTGCTGGTGGATATAGCGCGCCAGCACCTCCTTGCCGGTGCCGGACTCGCCGGAGATCAATACCGTGGAGTCGCTGCGCGCCACGCGGGCGGCCAGTTCCAGCAATTGCGCACTGGCCGGCTCGAAGGCAATCGGCCCTTCGCCGTCGCTGGCCGGCAGTACGCCGAGGGCATGACGGGCCACCAGCTCGATCAGGGCTTTCGGTTCGAACGGCTTGACCAGGTAATCCGCCGCGCCTTGGCGCATGGCGTCGACCGCGCGCTCCACGGCGCCATGGGCGGTCATCAGCAGCACCGGCAATTGCGGCTGGCGGGCGCGCAGCAGGCCGAGCAACTGGTGGCCGTCCATGCCGGGCATGTTGACGTCGCTGACCACCAGGCTGAAGGGTTCCTGCTCGACCGCGTGCAAGGCTTCCTCGGCTGAACCGACCGCCCGATAGTCATGGCCCGCCAACAACAGCGTGTCAGCCAATGCCTCACGCAGGGCGCGATCGTCTTCTACCAATAAAACCTTGATTGCCATGTTCGCTTACTCCGCGCTTGCCGCGCCTGAAAACAGCGGCAAGGTCATCAATGCACAGGTGCCACGCCCCAATCGGGAACGCAGCTGCAATTCTCCCTGATGGGCGCGTGCCACGGCCTTGACCACGGTCAGGCCCAGGCCCGTTCCGTTGGTCTTGGTGGTGAAAAAGGGTTCGCCGAGGCGCTGCAGCACCTGCGGGTCGATGCCACTGCCGCTGTCACTGATGCACAGGCGCAGGGTTTGCGCGCGGCTGTACAGGTGAATCTTCAGGCGCGCGCCGGGGGTGCTGGCCTGGGTGGCGTTTTCGATCAGGTTGAGCAAGGCGCCGACCAGGGTGTCGCGGTTGCACAGCAACTCGCCGAGGTGGCTGTCGCATTGCCAGCGCACTTCGGCCTCCTGGATATGAGTGCTCGCGGCGGCTTGCAGGGCGCGCATCAGCTCGGCCGGGGTGACTCGGTCGGTCAGCGGCAATTCGCCGCGGGCGAACACCAGCATGTCGCGCACCTGGTGCTCCAATTCGTGCAGACGCTCCTTGAGCCTGCCAGCAAAACGTTGCTGGGTTTCTGGCGGCAGTTGCTCATCAGTCAAATGACTGGCGTAGATCAGCGCGGCCGACAGCGGCGTGCGGATCTGATGCGCCAAAGAAGCGACCATCCTGCCCAACGACGACAAACGCTCATGGCGCGCCAGTTGGTCTTGCAGGTGACGGGTTTCGGTGAGGTCGTTGAGCAGCACCAGCTGGCCGGGCTCGGCATCAAGCGAGCGCGTGGCGATGGACAGGCGGCGGCCGTCTTTCAGGGAGATTTCATGGCCGTCGTCTTCACGGGGCGCGAAGCAGCGGGTGATCACGTGGCGCCACAGCTCGCCTTCCAGCGGCAGGCCGAGCATGTCGCAGGCGGCCGGGTTGGCTTCGCGCACGCGGCCGTCTTCGTCGATGACGATCACGCCACCGGGCAACAGCGACAACAGGTTTTGCAGACGGTTGGCCAGGCGCTCTTTCTCGGCCAGCTCTTCCATGCGCTGCGCACTGACCACCGCCAGCTCGCCTTTAAGCTCGGAAACCCGGGCTTCCAGCAGGCTGTAGGAGTCTGTCAGTTGGCTGGACATCTGGTTGAACAGCGAAAAGGCCTGTTCCAGGCCATTGCGGCTGAGCTGTTCGGCATCGGGAGCCGAAGATAGTTGGGCGGCGTGGGGCATCATGCTCTCTCGCTTGGCTGACCGTCAGTTAAACGGAACGTTGCGAGGGTTGTAGCAATACCCGTGCCTAAAAAAAAACCGCTGACTAATCAGCGGTTTGTGATTTAGGCGTCAATCATCCGCCTGTTCATCGCCATCTCGACGGCTCATGCCGTACTTGCGCATCTTCTCCACCAGGGTGGTGCGGCGGATACGCAAGCGCTCGGCGGCGCGGGCGACGATGCCGTTGGCGTCGTCCAGGGCCTGTTGGATCAGGCCTTGTTCCAGGTTGCCGAGGTAGTCTTTGAGGTCCAAGCCTTCCGGCGGCAGCATGGCGGTAGACGCGAAGTCCGGCGTGTGGCCGTTGATCGCTACCCGCTCTTCCATGTCGCTGCGGATGTCATTGAGCTGCTCGTCTTCGTCATCGACGTAGCGGAATTTCTTCGGCAGCTCGACCACGCCGATCACACCATAGGGGTGCATGATCGCCATGCGCTCCACCAGGTTGGCCAGCTCACGCACGTTGCCCGGCCAGCCGTGGCGGCACAGGGACATGATCGCGGCGGAATTGAAACGGATCGAACCGCGCTTCTCGTGCTCCATGCGCGAGATCAGTTCGTTCATCAGCAGCGGGATGTCCTCCACGCGCTCACGCAGCGGGGCCATCTCGATTGGGAAAACGTTGAGGCGGTAGTACAGGTCTTCGCGGAAGCTGCCCACCTCGATCATGCTTTCGAGGTTCTTGTGGGTGGCCGCGATGATGCGCACATCGACGCTCTGGGTCTTGTTGCTGCCCACACGCTCGAAGGTACGCTCCTGCAACACACGCAGCAGCTTGACCTGCATCGGCAGGGGCATATCGCCGATTTCGTCAAGGAACAGGGTGCCGCCGTTGGCCAGCTCGAAACGCCCGGCACGGCTGGTGATCGCCCCGGTAAAGGCGCCCTTCTCGTGGCCGAATAATTCGCTTTCCAGCAGCTCTGCCGGGATCGCCCCACAGTTGACCGGCACAAAAGGCCCGTCGCGGCGCTTGGAGTGATAGTGCAAGTTGCGCGCGACCACTTCCTTGCCGGTGCCCGACTCGCCGAGGATCAGCACGCTGGCGTCGGTGTCGGCCACTTGCTGCATCATCTGGCGCACGTGCTGGATCGCACGGCTGGTGCCGACGAGGCTACGGAACAGGTTGGGTTCGCGGTGGCGGCCGCGCTCGCGGGCCTGGTCGTACATCTCGCGATAGACCTGGGCGCGGTGCAGGGAATCGAGCAATTTGCTGTAGCTGGGCGGCATTTCCAGGGTGGACAGCACGCGGCGGCGCTGGTCTTCGGGCAGCTCGACGGAAGAAATATCGCCCATCAGCAACACGGGAAGGAACTCATCCCACGTAGACAGTGTCTTCAACAAGCCCAAAACAGCGCCAGGAGCGTTTACCGTCCCGATCAGCACACAAATGACTTCACGGCTCGATGACAATGAGCTGACCGCCTGCTGCCAGTCATGGCTGCCGCAGGGCAGATTTTCTTCGCCAAGAAAATTCAAAATCACCGCTAAATCGCGGCGGCGGACGCTATCGTCATCAATCAGCAGAATTTTGGTTTCACGCCACATGCAATAGCAACTTCCCTAGTTAACTCAAGTGCCCTGAAGTCTGGGCAATCTAGATGGCTGTAAGCATTTTCTGCTTTACACCCCTCTGAAATCTGAAAACAGCACTAGTTAAGTCAAAAAATCACGCGCAGTCAAATTTATGACGCGCATTCGGTTTAACTGAGCCCGTTCAGCCGAACAGATGGTAAACCTTTGACGCATTTTTAGCTTGGTTGATCTGCGACATCTCTTCAAAAATCGCCTGTCTTTCGCCAGTGGTCACTTCCAGCAACTGCTGATACACCGCCAGCAGACTCTCCAGCTTTTCGCGCAGCGCATCCTCGTCCACCGGCGCCTCGCTGAGCACCTCATCGATCACCGCACGGCAGCCCATATCCAGCTCACCGACAGCATCCCAATTGCGCTCGGCCAACGCGCTTATCAGGGCGTCGCGGGCTTCATCGATGCGTTGCAGTGCTTGGCTCATGATGTGTACCTCAAGGCGCTTGGCCTTATTGTGGAGCGATGGCATCCCAGCCGGACTTGACGGTAATCAGCAACCGCGCGACTTCGTCGATCATGTCGGCATCGTTCACCTGGTTGGCTTCAACCAGACGGTTGCTCATGTAGTCATACAGCGCATCCAGCTGCTGTACCGACGCCGGATCTTCCGCTTTTTCCGGTTCGAGGCCATCACGCAGGCCAGAGATGATTTCAATCGCCTTGCCCAGCATCAGACCTTTCTGAGCGATATCGCCACGGCTCAATGCCCCCTTGGCCTGCGCCATGCGATCAAGGCCGCCTTCCATCAGCATCTGCACCAGGCGGTGCGGGCTGGCTTCGGAGACTTGGGCGTGGGAATTGACCTTCTGGTACTGGCGAAGGGCTCTCATCGGGTTCATGTTGCTACCTCGTTACTGGCCATGTCGAATAGGGTTGCTTAACCAGTTTTTCGACCACGTCACAAAATTCTTTAATCCAGGCGTCATACGCCAGACCACCGGTAAAGCCTGCTGCGGGGCGCCGAAGCGCCCCCACGAATCAGGACGACGACTTCGCGTTGTTCAGCGAGTTGAGGGTCGTCATGATGCTGGAGCTGCTGGCGTTGATCTGCGCGATCATCGTGTCCATCGCGGTGTACTTGGCGCTCAGGGACTTCTTCAAGGCCTCCATGCGCACGTCCAGGTCGGAGGATTCGGTGGTCAGCGAGGTCAACTTGTTGTTGAGGTCGGTGGCGCGCGTCGCCAGGGTGCCGGTGGTGCCGACGTAGCTGGCGGTGGCTTTGTTCATGCGGGTGATCAAGCCCGTGTCGCCAGTGAAGAACTTGGCCACATCGCCAGCGCCCTTGACCACTGCCTTGTCCCACGCCTTGTCGTCCAGGGTCAACAGGCCGGTTTTCTGGTCCGTGGTAATCCCCATCTGTGCCAGGCTGGTCATGCTGCCCGCACCGGAGCCGCTGGTCAGTTCGGTACGCATGCTGTTCACCAGCTGACGCATCGACGCATCACCCGTCAAGGCGCCCGCAACGGTCGTCGACGCATCGCCTGTGGCGGTCACCTTGGTCTGGGTGTTGATCGCCGTAGTCAACGCGTTGTACGCGGTAACGAAGGACTGCACCGAGGTCTTCAAGGTGTCGGTATTGGTGGCCACGGTGATGGTGGTGGTCGGCTTGGTCAAGTCAACGGCCAGCAAGTCGAGGGTCACACCACTGATGGCGGAATCGATCTTGTTGGTGGCGGACGACATCGCGACGCCGTCGATGCTGTACTTGGCGTTGGCCGGGGGCTTGCCTTGGTCGTAACCGACGGCAAGCTCCGAGTCACCGCTGAGGGTGATATCGGTGCCATCGCCGGTCTTGGTCGACGTCAGGACCAGACGTGCGCCGTTGGAGTCGCTCAGCACGTTGGCACTGATACCCTGGGCCGAGAGCTGGGTGTTGATGGCTTCACGCACTTCCTTGAGGGTCGCGCCGCCGGCAATCACCACGTCGTAGCTTTTGTCGCCCTGGTTAATGGTCAACGTCTGCGCTTCGTCAGTGCTGTTGGCCTTGCCCGTGGCACCGTCCGTATTCACCTTGCTGGTGACTTTGGCGGCGGTGGCCAGGCTATCGACCTTTACCTCGTACTTGCCGCTGGAAGCACCGTCACCCAAGGTGACCTTGATGTTCTTGTCTTCGGAAGAACTGGCAGAAAGCCCGTTGAACGCAGAGACATTGTTCAACTTGGTGATTGCCGCCTGATAGGCTTCCAACGCGGTTTTGATCGAGCCGACAGCCGACAACTTGATAGTCGCGTCTTTTTGCTGACTGGTGATCTGGGCCAGCTTGGGTGCCTTTTCAGCCCCAACCAGTGCCTCGACGATCGCTTGCGTGTTGTAGCCCGAACCTGGGCCGGAAATCGTTGAACTAGCCATCTGCTTATTCTCCTTGTCCTGAAGCGGCCGTTTTTTGGCGCTCAAGCGCCGATGCCGCAATCAGAAACATGTTTCGTGCCAACTCAAGCCTTGCTATCAAACAGCAGGCTGCTGGCATCGCTCAAATTCTGCGCCAATTTCAGCGCGGTCTCCGATGGAAGCTGTCGAATCACTTCACCACTGTCGGTGGCGATCACCTTGACGACCACTATGCCAGTGGAGTCATCGATGGAAAAATCCAGGTTGCGCTGTGAAGCCTGCACAAACTCACGCATATCGGTAACGGCTTTTTCCAGCGCAACGCGCTGTGGCTCTTCGCTCGCCGGCACTTTCGCTTCACTGTTGGCCGCAGGCTGGGCCTGGGCGACAGGTGCAGTGCTGGGCTGGGTTACGGCAGCCGGGTACGGCGTGTTCAGCTTGATGCTCATGTCCATGTCATCACCTCCAAACTGAAAAAACGGAAGGGCACGTTATGCACGCACCCTCCCGTTATTTAACCGCTACCGCTATTACTGAAGCAGCTTCAGAACAGAGGATGGCAGTTGGTTGGCCTGGGACAGGATCGCAGTCGAAGCCTGTTGCAGGGTTTGTTGCTTGGTCAGTTCAGCAGCTTCAGAAGCGAAGTCAGCGTCTTCTACGCGGCCTTTGGCAGCGGAGGAGTTCTGCGAAATGCTCTGCAGGTTGGCCACGGTGCTGGCGAAGCGGTTTTGTACGGCACCCAGCTGCGAACGCTGGCTGTCGATCTGCTGCATGGCGTCGTCCAGAGCCTGGATAGCCTGCTGCGAAGAAGCGGCGGACAGGATGTTCAGGTCGGAAACGCTGGTTTCCATGGTCACGGCGGTTTTGGTGCCGTTGGCAGGAACAGTGGTCAGGCCCAGGGCTTTCAGACCGGTACCAGCGCTGCCGTCTTTGATGGTGATGTCTTTGTCTGCGAACAGGCTCAGAGTACCGTCAGCGTTTTTGCTCGCCTGTACACCGGTGCTTGCGCTGTTGATCGAAGCTACAACTGCATCAGCGGTGTCGCCTTTCTTGAACTTGACTTCTACGCCGTTGACGGAGATGGAAGTATCGTCGGTCAGTTTGGCCTGAGTGGTACCGGCAGACAGACCCAGTTGCGACAGTGAACCGCTGTTAGTGTTAGCCAGCTTGATGTCTGCACCGTTGCCCGAGGTCAGCTTGAGACGACCTTCGGTGAAGGTAGCGGAAGCACCCGCTGCAGTGCCGCCAGCAGCATTGGTGAGCTTGGTGAGAACGGTCGACATGGCGTCGCCTTTCGCCCAAGTTACTGCAGCACCGTTTACAGTGATCGCACCGTCAGAGGTCAGGTTGCTGGTAGTGGCAATGGCAGGGTTAGCAGTCAGCTTCAGGTTAGCCAAGCCATCAGTTTTGGCAGCGACTGGGGGTGGGCCAGCAGAAGCAGTTACAACATCGCCAGCTGCGAGGTTGATAGCCTTGGTGGAGCTCAGTGTCAGGACGCCAGTAGCATCGGTGCTTGCAGTAACACCGGTGGTAGCTGTCTCTTTGTTGATAGCAGCAGCTGCGGCAACACCCAAGTCACTAGCTGCGACAGCACCGAAAGTGATTGTTGTACCGTTGATTTTGATATTGTCGCTCGCCACAGTGGCGCCAACAGCAGCGGAACCCGAGACAGTGGCTTTATCAGTGAGTACCGAGCCAGTAGTGGTAGCAGCGAGACCGCTCAATGCGGTGCTGTTAACAGTGGCTTCGCTGAAGTTACCTTTCAGCGCGGTGGAGCTGATGTCGGTCATGCCGAACGAGATAGTCTCGTTGGCGTTGGCGCCGATTTGGAAAGCTACGTTCTGGAACGAGCCGTCCAGCAGGTTACGACCACCGAAGGTAGTGGTGCTGGCGATACGGTTCAGCTCGCCCACTTTAGCGGTGAATTCTTGCTGCAGGGAAACACGGTCAGCGTCGCTTTTATCACCGTTCGCCGCTTGCAGGGCGAGTTCACGCAGACGCTGCAGGGTGTTGGTGGATTCTTGCATTGCGCCTTCAGCAGTCTGGGCAATCGACACGCCGTTGTTGGCGTTGGCGATGGCAACGTTCAGGCCTTTGACCTGGTTGTTCAGACGGTTGGCGATCTGCATGCCGGCAGCGTCGTCTTTGGCGCTGTTGATTTTCAGGCCGGAGGACAGACGGTTCATCGACTGGCTCAGAGCGTCGGAAGCCTTATTCAGGTTCTTCTGGACCCCCAGAGACGTGATGTTGGTGTTAACTGATAATGCCATGACGAAATCCTCGTTGGATGGGATGCTGCGGCTTCCGGCCCTGGCAACCGCCGGGTGTGGCCTAGAGAACCTTCGTAATAGTTATCGTCGTGTGTGCCGGTTGCTTGAGTCTTTTTTTTGATTTTTTTGCTGGCTTGGTGCCACCCCTTGCAATTCAAGGGCTTACACAGGGGTAAAACCCAGCATTCATTGGCTTTTCTGGCGCCAAATAAAAAACGCCGATGATCTCTCGATCATCGGCGTTTTTTGTATTGCGGGTTAAAGCGTCACGGACGATAGAGAATCGCCGAGCCCCACGACAGGCCCACGCCAAAACCACTGATCGCCACGCGCTTCCAGGTGGCGTCCATCACGTGCTTTTCCAGCAGCAACGGAATGCTCGACGACACGGTGTTGCCGGTCTCGACCATGTCCTTGATGAACTTCTCCACCGGCGCCTCTTCAAAGCGGCGCGCCACAGCGTCGACAATCGCCGCACTGCCCTGGTGAATGCAGAAGGCATCGATGTCGTCGGCCTTGAGGTCCGACTCATTGAGCAGCTCGTGCAAATGCGCCGGCACTTTGAGCAATGCGAAGTTGAACACCTGGCGACCGTTCATGAAGAACACGCCGTCGCTGACCTTCAGGTGCGGCGCGCCGGAACCGTCGGTGCCGAACTTCGACTTGCCCAGCAGCCAAGGCGCGTCTTCACCCATCCACGTGGCGGTGGCGGCGTCGCCGAACAGCATGGTGGTGTTGCGGTCTTCCGGGTCGACGATCTTCGAGTACGGGTCGGCGGTGATCAGCAGGCCGTTTTTCAGGCCGGCGGCTTCCATGAAGCCCTTCATCGCGTAGATGCCGTAGACGTAGCCGGAGCAGCCCAGGGAGATATCGAACGCGGCCACGTGGGTCGGCAGGCCCAGTTTGTCCTGGACGATGGCGGCGGTGTGGGGCAAACCCTCTTCGTCCCCGTTCTGGGTGACGACGATCAGCGCGTCAATCGACTCGCGCTTCAACTGCGGGTTGTTGGCAAACAAAGCGTTGACTGCCTCGACACACAGATCGGAAGTTTCCTGGGCAGCTTCCTTGCGCGGCAGGAACGCCGAACCGATCTTGCCAATGATGAATTCTTCATCCTTGGCGAATTTGGCACCCTGGGCGTAGTTATCGATGCCGTCGGCCGGCACGTAACTGGCGATGCTTTTTATGCCAATCATTGTGGCTTCCCAATACTAAATAGCTGGAGAACACCCCGCGAACTGCCTCGCGAAGTGGTGACAATAAAGGGGACAAACCCCGTGAAGAACTCGCTGAAAGCCGCTGCGCAAGGCGCCTTGGACGACTTATCCTTTTCACACGATACAGTGAAGATGCGCTTTATGACCCGCAGGTCACCTAATTGTGTGTGCTTTCTGCAAAACCTTCAAACAATTAAGTCCCGCAAACGACAACGGCCCAGCCTGTTTCCAGGCTGGGCCGTTGCTGTGCAGCGGGCCGCTTACATCTTGTTGAACAGGCTCAGCTGGGAGATTTTCACGAACGCCAGCTGCGAGGCTTGCAGCATGGTTTGTTGCAAGCTCAGGTTGATCGCGGCTTCGGCGAAGTCAACGTTACCCAGCGAACTCATGGTGGTGGCGTTCGCCAGGCTCAGGCTGGTGTTTTCGGCGCTCTGGATATCCAGGGTGTTCAGCCGTGCGCCGATATCCCCGCGAACCTGGTCGATCTGGCTGTAGGCGTTGGTCAGGTTGCCGATGGACCGGGCGACCACATCCTTGAGTTCCTTCTGCGCCGCCGGGTTGCCATCCGACGGCGTCTCCAGCGTGCGGCGCAGGCGGCTGAGGGTGTCGAGCACGTTTTCGTTCTTGTTGCTGGTGGCGCCCACCAGGAACTGATCGCCATCTGCCGGTGCCGGCGCAGTGGTCACGCCCAGCGTCACGCCCGCCACGGTGATCGAGGTCGCGCCCGCAGCCAGCGTGTCATTGGCGATGGATTTACTGTCTGCCGTGTAAGGCTGCGCGTAGACGTTATAGCTACCGCCCGCACCGAATTTGACCACCAGGCCGGCGTTGGGAAAGGTGCTGGCGTAAGCCGCCGGATCACTCACCGAACCACCGGTCAACTGGGCCGCGCTTGGGTTGCTGGCGGTACGCGAAACACTGAACGAGTCCGGCTTGAGGGCCAGGGTGAACTCGCGGTCTTTTACCAGCGCATCCGACGGCGCGCCCGGCAGTACGTCTTTGCCCAGGTTCAGGCCGATGTCGAACTTGACCCCGCGCAGGCTGATGGTCGAACCGCCTTCCTTGGTGGAGTCAAAGGTGCCGTTGCCCGCGATCTCGGACGTGATGTCCTTGCCGGTGCTGTCACTGACGGTGTATTGGGTGCTGCTGAGGAACTTCAGCGTGTAAGGCTGGCCGTCGGCAAACTTCACATCGACACCCGACGCAATCAGGCCCGCCGAGATCGTGACCTTGCCGTCATCCACCGCCGGCGGAACCAGCACCGGTGTGGCCTGGGTACGACCGGTGTTGGCCGAGGTCTCGAGCATTTTCTTCGCGGTATCGCCCATCGGCACCGACAGATTCTCCGCCACCCGCAGGTTCAGCGCGGTGTCATCGCCCTGATAGGTGTAGGTGCCATCGTTGTTGCGCGTGTAGGGCGGCGTGTCGGTCTTGCTGCCGGAGAACAGGTAGTTGCCGCTGGCATCCTTGGTATTGAGCAGACCCATGATCTGGTCTTCCAGGGCACCGATTTCGGCGGCGGTCGATTTGCGGTCAGCATCGCTGATCCCGACGTTACCGACCTTCAGCGCCAGTTCGCTGGCGCGCTGGATCGCCGTGTTGATGTTCTGCAGCACGCTGTCTTCGGTCTGCAGCGAGTTTTTCAGCGTGTCGATATTGGTGTTGTACTGCCCCAGCATGTCTTTTTGCTGTTGCAGCATCAGCAACCGCGCGGCCGCGACCGGATCATCCGCAGCCGTTTGCACACGCACGCCAGAGCTGGCCTGGTCCTGCGCCTTGACCACACTGGAATAGTTTTCCTGGTACTTGGTGGAGCTGGTTTCGAAATACTGCTGTGTAGAAATACGCATCGTCCCAGACTCCCTTAAAGGCTATTGATCAATGTGGTGAAGGTTTCTTGCGCGGCCTTGATGATCTGCGACGACGCGGTGTAGTACTGCTGGAACTTGATCATGTCGCCCGCCTCGTCATCCAGGTTGACCCCGGACACCGAGTTGCGCGCGCCTTTGTTGGCCGCCAGCAAGGCGCCGGTCGCGGCCACATCGACACTCGACTGGCTGGCCTTGGCACCCACCTGGGACACCAGGCGGCTGTTCGCCCCCACCAGGCTCACGCCGACGTTGCCGTCGCCCATGCCCACCGTGGCCTTGGTTTGCAGGTCAAGCAACTGCTGCGCGTTGCGGCCGTCGGACTTGCCGGCGCTGTTGAACGAGAACGTGGTGCTGTCACCGTCAGCCGGCGAGCCGTTGATGGTGGTGTCGAATTTGAAGCCCGAACCCGGGATCGGCGTACCGGTCGCATCCAGCTCGGGCACATTGACGGTGATCTTGTTGCCCTGCCCCGGCACGATGGTGCCGGTGCCAATCGCCTTGCCCTGGGCGTTGCTGATCGTATAGGACTGGGTGCCGTCGGCGGCCGGTTTGCCAAACACCATTTTCACCGGCATCAGGCCTTCGATGTTCGTGCGCAGCTTCGCCGTGTCCGCACCGCCATGGATATCCAGTGGCGCCGTCAGCGTCGGCTGGGTAAAGGTGCCCGTGCCGCTGTTGGTCTTGCCACCTTCGCCAATGAGTGGGCCGGCAAAGGCGAGCTTGTTGGCATCCGCCATGTCCACGCCGATAGCGCTGGCACCGTTGGCCGTCGGGCTGACCTTGAAGCTGTCGCCATAGCTCATCGTGCCTTTGCCATCGAGTGTCACGGTCACGCCGTCAAACGACACGGGGACGGTGGTAGAGCTGATGTCGAAGTTGCCCATGGACTTACCGTCCGAGCGCTCCACGGTGATCATGTTCGGGTTGGTCTTGTCGCTGAACGTGATCTTGTAGTCATAGGTCGTCAGCTTGCTGCTGTCGTTGATCGTCACATTCAGGTTGCTGGACGCGGCGCTGTTGCCCGCTGCCGCCTGGCTACGCGAAGCAATGGCGGTGGCGCTGTTGATGTCCTTGAACAGCGACGTGCCGAAGTCACCGTTCAGATCCAGGCCCTGGCCCAGCTGATTGTTGATCGTATCGGCAGTCGCAATCGCCAGGCGCCCCAGCTCGTTGATGGCCGGCATCAGGGCGTCGCTGCGATAGCGCAACAAGCCGCCAATGCTGCCGCCGCTGATCACCGAGCCCATGTCCAGGGCGGTGCCATTGACGTTCAGCTGGATGGTGTACTGGCTGTTGTCGTCCTTGCTCGGTACCGCCGAAATCGTGTTGGCAATCCCGCCTTCCACCAGCGACTGACCGGTGCCGGTATTGATACTGAATTGGCCGTTCTTCTCCGTCGCGGTAACGCCGATCAGTTCATTGAGCGCGCGCACGGCCTCGTTGCGTGAGTCCAGCAGGTTCGCTGGCGCGGCGGTTGCCGAGCCCTGGGCCTGGGAGATCTGCTTGTTCAGCGAAGCAATCGAGGAGGTCAGTTGATTGACCTGATCACTCATGGTGCTCAGCTGGCTGTTGATGGTTTCTTTCTGCTGGGTCAGCTGCGTCGAGATCGAGTTGAAGCGGTTGCTCAGCGTCTTGGCGTTGGACACCAGCAGCTGGCGCGCCGACAGGTCATTCGGGTTGGACGACGCGGTCTGCAGGGTTGCAAAGAACGAGCTCAGCGCCGACGACATGCCGGTGGTCTTGTCCGACAACACTTTGTCGATGGCACTGACCTGCCCCAGGTAGGCATTGGCATCGCTGCTCAGCGCGGTGCTGTTCTGGTACGCCGCATCCAGGTACTCGTTGTACACCCGACGCACATCCGCCAGGGTCGTGCCGGTGCCGATGAACACGCCGCCGAACTGGTTCGACGCGCTGGCGTTCTGGGTGGCCTGCTGACGTGAGTAGCCCGCGGTGTTGACGTTGGCAATGTTATTACTCAAGACCGACAACGATCCTTGAGCGGCATTGAGCCCTGACATCCCGATACTGAGCAAACTCATGATTCAGACCTTATAAATGTGTGGTTGCGCCAGCGGCAGCGTAGTTCTGGTAGCTGTTCATCGTTTTGGCGATCTGCGAAATCTTGCTGGCATAGTCTGGGTCGGTTGCGTAACCGGCCTTTTGCAACTCGCGTACAAACTGTTCCGGGTTGTCGGCCGACTTCACAACTTCTTTATAGCGATCATTGCTTTGCAGCAATGTCACGAGGTCGTGGAAGCTGTCCTGGTACGAATCGTAGGAGCGGAACTGCGCCGTTTCCTTGACCATCGCCCCATCGCGGAACTCGCTGGTGATCGCGCGGGCCTGACCGCCCTGCCAGCTCTGGCCGGCCTTGATGCCGAACAGGTTGTGGCTGCTGCTGCCGTCTTCGGCACGCATCACCGACTTGCCCCAACCGGTTTCCAGCGCGGCCTGGGCCACCAGGTACTTCGGATCGACGCCAATGCGTGCGGCGGCCGCCTTGGCCATCGGCAGCATGGTGGCGACAAATTCGTCCTGGGAGCCGAAGGCTTTTTTCGCCGGCGCCAGCGGTGGCTGGGCAATGGCGCGGCCATAGACCTGCATGCGCCCGCTTGGCACGGCAAAGCTGCGTGCAGTGCTGTTGATCACGTTGTCGTCGGCGGCGCTGTTACGCAGTGGCGCGGCCTTGGCGACGCTGGTGTCGGTGCTTGGCACGATGCCAGCCAGCAGGCGATCCGTCAGCTTGCTCGGCAAGGCGATGCGGCGCTGGTTCATCAGCTCCATGTCATTGCTGTGGGACGCTGCGGCGCCGGCCTGCGGCTCCGCCACGCGATACGCCCACAGTGGGCGCTGGCCATTGGAACGACCCAGCGGACCTTCGGCCTGGGTGCCCGCGCCGATTTCCGTCGGCACATCCACCTTCTTCGCCGGCTCAGCCGCCGCCGGGCCTTGCAAGGTGGCCGCCTGGGCTTCCACCGGTTTGTTCTTCTGCATCTGGCGCATCAGCACGTCGGCCAGGCCGATACCACCGCCTTCGCGGGACATCGATACCGCCAGTTGCTGGTCGTACATTTCCTGGTACTGCTTGGCCGCCGGCGTGTTCATCGGGTTGTCTTTGCCCAATGCCTCGGTCGCCGAACGCATGGACTTGAGCATCTCGCTCAGGAACAGCGACTCAAACTCCTGCGCCACCTTGCGCATGTTGCCTTCGCTGTTCTTGTCGGCACCGACCTTGAGCTGGTTAAGCCGGTTCAAGTCGGAGTACGACCCCGAGTCCGCCGTGCTGGTGATCCCGCTCTTGCGCATATCCATGGCCATGGCCTCAGATCACGATCAGGTCGGCTTGCAAGGCGCCGGCCTGTTTCAGGGCTTCAAGGATCGCCATCAAGTCGCCGGGCGCTGCGCCCACCTGGTTCACCGCGCGGACAATCTCATCCAGGGTGGTGCCGGGGCCGAACTTGAACATCGGCTTGGCTTCTTGCTGGGCATTTACCCGCGAGCGCGGCACCACGGCCGTCTGGCCGTTGGACAAAGGCCCAGGCTGGCTGACGATCGGGTCTTCGGTGATGGTCACGGTCAGGCTGCCGTGGGTCACCGCGGCCGGCGACACCTTGACGTTCTGGCCGATCACGATGGTGCCGGTGCGCGAGTTGATGATGACTTTGGCCACCGCCTGGCCTGGATCGACTTCGAGGTTTTCCAGGATAGACAGGTAGTCCACGCGCTGGCTTGGGTCCAGCGGCGCGGTCACGCGGATCGAGCCGCCGTCGATGGCCTGGGCCACGCCAGGGCCAAGCATGTCGTTGATCTTGTCGACGACGCGCTTGGCGGTGGTGAAGTCGGAACGGTTGAGGTTCAGGGTCAGGCTGTTGCCTTGGTTGAAACCGCTCGGCACGGTGCGTTCCACCGTGGCGCCGCCAGGAATGCGCCCGGCGGACGGCACGTTGACGGTGATCTTCGAACCGTCGCGACCTTCGGCGTCAAACCCGCCCACCACCAGGTTGCCCTGGGCGATGGCGTAGACGTTGCCGTCGATACCTTTGAGCGGGGTCATCAGCAAAGTGCCGCCACGCAGGCTTTTCGAGTTACCGATGGAGGACACGGTGATGTCCACCACCTGGCCCGGCTTGGAGAACGCCGGCAAGTCGGCACTGATGGACACGGCCGCGACGTTTTTCAGCTGCACGTTGCCCGAGCCGGCCGGCACCTTGATGCCGAACTGCGACAGCATGTTGTTGAAGGTCTGCAGGGTGAACGGGGTCTGGGTGGTCTGGTCACCCGTGCCGTTGAGTCCCACCACCAGGCCGTAGCCGATCAACTGGTTGGAGCGCACGCCGGAGATGCTGGCGATGTCTTTCAGGCGCTCGGCCTGGGCGACGGCGCTCAGGGACAGCAACAAGGCCGCCACCATCAGCTGTTTGAAGTTCAAGATGGCCACCTAGAAAGGGAACAGCGGGCTAAGGAAGAAACGGTCGAACCAGCCCGGCTGGCTCGCATCGGCAAACGAACCCGTACCCGAATAGGTAATGCGCGCATCGGCAATCCGCGTGGACGGCACGGTGTTGTCGGTGGAGATGTCATCGGCACGCACCATGCCGGCAATTCGCACCAGCTCGTCGCCGGTGTTGAGGGTCATCCACTTTTCACCGCGTACGGCGATGATGCCGTTGGGCAACACATCGGCCACGGTCACGGTGATCGAACCGGTCAGGCTGTTGCCCTGCCCCGCCGCGCTCTTGCCGTTGGTGGCACGGTCGCCGCTGTAGCCGGCTTCCAGGCTCAGGTCGCCACTGCCCAGCGGGTTGTTGGTGTTGGGGATGCCGCCAAACAGGGAGGTCAGGCCGATGCCGGTCTTGCTGGTCTTGCCGATCTGCGAGTTGGCGTTTTTGCTGGCCTGGGTCTTCTCGTTCAGGGTGATGGTGATGATGTCACCGACCCGGAACGCCTTGCGGTCGCTGTACAGGTTCTGTTCGAAACCGGCCTGGTAGATCGAGCCATTGTTGGCCGCCGCCGGCAACGGCGTGCGTGGCAACACCGGCGCGTAGTACGGGTCATTGGGTTTCGGCGTCGGGGCGACACAGCCCGCGAGCACGGCAATCCCACTCAATGCCAGAACAGAAACGTAGCGATTCATGACCCTTACCTCACGGTGTTGCAGGCGCCCTCAAGGGCGCCCCATAGACTTGATTACAGATTCTGCGTGACGAACGAGAGCATCTGGTCGGCAGTGGAGATCACCTTGGAGTTCATCTCGTAGGCGCGCTGGGTGGTGATCATGTTGACCATCTCCTCGACCGTGCTCACGTTGGAGGTTTCCAGGGTGCTTTGCAGCGTGGTACCAAAACCGTTCAGGCCAGGGGTGCCGATTTGCGGCGCGCCGCTGGAGGCGGTTTCGAGGAACAGGTTGTTACCCATGGCTTGCAGGCCGGCCGGGTTGATGAAGTCGGCGGTTTGCAGGTTGCCGATCACTTGCGACGCCGGGTTGCCGGCCACGGTGATGGACACGGTGCCGTCATTGCCGACGGTGAAGGTCTTGGCATCGGCCGGGACGATCACGGCAGGCTCCAGGGCGAAACCGTTGGCGGTGACCATCTGACCGTTGGAGTCCAGGTGGAAAGTACCGTCACGGGTGTAGGAAGTAGTGCCATCCGGTTGCAGGATCTGGAAGAAACCACGGCCGTTGATCGCCATGTCCAGCGGCTGGCCGGTCTGTTGCAGGTTACCGGCGCTGAAGTTCTTCTGGGTGCCGACAATCGCCACACCCGTACCCAGTTGCAGGCCCGACGGCAGTTCGCTGTCCTGGGTCGATTGGGCGCCCGGCTGCTTCTTGATCTGATAGAGCAGGTCCTGGAATTCGGCACGGTCACGTTTGAAACCCGTGGTCGACACGTTGGCCAGGTTGTTGGAGATGGTGGTCAGGTTGGTGTCCTGGGCGGACAGACCGGTTTTGGCAACCCATAGAGCCGGAAGCATGCTGTTCTCCTTTGTGCGCCTGTTTGTTGGCGCGCATCACAAATTAGTTAGTGGGTTGCAATCAGGTCATTGCCATGACGCGCGTCATGGCCTGATCGTCTTCCTTGGCGCTGTTCATCATCTTGATGTGCAGCTCGAATTGCTTGGAAAGCGCCAGCACTGCGGTCATTTCTTCCACCGCATTCACGTTGCTCGCCTGCAGGAAACCCGAGGTCAGCTTGACGCCCGCATCGACCTGGGCCGGCTGGCCGTCCTTGGTGTGGATGCTGCCATCCAGACCCTTGGTCATGTTCTTCAGATCGGGCTGCACCAGCTTGATCCGGTCCACTTCAGCCATCACACGCGGGCCTTCGCCCATGGCGCGGATGCTGATGGTGCCGTCGGCGCCCACTTCGATTTTCTGCTGGGGCGGCACGGCAATCGGGCCGCCGTTGCCCATGATCGGCATGCCGTTGCCGGCACGCAGCACGCCCAGCGCATCGACGTTCATGCTCGCGCTGCGCACGTAGGCTTCGCCGCCATCCGGGGTCTGCACGGCCATCCAGCCGTCGCCGCTGACGGCCACGTCCAGGTCACGGCCGGTTTCGATCATGGCGCCGGGGCTGAAGTCGGTGGCCGGGCGTTCGGTGAGGGCAAACGCCCGCGCCGGAAAGCTGTCACCAAATACCGGCATCGAACGCGCCTGTTCCAGGTCACGTTGGAAACCATTGGTGGAAATGTTCGCCAGGTTGTTGGCATGGGCCTTCTGCGCCAGAGCATTCTGGCTGGCGCCGGTCATTGCCACATAAAGGTACTTGTCCACGCTCTTTCCTCTTTCTGACGGACGTTTGCCGCCCACCGCTGTGCTGATGAGGGTTAAGCAATTTGCGAACCAACTTTTTAAAAGAGGAGGAAGTCCCGGCAGGGCGGGGGTTTGCGGCGATCCGCCTGCCAATAGGGATTGGCTGCGAGTCGAAAAAACGGCGGACTTATGCCGCCTGCGGCAAGCACTGGTCAGATTGGCGACGTAGATCCAATGCTGGGAATAGCCCCCTCCAGGCTTTCGGCGGTGCCCAGCCAGTCGGCTGGGTTGTCGGCACCGAGCAGATCTCAATATATTTTTTTACCACTGCAAACAACCAGACAACCGCCACTTTTATTATGTCAAAACTCATCGAATATCAAACCGGCGCATGCAGGCCGCACCCTAGATAAACAAGTTATAACTTATGTCACCACTTGCACCTGACGCCCTCACCCTTATTGCAAACATGTACAAACACTCCCCCATACAGACTTACACTTCTAGCACAAATACAACTTGTGAAAGCCAGCACAGATTGCGTAATTTCGCCTCGTGCTCACTTGGCACATCAGCAAAAAAAACAAGCAACCACAGGACAACAACATGCTCAATCATCTCGATCGTTCAATGTCACACTCGGCTTTCATCCAACCACCGCCATTGAGCCCGCACACCGCCTACGAGCATCAAACCGGAGGCTATCCCCTGCCACCGACTCAACGCCAAAACTTCAACCACTACGATGACTGGAACAGCCAAACATGCCACCCGGAAGTTCAATGGCGTGAACCTGACTGCAACGTTAACTGCCAGCCTGCGCGAACACTTGCCCAGATTCGCCTGGAACAGCAGCACGACCAGTACGCCATGAACACCCACCCCTTCGACCCCTGGCTTGACGCAGATGAATGGCTGCACGATGACATCAATGGCTTTGATGACGACTATGTTGATCCGAACCCACCGAATCGCGCCGATTACGATGCCAAGGTACTGGCAGTGCACGAACTGCTACGCAAGATCCCCAACAGGGATATTGAAAACGAGCGAGGAATAACCTCTGATGATTTACGCGCGGGCAAATACGGCAAACTCACGCCTGGTGCGGAAAAAGAACTGGCCATGCTCGATAAAAATCAAAACTACCACTTGGTCGAACACTATAACGACAACACCGCGTCAACTTTCTGGGCACCCCAGAACGGCGGCCCACGTATTGAAGTAACCGGCAGATCGGCAACTCACGACATGCCCGACGTCAACACCGCTCCCCTCAAGCGCATCAGGGAGGGGATCAACTCCAACGACCTGAAAAGTGGCAAGTACGGCCCGCTCAGCCCAGACATGAAAAGCAGCCTGGACATGTTGGAAAACAACAAGAATTACGACCTGACATTTGTCTTTAGAAAGGATGAGAACGACGAAAACTCCATGGCATGGGTAGAACAGGCATCAGGCAAGACCATCCCCATCGGCGTCGACTATGGGTATCCATTCTGATTGCACGTATTGCCCCGCAACCGGGGCAATATCACGGCTTACTTACCTATATCGTAGTCGCGCAACTTGTTCGCGACCGTCGTGTGAGACACCCCCAGGCGCTTGCCCAACTGTCGGCTGCTAGGGTGCTCGGCATACAAGCTTTCCAGCACTGCCTTCTCAAATCTCCCGACAATGTCCTCCAAGCCACCCTCCAGGGAAAAATCGCCAAGCGGTTGACGCAACCCGTAGTCCGGCAATCGAACATGTTCAACCTTCACCGTACCGCCTTCGCACAATGACACCGCCTGGAACAGCACGTTTTCCAGTTGCCGCACATTACCCGGCCAGTGGTAGTGGCTGAGCTTCTCCATGGCAGCGGGCGCGAGCTTGGGCAGCGGGCAACCAATCTGCCGGCTGGCCTGATCGAGGAAGTGCTCAACCAACGGCGCCAAACCATCCAGGCATTCGCGCAGCGGCGGGATATGCAGCGACAGCACATTGAGGCGATGGTAAAGATCCTGGCGAAACTCGCCACGGGCGCAGAGTTCCGACAAGTCCACCTGGGTCGCGCAGATCACGCGCACATCCAGATACACCTCTTCATCGCTGCCCACACGCCGGAAGCAACCGTCCTGCAAAAACCGCAGCAGCTTCACCTGCAAACGCGCACTCATTTCCCCGACACCATCGAGAAACAACGTCCCGCCCGCCGTCAGCTCCAACAGCCCGAGCTTGCCCTCGGCCCGCGCCCCCTCAAAGGCACCGGGGCCGTAGCCAAACAGTTCGGTCTCGGCCATCGACTCCGGCAAACCGGCACAGTTGAGTGCCATCAGCGGTGACTGCCCCCTCGGGCTGGCCAGGTGGCAGGCACGCGCCAGCAATTCTTTGCCAGTGCCGGTTTCACCTTCTATTAATAGTGGTGCATCCAAAGGCGCCATGCGCCGGGCCTCACGAACCACGGCGGCCATCACCTTGGAGCTTTGGAAGATGCTGTCAAAGCCGCGCAGCTCCTGCTTGCGCACATTGTAGATACGCTCACCCACGCGGTCGGCACGGTGCAGGGTCAACACGGCGCCGGCCATGGCCTCGCTGTCATCGTGTTCGGAGGATTGCAGCGGCGCGATGTCCGCCAGGAACACGTCACCCTTGACCTTGACCCGCAAGCCATTGATCCGCGATTTGCTCGCGCGCACCAGCTCCGGCAAGTCGAAGTCTTCGGCATAACGCGACAGCGGAATGCCCGGCACCTCATCCACGCGCACCCCGAGGAGCTGCGCCGCCGCACGGTTGGCAGCAACAATGGAACCGCCCATGTCGATGGACAGCACCGGAAACTCCAGGGCGCCAAGCAACGCATTGAGTTCCATATGCCGACGCTCACTGGGCATCAGCCCTACACGCTTCACGCCAAAGACACCGGCAATCGCCTCGAACTGCGGGCGCAGCGCCTGGAACTGCATGTTCACCAGGTTCGGGCAAAACAGATAAATGGCGTTGCCATGCTCACCGCCGACCTCGCCCTTGGCGACGTTGACGCCGTACTCCACCAACAGGTTGAGAATGTCCCGCAGGATGCCGATGCGGTTCTGGCAGTGCACTTTGATACGCATGAAGAGGCTCGAAAAGTGGGTAGGCGCCGCGTCTTTTTGTCGCTGGGCGCAGATAGTCGTCAAGATTATGTGACAGCCCGTGACCTTTTCCCAGCCCATTGCAACGACTTGCGCCACAACCGTAACGAATACTTTACGAAAACCAGTAACTTTTCCCACATTTCAATCTGAAACACGGATGGCGTCTTGCCCGGTACGGGGTATCAATAGGGGCATCCCAGGACATAACAAGAACGAATGCCTAGCAGGAGAGCCGTATGAAGCAGACGCACTACGTGGCCCGCGAGCCCGATGCGCAAGGTTTTATCCACTACCCGCCGGAAGAACACGCGGTGTGGAACACCCTGATCACGCGCCAGTTGAAAGTGATCGAAGGCCGCGCCTGCCAGGAATACCTGGACGGCATCGACAAGCTCGGCCTGCCTCACGACCGCATCCCGCAACTGGGCGAGATCAACAAAGTGCTGGCCGCAACCACCGGCTGGCAAGTGGCCCGCGTTCCCGCGCTGATCCCCTTCCAGACCTTCTTCGAACTGCTCGCCAACAAGCAGTTTCCGGTCGCGACCTTTATTCGCACCCGTGAAGAACTGGACTACCTGCAAGAGCCGGACATTTTCCACGAGATCTTTGGCCACTGCCCGCTGCTGACCAACCCCTGGTTCGCCGAATTCACCCACACCTACGGCAAGCTCGGCCTCGCCGCCAGCAAAGAGCAACGGGTGTACCTGGCGCGGCTGTACTGGATGACCATCGAGTTTGGCCTGGTGGACACGCCCCAAGGCCTGCGCATCTACGGTGGCGGCATTTTGTCGTCGCCCAAGGAGACGGTGTACAGCCTGTCCGCCGAGCCCGAGCACCAGGCATTCGACCCGCTGGAAGCGATGCGCACGCCGTATCGCATCGACATCCTGCAACCTTTGTACTTCGTGCTGCCCGAGCTCAAGCGCCTGTTCGACGTGGCGCAGGAAGACATCATGGGCATGGTCGAACGCGGCATGCAGCTCGGCCTGCACGCACCGAAGTTCCCGCCCAAGCCAAAAGCCGCGTGAGACTCCGCTTTTAAGGCCAGGTGAGTCTGTTCCCTGGCCCCGCGTTGCTTTAGGGTGACGCCACTGACCTTCAAATACTCGAATTCAGGACACTTTCCCATGACCACCTTGAACCAAGCCCACTGCGAAGCCTGCCGCGCCGATGCCCCACAAGTCAGCGATGAAGAACTGCCAGTACTGATCAAGCAGATCCCCGACTGGAACATCGAAGTGCGCGATGGCGTGATGCAGCTGGAAAAGGTTTTCCTGTTCAAGAACTTCAAGTTCGCCCTGGCCTTTACCAACGCCATGGGTGACATCTCCGAAGCCGAAGGCCATCACCCTGGCCTGCTCACCGAGTGGGGCAAGGTCACCGTGACCTGGTGGAGCCATTCCATCAAGGGCCTGCACCGCAATGACTTCATCATGGCCGCCCGCACCGACGAAGTGGCCAAGGACGCCGAGGGCCGCAAGTAATGCACTTTGATGCGATTGGCCGCGTACCCGGTGACCCGATCCTCGGGCTGATGGACCTGTATGCCCAGGACAGCAACCCGAACAAGTTCGACCTTGGCGTTGGCGTGTACAAGGACGATCAGGGCCTGACCCCGATTCCTCACTCAGTGAAACTGGCCGAGCAGCGCCTGGTGGACACGCAAACCACCAAGACCTACATCGGCGGCCACGGCAATGCGGCCTTCGGCACCCTGATCAGCCAACTGGTGCTCGGTGCCGACTCGGCGCTGATCCACGCCCGCCGTGCCGGCGCCACCCAGACCCCAGGCGGCACCGGCGCCCTGCGCCTGAGCGCCGACTTTATCGCCCACAGTCTGCCGGGCCGTGGCGTGTGGCTGAGCAACCCGACCTGGCCGATCCACGAAAGCATCTTTGCCAAGGCAGGGCTCAAGGTCAGCCACTACCCCTACGTGGGCGCGGACAACCGCCTGGATGTGACGGCCATGCTCGCCACCCTGGCCACCGTGCCGAAAGGCGACGTGGTGCTGCTGCACGCCTGCTGCCATAACCCGACCGGTTTCGACCTGTCCCAGGACGACTGGCGCCAAGTGCTGCAGATCGTGCGCGAGCGCCAATTGCTGCCACTGATCGACTTTGCCTACCAGGGCTTTGGCGACGGCCTGGAGCAAGATGCCTGGGCCGTGCGGCTGTTCGCCGCCGAACTGCCGGAAGTGCTGGTCACCAGCTCCTGCTCGAAGAACTTCGGCCTGTACAGCGACCGGGTCGGTGCGTTGATCGTGTGCGCGGCGGATGCCGAAAAGCTCACGGATGTGCGCAGCCAACTGGCAAATATCGCGCGTAATTTGTGGTCCACGCCGCCGGATCATGGTGCGGCGGTGGTGGCGACGATCCTGGGTGATGCCGAGCTGAAAGCGCTGTGGAGTGGTGAAGTGGAAGCCATGCGTTCGCGGATTGCGCATCTGCGCTCCGGGTTGGTGGAAGCCTTGGCGCCCCATGGGTTGGCTGAGCGGTTTGCGCATATCGGGGCACAGCGTGGGATGTTTTCCTACACCGGTTTGAGTGCCGAGCAAGTGAAACAACTGCGCGAGAAGCACAGCGTGTATATGGTCAATTCGGGGCGGGCCAACGTTGCCGGAGTTGATGCGACGCGCCTGGCATTGCTGGCGCAAGCAATCGCTGACGTATCCAACTGAAGAAACCCAATCAAACTGTGGGAGCTGGCTTGCCTGCGATAGCGGTGTGTCAGCCCC
>NZ_ANNV01000041.1 GCF_000346755.1 Pseudomonas sp. CBZ-4 | reverse complement strand
CCTGCATCGCAGGCAAGCCAGCTCCCACATAAAGCTCGCTCCTACAGGGAATACTCATTCCAGCCTGTAAAAGGCCTCGCTTTAACCGTCTTAAAATCCCCGCGCCAGTCAGACCCTTCTGAATCTCCCCCCACCCGCCGTTTAGCCCTTTGCCGCCATTGACGCCTCTTGGCCAACCCTCTTATCTAGCGCCCAGAGGATTGGATCCTATCCCGGCTATTCACTGAATCGTTCTTTTCAGCCCCCTGCGCGCACCCGCGCAAAGGACCGGAACGATGGCTGCTGGCTGCATCAAGGAGATTACTTATGACGCACACCCTGCTCACCGCGCCGACCCTGCCACAGGCCCTGCGAAACGGCATCAACGCCCTGGCTGCCGCACAATTGCAGGTCGATATCGCACCCTATCCCCACATGGATGAGGGCGACCTGATCGAGCTGTTCTGGAACAACTGCTTTGCCGCCTCACGCCGGGTGACCGCCTGCAAGGTCGGCACTCCCACGCACCTGCGTGTGCCGGAAAGCTTTGTGCAGGACGGCCCGGCCCAGCTTCATTACCAGGTCATGCAGGTCGGCCACGCTGCCGCACGCTCGGCCGTGACCCGGGTGCGAGTGAAGACCAACTACCCGGGCGGCCAGCCCTCGCCCCTGTACTGCGACGAAAACCTCAACCTCGCCCCCGCCAGCCTGCCCGAGACCATTCGCCGCTACGGCGTCAACGCCAGCCAGGTGCGGCGCGGTGTTCCCCTGACCATCGAGCCCTACCTGAACATGACCAGCGGCGACGCCATCACCCTGCGCTGGGGCGATGTGCGCCTGGACCTGCCGAAGATCCGGGCCAGGGATATCGGCCTGCCCGTGCAGGTGTGGGTGCCTTCCGCGGTGATCGTCGAAGCCGGCGACGACAGCCGCCTGGACGTCACGTACTGCATTCTCGATCGCGTCGGCAACAATTCACGCTGGGCGCCGGCACGCACGCTGCGCATCGCCGCCGGGACGCCGACCCGCCCGGCCGGGTCGGGGCTGATCTATCAGCCGCGCCCCCTCGGCTCGCCCTGCGAACCTGGGTGACGGGCCTTCTATGCTTATTCCAAAAATCACGTTTATTTAAATATTTAACACGCTTAGGGTATATGCACCGGACCACCGGACATCTTTGATTTTTCTGTTTTCATTTCATTGAATGCGAGGTCGGTATGGTCAGAATTACCCCGGTGCACAACGCCAGGGCATTGCGTGCAGCCAAGGAGCGGCGCTGATGTCTAACTTGGCTCAAACACCCCCCCAGAGCGATCTGGACGTCGCTCCCCTGCTGTTGCCGGCCACCGTGCTGCGCAACGACGCAGAGGCGCTGGACGCAGCCCATGCGCTGGCCCAGGCGGCACGCCTGCACGCCGCCCAGCGCGATCAGCAACGCAAGCTGCCCTGGGCGCAGCTGGAACAGTTCACCCGCAGTGGCCTGGGCAGTATTTCCATTCCCCGTGAATACGGCGGCCCGCAGGTGTCCTTCGTGACCCTGGCCGACGTATTCGCGATCATCAGCGCGGCCGACCCGGCCCTCGGCCAGATCCCGCAGAACCATTTCGGCATCCTGCACCTGCTGCAGGGCGCGGCCACCGAACGCCAGAAAAAGCAGCTGTTCCAGAGCGTCCTCGACGGCTGGCGCATCGGCAATGGCGGCCCGGAACGCGGCACCAGGAACACCCTGGAACTCAAGGCGCGCCTCACCGCCCAGGGCGACGGCTATGTGATCAGCGGTCAGAAGTTCTACTCCACCGGCGCGCTGTTCGCCCACTGGGTGGCGGTCAAGGCGCTCAACGACGACGGCAAGCAGGTCATGGCGTTTGTACGCCGTGGCACCGAAGGGCTGCGCATCGTTGACGACTGGTCGGGCTTCGGCCAACGCACCACCGCCAGCGGCACCGTATTGCTGGATCAAGTACCCGTGGACGCCGAGCTGGTGGTGGAAAACTGGCGCATCGGTGAAACCCCGAACATCCAGGGCGCCGTCTCGCAACTGATCCAGGCCGCCATCGACGCCGGCATCGCCCGTGGTGCCCTCGACGACACCATCACCTTCGTGCGTGAACGTTCGCGCCCATGGATCGACGCCAAGGTCGAACGCGCCAGCGATGACCTGTATGTGATCGCCGACATCGGCAAGCTGAAGATCGAACTGCACGCCGCCGAAGCCCTGCTGCGCAAGGCCGGCCACGTGCTGGACCAGGTCAGCGCCGCGCCGATCACCGCGCAATCCGCCGCACGTGCTTCGATTGCCGTGGCCGAGGCGAAAGTGCTGACCACCGAAGTGTCGCTGCTGGTCAGCGAAAAGCTCTTCGAACTGGCCGGCAGCCGCGCCACCCTCGCCGAATTCAACCTCGACCGCCACTGGCGCAACGCCCGCGTGCACACCCTGCACGACCCGGTGCGCTGGAAGTATCACGCCATCGGCGCGTTCCGCTTGAACGGCACGTTGCCGGCTCGTCACTCCTGGATTTAACCGACCAGAACACTTCCTCTACAAGCTTCTGGAGCACATATGACTTTCTCTGCAAACGTCGCGGTTATCACCAGCGATGAACAAGCCCTTGTTGTCGCCAGCGACCTGGCCGAAGACTTCCGCCGCGACAGCGCCCAGCGCGACCGCGAACGCCGCCTGCCCTTGCCCGAACTGGACGTGTTCTCGCGCTCCGGCCTGTGGGGCATCAGCGTGCCGAAGGAATACGGCGGCGCTGGCGTGTCCAACGTCACCCTGGCCAAGGTCATCGCGCTGATTGCCCAGGCGGATGCGTCCCTGGGCCAGATCCCGCAAAACCATTTCTACGCCCTCGAAGTGCTGCGGGTGAACGGCACGCCAGCGCAGCAACAACGCCTGTACGCCGAAGTATTGGCCGGCCAGCGTTTCGGCAACGCCCTGGCCGAGCTGGGCACCAAGACCGCCCACGACCGCGTCACCTCGATCACCCGTGACGGCAATGGTTTCCGCATCAGCGGCCGCAAGTTCTATTCCACCGGCGCGATCTACGCCCAGCGCATCCCCACCTCGGTGGTGGACGAACACGGCGTGCAGCAACTGGCCTTCGTGCCGCGTGACAGCGCCGGCCTGACGGTGATCGACGACTGGAGCGGCTTCGGCCAGCGCACCACCGGCAGCGGTTCGGTGGTGTTCGACAACGTGTGGGTCGCCGCCGCCGACGTGATCCCGTTCCAGAGCGCCTTCGAACGCCCGACCACCGTCGGCCCGCTGGCGCAGATCCTGCACGCCGCCATCGACACCGGCATCGCCCGCGCCGCCTTTGAAGATGCGCTGCACTTTGTGCGCACCAAGACCCGCCCGTGGATCGATTCCGGCAACGACAAGGCCAGCGAAGACCCACTGACCCTGAAAAGCTTCGGCCACCTGAGCATCCGCCTGCACGCCAGCGAAGCCTTGCTGGAACGCGCAGGCGAATTCCTCGACCGCGCCCAGGCCGACAGCAACGCCGACACCGTCGCCGCCGCCTCGATAGCGGTGGCCGAAGTGCGCGCCCTGAGCACCGAGATTTCCCTGGCCGCCGGCAGCACCCTGTTCGAACTGGCCGGCAGCCAGGCGACCCTGGCCGAGCACGGCCTCGACCGCCACTGGCGCAACGCCCGCGTGCACACCCTGCACGACCCGGTGCGCTGGAAGTACCACGCGGTGGGCAATTACTACCTCAACGATGCAAACCCGCCGCTGCGGGGGACCATCTAAATGGCGAAGAAAAAAATCCTGCTCAATGCCTTCAACATGAACTGCATCGGGCATATCAACCACGGTATGTGGACCCACCCACGGGACACTTCGACCCAGTACAAGACCATCGAGTACTGGACCGAACTGGCGCAGATCCTCGAGCGCGGGCTGTTCGACGGTTTGTTCATTGCCGATATCGTCGGCGTGTACGACGTCTACCAAAACTCTATCGACGTGCCGCTCAAAGAGTCGATCCAGCTGCCGGTGAATGACCCGTTGCTGCTGGTCTCGGCGATGGCGGCGGTGACGAAGAACCTCGGCTTCGGCCTCACCGCCAACCTCACCTACGAGCCGCCGTATCTGTTCGCGCGGCGCATGTCCACGCTGGACCACCTGAGCCGTGGCCGCGTGGGTTGGAACATTGTCACCGGCTACCTCGACAGCGCCGCCAAGGCCATGGGCCTCACCGAGCAGGTCGAGCATGACCGCCGCTACGACCAGGCCGACGAGTACCTGGAGGTGCTCTACAAACTCTGGGAAGGCAGCTGGGAAGACGCCGCCGTGGTCAACGACCCGCAGGCGCGGGTGTATGCCCAGCCGGGCAAGGTGCACAAGGTCGAGCACCACGGCGAGTTCTATCAGGTAGAGGGTTATCACCTGTGCGAGCCGTCGCCGCAGCGTACGCCGGTGCTGTTCCAGGCGGGCAGTTCGGACCGTGGTCTGCTGTTCGCCGGGCGGCATGCCGAGTGCGTGTTTATCAGCGGGCAGAACAAGGCCGCGACCAAGCTCCAGGTGGACAAGGTGCGCGCCAGCGCCGTCGAAGCCGGGCGCAACCCGGATGACATCAAGGTGTTCATGGGCCTCAACGTGATCGTTGGTGCCACCGAAGAAGCGGCCTGGGCCAAGCACGCCGAGTACCTGAGCTATGCCAGCGCGGAAGCCGGCGTAGCGCACTTCTCGGCGTCGACGGCGATTGATTTTTCCCAGTACGCACTGGATGAACCGATCCAGTACGTGAAAAGCAACGCGATCCAGTCGGCCACCAAGAACCTGCAAAACAACGACTGGACCCGGCGCAAATTGCTGGAGCAACACGCGCTGGGCGGGCGCTATATCACCCTGGTCGGCTCGCCCGAGCAGGTGGCGGATGAGTTGGAGTCGTGGATCAGCGAGACCGGGCTGGATGGCTTCAACCTGACGCGGATTGTCACGCCGGAAAGCTATGTGGATTTCATTGAGCTGGTGGTGCCGGAGTTGCAGAGGCGCGGGTCCTACAAGACTGCGTATGAGGCTGGCACGTTGAGAGAAAAAGTCTTCCACGCCAGCGCTCGACTTCCCCAACAGCACACCGGATCCACTTACCGCCGCTAATCAAAATGTGGGAGCTGGCTTGCCTGCGATAGCGGTGGGTCAGC
>NZ_ANNV01000040.1 GCF_000346755.1 Pseudomonas sp. CBZ-4 | reverse complement strand
AGTGACACCGAGGTGATGCTATCGCAGGCAAGCCAGCTCCCACAAAAGCCAGCTCCCACATTGACCGAGTCCGGTCTTGAGGACATAAAAAAGCCCGCCACCGAGTGATCGGTGGCGGGCTTTTTTGTAGCGGCAATCCTTAGATCGCGCCGCGCTGACGCAACAGCTCCAGCACTTGCTTGACGCTCTCTTCCAGCGACAACGCCTGGGTGTCGATCACCAGGTCGGCATTCAACGGCACGTCGTACGGGAAGGACTCACCCGGGATGTTATCCCCACCCGCCGCGTACAACCCTTGCGGATCACGCTCGGCGCACACCAGCGGCGACGCTTGCACGTAGACCGTCAGCAAACGATCACCGCCGATCAATGCCTTGGCCTGTTCACGGCCTTCGGCATCCGGAGCGACAAACGCTGCCAGGGTCAGCAGGCCCGCTTCGTTGAACTGACGCGCCACGTGCGCGGCACGACGCCAGTTCTCGGTGCGGCCGGCACGGTCTTGCGGCAAGCCCTTGTTCAAGTCGTGGCGCAGGTTCTGGCCATCCAGCACGAATACCGCACGACCCATGTCGAACAGCTTGCGCTCAACCGCATAGGCCAGGGTGCTCTTGCCAGCGCCCGACAGGCCGCTGAACAGCACGGTGGCCGGTTGCTGGCCGAAGCGCTGGGCACGCTCTTCGGTGGCCACGTGGGCCAACTTGCCGTGCTGCGCCGAGCTGCCGTGGGTCACTGGCGGCGCGATGATCATGCCCGCGGCCACAGTGCCGTTGGTCAAACGGTCGATAACGATAAACGCACCGGTGGTGCGGTTGCTGTCGTAACCGTCCAGGGCAATGGCGGCGTCGAGGCTGACCTTGACCCGGCCGATCTCGTTCAATTGCAGCGAACTCGCCGGGCCTTCGGCCAGGGTGTTCACATCCACGCGGTGCACGATGCTGGTGATGGAACCCGGCACGTAGCTGGTGGCGCGCTTGATGTCGTATTTCTTGCCCGGCAGCATCGGCTCTTCGGCCATCCACACCAGCATGGCGTCGAAGGCGTCGGTCACTTGCGGCACGTTGTCGGCATGCACCAACAGGTCGCCACGGGAGATGTCGATCTCGTCTTCCATGGTCAGGGTCACGGCCTGGCCTGGGCCGGCGTGCTCCAGCTCACCTTCAAAGGTAACGATGGATTTGACGCGGCTGCTCTTGCCCGACGGCAGCACCACGACTTCGTCGCCCTTGTGCACGATGCCGCTGGCCAGGGTGCCGGCGAAACCACGGAAGTTCAGGTTCGGACGGTTGACGTACTGCACCGGGAAACGCAGGTCGGTGTAGTTGCGGTCGTTGGCGATCTCGACGGTTTCGAGGATCTCCATCAGCGACTGGCCGGTGTACCAAGGCGAACGCTCGCTCTTGTTCACCACGTTGTCGCCCTTGAGCGCCGACATCGGCACAAAGGCCATGGTGCTCGGCTTGAACGCGATACCTTCGGCGAACTTCAGGTAATCGGCCTTGATCGACTCGAATACGCTTTGGTCAAAGCCGTTGATGTCCATCTTGTTGACGGCAATCACGATGTGCTTGATGCCCAGCAACGAGGCGATATAGCTGTGGCGACGGGTCTGGGTCTGCACGCCGTAGCGGGCGTCGATCAGGATGATCGCCAGGTCACAGGTGGACGCACCGGTGGCCATGTTGCGGGTGTACTGCTCATGGCCAGGGGTGTCGGCGATGATGAATTTGCGCTTGGCGGTAGAGAAATAGCGGTAGGCGACATCGATGGTGATGCCCTGCTCACGCTCGGCCTGCAGGCCGTCGACCAGCAACGCCAGGTCGATGTCGTCACCGGTGGTGCCGACTTTCTTCGAATCGCGGGTGATGGCTTCCAGGTGATCTTCGTAGATCATCTTGGAGTCGTGCAGCAGGCGCCCGATCAGGGTGCTCTTGCCGTCGTCGACGTTGCCGCAGGTCAGGAAGCGCAACATTTCCTTGCGCTCATGCTGGCCCAGGTAGGCGAGGATGTCCTCGCTGATCAAATCAGATACGTGCGACATGACAACCCCTTAGAAATAACCCTGACGTTTTTTGTCTTCCATCGAGCCTGCACCATCGTGGTCGATGACACGGCCCTGGCGCTCGGAAGTTCGCGTGAGGAGCATTTCCTGAATGATGTCCGTCAGCGTCTCGGCTTCGGACTCCACCGCGCCCGTCAACGGGTAGCAGCCAAGGGTACGGAAACGTACTTTCTTTTTGACGATGCGGGCTTTGTCTTCGTCGGACAAGTGCTCAAGGATGCGGTCGTCGTCGATCATGATCAACGTGCCGTTCTTCTCGATCACTTCACGTTCGGCGGCGAAGTACAGCGGCACGATCGGGATGCCTTCGAGGTAGATGTACTGCCAGATGTCCAGCTCGGTCCAGTTGGACAGCGGGAACACACGGATCGACTCACCCTTGTTGACGTTGCCGTTGTAGACGTTCCACAGCTCGGGACGCTGGTTTTTTGGGTCCCAACGGTGCTTGCTGTCGCGGAACGAGTACACGCGCTCTTTGGCGCGGGATTTCTCTTCATCGCGACGGGCACCGCCGAAGGCGGCGTCGAAACCATGCTTGTCCAGGGCTTGCTTGAGGCCCTCGGTCTTCATGATGTCGGTGTGCTTGGCGCTGCCGTGGGTGAACGGGTTGATGCCCTGCGCCACGCCATCCGGGTTGACGTGGGTGATCAGCTCCAGGCCAAGCTCTTCGACCATCTTGTCGCGGAACTTGTACATCTCCTGGAATTTCCACTGGGTGTCCACGTGCATCACCGGGAACGGCAGCTTGCCCGGAAAGAACGCCTTGCGTGCCAGGTGCAGCATCACGGCGGAGTCTTTACCGATCGAGTAGAGCATCACCGGGTTATCGAACTCGGCGGCGACCTCGCGGATGATGTGGATGCTTTCCGCCTCCAGCTGTTTCAGATGCGTCAGTTTGTCGACCATGGTTACTCACGGAAAAACGATCTTATGGACGGCCAGCGGGCCGTGTTCGAGCGGGGCATGCTAGCACAGCACCTTCTTCTAATCAGGGAGCTGGCTAGATCGAAACGGTATATGAATATGCCCCTGAGTTTGGGGGTGACGCGCGGTCAAGTGTGGGAGCTGGCTTGTGTGGGAGCTGGCTTGCCTGCGATAGCATCGCCTCGGTTTATCAGACAGAACGAGGTGTCTGCATCGCAGGCAAGCCAGCTCCCACATTTTGTACAGCGGTGCCCGTTAAATAGGGTTCGGACAGTCGATGAACAGATGCTCCAGCGCAAACCGCCGCGCCAGGTAATCCCCCAGCGCCTGCACGCCATAACGCTCGGTGGCGTGATGGCCGGCGGCAATAAAGCTGATGTCATTTTCCCGCGCACTGTGAAAGGTCTGCTCGGACGCTTCGCCGCTGAGGAACAGATCCACACCCGCCGCAATCCCATGGTCGATGTAACCCTGACCACCACCGGTACACCATCCCACGCGCCGGATCATCTCACTGCCTTCGATCAGCAACGGCTCACGCCCCATGACTTCCTGCACACGGCGGGCAAAATCCCGTGGCGACAGCGGCTCGGCAAGGGAGCCGACCAGGCCGACGATCTTCGCATCATTGGGGTCCAGCGGGCCTTCGACGGTGATGTCCAGCTGGCGTGCGAGCTGCACGTTGTTGCCGACATCAGGGTGCAGGTCCAGCGGCAGGTGGTAGGCCAGCAGGCTGATGTCGTGCTTGAGCAGGGTTTTCAGGCGGCGCTGCTTCATGCCGGTGATGCAGGGGTTTTCGCCTTTCCAGAAATAACCGTGGTGCACCAGCACCAAATCAGCCCCGGCTTCGACGGCCGCGTCCAGCAGGGCCTGGCTGGCGGTCACGCCGCTGACGATGCGCATTACCTGCGGGCGCCCCTCCACTTGCAGGCCATTGGGGCAGTAATCGGCGATTTTCGAGCTGTTCAGGTAGCGGTCAGCTTCATCGACTAATGTGCTCAGGGCAACGGCCATAAAAGACTCCTAAATATCCCGTTCGAAGGCACTCACAGCCTCGTATAATGCGCGACATTATGGGCGCTCTCCCGCCCCCTGCAACCTGTCAGGACTTACTTGATGCTCAAGGCACTGCGTTTTTTTGGATGGCCATTGTTGGCTGGCGTGCTGATCGCGATGCTGATCATTCAGCGTTATCCCCAGTGGGTTGGCTTGCCCAGCCTGGACGTAAACATGCAGCAGGCACCGCAGACCAACGCGGTGGTGCAAGGCCCGGTGACCTATGCGGACGCGGTGGTCATCGCCGCGCCGGCCGTGGTCAACCTGTACACCACCAAGGTCATCAACAAACCGGCGCACCCGTTGTTTGAAGACCCGCAGTTTCGTCGCTACTTCGGTGACAACGGCCCCAAGCAGCGGCGCATGGAGTCGAGCCTGGGTTCGGGCGTGATCATGAGCCCGGAAGGCTACATCCTCACCAACAACCACGTGACCACCGGCGCCGACCAGATCGTGGTGGCCTTGCGTGACGGCCGCGAAACCCTGGCCCGCGTGGTCGGCAGCGACCCGGAAACCGACCTTGCGGTGCTCAAGATCGACCTGAAAAGCCTGCCCTCCATCACCCTCGGCCGCTCCGACGGCCTGCGCGTGGGTGACGTCGCGCTGGCAATCGGCAACCCGTTCGGCGTCGGCCAGACGGTGACCATGGGCATCATCAGCGCCACCGGGCGTAACCAGCTCGGCCTGAACAGCTACGAAGACTTCATCCAGACCGACGCCGCGATCAACCCCGGCAACTCCGGTGGCGCGCTGGTGGATGCCAATGGCAACCTGACCGGTATCAACACGGCGATTTTCTCCAAGTCCGGCGGCTCCCAGGGCATCGGTTTTGCGATCCCCGTAAAGCTGGCGACGGAAGTGATGAAGTCGATCATCGAGCACGGCCAGGTGATTCGCGGATGGCTGGGCATTGAAGTGCAGCCGCTGACCAAGGACTTGGCCGAGTCGTTTGGCCTGACTGGGCGCCCGGGCATCGTGGTCGCCGGGATCTTCCGTGACGGCCCGGCGCAGAAAGCCGGCCTGCAACTGGGCGACGTGATCCTCAGCATCGACGGCGAACCGGCTGGCGATGGCCGCAAGTCGATGAACCAGGTGGCACGGATCAAACCGACCGACAAAGTGACGATCCTGGTGATGCGCAATGGCAAAGAGATCAAGTTGTCAGCGGAAATCGGCCTGCGCCCACCGCCGGCGCCGGTGAAAGAAGAGGAATAAGCGCCCTCGCCCAGGTGCCTGTTCGCAGGCACCTGTAAGCGCACATTTCATAGCGATTCATTCTCATTAGGCATGTTATATTGTTTCAATATCGACATTGGAACGCTCTATCATGCCGTCTCGAAGAATTGCCCCCTTGGCTGGCCTGGCCTTGGGTTTGCTGCTTGATCCCGCTTTCGCCGAAGACAACACCCTGGAACTCGACACCATCAGCGTCACCACCGACGCCTACGAGTCCGCCACCAGCCCGGTCAAAGGCTACCGCGCCACACGCTCGGCCAGTGCGACCAAAACTGACACGGCGCTACGCGACATCCCACAATCCATCAGCGTGATTCCCGCCACGGTGCTCAAGGACCTGGGCAGCACCAGCGTCGAGCGCGCCCTGGAATTTGCCGGCGGCGTGTCCAAGCAAAACAACTTCGGCGGCCTGACGCTCTACGAATACAGCGTGCGCGGCTTCACCACGTCCGAGTTCTACCAGGACGGCTTCAGCGCCAACCGTGGCTACCCGAGCACCCCGGACGCGGCCAATATCGAGCGCATCGAAGTGCTCAAGGGCCCCGCCGCCAGCCTGTACGGGCGTGGCGATCCTGGCGGCACGGTGAATATCGTCACCAAGAAGCCCCAGCCCGAGGCCTTCACCACCCTGCAAACCAGCGCCGGCAGTTGGGACCGCTATCGCACCGCCCTCGACGTCAACACCCCGCTGGACAGCGAAGGCCACGTGCTGTCGCGGGTCAACCTGGCGGTGGAAGACAACCACAGCTTCCGCGATCACGTGCAGAGCAAACGGGTGTTCGTCGCGCCGTCGTTCAGTTGGCAACTGGACCCGGACACCACCCTGCTCGTCGAAAGCGAATTCGTGCGCCACAGCTCCACTTTCGACCGTGGCATCGTCGCCGCCCCCGGCGTATCGCGCTCGACCTTCCTCGGCGAGCCCAACGACGGCGATATCGACAACCACAACAACCGCCTCCAGGCCGCCCTCGAACATCACCTCAACGATGCCTGGAGCCTGCGCCTGGCCAGCCACTACAAGCAAGGCAGCCTGTGGGGCGACGCCTCGGAAAACCGTGCGCTGAACGCCGACGGCCACACCCTCAACCGCCGCTACCGCGAACGCTCCATGGGCTGGCACGACAGCATCACCCAACTTGAACTGCGCGGCTTGTTCGATATTGGCAGTTGGCAGCATGAAGTGCTGGTGGGCACGGAATACGAGGACTACCGCAAGAAGGAACGCGTGACGGCGATTGCCGGCAGCCCCTACGCCATCGACCTCTACAACCCGGTCTACGGCCAGGCCAAACCCAATGGCGCGCGCGGCGGCACCGACTTCTTCGAGCAGACCAAAAGCCACGCGCTGAACCTGCAAGACCAGATCGTCTTCACCGACCGCCTGCGCGGCATGCTCGGGGCGCGCTTCGAGCATTTCGAACAACGCATCGACAACTACATCGGCAACACCCCGCCGACCCAGCAAACCCACGACGCCCTCACCCAGCGCGCCGGCCTGCTCTACCAGCTCACGCCGCAAGTCGGCGTGTTCGCCAACGCCTCCACCTCGTTCAAACCCAACAGCGGGCTGGACGCCAACAACAAAGGCTTCAAGCCGGAAGAAGGCGTGGGTTATGAAGTGGGGATCAAGAGCGAGCTGTTCGACGACCGCCTCAGCACCACCCTCGCCGCGTTCCATATCGAGAAGGAAAACGTGCTCACCCTCGACCCGGCCACCAACCTCAACCGCGCCATGGGCAAGGCCCGCAGCCAGGGTTTTGACCTGCAAATGACGGGGCAAGTGACGGATGCCGTACGGGTGATTGGGGCCTTTGCCTACATCGATGCCGAAGTGACCAAGGGCGATAAAGCCATTCCCGCCGGCAGCCGCATCCTTGGCGTGGCCAAGCGCAGTGGCAGTCTGTTGGGGGTGTATGAGTTCCAGGATGGCGCGTTGCGCGGCTCGGACGTGGGGGCGGCGTTTACCTATGTAGGGGATCGTTCCGGTGAGGCGGGTACGCGCTTTGAGCTGCCGGCGTATCACACCGTGGATTTGCTCGCGCATTACAAGGCTACGGAGAACGTGACGGTCGGCTTGAATCTCAACAACCTGTTTGATGAGAAGTACTACGAGCGGTCCTACAGCAACTATTGGGTCAACCCGGGCGAACCACGCAACCTCACCGTCAGCCTGACCCTCAACCTGTAAACCCAATCAACAAATATAGGAGGACCAATGTGGGAGCGGGCTTGCCCGCGATAGCGGTGTATCAGCCAACACATCTAGCGGCTGACACGCCCCCATCGCGGGCAAGCCCGCTCCCACATGTTGACCTTCACTGGCTTCAGCTATAGCGACACGGGTGCTTTTTCACACAAGGCATTCAACGCCTTCGCCCACTGCGGATCATCATTCAGGCACGGCACCAGCACCAATTCCTCGCCCCCCGCCTCGCGGAACTGCTCCAGCCCGCGATCACCAATCTCCTCCAGCGTCTCGATGCAATCGGCGACAAACGCCGGGCACATCACCAGCAGCTTTTTCACGCCTTGCTGGGCCAGGGTTTCCAGGCGGGCTTCGGTGTAGGGTTCGATCCACTTCGCCCGCCCCAGGCGCGATTGGAAGGCCACCGACCATTTATCTTCCGGCAAGCCCATGCGCGCGGCAAAATCCCGCGCCACGCTGAAACATTGCCCGCGATAACAGGTGGCACGCACTTGTGCCGGGGCGTTCGCGCAGCAATCGGTGGCACCGTCGAAGGTGTGCCCAGGGTTGAGTTTTTGCAGGTGCCGCTCCGGCAAGCCATGGAAGCTGAACAGCAGGTGATCGTAATCCTGCTGCAAATGCGGCTTGGCGCTGGCCACCAGGGCGTCGAGGTATTCCGGTTGGTCGTAGAAGGGTTGCAGGATCGCCAACGGCAGGTCGAGTTTTTTCTCACGCAGCACGCGGCGGGCTTCTTCCACCACCGTGGTCACGGTGCTGTCGGCAAACTGCGGGTACAGCGGCGCGAGGGTGACCTTGCGGATGCCTTGGGCGGCGAGACGGGTCAGCACCGTTTCAATCGACGGCTCGCCGTAGCGCATCGCCAATTCCACCGGGCCGTGAGTCCACTGCGTGGTCATCTGTTGTTGCAGGCGGCGGCTGAGCACCACCAGCGGCGAGCCCTCCTCCCACCAGATCGAGGCGTAGGCGTGGGCCGACTGCTCGGGGCGCTTGATCAGGATCAGCGAGACCAGCAAGCGCCGCACCGGCCACGGCAGGTCGATCACATAAGGGTCCATCAGGAACTGATTGAGGTAGCTGCGCACATCGGCCACCGAAGTGGACGCCGGTGAACCCAGGTTGACCAGTAATAACGCGTGATCCGTCATGCAACATCCTATGGCTAAAGGCGGCTGGACACGTCGTCCAGGGCCGCGCGCAACTCAGTGAACTGAAAAGTGTAACCGGCCGCCAGCAGCCGTTCGGGGACGGCCTTCTGCCCGCCCAACAGCAACCCGGACAACTCGCCCAACCCGACCTTCAACGCAAACGCCGGCATGGGCATGAACGCCGGGCGGTGCAGCACCTGGCCCAACGTCTTGGCAAACTCGCGGTTGCGCACCGGGTGTGGCGCGCACGCATTATAAGGACCACTGGCCTGTGGGTTGTGCAGAAGAAAATCAATCAGGCCGATTTGATCCTTGATATGCACCCACGGCATCCACTGCCGACCCTTGCCGATCGGCCCGCCCAGCGCCAGTTTGAACGGCAGCAACAGGCGCGACAAAAAGCCGCCCTCGGCCGCCAGCACCAGGCCCGTGCGCACCAGTACCACTCGCATGCCCAGGGCTTCGGCGCGTTGGGCGGTTTCTTCCCAGGCGACACACAACTGGCTGGGAAAATCGTCCTGCACCGGGCCGCTGGCTTCGGTCAATTCGCGCTCACCACCGTCGCCGTACCAGCCCACGGCGGAACCGGAGATCAGCACCGCCGGTTTTTGCGCCAGGCTTTCCAGCCACGCCAGCAGGGTTTCGGTCAGGCCGATGCGACTGCTCCACAACAACGCCTTGCGCTTGTGGGTCCACGGGCGGTCGGCAATGGGCGCGCCGGCGAGGTTAATGACCGCGTCCACCGGGCCGATAACCTGTTGTAGGCGGCCGACTCCCGACACCTGAGCGCCGCAGACCTTGGCGACCTGTTCCGGGTGGCGGCTCCACACGGTCAGGCGATGCCCCTGGGAGAGCCAGTGTTGGCAGAGTTGGCGGCCGATCAAGCCGGTACCGCCGGTCAGCAAAATATGCATGGGACGCTCCTCATGTAACGTTCGCTGCCGATCACTGGTCTATTTTATAGGCAGGGATCATTTGTAATCGGGCGTAACGTTGGCTTAAGCCTCAGCTTTAACCATAGGTCACACCGCATAGAACAGGTACGCCAAAACTTATACCAAAAAATAATATTGTACAGCTATTGGTGTCGGCGTAGTCTGTACCCAACGGTAAAACGAGGCCTCCCATGACTGTTCCCATCGCGATCATCGGCACCGGCATCGCCGGTCTCTCCGCCGCCCGAGCGTTACGAGACGCGGGGCACGTTGTACAACTCTTCGATAAAAGCCGCGGCAGTGGTGGCCGCATGTCCAGCAAGCGCAGCGATGCCGGCGCCCTGGACATGGGCGCGCAATACTTCACCGCCCGCGACCGGCGCTTCGTCAACGAAGTGCAGCGCTGGCAAAGCAACGGCTGGGCCGCGCAGTGGAAACCCCAGCTGTACAACTTCAAATCCGGTCAACTCACCCCCTCCCCCGATGAACAGATCCGCTGGGTCGGCACACCGCGCATGAGTGCGATCACCCGCGCGCTGCTCGACGACTTGCCGGTGACGTTCGGTTGCCGCATCACCGAAGTCTTCCAGGGGCCCCAACACTGGAACCTGCTCGATGCCGACGGCGGCAACCACGGCCCGTTCAGCCACGTGGTCATCGCCACGCCGGCGCCGCAGGCCACCGCCCTGCTGGCAGCCGCGCCCAAGCTGGCCAGCGCCGCCGCCGGGGTGAAGATGGACCCGACCTGGGCCATCGCCCTGGCGTTCGACACGCCTTTGGACACACCGATGGAAGGCTGCTTCGTGCAAGACAGCCCCCTCGACTGGCTGGCCCGCAACCGCAGCAAGCCGGGGCGCGACGCCAGCCTCGACACCTGGGTGCTGCACGCCACCAGCGCCTGGAGCAAGGCCCACCTGGACCTGCCCAAGGAAGCCGTGATCGAGCACCTGCACGGCGCCTTCGCCGAACTGTTGCACAGCGCCATGCCCGCGCCGTCCTTTAGCCTGGCGCACCGCTGGCTCTACGCGCGCCCGTCCGCCAGCCATGAATTCGGCGTGCTCGCCGACGCCGACCTGGGCCTGTACGTGTGCGGTGACTGGTGCCTGTCGGGGCGCGTGGAAGGGGCCTGGCTCAGCGGCCAGGAAGTGGCGCGACGCCTGATCGAGCACCTGCAATGAACCGCATCAACCCCGCCAAATTGCTGCTGTCCAAATGGACAGCAGCCCAGCCACACAACAAAGAAAAACACTTCCTCGTGACCGAGCTGTTTCGCGACGACGAAGGCACCGTGCTGGAAATCGAACTGCAAGCCGTGATGACACGCGGCGCCGAACGCCTGGCGTGGCAAACCCTGCAAAATGCCGACGACTGGAAAATTGGCTGGCAGTAGCCCAACGGCAAAACTTGTACAAATAATTTGACTTGTACAGCATCGAACCTATGATGAGATTTAGTTGTACAAGATAACTATCTTGTACAGGAATCTTCTCGGGGTTCGCCTATGTCCAGCACCAAACCGAAGATCGCCATCAGCGCCTGCCTGCTCGGCGAGAACGTGCGCTTCAACGGCGGGCACAAACAATCCCTGCTGTGCAGCCAAACCCTCGCTGACTATTTCGACTTTGTGCCGCTGTGCCCCGAAGTCGCCATCGGCCTGGGCATTCCCCGCGAGCCGATCCGCCTGGTGGGCGACCCTGCCCACCCGCAAGCCGTCGGCACCGTACACACCGAACTGAACGTGACCCAGCCCCTGCATGACTACGGCCTGCAGATGGCCGGGCAACACACCGACCTGTGCGGCTACATCTTCATGCAGAAGTCGCCGTCCTGCGGCCTGGAACGGGTCAAGGTGTACCGCGCCAATGGCACGCCGGTGGACGGTGGCGGGCGCGGCATCTACGCCCAAGCCTTTTGCGCGCAGCACCCCAACCTGCCGGTGGAAGAAGACGGTCGGCTGAATGACCCGGTGCTGCGGGAAAACTTCCTGACCCGCGTGTTTGTCTACGCCAGCTGGCAGCAACTGCTCGCCGACGGCCTGAGCCGTCACCGCCTGCTGGCCTTTCACTCGCGCTACAAATACTTGCTGATGGCCCACAGCCCGGCGCACTACAAGCGCCTCGGCCACTTGCTGGGCAGCATGGGCAAGGACGTCAACCTGGAGGAACTGGCCGCCTGCTATTTCAGCGACCTGATGACCGGCCTGACCCAGTGCGCCACCCGTGGCACCCACACCAACGTGCTGCAGCACATCAGCGGTCACCTCAAACAGGCCATCAGCGCCGACGACAAGCAGGAAATGCAAACCGTCATCGGCCAATACCGCCACGGCATCGTGCCGCTGGTGGTGCCCTTGACCTTGCTCAAGCATCACTTTCGCCAACACCCGGACCGCTACATCGCGCAGCAGGCCTACCTGCAACCGCACCCGGAAAACCTCAGCCTGCGTAATGCGATCTAACCCATGAAAGCTGCCCCCCCAGAAGACCTCGCCCAAGCCTTTGAAGACGGCTGGCTGCCGATCCGCGAAGTGGCGCGCCAGACCGGCGTCAACGCCGTGACCCTGCGCGCCTGGGAACGCCGCTACGGCCTGATCGTGCCCCAGCGCACGCCCAAGGGCCACCGGCTATTCAGCGCTGACCATGTGCAACGTATCCACACCATCCTCACCTGGCTCAATCGCGGTGTGCCCGTCAGCCAGGTCAAAGCGCTGCTCGATTCCGCGCAAACCAGCCCCGACGCCGTCGAAAACGAGTGGCACGCGCTGCGCCAGAACTTGTTGAACGCCATCAGCGAATTGGCCGAACGCCGCGTCGATGATGCCTTCAACCAGGCCATGGCGTTGTACCCGCCGCGCACGCTGTGCGAGCAATTGCTGTTGCCGCTGCTCAACGACCTGGAGCAGCGCTGGCAAGGCCAGTTCGGCGCGCAGATGGAGCGCGTGTTTTTCCTGTCGTGGCTGCGCAGCAAATTCGGCGCGCGTATCTATCACAACAACCGCCAGCTCCAGGGCGCGCCGCTGCTGCTGGTCAACCAGTCCGACCTGCCCCTGGAGCCGCACCTGTGGCTCAGCGCCTGGCTGGCGAGCAGCGCCGACTGCCCGGTGGAAGTCTTCGACTGGCCGCTGCCGGCCGGCGAGCTGGCGCTGGCGGTGGAACACCTGCAACCGCGCGCCGTGCTGCTGTATTCAAGCAAGGCCCTGCATCTGCCGGCACTCGGCAAGCTGCTGGCCGGCGTACCGTGCCCGACGCTGATTGCCGGACCAACGGTATGCATCCACCAGGCCGAGTTGGCCGTATTAACCGGTGAGATCCCCCAATTGTGCGTGGCCGAAGATCCGTTGTCGGCCCACCAGCTACTGATCCAGCGTGGAATCGTCTAAATGCATTTGATCTGGCTGCGCACCGACCTGCGCCTACATGACAACACCGCCCTGGCCGCCGCGAGCCAGCGGGGCCCGATCGCGGCCGTTTACCTGATCACGCCCGAACAGTGGCTGGCCCATGACGATGCGCCGTGCAAAGTGGACTTCTGGCTGCGCAACCTGCGCGAACTGAGCACCAGCCTTGGCGCGCTGAATATTCCCCTGCTGATCCGCCACGCCGCCACCTGGGACCAGGCGCCGGCCGTATTGAGCGAGCTGTGCCGCGAGCTGTCAGTGCAGTCCGTACACATCAACGAGGAATACGGCATTCACGAAAGCCGCCGCGATGCCGCCGTGGCCAACGCGCTGGAAGCCGACGGCGTAACGTTCCACAGCTACCTCGACCAACTGTTTTTCCAACCCGGCAGCGTGCTGACCAAGACCGGCACCTACTTCCAGGTGTTCAGCCAGTTCCGCAAGGTCTGCTACCCCGCCTGCACAGCGCCTTGCCGCGCCTGGTGCCAACGGCCAAGGCCCAGGCGAAACTCAACATTGAAAGCGATCCGGTTCCGCAGACTGTCGACGGTTTCGAAACGCCCAGCGACACCCTGCGCGCCCTCTGGCCCGCTGGCGAAGACGAAGCACGCCGGCGCCTCGACGCCTTCGCCGACCAGCAGATCAGCTACTACAAGGACGAGCGCGACTTCCCGGCCAAGCCCGGCACCAGCCAGCTCTCGGCGTACCTCGCGGCGGGCGTGGTGTCGCCGCGCCAATGCCTGCACGCCGCGTTGCAAACCAACCGGGGCGAGTTCGAAAGTGGCGACATCGGCGCCATCACCTGGATCAACGAGTTGCTCTGGCGCGAGTTCTACAAACACATCCTCGTGGGTTACCCACGGGTATCCCGGCACCGCGCGTTCCGCCCCGAGACCGAAGCCGTGGCCTGGCGCGATGCGCCCAAGGACCTCGCCGCCTGGCAGCAAGCGCGCACCGGCCTGCCGATCATCGACGCGGCCATGCGCCAACTGCTGGAAACCGGCTGGATGCACAACCGCCTGCGCATGGTGGTGGCGATGTTCCTGACCAAGAACCTGCTGATCGACTGGCGTGAAGGCGAGCGTTTTTTCATGCGCCACCTGATCGACGGCGACCTGGCTGCCAACAACGGCGGCTGGCAGTGGAGTTCGTCCACCGGCACCGACTCGGCACCGTATTTCCGGATTTTCAGCCCGCTGAGCCAGTCGGAAAAATTCGACGGCGAAGGCGTGTTCATCAAGCGCTGGCTGCCGGAACTGGCCGCACTGAACAAAAAGGAAGTGCACAACCCCGAAGCGGTGGGCGGCCTGTTCGGCGTGGCGGATTACCCGCGCGCCATCGTCGACCTGAAAAAATCCCGCGAACGCGCCCTGGCCGCCTTCCGCAGCCTGCCCTCACGCGAAGCCGCCGGAGGCATCCATGAGTGACTTCCTGCGCCGGTTCGCCCAAGCGTTCGCGACCTTGGACAAACACAACCTGCACCTGCTGGATAACCTCTACAGCAAGGACATCGCCTTCACCGACCCGCTGCATCAAGTCCACGGCCTGCCGGCGATGCACCGCTACTTTGCCGAGCTGTACAGCAATGTCAGCCAGCTGCGCTTCGACTTTCACGGCTTCGACCAGGTCGCCGAAGGCGAAGGCTACCTGCGCTGGAAGATGAGCTTCTGCCACCCGCGCCTGGCCAATGGCACGCTGATCCGGGTCGAGGGCTGTTCGCATCTGATGTGGCGCGACAAGGTCTACCATCATCGCGACTACTTCGACGCCGGCGCCCTGCTCTACGAACACCTGCCGGTACTCGGCCGCGTCATCCGTTGGCTGAAAAGGAGAGTGGCATGAACCTTACCCCGCCCCGCCGTTATTGGCTGACCGGCGCCAGCAGTGGCATCGGCGCCGCGCTGGCCGTGGAGTTGCTCAACAGCGGCGCCCACGTGGCGCTCAGCTCACGCAGCAAAGGCCCGCTGGAAGCCCTCGCCCAACGCTATCCGGGGCAAGTGCTGGTGGTGGCCGGCGACCTGACCAACAGCCAGACCGTGCGCGAGATCGGCGAGCATATCGGCGTGGTCTGGGGCGCGCTGGACACGGTGATCCTCAACGCCGGCACCTGTGAATATGTGGATGCCCGGCAGTTCGATTCGTCGATCATCGAACACGTGGTACGCACCAACCTGCTGGCCAGCAGTTACTGCATCGAGGCCGCGCTGCCCCTGTTGCGCGCCGGGCAAACGCCGCACCTGGTCGGCGTGGCCAGCGCGGTGACGTACCTGCCCATGCCCCGCGCCGAAGCCTATGGTGCATCCAAGGCCGGCTTGCGCTACCTGTTCGAAGCGCTGCGCATCAGCCTGTCGCCGGAAAACATCGACGTCACGGTGATCAGCCCCGGTTTTGTCGAAACACCGCTGACCGAACGCAACGATTTCCCCATGCCCCTGAGCTGGACGGCCGACAAAGCCGCGCGGCATATCTTCGCCAAGCTGGACAAGCGCCCGCTGGAAATCGCCTTCCCCGCGCTGTTTATCGCCACCCTGTGGCCGCTGTCGAAACTGCCCAGCCGTGTGCAGTTGATCATCGGCAAACGCATGTTGCGCAGCCCGCCACCGCAGAAGGACTACCTGTGAAAATCGCCATCATCGGTAGCGGCATCGCCGGGCTGACCAGCGCCTACTTGCTCAGCCGCAGCCAAGACATCACGCTGTTTGAAGCCGACGACCGCATCGGCGGGCATACCCACACGGTCAACGTCAGCGTCGAAGGCAAGAGCTATGCGGTGGACACCGGTTTTATCGTGTTCAACGACTGGACCTATCCCAACTTCATCCGCCTGTTGGGGCACGTCGGCGTGGGCTTCAAGCCGACCGAGATGAGTTTTTCGGTGCACGACGAAAAACAGCGCTTCGAGTACAACGGCAACAACCTCAACAGCCTGTTTGCGCAGCGGCGCAACATCCTGTCGCCGGGGTTCTGGGGCATGTTGCGCGATATCCTGCGCTTCAACCGCCAGGCGCCGCTGGACCTGCAGGAACAGCGCATCGGCGCCGACATGACCCTGGGCGACTACCTCACGGCCGGCGGGTATGGCGAGCGGTTTATCCGCCACTACATCGTGCCGATGGGCGCGGCGATCTGGTCGATGTCCCTGGCGGACATGCTCGGTTTTCCCTTGCAGTTCTTTGTGCGTTTCTTCAAGAACCACGGCTTGCTGTCGGTGAGCAACCGCCCGCAATGGTGTGTGATCGAGGGTGGCTCCAGCAGTTACATCGAACCGCTGACCCGGGGTTTTCGCGAACAGATTCGTCTCAATTGCCCTGTGGATAAAGTCGCACGCAGCGAGGCTGGCGTGGTTATCCACAGCACGGCCGGTGTCGAGCATTTCGACCGCGTGGTGTTCGCCTGTCACAGCGACCAGGCCCTGGCATTGCTGGCCGACCCGAGCCAGGCCGAGCAAGAGATCCTCGGCGCCCTGCCCTACGCCAGCAACGACGTGGTGCTGCACACCGACACGCGCCTGCTGCCGGATCGCAAGCTGGCCTGGGCCAGCTGGAATTATCGCCTGAGTGGCAATGCACGGAGCCAGGCCGCCGTGACCTACGACATGAACATCCTGCAAGGCATCGACAGCGCCACCACCTTTTGCGTCAGCCTCAACCAGACGGCGGTGATCAACCCGCTGAAGATCCTCGCCCGCTACACCTACGCCCACCCGCAATACAGCCTGGCGGCGGTGGCGGCGCAAGCGCGCTGGCAGGAAGTGTCCGGCGTGCGCAATACCTTTTATTGCGGCGCCTACTGGGCCAACGGTTTCCACGAAGACGGCGTGGTCAGCGCCCTGCGCGTAGCCGACGCCTTTGGGGAACGCCTGTGAACAGCGCCCTGTACAGCGGCTGGATCGCCCATCGCCGGTTTACGCCCAAGGCTCACGCCTTTCGCTACCGCATCGGCCTGCTGTACCTGGATCTGAGCGAAGAACAGCACGTGCTGGGGCTCTCGCCCCTGGCCGGGCGCAGCCGTTTTGCGCCCTTTGGTTTCCGCCAGCAGGATTACCTGCGTGCATTCACGCGCAGCGGCATGAGCTTGAGCGATGCCGTGCGCCAGGAAGTCGGCAAGGCCCTGGGGCGTACACCCCAGGGCGTTATCTGCCTGCTGACCCAGGCCCGCAGTTGGGGCCTGGCTTTTAACCCGGTGAGTTTCTTCTACTGCTTCGAGGCCGACGGACAACTGGCCGCGATCCTGTGTGAAGTGACCAACACCCCATGGCGCGAGCGCTATCACTACGTGCTGCCGGCCCTGGCCCTCGGCGCGGACGAGCACCAGCACTTCGCCGTGGCCAAGGCCTTCCATGTGTCGCCGTTCCTGCCCCGCGACCTGGAATACCGCATGAGCTTCAGCCCGCCCGCCGCCAGGCTCGGCGTGCACATGGCCGACTGGCAGGGGGCGCAAAAAGTCTTCGATGCCACCCTGAGCCTGGAAAAAGCCGCCCTCGACCGCGCCAGCCTGCACCGTTACCTGTGGCGCTTCCCGTGGATGACCGCCAAGACCTGCCTGGCGATTTACTGGCAGGCCCTGCGCCTGTTGCTCAAACGCACACCGATTTTCCCCCACCGAGCCGCCGATGGCGCCTCCCGTACTGCAGTCGGGTATACCAAGGATCGCCGCCATGAAAACCCCTAGCTTATCGGTCAAAACCCATCGCCTGAACGTCAACGGCATGACCAGTGCCCTGCTGCGCAAGGCCGTGCTGCGCCAACTCAGCCAACTGCGCCACGGCCAGTTGGTGGTGATCGAAGACGGCGAACGCCAGGTCTTCGGCGCACGGGAAGCGCACCTGCTGGGGGAAATCCACATCCTCGATCCGGCGGTGTGGGGCCTGGTGGCGGCCAGCGGTTCCATCGGCGCCGGCGAAGCGTTCATCCACGGTTACTGGAGCAGCCCGGACCTCACCGCCGTGGTGCGCGTGATGGTCAGCAACCTCGACGTGCTCGACGCGATGGAAGGCGGCCTCGCGCGCCTGGCCCGCCCGTTTACCCAGGGTCTGCACTGGCTCAATCGCAACACACGCAAGGGCTCGCAGAAAAACATCGCGGCCCATTACGACCTCGGCAACGATCTGTTCGAAGAATTCCTCGACCCGACCATGATGTATTCGGCGGCGCAATTCCTCACCGCCGACGACACCCTGGAACAGGCGCAACTGAACAAACTGGAGCGCATCTGCCAGAAACTCGCGCTCAAGCCCGGCGACCATCTGCTGGAAATCGGCACCGGCTGGGGCAGCATGGCGCTGTATGCGGCGCAGCATTATGGCTGCAAGGTCACCACCACGACCTTGTCCAAGGAGCAGTTTGCCTACACCGAACAACGCATCGCCGCCTTGGGCCTGGGTGATCAGGTGACGCTGCTGTTGCAGGACTACCGCGACCTCACCGGCCAGTACGACAAGCTGGTGTCCATCGAGATGATCGAAGCCGTGGGCCACCGCTTCCTGCCAACCTACTTCAAGCAGTGCGCGCAGTTACTCAAAAGCGATGGCCTGATGCTGCTGCAAGCCATCACCATCCGCGACCAGCGCTATGAGCAGGCGAAGACCAACGTGGATTTTATCCAGCGCTACATCTTCCCCGGCGGCGCCTTGCCCTGCGTGCAAAAAATGCTCGAGATCGTCAGCCGCGACACCGACATGAACTTGCTGCACATGGAAGACTTCGGCCTGCACTATGCAAGAACCCTGCGCCTGTGGCATGAGAATTTTCGCCGCGCCCATGGCCGCCTCGCCGAGCTGGGCTACGATGAGTACTTCCTGCGCTTGTGGGAATTCTACCTGTGCTACTGCGAAGGGGGCTTTATGGAGCGTACGATCGGTACCGCACAATTGCTGCTGGCCAAACCCGCCGCGCTCAATCCGCCGCTGCTCGGGCGTTTCGATGCTTAAACCGCTGGCCAATGCCGTGCTGTTCCAGTGCGGCTGGTTTGCCTGCGTGCTGGGCGGCAACAGCCGCTGGTTGCTGGTGGCGGTGGCGGCACTTGCCGTGCATCTGCTGTGGATCAGTTCATGGTCCCGCGAGGGCCAGGTGATACTGGCCGTGACCTTGCTGGGCACGGTGATCGACACTTCGCTACGCACCTTTGGCGTGTTTCATTTCAGCATGCCCGGGCCGTTGATTCCGCTCTGGCTGATCGTGCTCTGGGCGCTGCTGGCGACCACCTTGCGCCATTGCCTGGCCTGGAGCGCACGGCCCTGGTGGCGGGCCAGCCTGTTGGGCGCGGTCGGCGGGCCATTGTCGTATTACGCGGGCAGCCAACTGGCCGGGGTGAGTTTCGGCTACGGCACCACGCCGACGGTGATCGGCCTGGGGTTGCTCTGGGCGCTGTTGTTTCCCGTGCTGCACTGGGTCGCCCGACAACTGGAGCACTGACGCCCGTCAGAGCATTCATACGCGCAACACCGGCTTGCCTTACACTGCGCGCCTATGACCAACATTCCCCACACCCAAATCGCCGAACCCGCCGTCACCTGCTCGACGTGCGCGGCCTGCTGTTGCCAGCTGGAAGTGCTGCTGATCACCGACACCGGCGTACCGGAGCGTTACATCGACACCGACGATTGGGGCGGCGAAGTGATGCTGCGCCTCGACGACGGCTGGTGTGCGGCGCTGGATCGGGACACGATGATGTGCACGATCTATGAGCGGCGGCCGTTGATTTGCCGGGAGTTCGAGATGGGCGCGCCGGAGTGTCTGGAGGAAAGGCAGGGGATTGCGACGGCCTATCGCTGATCCTTCGATCAACACTGATCAAAATGTGGGAGCTGGCTTGCCTGCGATGGCGGTGGGTCAGCCGAATCTGTGTTGACTGACAGGCCGCCATCGCGGGCAAGCCCGCTCCCACAGGGGATTGGGTTGCCACTTTGGATCAGCTCCCACATTTGATTTGCAGTGTTTTCTAGATTTATAGCTCCAGGGTGTAATGCAACGAATAGCTCTCGACCCCATCGTTATTGCTGCTCAGCCCCGCATTGGAATAGTGCGTGGCGCGAATGCCGACTTCATGCCCGCCATTGAAGCGCAAGCCAAAGCCCAAGCGGTCTTCGAACTGAAAGGCCTGGCCGATATTGTTGTCTTCGACCTGCGTGCGCGAGAACGCCGCTACGCCAATCCCCGCCTCGATGTACGGCTTGACCTTCTCCCCGGCAAATTCATACACAAACACCGGCGAGAACGACAGGCTGCTGACGCTCGCACGCTTGTCCCCGTCCCAGTAGGTGTAGGCGCCGCTCCAGTAACCGGTCAAGCGACCGGTATCGCTCTGCCACCAACTTTTATCCCACTGCGACGTCAGCCCCAACCGGTAGGTCATGGTCGAATCACTGGTACTCCCCACCCCCAATTCCAGGCCAGCGGCCTGGGCTGAAACGGAGTGTCCTACAACGACGGCCGCAATCGCAGCCAAACAGAACAAGCGCTTCATAAGAAACATCCTTTCCCGACGAAGTTATTTGGTGTGTACAGGCTATCTGGCTATAGAAGCTGGCGAACAGACGGAAGTTCCAGCTTTTAAGGCAGGCATTTCACGAATTTTTCACGCGCCAAAGCTTCGCACAACGCCCGGATATTTCCATAGTGTTGGTAGGATATTTCTTAGGTGATACACATCGCCGCTGGTCCAGAACGCTGCAGGCTCGGGATTGCCGCTGGCCAGCAGGTCGCGCTCGCCCAGCAAACGCTTGAGCTGGCGGGCCACCGCGGCGCCGGTGTCGATGAGGATGATGCTGGGGGGCAGCATCTGTGCCAGGAGTGGCTTGAGGAAGGGGTAGTGGGTGCAGCCAAGAATGATGGTGTCGCAACCAGCGCTGAGCAACGGGTCGATATAACCCTGCAACAACTGGCGCAGCACGGGGCTGTTGAGGTCGCCGGTCTCGATCAGCTCCACCAGGCCAGGGCAAGGTTGGGTGATCACGCGCACATCGGTGGCGAAGCGGTCGAGCAAGGCGGCGAACTTGGCGCTTTGCAAGGTGCCGGTGGTGGCGAGCACGCCGACCACACCGCTGCGGGTCGCAGCGGCGGCGGGCTTGACGGCGGGCTCCATGCCCACCAGCGGCCAGTCGGGAGCGTCCAGGCGAAGATCCGCCACCGCCGCGACGGTGGCGGTGTTACAGGCAATCACAAACGCCTTGGCGCCCTTCTCGCGGAAAAACCCGGCGACTTTTCGCGAGCGCTCAAGAATATAAGCCGGGGTTTTCTCGCCGTAGGGGATATGCCCGCAGTCGGCCACATACAGCAGCGATTCGTGGGGCAGCAGTTGCTGGATTTCGTCCAGCACCGTCAAGCCGCCGATGCCGGAATCGAACACACCGATCGGCGCGTCCTTAACCATGTTGCGGCCCACACACGCTGCAACCGGGGTCGCGCTTGACGCGCAGCTCACGGAAACGGCTGGTCAACGCATCGATCAACAGCAGGCGCCCCACCAGCGGCTCGCCGAAACCGGCCAGCAGTTTCAGGGCTTCCAGCGCTTGCAGGCTGCCGACCAGGCCCACCAGCGGGCCGACCACGCCGGCTTCGCTGCAGGTCAGTTCGCTGTCGCTGCCGTGCCCGTATAAACAGTGGTAACACGGGCTTTCGGCGCGACGTGGGTCGAACACCGACAACTGCCCTTCCAGGCGAATCGCCGCGCCGCTGATCAACGGCTTGGTCGCGGCGACGCACGCGGCGTTGACCGCTTCGCGGGTGGAAAAGTTGTCGCTGCAATCGAGCACCACATCCACCGCCGCCACCGCGGCGGCCAGTGAATCGGCATCCAGCGCGCTGCGATGAGCCACCAACTTGATTTCAGGGTTGATCGCGCTCAGGCGGCGCAGGGCCGAATCGACCTTGGTCTGCCCGACGCTGTCGGTGTCGTGGATGATCTGGCGTTGCAGGTTGGTCAGGTCGACGGTGTCGAAGTCCGCCACGTGCAACTCGCCGACGCCGGCGGCGGCCAGGTACAACGCCACCGGCGCGCCCAGGCCGCCGAGGCCGATGATCAAGGCGCGGCCCTGTTTGAGGCGCAACTGGCCGTCGATGTCGACCTGTTGCAACAGGATCTGTCGGCTATAGCGCAACAGCTCCTGATCGGTCAGCACGGCCGGCGCCCCAGGGTGATGCGCTCGTGGCCGCCGAGGTCGATGCGGCTGTGCACCTCGTCAAAGCCTTCGCTCAGCAACAGGTCACGCACGGCGGCGGCCTGGTCGTAACCGTGTTCGAGCAGCAACCAGCCACCGGCATTCAGGTGCTTGGGTGCTTCCTTGATGATGTGGCGCAAGTCGTCCAGGCCGTCGCGGCCCGCGACCAGCGCGCTGGCCGGTTCGAAGCGCACGTCACCGGCGACCAGGTGCGGGTCATTGTCGGCGATGTAGGGCGGGTTGCTGATGATCAGGTCGTAGGTGTGGCCTTGCAGGGCGCTGAACCAATGACTATTGAGCACCGTGACGTTATTCAGGTGCAGGCGCTGGCGATTGCGTTCGGCCAGGGCCACGGCTTCCAGCACACGGTCGACGGCGGTGACCTTCCACGCCGGGCGTTCGCTGGCCAGGGCCAGGGCGATGGCGCCGCTGCCGGTGCCGAGGTCGAGGACCTGGGTCGGCGTGGCTGGCAATAATTCCAGGGCCGCTTCCACCAGCAGCTCGGTGTCCGGGCGTGGGATCAGGGTGTGGGGCGCGACCTCCAGGTCGAGCTTCCAGAAGCCTTGCTGGCCGAGGATGTAGGCGACCGGCTCACCGCCACGGCGACGCTGCAGGTAGCTGGCGAAGGTCAGCGCGTCTTCGCTGCTGACGATTTTTTCTGGCCAGGTGTGCAGGTAGCTGCGGGGTTTGCCCAGGGCCGCCGCCAGCAAAAGCTCGGCGTCGAGGCGCGCGGTGGGCGAGTCGGGCAGGTCGGCGGCGCGCAGCAGGCTGGCGATAATGGTCATTTATTCACCTATCGCCGCTAACTGATCGGCCTGGTATTCGGCGAGCAACGGCTCGATCACGGCATCGACGCCACCGGCGAGGATCTCGTCGAGGGAATACAGCGTGAGGTTGACCCGGTGGTCGGTGACCCGACCCTGGGCAAAGTTGTAGGTGCGGATGCGCTCGGAACGATCGCCCGAGCCCACCAGCAACTTGCGCTCGCTGGCAATCGCGTTGGCGGCGGCGCTGGTCTGCTGGTCGTTGAGCTTGGCCGACAGCCAGGACATCGCCCGCGCGCGGTTCTTGTGTTGGGAACGTTCTTCCTGGCACTCCACCACGATGCCCGACGGCAAGTGGGTGATGCGGATCGCGGAATCGGTCTTGTTGACGTGCTGGCCACCGGCGCCCGACGAGCGGTAGGTGTCGACGCGCAGGTCAGCCGGGTTGATCTCGATGGCTTCCTGCTCGTCCGGCTCGGGCAACACGGCCACGGTGCACGCCGAGGTGTGGATACGGCCCTGGGATTCGGTGGCCGGCACGCGCTGTACGCGGTGCGCGCCGGATTCGAACTTGAGCTTGCCGTAGACGTTATCGCCTTCGACCCGCGCGATGACTTCTTTATAGCCGCCGTGCTCGCCTTCGTTCTCCGAAAGGATCTCGACGCGCCAGCCGCGACGCTCGGCATAACGCGAATACATGCGGAACAGGTCGCCGGAGAAGATCGCCGCCTCGTCGCCACCGGTGCCGGCGCGGATTTCGAGGAACACGTTGCGCCCGTCATTCGGGTCCTTGGGCAGCAGCATGCGTTGCAGGTCGCCTTCCAGCGCGACCAGTTTTTCCTTGGCCTCGCGGACTTCTTCCACAGCCATTTCGCGCATGTCCGGGTCGCTGTCCTTGAGCAGTGCCTGGGCACCTTCGAGGTCGGCCTGGGTTTTCAGCCACTGGCCGTAGGTGGTCACAATCGGCTCGACTTCCGCGTATTCCTTGGAATAGGTGCGGAACTTGGTCTGATCGGCGATGACTTCGCCATCGCCGAGCAAGGCGGTCAGTTCTTCGAAACGGTCCTGGAGCACGTCCAGTTTATTGAGCAGTGACGCTTTCATTGCGGTTTTTTATCCGAAGAGCTATCTGACGCGCCCTCACCGAGGGCAAAGAGTTCTTGGGCCATGGCCAGCGCATCGAGGCGGCCTTCGGCAGTCAACTTTTTAAGCTGCACGCTGGGGACGTGGAGCAGCTTGTTGGTCAGGCCACGGGCCAGTTGCATCAGCACCTCTTCGGCGCTGCTGCCGTTGGCCAGCAGGCGCTGGGCCTTGCTCAGTTCCTCGTCGCGCAGGCGTTCGCCCTGCTGACGATACGCCTTGAGCACGTCCACCGCTGCCAGTTCACGCAGGCGCACCATGAAATCGTCGGCGCCGGTGCTGACCATCTCTTCAGCCGCCTGGGCAGCGCCCTGGCGACTCTTGAGGTTTTCGGCGACCACTTCGTGCAGGTCGTCGACGCTATAGAGGTAAACGTCGTCCAACTCGCCGACTTCGGGTTCGATATCCCGAGGAACGGCGATGTCTACCATAAAGATCGGCTTGTGCTTACGCAGCTTCAGCGCGCTCTCGACCGCGCCTTTGCCGAGGATCGGCAACTGGCTGGCGGTGGAACTGATGACGATATCGCTGCGCACCAGTTCGGCCGGGATGTCCGACAGCAGCACCGCGTGGGCGCCGAACTGCTCGGCGAGGATGCTTGCGCGCTCCAGCGTGCGGTTGGCGACGACAATGCGCTTCACGCCCAGGTCGTGCAGGTGACGGGCCACCAGGGTGATGGTTTCACCGGCGCCGATCAGCAGGGCCTGGCTGCGTTGCAGGTCACTGAAAATCTGTTTGGCCAGGCTGACGGCGGCAAACGCCACGGACACCGGGTTTTCGCCGATGGCGGTGTCGGTGCGCACCTGCTTGGCCGAATTGAACGTGGCCTGGAACAGGCGGCCCAGCAGCGGCCCCACGGTGCCGGCCTCACGCGCCACGGCGTAGGCGGACTTCATCTGGCCAAGGATCTGCGGCTCGCCCAACACCAGCGAATCGAGACCGGCGGCCACACGCATCATGTGACGAACTGCCGCATCTTCTTCGTGCACATAAGCGCACGCGCGCAGCTCTTCGAGGCTTAAATGGTGGTAATCGGCCAGCCAGCGCAGCACCACATCCGCTGAAAGATGTTCCTGCTCTATATAAAGCTCGCTGCGATTGCAGGTTGAAAGGATTGCAGCTTCGCGGCTGTCGGTGAGCCGGCAGAGCTGTTGCAAGGCCTCAACCAACTGCTCTGGCGTGAACGCCACGCGCTCGCGCACGTCTACGGAAGCAGTCTTGTGGTTAATACCGAGTGCGAGGAAGGCCATTCAATATCGCTGATGATGTCGGGAAGCCGACAATTGTCCTACTTCGAATGATTCAGAACAACCACCGTAGGCTATTGTCCTAATGCCTTGTGTCTATAAAGGCACCAACTGAGACTCGGTTATGTTTGGCCGAAGGCTTGTGTCATGATGATCCGACCGCAGGTTAGTCGTCCTCTTCCTATATGAATAGATCTTCCGCGTTGCTCCTTGCTTTTGTCTTCCTCAGCGGCTGCCAGGCCTTGGCCCCCGTGTCGCCGGACGGTACGCCGCCGGTGGAAGACAGCACCCCCGCCCCTGAAAAGCCCAAGGTTTATTCCTCGTTCAGTGAAGAAACGGTGTTCAGCCTGCTGAGCGCGGAGCTGGCTGGCCAGCGCAATCGTTTCGATATTGCGCTGGATAACTACGTGACCCAGGCCATCAACACGCAGGATCCGGGGATTTCCGAGCGAGCGTTTCGCATCGCCGAGTACCTGGGCGCCGATCAGGCTGCGCTGGATACCTCGCTGATCTGGGCGAAAAACGCCCCGGATGACCTTGAAGCGCAACGCGCGGCCGCCGTGCAACTGGCACGCGCCGGGCGCTACGACGACTCCATGGTTTATATGGAGAAGGTCTTGCAGGGCAAGGGCGACACCCATTTCGACTTTCTCGCGCTGTCGGCCGCCGACACCGACCAGGACACGCGCAATGGCCTGATGAAGAGTTTCGACCGCCTGCTGCAAAAACATCCAAAGAACAGCCAGCTGATTTTCGGCAAGGCCTTGCTGTTGCAGCAGGATGACGAGACGGAAGCGGCGCTGAAGCTGCTGGAGCAGAACCCACCGGAAGAGGGTGAGATCGCACCGATCCTGCTGCGCGCGCGCCTGCTGCAAAATCTCAATCGCGGCAAGGAAGCGATTCCGCTGCTGGAAAAAAGCATCAAGAAGTACCCGGACGACAAGCGCCTGCGCCTGACTTACGCGCGCATGCTGGTGGAGCAGGACCGCATGGCCGACGCCAAAGTGCAGTTCGCCAACCTGGTCCAGCAATACCCGGACGATGACGAACTGCGGTATTCCCTGGCGCTGGTGTGCCTGGAAGCCAAGGCCTGGGATGAGGCCAAGGGGTATCTGCAAGAGCTGATCGAACGCGAAAGCCATGTGGACTCGGCACATCTGAACCTGGGCCGCATTGCTGAAGAGAAAAACGACCCGCAGGCCGCCCTGCTCGAATACGCCCAGGTCGGCCCCGGCAACGACTACCTGCCGGCGCAACTGCGCCAGGCCGATATCCTGATGAGCAATGGCCGCACTGACGAGGCGGAAAAACGCCTGGCGGCTGCGCGCGATGCGGAGCCGGACTACGCGATCCAGCTTTACCTGATCCAGGCCGAAACCTTGTCGGCCAACAATCAGGGCGAGCGCGCCTGGAAATTGCTGCAACAAGCATTGCTGCAATACCCCGACGATCTGAACCTGCTTTATACGCGCGCCATGCAGGCGGAAAAACGCAATGACCTGGCACAGATGGAAAAAGACCTGCGCCTGATCATCAAGCGCGATCCGGACAACGCCATGGCCTTGAATGCCCTGGGCTACACCTTGTCCGACCGCACGACGCGCTACGACGAAGCCAAGGCGCTGATCGAGCAAGCCCACGCGCTCAACCCGGAAGACCCGGCCGTACTCGACAGCCTGGGCTGGGTGAATTACCGCCTGGGCAACCTCGATGAAGCCGAACGCTTGCTGCGCCAGGCCCTGGAGCGATTCCCCGACCAGGAAGTCGCGGCGCACCTGGGTGAAGTGTTGTGGGCCAATGGCAAGCAGCGCGAAGCCCGTCAAATCTGGGAGAAGTTCCTCAAGGAACAACCCGAAAGCCCTATCCTGCGCGGCACCATCAAGCGCCTGACCGGATCCGAGACCCTTTAAGCTTATGTTCTTGCGCCATGTTGTAGTGTTCAGTCTCATCGCCCTGCTCGCCGGTTGTGCGGGCATCGGCAGCCGTGAATCCGTTGAGGGCCAGGGCAACCCGGCGCAATGGCAACAGCACAAGGATCAGCTCAGCAGCATTGACGGCTGGCAGATCGAAGGAAAAGTCGGCGTTCGTGCGCCGAAAGATTCCGGCAGCGGCACCTTGTTCTGGCTGCAACGCCAGGACTACTACGATATTCGCCTGTCTGGCCCGCTGGGCCGTGGCGCCGCGCGCCTGACTGGTCGACCGGGACAAGTCAGCCTGGAAGTGGCCAACCAGGGCCGCTATGAAGCGAGCTCGCCGGAAACCCTGCTGGAAGAGCAAATTGGCTGGAAGCTGCCGGTATCGCACCTTGTCTGGTGGGTACGCGGCCTTCCCGCACCGGACAGCAAAAGTCGCCTGAGCCTGAACGGCGACAGCCGCCTGGCCACTCTGGAGCAGGATGGTTGGCAGGTCGAATATTTGAGCTATGTGCAACAGAGCGGCTATTGGCTGCCGGAGCGCATCAAGCTGCATGGCACCGACCTGGATGTCACGCTGGTGATCAAGGACTGGCAACCGCGCAAGTTGGGGCAATGACGTGACCGTACAAACGCTGACCCTGCCCTCCCCCGCCAAACTCAATTTGATGCTGCATATTCTTGGGCGCCGTGAAGACGGCTATCACGAGTTGCAGACGCTGTTTCAATTTCTCGACTACGGCGATGAGATGACCTTCGCCGTACGCAACGATGGCGTGATCCAGCTGCATACGGCATTCGAAGGTGTGCCCCACGACAGCAATCTGATCGTGAAGGCCGCCAAAAAACTTCAGGAACAATCCGGCTGCACACTCGGCATCGACATATGGATCGATAAAATCCTGCCCATGGGCGGCGGTATCGGCGGCGGCAGTTCGAATGCGGCCACCACATTGCTCGGTCTGAATCACTTGTGGCAGCTGGGTTGGGACCACGATCGCCTCGCGGCGCTGGGCCTTACGCTGGGCGCTGATGTCCCGGTTTTCGTGCGTGGACACGCCGCATTTGCTGAGGGTGTGGGGGAAAAACTCACCCCTGTAGACCCCGAAGAACCGTGGTATGTCGTACTTGTGCCGCAAGTATCTGTAAGTACAGCAGAAATTTTTTCAGATCCGTTGTTGACACGTAACTCTTCTCCCATTAAAGTGCGCCCCGTTCCCAAGGGAAACAGTCGAAATGACTGCTTACCGGTTGTAGCAAGGCGTTATCCAGAGGTACGTAACGCTTTGAATTTGTTAGGTAAATTTACCGAAGCAAAATTAACCGGAACTGGAAGTTGTGTGTTTGGGGGCTTCCCAAACAAAGCTGAAGCTGATAAAGTCTCGGCCCTTCTTACAGAGACCCTTACAGGGTTTGTAGCAAAGGGAAGCAACGTTTCGATGTTGCATCGCAAGCTGCAAAGTCTGCTCTAAAAGGAACCGAGTGTTAGGCACTCGTTGCAACAGATACAGGGGCGTCGCCAAGCGGTAAGGCAGCAGGTTTTGATCCTGCCATGCGTTGGTTCGAATCCAGCCGCCCCTGCCATTTTCTAATACTCATCCAGGTTACCCTCAGCCTCTAGGTACTGCGCGTGTCCAAGATGATGGTCTTTACGGGGAACGCCAACCCCGATCTGGCTCGACGTGTCGTACGTCAGCTGCATATCCCTCTCGGTGACATCTCTGTCGGTAAATTCTCCGACGGCGAAATTACAGCCGAGATCAATGAAAACGTCCGCGGTAAAGACGTCTTCATTATTCAGCCGACCTGCGCTCCGACCAACGATAACCTGATGGAACTCGTCGTGATGGCTGATGCCTTCCGCCGCTCCTCAGCGACTCGAATCACAGCTGTAATCCCTTACTTTGGTTATGCCCGTCAGGATCGCCGTCCGCGTTCCGCACGTGTGGCTATCAGCGCGAAAGTCGTCGCTGACATGCTGACCGTGGTAGGTATCGACCGTGTTCTCACGGTTGACCTGCACGCTGACCAAATCCAGGGGTTCTTCGATATTCCGGTAGATAACATCTACGGTTCGCCAGTATTGGTGGATGACATCGAAGACCAGCGCTTTGAAAACCTGATGATCGTGTCCCCGGACATTGGTGGCGTCGTGCGTGCACGGGCTGTTGCCAAATCCTTGGGCGTGGACCTCGGGATCATCGACAAACGCCGTGAAAAAGCCAATCACTCTGAAGTGATGCATATCATCGGTGATGTCGAAGGGCGTACCTGTATTCTGGTTGATGACATGGTCGACACCGCCGGCACCCTGTGCCACGCGGCGAAAGCCTTGAAAGAGCACGGTGCCGCAAAAGTCTTCGCCTACTGCACACACCCTGTGCTGTCGGGCCGAGCGATCGAGAACATCGAGAACTCCATGCTGGACGAACTGGTGGTGACTAACACCATCCCGTTGTCCGCAGCAGCTCAAGCCTGTTCGCGTATCCGTCAACTGGATATCGCACCGGTAGTTGCCGAGGCGGTTCGCCGCATCAGCAATGAAGAATCGATCAGCGCGATGTTCCGTTAAGGGTCAAACCTTCGGATCATTTCACTGACGAAAAGCGCCCCGCCCCAGCATTCTGCTGGGGCGGGGCTTTTTTGCCCATATCGCCTTTAGCGCTGGTCGCAAACGCTGGGGCGAATGTGGTTATTTTGGAGATACAACATGAACGATTTTACTCTGAATGCTGAAGCGCGTTCCGACCTGGGGAAAGGTGCGAGCCGCCGCCTGCGTCGTCTCGCAAGCCTGGTTCCAGCTGTAGTTTACGGTGGCGAAAAAGCCCCTGAATCCATCAGCATGCTGGCCAAAGAAATCGCCAAACTGCTCGAAAACGAAGCTGCCTACAGCCACGTTATCGAACTGAACGTTGGCGGCACCAAGCAAAACGTAATCATCAAAGCTCTGCAACGTCACCCGGCCAAAGGCCACGTGCTGCACGCTGACTTTGTACGCGTTGTTGCTGGTCAGAAACTGACCGCGATCGTTCCAGTTCACTTCGTTGGTGAAGCGGCTCCGATCAAGAAAGGCGGCGAAATCTCGCACGTTGTTGCTGAGATCGAAGTTTCCTGCCTGCCAAAAGACCTGCCTGAGTTCATCGAAGTCGACCTGTCGGCCGCTGAAATCGGCGCCATCATCCACCTGTCCGACCTCAAAGCCCCTAAAGGCGTTGAGTTTGTCGCACTGGCTCACGGTGATGACAAAGCTGTTGCAAACGTACACGCTCCACGCGTTGCACCAGAAGCAGACGCTGCAGAGTAATTCACTCTGTAACGTCGGAGCTTGAGGAAACATCGCGGACCGGAACGTAGCGAGAAAGCGGGCGATAACGCGGCGTTTTACTCTTGAGTAAACAGCTTCTGTCGTCCACTTTCGCCGCACAACGGTTGCGGCGATGTTATCCACAACTCCAAAGGAAGGGCCCCTGTCGTGACTGCCATTAAACTGATCGTTGGCCTGGGAAATCCAGGCGCCGAATACGAACAGACCCGGCATAACGCGGGGGCCCTTTTTGTTGAGCGCATCGCCCACGCGCAAGGTGTGAACCTGGTGGCCGATCGCAAGTATTTTGGCCTGACCGGGCGCTTCTCGCACCAGGGTCAGGATGTTCGTCTGCTGATTCCCACCACCTACATGAACCGCAGCGGCCAGGCTGTCGCGGCGCTTGCGAACTTCTTCCGGATCAAACCCGAAGAAATCCTGGTGGCCCATGACGAACTGGACCTGCCACCCGGCGTTGCCAAGCTCAAGCTCGGCGGCGGGCATGGCGGGCACAATGGCCTGCGCGACATCATCGCGCAGTTGGGTAATCAGAATAATTTCTACCGTCTGCGGCTCGGCATTGGCCACCCAGGCGTTGCCAGTATGGTTTCAAATTTCGTCCTGGGTCGTGCGCCACGCGCCGAACAGGAAAAACTCGATGCCAGCATCGACTTTGCCCTCGGCGTGCTGCCGGATATCTTCGCCGGTGAATGGAACCGCGCGATGAAAAACCTGCACAGCCAGAAGGCCTGACTCTTACCGAGGGGAAACACCATGGGATTCAATTGCGGCATCGTCGGCCTGCCCAACGTCGGCAAATCCACCCTGTTCAACGCCCTGACCAAGTCCGGTATTGCGGCGGAGAACTTCCCCTTCTGCACCATCGAGCCCAACAGCGGTATCGTGCCGATGCCGGACGCTCGTCTGGATGCACTGGCGGCCATCGTCAATCCAAAGCGCATCCTGCCGACCACCATGGAATTCGTCGACATCGCGGGCCTGGTTGCCGGCGCGTCGAAAGGTGAAGGCCTGGGCAACAAGTTCCTGGCCAACATCCGTGAGACCGATGCCATCGCCCACGTGGTCCGCTGCTTTGAAGACGAGAACGTGATTCACGTCTCCAACAGCGTCGACCCGAAACGCGACATCGAGATCATCGACCTCGAACTGATCTTCGCCGACCTCGACAGCTGCGAGAAGCAACTGCAGAAAGTTGCGCGCAACGCCAAGGGCGGCGACAAGGATGCAGTGGTCCAGAAAGGCCTGCTGGAGCAGTTGATCGCACACTTCACCGAAGGCAAGCCGGCACGCAGCCTGATGAAGAACATGGGCGTCGATGAGAAGGCCGTGATCAAGGGCTTCCACCTGCTGACCACCAAGCCGGTGATGTACATCGCCAACGTTGCCGAAGACGGCTTCGAGAACAACCCGCTGCTGGACGTGGTCAAGGCCATTGCCGACGAAGAAGGCGCGATCGTGGTGCCGGTGTGCAACAAGATCGAAGCAGAAATCGCCGAGCTCGATGACGGCGAAGAAAAGGACATGTTCCTCGAGGCCCTGGGCCTGGAAGAGCCTGGCCTGAACCGCGTGATCCGCGCCGGTTACGAAATGCTCAACCTGCAGACCTACTTCACTGCCGGTGTCGAAGAAGTGCGTGCATGGACCGTCAAGGTCGGCGCCACCGCGCCACAGGCCGCCGGCGTGATCCACACCGACTTCGAAAAAGGCTTTATCCGTGCCGAAGTGATCGCCTACAACGACTTTATCCAGTTCAAGGGTGAGGCCGGTGCCAAGGAAGCCGGTAAATGGCGTCTGGAAGGCAAGGATTACATCGTTAAAGATGGTGATGTGATGCACTTCCGCTTTAACGTGTAAGTACCACGCGCAGCACTTGTCACCCACAAAAAAGCCGATGCATTGCATCGGCTTTTTTGTGGCCAGCACTTTAGTTAAAGCACCTAACAACCACATCCAAATACTCGAACTTCTCAGAAACCTCCTACTTACACGACAACCCTTTTATCCAACAACAATACAAACGGATAAAAGCCTTAACCTTATATATCTTTTCCTACATCAATCCGGTACATAACCCCCTGCACGACGGATGACAACTTTTATATTCTGCGGTTTACTGAACTGGCACTTGCACACCGACTTTCCGACAGTGACGCAACAGCGAACATGGAGTATCAATCGATGTCGGCTCACGTCCTAGGGGATAACAGAACAGACGCCTCACTCATCGACGATCAGGAAATTGAAACCACGCTTAACAGCACCGCCACTCTCAATGTCGACATCCTGTTATTGGGAGAAACCGGTACCGGCAAAGATACACTGGCACAACGCATTCATACGTTATCGGGCCGGCAAGGTAATTTTGTTGCCGTGAACTGTGCGGCGATCCCGGAAAGCCTCGCGGAAAGCCAGCTGTTCGGTGTCAACAGCGGCGCCTATACCGGGGCAATGCAATCAAGGGCAGGATTCGTCGAGGCCGCCCACCTGGGTACCCTGTACCTCGACGAGATCGACAGCATGCCCTTGAGCCTGCAAGCCAAGCTCCTTCGCGTGCTGGAGTGCCGTGGAGTAGAGCGCCTGGGCTCGACCCGGTTGATTCCCGTGGACATGCGCGTCATCGCGTCGGCCCAGCAGTCCCTGGACATCATGGTCGAACAGAGAGCCTTCAGGCGCGATCTGTACTTTCGACTGAATGTGGTCAACATTCAACTTCCGGCCCTGCGGGAGCAGCCCGAACGCATCATCCCGTTGTTTCTGGAAATGATCCAGGAAGAAGCCGACCAGTTCAAATGCGCCCCCCCACCGCCCTCTAGCAGCCTGCTGCAACAACTGCTCTGCCACCCCTGGCTGGGCAACGTTCGCGAGTTACGCTCGACGGCAAAACGGTTTGTCTTGGGCCTCCCACCGCTTTCAACTACCGCGCGCAGCCAACCCTCCCCCCAACTAGAGCTCAAAGCACGCCTGCAACAAATTGAAAAAGCGTTTATTGAAGAGTCGATGAGCCGCCACAACCACTGTGTGGATACCGTGTCAATTGAACTGGGAATTGCCAAACGCACACTGTATTACAGGATGAAACAGTTGGACATATCACTGGCATGAGTTCAGTCGCCCCAACAGTGACAAGAAGACCGTATAGCCCAGCCCCCAAAATGCCTGATTAAACTGCCGCTTGAGAAATATTCAGCAACATCGTGAGTTAGAAACATCTGGAACGTTTTACCCGTACAGGCCACGCAGTCATGGCCAGACGCAAATTTATGTACAAACTTATACGTTACCGTGATTTGACCGCTGGCAAATCAACAACCCGAGCAACCAGAGTAGGATTTTCATATGAATATTGGCGCACTAAGCGGTGTTAACGCTTTGAATCAGGCAGATTCGTATCTAGGCGGTTTAGGTGGGGCAGGAGGAGGCGGCGGCGGCGGTGAGGGATCAGCCGAAGCCATCTTCGAGAAGATGAAGGCTGATGCAATAAAAAACGGCTGGAAGAGCGCTGAAGTAAAGAACATTCAAGCGTTGATCCGGTCGGGTTCCGGTCAATAAGTACGGGATGAACGATTACCTTTCAGGCGTAACCGCCCGAAAGGTAATCATCCCACCCGCTCGACAGCCCCGTTAAATGCGCCTTTATGGAGAGCGCCTGCCCTCCCCTCATCGAGTAGACACGCCATGCAAATAGTAAACGACCTCTTCTCACAGACCGGCAGGAGTGTTGAACATAACCGTGCAACACCGGAACAATCGGCGGACCGTACGGACGTCAGTTTTTTCGCATCGATGCTCGACGGCTCACGCCCGATGCACACGGTCTCTGACAGGCCTGAAGTATCACTCCTTTTGACAGAGGCCTCTAAGCACCTCAGCAACTCGAGAGATGGCTTCGCAAAATTAATCCGCTCAACCAAAAAAGGTATTGATGTCGAGGCCATCGGCACTTATCCACGCGAGCTGAATAACGCACAACTCACATCACAACTGATGGTGAAATGCCTTGCCAAGACAACACAATGCGTCGACAAAATCGGCAACATGCAGTCTTGAGCATGAATAACTCATTGCTTGTCGTTTTAGTCTTGAGCCTGGCTTTTATATTGAGCGGATGCAGTGACCGGGTGGAACTTCATCGACAACTTTCCGAGCAGGAAGCCAATGAAGTCGTAGCCGAACTGGCTGATAAACATATTCGCGCACAGAAAATCCCGGCCAAGGATGGTGTCGTCGTGACGGTCAATACAAGCGACATCGGGCGCGCCGTACGTACCTTGGAAGCCGCCGGTCTTCCTCGAATGGCCAGGGCCACCATGGGGGATACGTTTCGCAAGGAAGGGGTAATTTCCACCCCGCTGGAAGAGCGCGCCCGCTACATCTATGCCCTATCCCAAGAGCTTGAAACCACCCTGTCCAAGATTGACGGTGTCATCGTCGCACGCGTGCATGTCGTGCTGCCTGAACGCATAGCACCAGGAGAGCCCGTCCAACCGGCATCCGCTTCCGTATTCATCAAGCATGATCCACGCCTGGACCCCGACAACATCCGCGCGCGGGTTCGCAGAATGGTGGCGAGCAGTATCCCTGGGATGACTGCGGCAGTGGACAACCCGCAAAAACTCACCGTGGTGTTTGTACCTGCCTCCACTTATCAGGAACAACAACGCCTGGTGTACTTCGGCCCCTTCCTGGTGCCCGGCGAAGATCTCGGGTTCTGGCGAACCAGCGTCATGGTTTTGCTGCTCGGTCTGGCTTCGGCCGTGGCCGCCACGATCTTCTTGCAAGTTCGGCGCAAGCGTCCTCCGCAGGGGCCGGTTTTTGCAGACGACTCAACGGAGTCAACGCATGGCACCTAGACCCGATCCTCCCATGCATGAACAACTGGCCTGGGCTCAATGGTGGGCTTTTCCCTGGAAGGATGCTCACGAAGACTGGAGGGGTGACGAGTATCGTGACATTGAAAGGCTTTTTCGTTGCGGTCGGTCAGTGCCAGACAACCTTGCGGGATTTGTCGCCTGCCTGCCCGCTGCGCCTCAAGCCACAGTGCTTCGGTTGGCCCTGGCCTCAACGGAGCAACTCAACCTGGTGCTGACACTGGTTAGCCACACGGTCAACCCCGAAGCTGCAGCGCCATTGAGTGAGCGTCATCATCAGTGGTGCATGCGCCTCGCCATGGCGTTACCCCCTGCCATGCTGCCGCCACACTCCGATCCACTGCGGCTGCTTCATAGCTGGGTTGAACCCGCTACCTGGCAGCGTCTTCGATTGCGCTTCCCCCGTACACGTGTGAACGAGGCTGAAAGAGCAAACGCCCCGCTCAAACATGTCAGCAGCCGATTGAACACGCTGTGGCAGGCCGTCGTCTGGCGCGTCACAGCCATGGCGAGCGACAACATGCCCCTGTCTCGTACGGACGAGGAAAGCAGTGATGTTATGCCGACATACTATTGAATTGCGCGAGGGCGCATCCGGTGCACGAGGAAGCCTCATCCGGCGGGAAGAGTTTGCCGATTGGGAACACGCCAGCCAGCTCTTGAATCGCGCCCATGCCCAGGCCGACGAATTGATAAGCCAGGCCGAGAAAAAATGCGAGGCCTTGCTTGAACAAGCTTCACTGGAAATCTGGCAACGCGCCGACGCTCAATTCAAGCAATGGGAACTCGACCGTCAAGCGATGTGCGACAACCTTGAACACTACGCGACCGCCATCACCAACCAGGCCATTCGCTGTCTGCTCGACGAGACGGCTGCCCCGCAAAGGCTTGCAGCGCTGTTGAAGCAGTTGTTGGAGAGTCAAGTCCAGGAAGTCAGCGCGACGCTGCTCTGCCATCCCCATGATATCGAGGAGATCAGAGAGTGCCTGACCCGTCACAAGAGCAGATTCTGGAAGTTAAATGCCGACGACACGATTCCTCCTCAGACGCTCGTTCTGAAAACAGATGAAGGAGACTTCCGTATCAGCTGGGACGCCATGATCGACACTTTTTTCAATCAGGGCAAAGAGTACTCGATCGAGATCTAATCCTACGAAGACGAAGACTTTATTTATATTCAGCACTCCACCTTGGCTGTTTAATTCACTGATCAACAATAAAACGCAGAGGGAAAATCATGGACTTTTTCAAAGAGTTGACTCATTCGATTGCCCGAAATAAAACATCTACATATAAGGAGTTCAAGTCCGGCTTTGAAGAAAGCCTGGCCGCCGAAGATAGTGAGTTATTCCACAATCTAGTAACGCGCAGAGAGGTGACGTTCGCGCTTTATAATGAACACGGTAAAACGATCAACCAAATGCTCAAAACAACTATTGAAAGCTTCCAGTAAATGAAAGCATTCGTGGGTAACTGGTTGAGCGGCGCAGAGAGGGAAATCGCCATCTTTGAAGGCGACGACGAAGTCACCCTGCAACGTCAGGGAGACAGCGTTTTACTGAGTGCTCAACTGACCTCAGCGATACCCGACAACCCTGCCTTGCAAGGCTGGCTGCGCCTGGGCGCGGCCAGCTTGAACCATTTCCAGGGTGCACTGGCGCAAAAAGCTGACACGGGGGCGCTATGGCTGATTCAAAGCCTGCGTACTGATCGCGGAGAAGCCTACGTACTCGACTGCCTTGAGGCATTACTCAACCAACGCGACACATGGCGCGCAATCGTCGTACGCCTTGCTCGTCCAGCCCCCAACCTCAAACCTACCTCGCTACGTTCACGCTCGTACTAATCAGAGAACTGTCTATGCCTAACAAGACCCATAAGGGTAATCGCTTGTGCCTTGGCTCGTCCGGGGTTTCAGCCAAACGAGCCCATTGGTGCAATGTGTTCCTGTTTTTCTGGCTGCTGGGTTCAGCAGAAAGCGCGTTGGCCGCCATCCCTCCCGCGTGGAAAAACACCGCCTACGCTTATGAAGCCGAGCATAAGCCAGTGCGGGATGTGCTCGAAGACTTTGCCCAGACCTTTGGTACGCAACTGCAAATCGAGGGGCTGCTGGAGGGCATCGTCAATGGCAAGATACGCGCCAATACCCCGCAGTCATTGCTCGACCGCCTGGGAGTGGAGCATCGCTTCCAATGGTACATGTACAACAACACGCTCTACGTCAGCACGCTGGACCAACAAGAGTCCGCACGCCTGGAGGTCTCCTCAGAGACCATTGCCGACCTCAAGCAGGCCCTCACCGATATTGGCCTGCTCGATAGTCGCTTCGGCTGGGGTGAGTTGCCCGAGGATGGTGTCGTACTGGTCTCTGGCCCTCGGCGCTACATCGAACAAATCAAGCAGTTCAGCAGCCAACGCCGCTCAGCGGATGAAAAACAGGCGGTGCTGAGCTTCCCGCTGAAGTTCGCCAATGCCGCGGATCGCCCATTGGAATATCGCGGTGCGACGCTGATCATCCCGGGCGTTTCCAGCATTTTGCGCGGGTTGCTGGAGCCACGCCCCAATGCCATGGCCTCGGCGATGGGCCAGCGCTCCCCCTCACTCCCCACCCCTCTCATGCCGAACGTTCCCCGCTTGAGCAATCCCTTGTTGGGGCAGATGCTCGGTTCAAACAGCAATATCACACCGTTGGACAGTGGCGCGACACTCACACCACGCGCGCCGACGCCCACCAACCGGGTTCGCGTCGAAGCCGATATCCGTAACAATTCGGTGTTGATCTATGACTTGCCAGAACGCCAGGCCATGTACCGCGAGTTGATCGCCCAGCTCGATGTGGCGCGCAAACTGGTGGAAATCGATACGATCATTCTTGATATCGAGCGAACGCAATTGCGTGAATTCGGAGTGAACTGGGGGTTTCAGAACAGCCGGTTCCGTGGCGGCGCAAATATGGCACCGGGCACATCGCAGCAGTTGTCGATTGAAAATCGCGACCGTTTCTATGCCGATATACGAGCGCTGGAAGCCAAGGGGCTGGCAACCATGGTGTCCAACCCCTCCGTGCTCACCCTGGAAAACCAGCCAGCGGTAATCGACTTCAACCGAACTCAATACCTGACCCCCGGACGTGAGAACGCAACCATCTTGCCGGTCACCGTGGGTACCAGCGTCCAGGTCGTGCCCCGCGTCATTACCAGCCGTGGAAGCCATCAGATCCACTTGGCCGTGGATATCGAGGACGGCACGTTCGACGAGTCCAACCCCGAACGCAACCTCAAAGACCTTGATGTTCGCCGCGGCAACGTCAGCACCCAGGCCGTCATGGCGGAAAAGCGCTCAATGGTGGTGGGTGGCTTCCACGTCACGGAAAGTACCGATAAGCAAAACAAGGTGCCCCTGCTGGGCGATATCCCACTGTTGGGCAAGGCATTGTTCTCCTCGAGCGAAAGGCAGAACAATCGGCGTGAACGCCTGTTCATCATCACCCCACGCGTTATCGGTGACCAAGCCGACCCGTCCCGCTACTTGCCCCAGGCAGACCAGGTCGAATTGCAAGCAGCCCTGGCACCGCTGGCCAGGCGATATGCCCCTCACCAGCCCGTGATCAAGCGCAGCGACATCATCAGCACCCTGGCACACCTGGTGACAGGGCAAGTGCCCAAGGCGTTCAAGTTGGCGCCAATGCCCCTGGGGTTGAACACACTGTGCAGCACCCGCGACTTGCTGGCGCTGAGCACCGAGCGCAGCCAGTGGTACGCAGGCCCTGAATACAACGTCGCGGTCGTGGTGCTGCGCAACACGTTCAACCGCAATGTGCGCATCGATGAAAAAGAATGCAGCAACTCGCAGACCCTGGCCGTCACCGTCTGGCCGCGCGCCTGGTTGAAGCCTGGAGAGGAAGCCGAGGTATTTATCGCCATGCGGCCAGTGGTGAAGGATGAACACCTGAGCGTCCCCCGCCCCACCTTGATTACTCCTCCTCAGAAGGTCCGACCATGAAACACCCATTGCTATGCGTCACCCTGACCGGCCTGGTGCTGCTCGTCACTGGCTGTACCCCAACGTGCAAAGGCGACTCCTGCTCACGCCCCCAGTCGACCCCGGATAAGATGGTGATCTGGTGGCCATCGCAAATGCGCGCAGAGCCCGGCCCGTCCGGAGAGCGCGCGGATTACCAGACCATATCGCTGGAACGATGAGTACCGCGTAAATGCCCACCGATCAACGCCAGGTATTTCTGGAGAACGTGGTGAGCGGCGTTGCCGCTCACCTGCCGCTCGCTCCCGGCATCAAAGTGTGCGTCGTGCAGGCTGGCGAACGCCGGGGGCTAGCGCTGCACATCGCGCGCGAAGCGTTGCAAGCCAAACAATTGCAGAGGGTACTGGAGAGGCGCCTTGAACAGGCCCAGATCTTCGATGGCTGCTTTGTCTACCTCGATACCGAAAACGCACTGGTGATCTGGCATGCACTGCCGACCACGCACAACACCCTCGACAAGGTCCTCAGCCGGATACTCGCGCTGGCCAACCTTGGAGCCCTGGACGCCCACACCAACAGCTGATCAGCGTTGCTCCAGCTCCGGCAGCTCCAGGGTTTCGCGTTTGGCTTCGTCGTCCAGCTCACGCAACGTGCGGTAGATCAGCGCCACGGCCTGCAACGTTTGACGAGGAATGCTGGTGCCGAGCTGGTGGGTGTAGAGCGTGCGGGCCAGCCACACACACTGGACCACTGGCACATCGGCCGCCTTCGCTCGGGCAATCAATCGACGGGCCTCGGCGTCCGTCCCTTTGCCAATCAGCAAGGGCAGCGGCGTCTTGCCGGGGCGGTAATACAGGGCGACCGCAAAGTGTGTCGGGTTGACCACCAGCATGTCGGCCTCCTCCAGCTTGGGCAGCTTGACCTTGGGTTCCTCCTGGGCCAATTGCTGGGCCAATGCGCGACGCTGGCCCTTCACATGGGGGTCGCCTTCCATGTCCTTGTATTCCTTCGTGACCTCGACCTGCGTCATGCGCATACGCTTGGCGAAGAAATACTTCTGCAAGGTCAGATCGATCAGCGCCAACACCAGCAACAGCCCCAGACAGGCATGCAGCAAGTGACGGAACAACGCGATCAGCGCCAGCAGGTAACTTTGCAGATCGCTGTTGGCAAGGTTGATCAACGTCCCCAAGGAGGGCCAGACCACCACGTACACTATCAGGCCCAGGAGGAACGCCTTGGCGATACTCATCAGCAGCGTCATCAGCGACTGCGCAGAGAACATCTGCTTGATCTGGCTGATCGGGTTGAGGCGATTGAAATCCGGCTTCAGCGTGTCCGGGGCGAACAGCAAGCCGAACTGCATCCAACTGCCAATCAGCTTCGCGGCAATCGCTAGCCCGGCCATCAACAGAGAGAACGAGAAGAACATGACCAGGCCCTCCATCAGCACCTCTTCCAGCGCCCGCACAAACGGCAGGCTCAAGCGTGACATCGGCAACACCATCAGTTGCTGAAAGCGCAGCAGGCTGGTCTCGGCAGTGAACAAGGCGACCTCACTGATCGCCGTCAGCGCCAGCAGTTTGCTCACATCCTGGCTTTGCGAGACCTGACCTTTCTTGCGTTGGTCACGCAGTTTCTTGGCGGACGCCGGGTGCTTTTTTTCCCCCGAATCACTCACGGCGTCGGGACCTTGAACAAAAGCCCCAGGTAGTGCTTGAGGTCACCCAACTGGCTCATGCGCCCGACAATCAGATCCTGCAACAAGGCAAAGTACAGCAACAAAATACCGATCCCCGCCAGGCACTTGACCGGCGGCGCCAAGGTACTCACTTGCAATTGCTGGCTATAGACACCCAGCAACGCAATGCCGAACTCCAACAGCAACAACACTGCAATAAAGGGCGCCGCGTAAAGCATCATGTGCATGAACGTGTCACCCAGCAGCCCGACAAATACGCTCATGCCCTCAGCGGCGGGTAACGGAAACCACACGGTAGGTGGCCAGATCAGGTAACTGTCCCAGATCACCTGAGTCAACGCGCCCAACCCCAGGATGGCTATCAACAGGTAAATCGCCAGCTGCTTGAACATGTGCCCGATGGGTGTCGCGTCCGGCCCCAGTGACGGGTTCAGCTGGCCACCGGCCAAGGCGCCACGCTGGTTGTCCAGCAGCGCGCCCACCGATTCGAACATCCAGAACGGCATCGACAACAACACCCCTAGCAGCAATCCCAGGACCACTTCCTTGATCACCAGCATACCGAGCATCAGCGCTGAAATGTCCTGCCCCGCCAGAGCAGCGTGAATGCCCGGAGCGGGCAGCAGCGCCATGACCATCACGACGGTGTGCCGGGGCAGGCCACGCACGTGTTGAAAACAGAACGCCGCCACCAGGATGCCACAGGGGTAGATACGCGCCATGCCGATAATCAGGCTGGGTAGATATTCAAGATAAAGCAGCACAGGCCAGGCCTCAGTTCAGGGCCGAACGGCCGATCATTTCAAACGTCAGGTTGATCAGCTGGATCAACTCCACGCCAATCCAGCGGCCTGTCAGGATCAATGTGACACCCACTGCCACCAGTTTGATGCCGAAGGGTAATGTCTGGTCCTGGATCTGCATCAACGCCTGTACCAGGGAGGTCAGTACCCCGACCACCACCGCCACGATCAGCGGCGGCGCCGACAGCACAACCACCAGCAACATGCCTTGCTTGAATAGCACGATAGGTTCCATACGCCTCTCAGAGATAGGAAAGGAACAGGCTGTCGAGCAACCGCGACCAGCCAGACACCAGCACGAACAGCAACAGCTTGAGCGGCAGGGAAATAGTCATCGGCGAGACCATCTGCATGCCCAGCGCGAGCAGCAGGTTGGAAACAATAAGGTCGATCACGATGAAGGGGATGTAGATCAGGAACCCGATCTCGAACCCCGCCTGCAATTGCGATAGCACAAAAGCCGGAATCAGCAGGATAAGGTCCTCACGCTGTACCTCCTGCGCCATTTTCGCCGGCCACAGACGTGCGGTGTTTTCCAGTAGATGGGTCAGCACATCGGGGTCCACATTACGCAGCATGAAGGCACGCAAGGGCTTGATGGCCTCATTGCCGGTGTCCAGAAACGTTTGCACGTTGCTCATGTCCAGGGGCGAAGCCTTGACGCTCTCGGCGATCTCATACCCCACCGGCGCCATGATAAACAGGGTGGCCGCCAGGGCGATTCCGTTGATGGCCATGCTCGGCGGGACCTGTTGTACGCCGATGGCATTGCGGGTAATCATCAGCACAATCACGATTTTCAAGAAGGCTGTGCAGACCACCAACAGCATGGGCATCAACGACAGCGCCCCCAGAAATATCGCCAGGACTATCGGGTCCAGCCCTTGAAGTATCATCGACCGAACACCACCCGGGACAGCTGCAACCCCAGGCGCCCGTCGACCTCCACCAACTGCCCCTGGCCAATGGGCCGATCGCCGTAATACAGGCCCGCCATCGTCGGCGCGAAACCGGCAATGCCCAGCACCGAACCGGGTGCGAGGTTACGCAACTCCCCGAGGGTCAGGTTCAGTGTTCCGCAGCGCACGCTCAGTGTCATGCTCAATTCATCAAACGGCTCAGGGCCGAATACATCCATGACGGGTTCATCGTCTTCCGGGCCCGCGTAATGAGGTACAGCAAAATCTTCGTCCACGGATGTGTCCTCGATAGAAGTAAGCGTGAAATGCAAGCGCCCGGCGTCATCGTCAATGCTGCCATGCAGGCGCGCTCTGCCGACCGGCACATAACCGCTGCCGCGGGCCTGGAAAAAACTCTGTTCAAGCACCAGCACATCGCCGGCTCGCAGGCCGCTGGCCTGTAGGATCGGGACCCGCAACCGCCCAAGGGTCACGGCAATTGCCAGTTGAAACGACAACGGCAGCGGCGCAGCCGTGGCCCGCCAGGCCCCCGCCTCGTGCAAGGCCAAAAAGCTTTCGGGGCTCAGCCACACATAACCCTCAACCCAGGATTCACCCAGCGTCACGGTGAGACGGCAGCCAAAGCCCGTTGGGCGCTGGGTGTGGAGCAATCGCACGTAACCCAGCAGCGCTCGCACGTCGGGGCTCAGGTGATACTGGAACAACGCCCAGAACCAGGAGTCCGGATCGTCGCCAGCCCCAGCGAAGGTCACCGGACACTCACCCAGCAGGCTGAGCAACGGCCCTGCCTTAGCGAGTGCCAGCACACCGCATTGCGTGTCGAAGCACAGCGATTCGCCGCCAGATGGCGGACGTCCAGGCTCGAGCCGCAACTCACCGGCCTGCCCCGCGACCTGGAACGGCAGACGCAGGCCACGGCCCAGTCGGTGGCGTGCGGCTACCACGTCGCCCTTGATCGAAGGCAATGTCAGTAACGGTACGATCATGGTTTACCGACGCTTGGCAGAATCAGGTTGACCGGCAGCCCCAGCGCTTGCGCAAATCGGTCCTCACATTGTTGCCGTACGCCGCTGAGCCAGCGCGCAGTGGCGTCGTGTTCCGCCTCCAGCTCAATGCCCCAGGCGCCCTGTTCGCGGCGCACGCTGGCGTTGATCCGTCCCAGGCGCGGCAAGTACAGCACCGCCTGCAACGGCCACTGCGAACCGGCCAACACACGCGGCCCCAGCTGTTCGGCGAGCGCTTCGATCTGGGCGACACCCGCTGCTGATTTTTTCGCCGACAAGGAGGCTCCCGCTCCGCCGCCCTCCCGCTCATCAGCAAACAACCGTGCGAACAGTCGCCCTTGCTCCCAGGGCACGACGCCCGCCGCTCCCGGTTCACGCTCATCCCGTGGTTCACGCAGGCGTGGACGCTCAGTGGGTTTATTTGCTACCTGGGTCATGTCGGCTCCTGTGCCAGCAAAAGAGAGAGCTCCTGAAGCTTTTCCACCTGCCGCAGGCATTCGGTGGCCTGTTTCTGGGCACTGCCAACCCGGTTTTCCTTTTCTGTCCGTTGGTTGCGCAACGCCTCGAGTTGCCCTTCTTCACGCTGGGTACTGGCGGATAAAGAGCGTTCCTGTGCGCTCCAGGATTTGAGGCCCTTCAAGGTCAGCGTCTGGCCCTGGTGCTGGCTGAGCAACTGAGCGCTTTGCCGAGCCTCCTCCTGCCGCGTGTGTTCAAGTGCATCCTGGGCCTGCCGGATGTGAACAAGCAGGGCCTGCTGCTCTCGTTTCGCCTCACGCAGGGCACGCTCGGCCCGATCGGCCCTGTGCCTGCGCAGACGCCGTAGCGTCTCCACTTCACCGAGCAGCACATCAGAATGGGACATAGGCCGTCAGCTCCTTGAGTTGCTCCAGCGTGGCCGCCATCGGCGTGGGCTCACGCAAATCCTGGCGAAGGAAACCATCCACCGCCTGGCGACTGTTCACTGCCAGGTCAGTCAGGGCATCGCTGCCAGGCTGGTACTCCCCCAGCTTGAGCATCAGCTCGATCTGCTGGTAGGCCGACAGCAAACGTCGCAACGCCGTACCCGCGCGGATATCTTCAGGCTCTGCGACGTTGGTCAATATTCGTGAAAGGCTGGCGAGCACATCCACCGCCGGATAGTGTCCACGCTCGGCCAATTTACGTGACAGCACGATATGGCCATCGAGCAGCGAACGGACTTCATCGGCCACCGGGTCAGTCATCGAGTCCTGCTCGATCAGCACGGTGTAGATGGCCGTGATCACCCCATCGCGGGTCAACCCGGCGCGCTCCACCAATCGTGGCAGCAAGCTGTACACCGAAGGTGGCAGGCCACCGCGCCCCAGGGGTTCGCCGGCAGCCAGGCCGATTTCGCGTTGGGCCCTGGCGAAACGGGTCAGGGAATCGATCAGCAGCAACACCCGTTGCCCCTTGCGCCGAAAACCCTCGGCCAATGCCGTGGCGGTGAACGCGGCGCGGGCGCGCTCCATGCTGGAGCGATCAGAGGTGGCACACACCAGTACCGCTTTGGCGCGCAGCTGGTCATCCAGCTCATGGTCGAGGAACTCGCGCAATTCACGACCCCGCTCGCCGATCAGGCCGAACACGATGACATCACACTCGACGTTACGGGCGATCTCGGCCAACAAGGTCGTCTTGCCACAGCCGGCCCCGGCGAACAGACCGACGCGCTGGCCTTCACCAAGCGTCATCAGTCCATCGATGGAGCGTACGCCGGTAGCCAGCGCACGGTTGATCCGCGGCCGCTCGGTGGGCAACGGCGCTTCGCACAACACCGCACTGGTATCCGGCAGCTCAGCGTCGACAAACGCACTGGCCCCCTGCCCCGTGATCGGCCGCCCGAAACCATCCAGCACCTGGCCCAACAGCGCTGCGCTGACCTGCACCCGATGCGATACGCCCAGGCGCTCGACACTGGCCCCCACGCGCACACCTTCCAGATTCCCCAGGGCACTGAGCACCGCATCCTGCTGATCAAAGCCGATGATTTCGGCGAGCATGCAGTCACCCGGCGTTTTTTCGACCCGGCACAAGTCGCCGATACGCGCCTGCGGCAGCCGGCACTGCAGCAGCATGCCATTGACGCGCTGGATTCGACCGCGCATCGCCACTGGCGCAAAGCTGCTCAGCGCGTGGGCCTGACGCTGCTGCCAGGCGTCGAGGCGCACGTTCAATGGCGTACTCACCAGTGCACCTCGTAACGCTGCGTGCCATCAAACACCACCTTGCTGTTGTCGATCAGTACCAGGCGCAGCCCTTCCACCTGATCGCCAACAAAGAGTCGGCTGCCCTCCTCCAGAACCACGTGACCGTTCGGCCCGCCGACGATCTGCACAATCCTGAACGGCAATGCATCATCGCGCACACGCACACGGCTGATCACCGGTACCGCGCTGTCAAATTGCTCGCCAAAACGGCTGAGCATCCGCGCCACCAACTCAACATCGTCCTGGGACACGCCCCCACTGAGCACAACTTGGCCATTGATCACTTGCAAGCTGATCCGCTGGCTCAACTCCCGCTCGCCGAGCATCTTCAGCAACTGCTGGCGCACGTCAGACGGTGAAGCCAATTCGTGTTTGTTCACCACCGCTGGCATCAGTGAAGCCTGCGCCTCATGCTCCCCTGTGGAGACCATGCCCACCACCGCGATGATCACCGCCATCACCAGCACCAGGCTGATCAAGCGCTTTTGCTGCACGGGCGAGATGGACGACAACTTCAGTGCCTGCGCAGGTTCATCCGGCGATGACGAGACTACGGATACCGGAGCCGGTGACGGGGGCCACGGCTGCTCCGCCAAGGTCACACACAGACGTACGCCGCCCACCAGAAAGGGAACGTTCAACGCCAGGTGCGGGATCTGCGCCATGGCCTGGCCATCCGCTGCGTACACCAACTGCGCCTGGGCCTGCACCGACCAGTTGGCGTCGAAAAAGCGCAGCTGAGCATGGTGCTCGGATACCCCCGGATCACTCAGCACCAAGTCAGCGTCTGCCTGGGCGCCGATGCTCCACTGTTCGCCGAACAACGGTAACGCAGCGCCCTGCCGCAGCCCATCAAGCACCCGCAACTCAAACATCATCAAGCCCTCCTTCGAACCGACCATGGCCGCGGGTTCATGCCACTGCACCCCGCATCAACGCTTCCTGACCAAGGTCAATGCGCCCCAATACCTTGACCTTGGAGCTGCTCCCCAACTCAGCGAAAGACAGCACCGGTACATGGTTGAACTCTTCCAGCAACAAGGTGCGCAAGGGGCTGCGCAAGTCTTGCGCCACCAACATCACGCTCTTGGTCTTGGCCCTTAAGACGAAGGCCTGATTGAGCAGGCTGATAAGCCCCGCGCTGTGTTCCTCGCCCAGCGCGAAAAACACCCCGGTCTGGGTCTGGCGCAGGGCTTCACGCAGGATGTTTTCGCTCTGTGGCGACAACAGCCACGCGTGCAGGCCGTCGGCCTCGCTGTACTGGTGGTAGATCTGTGCCTTGAGGGCAATGCGCGCATAGTCGGCCAGGGCTTCCGGCTCACGCTCATGCTGCCCGTATTCGATCAGCGACTCGACGATCAGCCGCACCGCCCGCAGGGGTACACCTTCACTGGCCAGGCGTTGCAACACCGCCGAAAAACGCGACAGCGGCATGATTCGCTGCAGCTCCTGCACCAGCTCAGGCTGGTTTTGCTCCAGCCAACTCAGGATCGACTTGCTCTCCTGAATCCCCAGGAACTGTGGCCCGCTGAGCATCATTGCCTGCCTCATGCGCTCGATGATCAGGCTCGTGGCAGTGAAGCGCTCCAGTTGCGGATCATCAAGCAGCGGATCATCAGGGGGCAGCCAGAGCCAATCCTGTTCATCCCGCTCGACCACCCCCGGCATGGCGTGCTCGGGCTCAACCGTCAGCGCCTTTCGCGCAACGGCCACACGCCCCACCACCGACGCCTTGACCATGGGCACTTCATGCACGCAAAAGCGCATTTCATCGTCGGCCAGGGCGTCATCGAGTTCGACTTCGAACGGCGGCAGTGTCAGGCCAATGTTGGCGACCAGCGAGTTTCGGGCCTGGCGAATCCCATGAATCAGATCCGTCACTTCGGGCGTTCCGCGCAGAACGGGGGAAAACTGCAGCAGGTAGGGGCGCGACGGATCGAATCCGCGCAAGTCCTCTTTACCGTTCTCTTCGGGGCGCACGACGGTGGCGGCTTCATTGGGGGGCTTTTCCTGTCGAGCACGCTGACGCACCAGGAAGTAACCCAGGCTGCCGGTTATCAGCGCAATCAGGATAAACACCAGGGTCGGCATGCCAGGGACCACGGCAAACGCCAGCATTCCCACCGACGCAATCACCCAGCTTTTCGGCTCGCTGGTCATTTGCCGGGCAATTTCGGCGCCCATGTTAATGACGCCCTTGCGCCCTTCCGGTGCCACGCGGGTAATGATCATGCCAGCCGTCAGGGAGATCAGCAGCGCTGGAATCTGTGCAATCAGACCATCACCGATGGTCAGTACCGAATACAATGCCATCGAATCGGCTGCGCTCAAACCGTGCTGGAACATGCCCGTGGAAAAGCCTCCCAACAGGTTGACCACGACGATGATCAAACCGGCGATGGCATCGCCCTTGACGAATTTCATCGCGCCATCCATGGCCCCGAACAGTTGGCTTTCACGCGACAGCTGATCACGCTTGTCACGCGCTTGAATGCCGTCAATCAGCCCGGCACGCAAATCGCTGTCGATCGACATTTGCTTTCCCGGCATGGCATCCAGGCTGAACCGTGCCGCAACCTCGGCGACCCGCTCCGAACCCTTGGTGATCACCAGGAAGTTGACCAGGGTCAGGATCAGGAAGATCACCATCCCTACCGCCAGGTTCCCCCCCACCACGAAATTACCGAACGCCTCGACGATATCACCGGCGTCCTGCTCCAACAGGATCAGGCGTGTGGTCGCGATCGACAGGGCCAGCCGAAACATGGTGGTCAACAACAGAATCGACGGGAACGACGAGAATGCCAGAGGGCCAGGCAGATAAAGCGCCAGCACGATCAGCAGGCAAGATATGCAGATATTGAGCGCAATCAGAATATCTACGAGCCAGGTCGGCAGTGGCACGATAAAGATAAAGACAATGGCCATGACGACTACGGCGCCCAGCACTTCGGCGCGCTGTGCGACTTTGAGCAACATGCCGTTGATGGTTGACAGCAGGGTCACCTCAGATCCCCGCCATCGCAGGAAAACGCTGGGTTCCACCGTCGAGCCGGTTCAGCTCGTCCATCACCGCGATAAACCTGAACAAGGCTTCCTCGCGGACTCTACTGTCAGGCCACAAGGCCAAGGGCATCTGCCGGACCAGGGGGTAAAGCGCGTTGAGGGCTGGCAGTTTCCTCGAGGGCGAATCACCCCCCATCTCTTCCCCCAACCGCAGGATTTCCTCGGCGAAGATACCGCTGCTGGCATAGCCAAGCAGGCGCTGCAGCAGGGGAACGGCGTCCTGATCGATACCCAGTCGCAGGTTCAACGCCAGGCAACCGGCCAACACGGCACCCAACTGCCCACAGCTTTGCAGGCCCAGCAGCAGGGAGCGCAACAATGGCGTGGGCATCGATGACACCTTGGCGGCGATATCGTCCGCCAAGGCTTTACGCATCACATTGAGCCCTTGATGGAAGCGCTCGCCGCCATACACACCCAGCAGGGCCTGCATCATCGTCGACAGGGATTGGCGCGTGACCACACTGGCGTAGTAGAGCGTTCGTAGCGCTTGGCACTCCTGCGGATCGGCACAGGCCTCCTGCAATGAGAGCGCAATGTTCAGGCCAGCCTGAATCTCGCCTCTGAAGCGGGCTGCCAGCTTGGCAAGCGCTGCGCGTGCCAGGGCGGCCTCATACTTACGCACTTCAGTGTCCGCCTGAGCCGCCATATGCTTGAGCACCACGAACGCACGAGCCGGATCCCCGCCTGCGTTTTCGAGCAACTTGCCGACACCCGCGCTTTGCAGCAACTGCATCCTGAGTCGACGCGAAACGGAGGCCATGCTCGCCTGCGCCGGATGACCCAACTGGTCGTACAGCTGCACCATCTGTTCAGCCGGAGGGACGCGCACTCCCATGTGCCGCTGGTCCAGAGGGAGCTTATTGAGTTGTACTTCCTGATTGAACAGATGGGCCAGCTCATCCACTCCCCTCATCGGCGTGGGCACGGAGGCATTGCTGACAACGCGTTGGTCCGGGTGCTGGACTGTTTGCACATCGCTATGAGGTTCGACTTTCATGGGCAGACCAAAACAGGAAGAGTGTTTCCCTGTGTGGCAAAGCCTGGCCATCTGGTTCCATCGAGATTCAACGCCACTGCAAGTTTGAAAATACTTGCAAACGCCCCGCCTCCTCACGTGCCAGAGACTGCATAAAAACGCTTCAATTCAAGATATTTATTTATACAAATCAATCGGTTAACTGATTTTTTCCCTTTGGCACAAGCAGTGCAATCAGGCTCGCGTCGATACGTTTCGACTGCGTCTACATTGAGGAAAAAATCATGAATATCCCAATTGAAGCCTTAGTTCACCTCGGTGGCCGTTCGCCTCAATTCATGCTCCACCTGACAGACGATCAACAGAAAAAACTCCGGCGCTTCATTCACAAACGGGTGCTCAACCCAGAAGATGCGGATGATCTTCTGCAATTGACTTACCTGGAAGCCTGGCGCAATCGCGAGCGCTTCAATGGCAGCGCGACGCTCAGCACCTGGATGTGCGGCATCGCGCAGAACCTGATCCGAAATCACTTCCGGCGCCTGTATGCCAAGCCCGCCCATTGCGAATTCGACGAGTCCCTGTGGCATGGCCAGGAAGAAAACAACAGCCTGGACTGGGAGTTTGAAATCAACCGCCGCCTGGAAACGACCCTGAGCGCTATCAATCACTTGCCCATAGAAATGCGCAAAACGTTGTACGCCTCGCTGGAAACCGACGGCAGCTACCAGGACACCGCCGACGTGCTGGACATTCCGATCGGCACCGTTCGCTCACGCCTGTCGCGCGCACGTGAACAACTCAAGCGCGTCACCCACAACTCGCGGTACCCCTAAGTAAGGCTACGCGTTGGGCGACAGGGATATCTGCCCAACCGGGTCACACTCCAATGGCACTACCGGGCCATCACCGCGCCCCCCCCGACGGATCGGCCCTCACCGTAAAACCGCACCCTCCACCTGAATTCTTCAGCGCAGAAACATCAGCGCCCACTGCGCCACTCGTCGCCGTTTCGGCCTTTTTCGCTTAAACAGTTGAAAGCGTAGATAAAAATTCAAAATAAACGCTTGACGCATTCCCGTTCTCCGCGAATAATGCGCGCCACTTGGCTACATAGCTCAGTTGGTTAGAGCATAGCATTCATAATGCTGGGGTCCGGGGTTCAAGTCCCTGTGTAGCCACCAAGTACCGATCCATAGATGTCTACAGCAGTCTATGAATCACCTCAAGAAGCCCGCCTAGTGCGGGCTTTCTTGTTTCTGGCTGTTCATCTCTATCTACCCCTATCCTTCCCCACCGTGTATGCCCACGTGTATGCTTCATAAATAATTGAACTGAAGGCATACAAGGATGAAACGCACAGATATTAAGCGGCGCCCTCTCGCTGACACTACTCTTTCCAGCCTGGAGCCTGAGGCAGGGGCATACCGCGAGCTAGACAGCCCAGGGCTATATTTCAGGGTCAAGCCGAACGGCCAAAAGTCTTGGGAGTTACGCTACAAGAAGCCAGACGGCAAATGGTCGTGGCTTGGCCTTGGCGGCTATCCGGAAGTGGGCGGTGCTTTCGCTCGGCAGAAAGCGGCTGATCTACGCGCCGACGCATCGGAAGGTAAGAACCCGATCACATCCAAGAAAGCTCGCCAAGCCGCCGAGATCGATGCAGCCAACGATACCTTTGAAGCATTAGCAAGGGAGTGGCACACGTCTCGCTTGAGCGGCTGGGATGCTGGTACGGCCAAAAGGATACTTGGCGCACTCGAACGCCATGTATTCCCCTCGCTCGGTAAACGCCCCTACACCTCTATCATGTCGATGGAGTGGATGGAGCTATTGAGAGGGCTTGAGCGTCAGGGGATTCTGGAGCAGATGAGCCGTGTGAGGGCCTACTGTAAAGATATCTATGACCTGGCTCGCGTAACAGGCAGAGCCGTCAACAACCCGTTGGAGGGTGTGCATAAATTTCTGTCCTCGGGAAAAGCAGAGAACTACGCCCACGTCTCCCCCGATGAGCTTCCGGGGTTACTTCGAGCGATACGCTCCTACCCCCACGCAAAAGATGTTCAGCTCGGCCTGAGGCTGTTGACCCTGATGGCTGTACGCCCCAGCGAACTCCGAGAGGCACAATGGGTAGAGTTCGATTTCGACAAAAGACTGTGGACCGTTCCAGTCGAGCGCAAGGGTCGCAAGAAAGGTCGTGAGCACCTGGTGCCACTCTGCACTCAAGCAGTGGAAGCACTGATAGAGCTTCGGCAACTAACCGGCGCTTACCCACTCCTGTTTCCAGGTCGAAGCGACCGCACCAAACCCCGAAGTGATACCGTTTTCCTTATGGCACTCCGGCGCCTTGGTTACGAAGGCCGCCAGACAGGTCATGGCTTCCGCCACATCGCCAGCACAATCCTCAACGAGCATGGCTATCCTGCTGACCATATCGAGGCCCAACTCAGCCACAAGGCACAAGGTGTTCGAGGGATTTACAACAAGGCTCAGTACCTTGAGCAGCGCACACAGATGATGCAATGGTACGCCGACCATCTCGATTCCCTGGAGGCAGGAAATGTGGTGCAAGGTCAATTTGGGAAGGTTGTATGAAGTTGTTAACCCTACAACCCCTCAAAAATCGTGTTACGGGTGTTACGCGTGTTACGCCCACCAATAACTCATTGTTTTCATTGAACATATTTAGCGTTACACGCAATGCGCAATCTCTGAACACCACGTGTTACACCGAACAGTCGTGTTACAGAAAGGCCACACCCGCAACCCTGCTGGCATCCGCGTTTCCCTCCGAAAACCGCAGCGTTAGCCCACTGGCCTTGGGGCGTCGGGGAGAACTCAGTGGACATTGATTACGGCATAGAACTAGAGATCGCCGGCGTGGATGTCGACTGTCTACTTTGGGATCTCGACGATGTTGAAATCGCTGTTCGCACGTTGTCGTTGTATCACCAATTCTCCGAAACATTTAGCGATGCGTTTCACTGCATCGACAACGCGATGTCCTACTGGCTAGAGGACGGCCGCTACGCTGACTGCGCAGAATCAACTACGACGAAGATGTTTCATCTTCGAAGCGTGATTGAACAGCACGTTTGTTTTTCCGAAGCGACCTCACTACCTAGAGTCATTCGAGGCGTCTTAGGGATCAGTCACCCAGCCAGCGACACCCAGCTTGTAGCAACCTACGCGCTCATTCAGGCAGTCGAGGCAGTAACGGCACTTGGCAACTGGCTTTTCAACCTAGAGCTGCGTCTTTACGACCTTGACTATGATCTAGTCGAACAGATCAGGCTGACTGACGCCACCCAGTATGCTTCTCTCCTCAAAAGGGAAAGGGAGCGTAGCAGCGAACTTGAAATAGAGGCCCGGGAGGAGTTCGCCATTCGGTATGGCGAGACCTCAAAAGCATTGATGTTAGCTTCGCTATACCAAGAAGCTGACCACATGGACAACCTCCGGAACGACTTGAGCGCATCTCGGTTTCTGCGAACTGCACTGGATCAGGCATTTGCAGCAAAAGCGTCGGAAAGGGCCAAAGCAGCCGGGAAAGCCAACAGCAAGCCGGGGACAGCGAAGCAAGAGAACACCAAAAAGCTTTTTGAAGAGATAAGCAAATCGGCAATAAAGCAAATCGCTATTGACCCCAAAATATCAGCGGCCGACCTCGTCAAAATACTCGTTAAACAGGGCAAGGGCTCTATACCAACCGTAAGGAAATACCTAAAGAAAGGCGGTTTTCTACCAAGATAATTTTTATGCAGTGGAAGAAAAGCAAACCATGTTTGCTTTTTTTTTGCCTCTTAGTCTGTGCCTGTCTTTCACTTTACAGGCACGACTATGACGAGCTCTCTCCCCTCCAAACCCGTACACATCAAAGATCTGGCACCCGCAACAAGGTTAATCAGAATTACTGAAGTAATGGCCATTGTAGGCCTCGCCCGCCCCACCATTTACAAGCTCATGAGCCAGCCTGAAAGCGGCTTTCCACAAGCAGTAAAACTCACCGACAGCACCGCTCGTGGGGCCCCCGTCGCATGGGTCCTTTCTGAAGTTTTGGATTGGGCTCACGCACGCATCGCTGCTCGCGACAGGGTGGCGGCATGACTCCTATTTTTCTGCCACAAACTAATTTAGACACCGGCGACTTACTCGGCATCGGCCTCCTACCCAACGTTACTCCCAAAGGCCAAGACCGCCTCCGCACATTGCGCGATGAAGCCATATCGAAAGGGGCACACGTAATGCTTCTCGTCTGGCCGTCTCGCGAGTGGGTGATGCTTTCAATCGAGCCGCCAGAAGGGGTGCTAGTTGAGGATACCGAGCAGCTCATTCCGAGTGTCCAGGCCAACGTGACTGCGCTGGAGCTGATGCTTACAAACTCCCGGCATGGCAATCACCTGTTCTGGATGAACTTGAGTCGTAACGCCTCCCAGCACTAACGAAAACGCCCCCGGCGGCAACCGGAGGCGTTGAGGTAAATCTACATGCCTGATCAATTTATGCCGCATCGAAAAAATCCGCAAGCCATCTGCACAGTTGCACTTTCAAAAAACGGACGTTACTCTCTGGCCGTCGCTGCAAAATCAGCGACCGGGTTTGACGGCCCGTTCAGACATTGGCGCACAGGCGCCCCCATCACGATTGCAGGCGCTTTTTTTGTGCCCGCACGTCCTGTTTATGGCGGCTGTGCGCGGGATACCTTCGGGTATGCCGGGTTCCTTTGTCCCCGGTCCGTCAACCTGCGTACAGCTGCCACCCTAATTCGTTTGACGGCGAACCGTGGCAGCTCCCCAGACAAAGGAGTTTCGCCCAATGCACGCCACCAATCCGTCCAAAATTCGCGCTGCTGCTCATCGAGCAATGGCTCTCGCCGCTTTACACGCCAACTCCAGCCTCGCTACACGTCTCTCCCGTTACAACGCCCATATGTCCAAAGCGCGAGCCTTGGAAGCCGCAGGGGGTGCCCAATGAGCATACTCCCAGGCTTTGCACTACCCGAGGATCTACTCTGCGTCAGCCAAGACGCCGAAGCCGGTCTGCCTATCGACGCCATCACCTGTGCGCTCGACCGTGCCGATTCAGTTCTCATGCTATTGGAAGATCACTTAGACGGCGATAAACCCCTGCTTTCCAACCGCGTGCCGTCATCCGTCATTTGGGACGTGCGCGGGACCTTGGGCTTGATCAAAACACTCACCATGTACGGTGATGCCTCCTCTGTGCCAGTGAGCCAGAAAGGGGGTGCCCTGTGAACACTGCCAACACTCTCGGGCGTGCCGAATTCTCATGCGTTGCCAGCGGTACTCAAAAGCTGTTTAGGGTCAATGCAGGCGTGCCGATCGAGGACGCACTTGAGGCCATATCGCTATTTCAGTACTACGCCAATCAACTGACCCTCGATGCAGCCATGAGTAACGAGGGCGAGCGGTTCAGTTGGCCCGCTCTCTACCTGGGCGAAATGGCAAAAGCGCTGATTGATGACGTCAACGATGCGCTGTATGCAACGAGGACAGCGCCATGACTCAGCGCACCAGCAACACCTCAAAACGCCCCAGCTTTGCCGACGTAAAAAGCGCTGCTCTGAAGAACATCGACCGCGTACTTGCGCACTGGCTGCCGAACGGCAAACGCGTCGATGGCGGCAAGGAATACACCGCACCAAACCCCACACGCACCGATAAACGCGCAGGCTCACTCAAGGTCAGTTTGAGCAAAGGCACCTGGGCGGATTTTGCCACCGGCGATAAGGGCGGCGACCTGATCGACCTGGTGCGTTACATCGACGGCGGCACGGACGTTGAGGCCTGTAAAAAACTGGCGGATCTGCTCAGCGTTTCCGCAGGATCTGCAACCACCAAAAGCACGCCAGCCAAGAGCGTAACGCCGGAGTGGATTGCGATTCAACCGATCCCGGCCGAGGCCATGAACAAGTGCCCTGCCAAACACCGGCAACAGGGTGTTCCGTCCAAGGTATGGATCTATCGTGATGCTCAGGGCCGGCCGATCATGGCGTTGTATCGTTTCGACCTAGGTCCAGATGAAGACGGCAAACCGCGAAAGGTTTTCGCGCCGTTGACCTGGTGCAAGCGTTCCGAAGGGCAAGCCACCCAATGGCGCTGGCAAGGCTTGCCGGAACCTCGGCCCCTGCTGCGCCTGGATGAGCTAGCACAGCGCCCCGATGCGCCCGTGGTGTTGTGTGAAGGCGAGAAGGCTGCTGACGCCGCCGCTGAGCTAATGCCCGACTACGTCGCCACCTGCTGGCCGAACGGCTCCAACTCTTGGCACAAGGCCGACCTCACGCCACTCAAAGGGCGCACGGTAGTGCTGTGGCCGGATAACGATGCCAGCGGCAAGACCTGCATGGACGCCGTCGAGCTTAAGCTGATTGAGCTGGGCACCGCTTCGGTACAACGAATCTCGCTCGACGTATTCAAGTTCAAGCCCAGCAGCAAAGGCGGAAAGCCCACGCTCATCAAGGGTGGGAAATGGGCAGACGGCGACGATGCAGCGGATGCGTTAGCCAAAGGCTGGACCGCTGACCACGTCGCCGAGCTGGTGCGCAACGGAGAGCTTTTCGGCAGTGTTGCTGAGACCACTGAACCTCAACAATCGAAGGCCAAAGCGCCCGCCAAACGCCCTGCGAAATCGAAAAATGACCTGTTGCCCGGCGGCTTTCGCCTGACGCCTGAAGGGGTGTTTTATTCAGGCGATGATGGCGAGGCACGCCCCGTATGTTCGCCTCTCGAAATCATCGCTCGCACTCGCGACGACAAGGGCCACAACTGGGGCTTGTTGGTTGAGTTCGATGACCCGGACGGCGCTAAAAAACGTTGGAACATTCCAGCCCGAACCATGACCGGCGACTTCGGCAAAGACGTACTCGGCCCCTTGGTAGACATGGGCCTGCGCCTTGCCGGAAGTCGATCTGGGCGCAACGCACGCAATGATCTGCAGAGTTATCTCGGCGGCTTCGACAGCGCCCAGCGAGCACGCTTGGTGACGCGCTTGGGCTGGCACGACAAGGCGTTTCTATTGCCCGAACAACAGATTGGCTCGCACGCCGAACACCTGCATTTTTATGAGGCAGGTGCGCAGTTGCCACCGATCAGCGAGGCGGGCTCTCTGGAGCAGTGGCAGCAGCAAATCGGCGCGCTGTGCGTTGGTAACCATCGCTTGGCGTTTGTCGTCTCTGTGGCCTTTGCAGGACCTCTGCTCAACCTGCTCGGGCATGAGTCGGGCGGCTTCCATCTCTACGGCGACAGTTCCGGGGGCAAGACTACCCACTTGCAGGTCGCTGCCTCGGTTTATGGCGGACCTCGTCTGGTGCGTTCGTGGCGCTCGACAGATAACGCCTTGGAGTCCATCGCCGCTGCGCACTCAGACGGCCTCCTGGTGCTGGATGAAATCGGCATGTGCGACCCGCGCATTATCGGCGAGACGGTCTACATGCTCGGCAATGGCACCGGCAAGGCACGGGCGAATGATCGAGGACAAGCGGGCCGACAGGTGCAGGAGTGGCGTTTGCTGTTTCTCTCGACCGGCGAGAAGACGTTGGCGCAGCACATGGCGGATGCAAACAAGGAGCTGAAAGCCGGTATGGAGGTACGCATGCTCGCCGTGCCTGCGGACGCGAGCAAGGGGCTCGGCATGTTCGATGTGCTGAACGGTTTTGAGGACGCTGCTGCCCTCTCCGATGCGCTCAAGGCGCGTGTAGCCAAATACTATGGCACCCCCCTCACCGCCTTCCTGCACGCACTGTGCACGCCTGGCGAAATGCTCAGATGGACGGTGATCATTCGTCGCACGGTGGAGCAGTTCATCACCCAAAACCTGCCCGCCTCGGCCAGCGGGCAGGCCCAGCGCGCCGCCCTTCGCTTCGGCCTCGCAGCAGCGGCCGGAGAGCTGGCCACCGCCTTCGGCGTCACCGGTTGGCCCGATGGTACGGCCACGAGCGCCGCACGGGTGTGTTTGCACGCTTGGCTGGCTGAGCGCGGCGGCGCCGGTAACTTCGAGGGGGATGCGATTTTGGCGCGGCTGAGGCAGGTCATCGAGCGCTTTGGAGAAAGCCGCTTTACCCGCTGGGAATCTGCCGCCGCCAAGATCGATGAACACGGCCCACGCACGATTGATCGGTTGGGCTTTCGCAAAACGATGGAACACGGCATGGGCGACGCCCTGCACACCACCAACACCTACTACGTGCTGCCGGAAGCCTGGAGGGCCGAAATCTTCAAGGGCATGAACATCAGTGCGGTGAACAAGGAGTTGCTGCAACGCGGCGTACTTGAGCCGGGAAGTGACGGCAAGGCGTACAGCTTGATCCGTCTGCCCGGGTTAGGGCCCCAGCGCTGCTATGTGGTGAAGACCGTTCCAGGAACGGACGAAGGCGAGGCCAAGGCCGCCTGACGGCGAGCCTGCTGATCGAGGAAGCGCCGGCTCATTTCCGGCCTCGCCAGCCGTTCGACAACCATCCCTATCAACCGCAGTACCCAGAGACAATACAGATGAACACTATCCAAGAACTGAAAGACCGCCGCGACCAACTGACCCTCGAAGTGGAGAGCATTCAGCGCGACCTGGCGCCCTTTGAAGCGGCACTGGAAACTCCAGAGGTTATTCAACAGGGCCGTCAACGAGCCGTGCAGGATGAAATCAACGATCACAAAAGACGCATCGACTCGCGAAATCTCGAGATCCACACTCTAAATCAAAAGATTGATCGTCTGGAGGCCCTGGCGAACCGTGAGAGCTTAGCTGCGGGCTACCTTAGCGCGATGGCGAACTGGAAAGCCGACGAGATGGAACTCAACGAAAAGCGCACCAGCATTGAGACACGGTTGCAGCAGGTCCGCCAGTGCGACCAGGAAGACATGGCAAAGGCTAGACAAGCTGAAACGGACGCTGCCACCGCTTATGCGCAGGCCGTGGCCTGGGGCGATGTGGAAGGTGAGAAAGCCGCTAATGCGGAAGCCCAAAAGGCTGCAAAGAACCTCACGACTGCGGTTGAGCATCACCGCCGCCAACAACTGCTCATCACCGCCCTGGAGCAGGAGATGGTGACGATTGATCAGCACATCATGGAGGCACAAAAAGAACATGCCAAGATTGAAAAAGAAGCAGCACATCTGGCAAACACAGTATTAGAAGAAAAGTGGAATGAGGCCGCGAAAGCGCTGCTGGAAACAGGCGGTAAGTTGTGGGCCGCACGCGACCTGATCAATCGAGACCCGGTTGCATTAATGAAGCTGGATATACCTGAACAAGGCGAGCGCTTTGGAAGCTGGACCTGGCACGAACTCGCAGATCGCTCGCGCCAACACAGCCTGATTGACCTATTGGCAGCCTAACCCAAACCTTCCCCGAAGCAACCGGCAAGGGTCGGCTGCTTCGGCCCAACCATCGGTTTAATCATGAATAAACCACCACAGAACAGTGCTCAGATGCCTGATTACCTAAAGGCCCGAAAGCTGCATTTGAACGGGATAATTGTCGGCATGGCTGGCATGAAGAAGCTCAATGTAAAAGCAAATAAAAGCACTCGAGTCGAGACGCTCACGATTGATGCAATCAAGGCAGAGCTTGCCTTCATTGACCTCCAACTCAAAAAAAGGTGACTGATAAAGTGGCGGAAGCTTAAGCAGCTTTCGCTTCGCTAGATCCTCACATTACGAAACAAGCCTCCAGATTTTTCTGGCTTCTGATTTTTGGCGGCTGTGGGCTTAGGACCGTGTTCGGCCAAAAGCAGCCCTTCGAGCAAATGCATGGCGGTGTCTACGAAATCAGGGGCGATTCAAGTACGCGCCTCACAGGTGGGGTATATTAGCGAGGTCGACGGTTGTGTAGGCACGTGTACTGTCTGCGTACTTAGCTGCTCGATCTTGATGTGGTACTGCCACAAATTAGGATATTTCGTCAGGAGGACATGTGCTCTGTCATTTTTTGCGCAGCATGCGTAGTTGTGTTCAGGGCATCTTCCGTTCTGAACAAAAGCCTACCAGGGACACGTGGGAGCTGGTCCCGCTTACCCCTGAGTATTTGGCAGAAGAGCATGGTGGCTATGTCGCCGCTATCGAAGCTGCGCTCGCGAAGGATCAAGTTCGTAACATAGCTTTGTCCGGCAACTACGGGGTCGGTAAGAGCAGCATCATGCAGGAAGTCGCTCGGCGGCTGGATCATCGCATCGTAGAGTTATCGCTCTCGACGCTTGCACCTATCGAAGTTTCTCAGCTTGATGATTCAGTGCCTGTTCAGGCCACCACGCCGACCAACCGCATTCAACAGGAAATTGTTAAACAGCTGCTCTATCGAGAATATCCGAGCAGAACCCCTGGTTCTCGCTTTCGACGTATCGAGCGTTTTAGATGGTGGCGGGCGATAGGAACGTCGATATTGTTGGGGTTCGTCATTGTTGTAGTTTTCCTACTGACGGAGTGGACGGCAAAGATTGCCTCTGTATTCGCGCCGTATGCGGATATCGGGGTGTGGGCTCATCCTGTCGTTTGGTGTGCCAGTGCGCTGACCGCCCTCCTAGTAAGCTGGTCATTCTATGGAAAATTGCATATCCAGCAGCTCTCCGCGGGATCTGCAACCGTCACGCTCAACGAAAGCTCCGTTTCGTATTTTGACCAATATCTCGATGAGATCGTCTATTTCTTTGAGGTCTCAGATCGCGATGTTGTGCTCTTCGAGGATATCGATCGGTTCAACGACTCTCATATTTTCGAGACGCTTCGAGCGCTCAACACCCTGCTCAACGCCTCGCCTCAGATCAAGAAACCGATTCGATTTATTTATGCCATCAAAGACAGCATCTTCGATCGTATTGGTCTGGAGATAGAAGGCCGTAAACGCAATACAGAGGTGCTCGCTACGGAAGATCCGGCACAGATCGAAGCTATGCGCGCTAATCGCACGAAATTCTTCGATCTGGTCATCCCGGTAGTCCCTTTCATTACGCACAGAAGCGCTCGTAACTTGGCGCTACAGCTACTCGGCCAGATCAAGCATCAGGTAGCTGCGGAGCTACTCGATTTAGCGACGCAGTACGTGCCGGATATGCGCCTGCTCAAGAACGTCCGTAACGAGTTCATCGTCTTTCGCGACCGGATCTTCGCCGGCGACGGCGAGGACCTCAAACTAAATGAGACTGACCTGTTTGCGATGATGCTCTATAAGAGTACGCACTTAGCTGACTTCGAGACCATCCGGCTCGGGCATAGCAACATGGACGTGCTCTACAAGCTAAGCCGTGAACTGGTGACTGAGAACATCAAGCGAATCGAGGGCGATGTTCGCTTGCTCCGTCAGCAGGTCACGCGGATCAACGGAGCTGTTACTCGTAGTGCTCAGTTGGGAGAGCGGCTGCTTGAGTACGTGCAGCTAACTGCTGAAGCTGCTGGTTTTCGGACCCAAAATGCAACGTATTCGATTGAAGGTGTTGCGAAGTCTCCGAACGACTTTAAGAAAGCGCAGTTTTGGACAAGCTTCGTCTCTCCAGACGAATATTCGCCGCTTAAATATTACGACAACTACCACGGTCATACGCTGACGTTCACCCGCGACAATCTTGTGGCTGCGCTTAGGGATCCGCTGGACGCCAAGAGCTGGAACGAAGCGGATCTTGAAGCTCTCACCGAGCAAATCGATGAGAAGATGGATGACATCAAATTCCTGCGAAGCGCTGATCTTGGTGATCTCGTCAAGCGGCCAGAATTTCTCGTCCAATATGAGGAGGGCATGCAGTCCTTCGAGGCAATTGCGAAAAGCATCCTAACGTCGGGCCTGGCGTACCAGATCGTCCGTGCCGGATATATCAACCGCAACTTCACGCTCTACACGTCAACCTTCCACGGGGATCGCGTTGGCACCGCTGCCACGAATTTCATTATTCATCATGTCGAGCGAGATCTGATGGATCAGCACTTCTTGCTTACCCCAGAGGACGTGGACGCCATCGTCCGCGAACGAGGCAAGAACGCGCTGCAGGAGCCTGCGCTTTACAACATCGCAATCTTAGATCGTCTTCTAGCCTCAGATGTCAAAGCAGCCGACATCATGATCCGCTCTCTAGTTGGTCTCGGGGAGCGCCAGGTCAGTTTTCTGCAGGCCTACCTCAGCGCAGGGGAAGAGCGCCATCGGCTTATCGAACGTTTCACGATCGCGTCCACGCGAGTGCTTACCTACCTAGTGACTCAGGCGGATCTAGACGACTCTTTGCGTCTAGCGTTTGTGAATGTAGCGCTCGCAAATTTGCCGCCTCCCAAGCAGCGGATTGATTCTGCGGTGTCGTCATACCTGTCGGAGCGCCACGCTGAATTTTCGGCGCTAACTTCGGATGCGACCTCGCCGGCCCAGGCTGAACGTATCGGCGTGCTCTACGGAGATGCAGGTATTACCGTTCCTCGCCTTGAGCTGCTTGGCCGTCATGTCCGTACGTCGTTCGTATCACGCAATTTGTATGAGATCACTTACCAGAACCTCTTGATAGCTATCGACAGTGCGAAAACCGTGGCGCTCGACGTCATTCAGGATCGGGACCAAACGGTGTATGACTACGTGCTCAGGCATTTGAGCAAGTACTTGGAGGCTGTCGAAGGCACATCCGCGACGATAGATGCGAAAGAGCACTTCCTTGCCGTGATCGAAGATGTGCTCTCGATAGATGCGTCTCGTCTCGGAGATGTGGTCGAGCGTGCTGCTATGGAGTGTGATGTTTCAGACCTTACAGATGTGTCTGAGGGGGCGTGGCCAGCGCTAGCTGAAAATAAGCGTATCCCCGCAACATTCAACAACGTTAAGGGTTACGTCGTGGCTATCGGGGCGATTGATGCGCATCTAACAAAAGTGCTGACGGCCGCGGCTGAGATCACCGACATCGACACTGCCGACGAGGGATCGAAGACTGCGTTGGCGATGTCGATCCTGGCAGCAACGGACCAGCTTCCGTCAGCGGTGTTGCGTGCGGAGCTGGTCGCGAGCTTGAGCCTTAGCAAATATCTCGCTGCTGGTAAAATTGCGGTGGAAGTTGGCGAGCTCTTCGCTCAGTTGCTCAAATACAACGTCATTGCGGATGACGCAGAATCATATGAGCACCTTGCATCCACCGATTGGCCGACGCGCAAAGAATTTATCCGAGAGTCGCAGGAGTTTTCGAGCTACATGACCCCGGCTTTGATAGGGCGAGACTTGGCGATGTTACTGGGGAGTGATGATATTTATTCGACGATCAAAAATGTAATTGTCGAGCAAGCTCTCCAGTATGTGGAAGTGGCCACTAACCTTGGGCTAAACGAACTAGCGCGATTCGCTATCGCATTCGAGCATAAGCTCTCGCCTGACGTTGTACAGAAAATGGCGCAAGGGAAAGTTTCAGCGCAGCACATCTTACTACTGCTTAAACCACACCTGGAGGTGATCAGTCGTGACCAGCTCTTCACCATCCTGCAAGCGCTTGACGGTGATTACCCTGAGCTGACTGAAGTGGGCCGCGGTAGACTAAAAGTGCCGGATACGCCTGCTGATCGAGAGCTATTGGGACGTCTTAAGCGTGAAAATACGGTAAGTAGCTACGACGATAGCAAGGGAATGATTGAGGTACATAGAAAGCGTAAGTGAGGCTTGCCTATCTGAATTACGTCTGTACGAGGATGACTAGTGCTGTCACCTTCGACCCAGCGGTGAGCCTCGCATGGGTGCCTTTGAATCGCCCCTTACTCCCTAGACGCGCCCGAATTTAGACGCGCCCGAATGACTGCTTTTGGCCGCTCTCCGCCGATCACAACAGGCAGAAAACGGCCATCTCTGGTCACCCCTACCTAAGTGACAGCTCTAAATTCTGCGGCGCATTCTCCCTGGAGGCGCCCCATAAACCTCCTTAAATTTTTTGCTGAACGCCGCCTGCGATTGGTAACCAACCTGCAAGGCAATATCTTTTAATCCCAGATGTGAATGACTCAGCAGGCTGAACGCCAATTCCATACGGACTTGCGTAAGCAATACCCATGGCGACACACCAGCCACACGAACGAACGCCCGCATGAAAGATGCTCGGGACATGCACGCGATATCTGCTAGATTTTGGATGGTCCACTCGTGCGCAGGATCAGCCAACATCGCCTGCCATACGGGGCCCAGACGTTTATCGCTGAGCAAGGCGAGCGTGCCGATGTCTTGGCCATGGCTAGATAGATGGGCGCGAAGGATCAGGGTGAATAACGCCTGAGAAAGAGCATCGAGCAAAAATTTTGCTCCGATCTGATCGCCGTCTGCTTCCCCGCGTAATAAATCGACCAGAGACTGTAATGGTCCATCCGCTGGGAGCGTGCCGCTGGGTATCAACAGGTAGTCAGGTAATGAAGCAAATAGCAACGAAGTTCGGTTGAAGTGAAAGCAGCCGCATAGCATGTCCAGATCCGCACTCACGCCGCCAATGCGATGTATGGGCAATATGCCAGCGTCGATACGCTTTGCCGATACCAATGTTGGCGCAACAGTTTTGCCCGGACTATGCAGCACATGCGGCGCACCACCCGGCAGGAGCAGAACGTCGCCGGCGCGCATAGAAAGACGCTGCCCGCTTGGAAGCTCCACCCGACACTCACCCGACAGCACCACGTGGTATGGCGCTTTGCCCAGCGCTTCCTGCTCATGCTCCAGGGACCAGTCACCCTGAAATTGGCAACGTAAATCCAGACTGCCACGAACATTGGCGAGGCTGATGAGCTTGTCGATCGAATTCATTTGAGCGCATCGCAGAAAAAACAGAGCGTATCGAACTAATCAAAATAGGACTAGGGCATACACTAAACAAGGTTAAACATTACACCCAACCCCCCTCAGGAGTTACCGCAATGTTCATTAACTGGTCCGAATTATTACCCTCCATCCAGAAAGCTTTCGGCGCGCTGGGCAAAAGTAATCCAAAAATGGTCAAAGCCTACATGGCCCTCGGAGAAGCCTCTGCCGAAAACGATGTGCTCGACACCAAGACCCGCGAATTGATCTCCATTGCAGTCGCCATCACTACACGCTGCGACGGCTGTATTGCAGCTCACACTGATGCGGCCATTAAGGCTGGTGCGAGCCGCGAGGAAGTGGCTGCGACCTTGGCCACTGCGATCTCGTTGAACGCAGGCGCCGCTTATATTTATTCACTGCGCGCTCTTGAGGCGTACGACACCTTGAAAAAATAGCTCTTTCGCCATAACTCCACCGGCCCCGCACACTTAAACGTGCCGGGGCTTACCTGATACATCCAGACGTCAGCCACTTGTTGAGACGATCGAACAATAACTTGAGCATGACGCACAAAAGCGTCTCGCGGCTAAGCCTCAGACTGGTTTCACATTCCAAATATTCGGATAAGTCTGATGCTCGCTTCATTCACTACATGGCTGCAATTCATCAGCAAACTCGACACCCTTGGCACACACCTCATGAGACTGGCGATCGCCGTAGTTTTCTTGTGGATCGGGGCGCTCAAATTCGCGCCTTACGAAGCCGATAGCATTACCCCATTTGTCGCCAATAGCCCGTTTATGTCTTTTTTTTATGAACATCCCGAGGATTACAAGGCACACCTGACTCACGAGGGTGAATTGAATGCGGAAAAGCGCGTTTGGCAGGCCGCAAATAACACATACATCTTTTCCAACGGCCTGGGCTTAGTAGAAATTCTGATCGGTCTGCTGGTGCTTTCCAACCCGATCTCGCGACGCGCCGGTCTGCTTGGTGGGGCGCTGGCCTTCGGTACACCGCTGGTGACCTTAACCTTCCTGCTCACCACACCTGAAGCCTGGGTACCGGATCTTGGTGATGATGAACATGGCTTTCCATTTCTGTCTGGTGCAGGACGCCTAGTGCTCAAAGATCTCTTGATGCTGGCCGGCGCTCTTCCGGTGATGGCTGATTCCGCCCGTCAGTTATTGCAAGAGCGGCGCCCCTAGTTTTCTTTTAAAGCCTTGAAATCTGAATCGCCTCAAGCTTCGTAGATACCTCCGAGAGGCTGCTTGTGGCCGATTCTGTTGAAAAAGTCGACCCGGCCTGGTTACCCATGCATTGAGCGCTAAAATCGCCCTTTTGGCACGCTGCTACGTCAAATCTGAGCCCTGCACCTTTTGCGTAAAACACGGATTTCAATCTCCGACGCGTACTTTTCTGCCGTGGAAACCGAAGCCGACTTTTTCAACAGAATCGGCCGGAAGCGGTCGGTCATGAGCGTCCGCTTCTGGCCGGTAGCGGCCCTTCTAAGTGAAAGCCCCTAGTTCGATGACACACGCCGTAATCATCACAAACAGCTCCTCCCAAGGCGTTCATTGATGTAACACCTTTTTGCCATGTAACACGCATATCGGCAAATCAGCCACAGCTGTGTAACACCACAAAAACCCTTTAAAAGTCAGACACTTATCAAACCATGTAACACGCGTAACACCCGTAACACGGTTTTATTAGGGTATCCCCCTAGCCCCATTAGTATTGCTCCTCCAGCGAAGCGATGTGGGTCATGCTCTTAGCTTTGGTTCGGTTGTGGGGACCCTGGAGCACTCTTGAAGGTACGGGGTAGGAAACCCGCGTGATCGTGTCAGCAGAAAGGTGCCCAGCTTAGTGAACAGGTGAACCGGGTGAACTGCTGTTCAC